>NZ_JAGIPY010000114.1:0-247 GCF_017813775.1 Labrys sp. LIt4
GACCTCCTCGGCCTTGCCGGCATGGCCAAGGCCTTTACCGAGATCGAAGCCTCGGGCGAGGCTGAGGCCATGAGCCACGCCGAGTGGCTCGGGCTTCTGCTCGACCGAGAGATCACCCATCGCTACGACCGAAAGCTGCTGCGGCGGCTGCGCTATGCCCGTCTGCGTCACCAGGCCGCCATTGAAGACGTCGATTACCGCGCCGCGCGTGGCCTCGATCGCGGACTCTTCCAGAAGCTCGCCGAAG
>NZ_JAGIPY010000115.1:0-246 GCF_017813775.1 Labrys sp. LIt4
GTCGGTACGAGTCACCAATTCTTGAAAGCGCCGAGCAGGGGAAAACGAGGGAAAATCGCAAAAAAAAAGCTCTCTTCCCTCTCCTGCTTCTCATCTCCCCAGCTAATATCAACTTCACGCCACTTGAACAAAGTCCACGACGTCCAGCCTAATTTCTTCTTCACCGGGTGATCAACTTTGGAAGAAGAAAGGAAGAAAAAGCAGTAAAAATTCTGCCCGCATGGCGCCGCTCTATAAGCTACGGCT
>NZ_JAGIPY010000116.1:0-246 GCF_017813775.1 Labrys sp. LIt4
GCTGCCAGCCATCGTTACATCACCTCCTGTCCAAATCTCGACATCAACTCTGCCAAGGGATGGTGGAGTTCCAAAGTATGCGTTATAGACAGACCAGCGAACGAACGTTGATGTCATTGCGCCCATCTCGCCACTAAGCTCGTCCTGCATCTGGGGCAAAAAGAGGCGCGTCTTATCGTATTCATAATCTACTTGGCGGGGTGTTCCGTGTCGCTTTGGTGGGTTTTCGGGCTTTATTATATCGTC
>NZ_JAGIPY010000117.1:0-246 GCF_017813775.1 Labrys sp. LIt4
CGCAGCGTCGTTACCGGATCATCATCGACGACCCGGTGGAAGTCGCGCGGGAAATGAGCGAGGGCCTCAAGCGGGTCAAGCAGTTCCGCCGCGAGCGCAACGATGCCTATCACTTCAACTGGCTGCTGAAGATCGACGAGGGCTTCCAGCGCCCGTTCGATCCAACCCACGAGAAGATGGCAAGCCTCCAGCTCGGGCGCGATGTGCCGGCGCACGAACTGGCGGCGAACCTGCGTCGGGCGTTTT
>NZ_JAGIPY010000118.1:0-246 GCF_017813775.1 Labrys sp. LIt4
GGTGAAATTCCTCCAGGAATCGAATCGCTCGACGGCCTCCAGACAGGAACTAAACAGGCCGGCGAGCCCCAAGACTCCGACAGTCAGGCCAACAGGTTCCATGGTTTTGCATAAGTGCAGAGGGACGTATTGAAAGCCTCATGTAGAGAGTTCAAAAGACAATAGTGCACGAGAGCGTGGTAGATAATTCATGTGAGCCGCCTGGCTTGCCCAAGGCAGACCTCGAGGCTTCCAGAGCACGACCCC
>NZ_JAGIPY010000119.1:0-246 GCF_017813775.1 Labrys sp. LIt4
CTGCCAGCAAGGGCAAGTCTGCTCAGGACAAGAGCGTCGTTGTGGACCTCTCAGCTGATTACCGATTCGACAATACTTGGACGTACGGTCTTCCCGAGTTGACCAAGCGCTCCCAGATCTCCCAGGCCAAGCGCATCTCTAACCCTGGCTGCTACGCCACCGCCGCTCAGCTCGGAATTGCCCCTATCCTTGACCACCTTGGTGGCCAGCCTACCGTCTTTGGTGTCTCTGGTTACTCCGGCGCCG
>NZ_JAGIPY010000022.1:0-92197 GCF_017813775.1 Labrys sp. LIt4
TCCGGCAAACGCGAATACTTGCCTGGCTAAAAAACTAACGCTGAATCAGCAGCTTGCGAGTTCTTCACGGACGACTTTGTGGGGAAGGAGGCGATCAACCAGTTCTTCGACACGACTGGCGAACCATTGCTTTTCGACATGATGCCGCTCGCTATAGCGCCAACTCGTGTCCGGGTAGACGCCCGGCAGTGGCGCGCCTTTTGGCGTCTTACGCGCATCTCCAACCCGACTCTGGATTTTCGGCTCAAGTCCGACCGCAGCCGTGATTTCCGCTGGATCGATGCTTGGATGTTTGATGAAGAGTTGGAGCTCGAACCGCCGTTGCGTCTCTCCTTCAGAGTCCGCTCCGTCTTGCTTTCTCCCACCGAAGGGCACGATGTTAGACACTGTCCGCCCCTTCGAGCCTCAGCTCTTGCCGATCTGGCGCGGAACCTGCACGAAATCCTCGAGGTTGAAGCCCTTTTCCGCGAGCAGGGCTTCCAGCACCGGCTGCAGGCGCCCCAGGCTCTCCTGCACGGCATCGCGCACGGTATCGACCACCACCTGGGTGTCGCGCTCGATCTCGATATTGAGTCGGTCGCCGGCCCGCTTGTCCTCGAACACGGTCATGCGACGGGTTTCGGGGATGAGCCAGACTTCGAACCAGCCTTCCTTCTTGTCGACTTCGGACACGGTCAGGCTGGCGCCGTTGATGGCGATATAGCCCTTGGCAAAAACGTAGCGCGCGAAATCCGGCAGGATGGCGATGCGGATGACCTTGTTGCCTTCCGAGGTGCCCACGGATTCGATGGTGGTGGAGAAATCGACATGCCCCGAAATCGGATGGCCGCCGATTTCGGCTCCGTCCTTGGCGGCCCGCTCGACATTCACGCGATCGCCGGCGACATAGTCGGCCAAAGTAGTGATCTTCAGGCTCTGCAGCATCACATCGAAGGTTGCCGTCTGCGCCGAGAGCAATTCAGTCACCGTCAGGCAGACACCGTCCACCGAGACGCTGGCGCCAATGGCGAGCCCTTCGCTGAAGCCCTCGGGAAAGCGCAGCGTGAAAGTGCGCAAGCCGTCATGGTCCTTGACGGCGTCGATGGTGGCGACGCCCTGAATGATGCCTGTGAACAAAGAAGAGGTCCTGTCAATGAAGCCGGAGGCCAAACGATGTATGGCCGCCTGGCCGGCGATATTTCCGTCATTGCGAGCGTGGCGAAGCAATCCAGAAACCGCCTACCATAAAACTGGATTGCTTCGCTGCGCTCGCAATGACGAGCTTAAATCATAGATAGGCATGGTTGGGAAAGCCGCCAAGCGCGAGCACCTTGCCAAGATGGCTTCCGATGATCTCAGCGGATCGCCAGCTGGCTTGCCGGATCGAAGAAATGCAGGCTGTCGGCCTGGATCCCGATCTTCACGGCATCGCCGGCCTTGCGCCTCGCACTGACGGGCGCGCTGATGCGCATGCGGGTGGAAATTGCGACCGGCGCGCTTTCGTCCAGTTCGTCCAGCCCTGCGCGCCTCTGCTCTGCGTCCGTCCCGGGCTCGACGAGATCGACATGGATGAGCAGGCTCGCCCCCAGATCCTCCTGAAAAGCAATGCGGGCGGAAAGCGCCTCGCCGTCGCTGTCGGTCAGGAACAGGTTCTCCGGCCGGATGCCGACCACCACCTCGCGATCGCCCTGGCTGGCAAGCCCGGGCCTCTCCTGCACGAAAGCAGCCGGCAAGGGCAAAACGAGGCCCGGCAGAGCAACTTCCATCCCCTGACCGCCTCGGCGCAGCCGGCCAGGCAGCAGATTGATCGGCGGCGCCCCGATGAAGGTGGCGACGAACAGATTGACAGGCCGGTCGTAGAGCTCGCGGGGCGGCGCCAATTGCTGCAGCACGCCAGCATTCATCACGGCCACGCGATCGCCCATGGTCATCGCCTCGACCTGGTCATGCGTCACATAGACCGTGGTGACCCCGCTTGCCCGCTGCAGGCGGGCGATCTCGGCGCGCATCTGGCCGCGCAGGCGGGCATCGAGGTTGGACAAGGGCTCGTCCATCAGGAAGGCGGCGGGCTCGCGCACGATCGCCCGCCCCATGGCGACGCGCTGGCGCTGGCCGCCGGACAACTGCCCGGGACGGCGGGAAAGCAGCTTGTCCAGCTCGAGCATGGCGGCGGCGGCCTTCACCTTCTCCTCGATCACCTCGCGCTTCTCGCCGCGCACCTTAAGGGCGAAGCCGACATTGTCGGCGACGGAAAGATGCGGATAGAGCGCATAGCTCTGGAAGATCATCGCCACGTTGCGCTCGCGCGGAGACAGGTCGTTGGCCACCTCCGTGCCGATCGAGAGCGTGCCGCCGGTAATGGTCTCCAAACCGGCGATCATGCGCAAGGCCGTGGACTTGCCGCAGCCCGACGGGCCGACCAGCACCAGGAACTCACCATCGGCGATGTCGAGATCCAGTTTGTTCACGGCCAGATGCCCGTCGGCATAGGCTTTGCTGACCTGGGAAAAGCTGATTGCGGCCATGGCAGAACCTTCAATGGGCCGACTTGGTCAGGCCCTGCACGAAATAGCGGTTGAGCAGGATCATCATCAAGACGATGGGAAGAGTGGAGAAATGCGCCAGCGCGCCGAGCATGCCCCAGGAAATGTCCTTGGTGCCATAGGCCGAGAGCAGCGCCACCGAGATCGGCTTGCTGTCGGCCCGGGTCAGGAACATCGAATAGAGGAAGTCGTTCCAGGAGAACATGATGCAGAAGATGGCGCTGGCGATGATGCCGGGCACAACGGACGGCAGGGCCGTGAACAGGAAGGTGCTCCAGTCATTGCTGCCGTCCGTCAGCGCCGCTTCCTCGATCGAGACCGGCGAGGCGCGGAAATAGGAGAACATCATCCACACCACGAAGGCGCTGTTCAGGGCCGTGTTGAGCAGGATCACCGCCCACCAGGTGCCGAGCAGGCCGATATCACGCATCATCAGATAGAAGGGGATCAGGGTTGCCACCGGGGGCACGGTGCGGATGGCCAGGAAGAAATAGGCGAGCCACACAGCTTTCGGATTCTTCGAGCGGGCCAGGGCATAGCCGGCGGGAACGCCCAGCAGCAGCGAAAGCAAGGTCGAGCCGATCGAGATGATCAGGCTCGATTTCACCAGCGACCACAGGTCGAACAGCCGGAAGACGTTTTCGAAATTCGCGAAGGTCGGCTCGAAGAAGGGCTGCGGCGGCGTGGTGAAGATGTCCCTCGCCGGCTTGTAGGCGGTTGCGAACAGCCAGACGATCGGAAAGAGCGCGATGGCGAGAATGACGACCAGGGCGGCGCGCCTTGCCCATAATCCCCTATCGGCAGCGGCCTCACGCATTGCGATTCCTCGCCGGCCTGACCAGGAAGATGAACATCGCCGCCATCACGCCGATGCAGGCGGTGATCAGATTGCTCACGGCCGAAGCACGGCCGATATTGAAGAATTCCAGTCCCTGCTTGACCCCATGAATCATCAGCGTGGTGGTGGCGTCGCCCGGCCCGCCGCTGGTGCTGACATAGATGATGTCGAAGACACGGAAGGCATCCATCATTCTCAGCACCAGGGCCAGGAAGGCCGCCGGGAGCAGGAGCGGCAGGATGATCAGGGCGAAGCGCTGCGCGCTGGTGGCGCCGTCGACCTGCGCCGCCTCGAGGATATCCGTCGGCAGGGACTTGAGGCCCGCCAGCAGGATCAGCGCCATCAGGGGCGTCCATTCCCAGACGTCGACGGCGATCAGGGTCGGCAAAGCGAGCAGCGGATCGGCGAGCAGGCCTCTGGGCCCGGAGATGCCTGCTTCGGCCAGGAAATAACCGAGCACGCCGTAGTCGGCATTGAGCATGGCCTTGAAGATCAGCCCGACGACCAGCGGAGTCACCGTGGCCGGGATCAGCAACAGGCCGAGAACGATGCGGTTGAACAAATCGTCCCGCCAGAGCAGCAGGGCGATGCCGAGCCCGAAGACGAATTCTATCGTCACAGCACCGATGGTGAAGACGAAGGTATTGATCAGCGCCTGGCGGGCGGTCTTGTCGCTCCACAGGGCGATGTAGTTGTCGAGCCCGACGAAACGCCGGCCCGCCGGGCGGACAAGGCTGTATTCCTGGAAGGAGTAGAAGATCCCCTGGGCCATCGGCCAGACGGCGATCGCCAGCACATAGAGTATGGCGGGTGCCGCCAGCAGGATCAGGAAAAGCTGGCGCTTGCGTGCATAGGACAGGCGCCGGGGCCGCGCCCTCGCTGGAGAGCCGCTTCTCGCGAGACTCGTTGAACTGCTTTCCAAATCCAGGCTCTCCGGAATCGTCGGCGACAAGACAGGCGCCAGCATGATCGCGCCGCCCTCGGTGGCAATGCAACCTTGCTTGAACAGGCTGTAAGGGAGTTTTTCCCGGGTGCGCGGAGGTCCCGTCCGCTCTTGAAACCCCTCCGTTTGCGGAAAAGAAGAGGCGGACGGAGCATCCGCGCACCCGGATAACCAGCGGTTCAGAACAGCTTTTCAGCCTGGGCCTGCGCCTCGTCCAGGGCCGCCTTGGGATCGGCATTGCCGACCAGCACGCCGTTGACGGCCGAGCCGATCAGATCCTGCAATTCCGGATATTGCGGAATGCGCGGCCGGAAATCGACATTGCCATGTTCGAAGGAGGTGGCCAGCACGGGCAGGAAGGGGAACTTCGCCAGGAGGTCCTTGTCGGTCATCTCGCTCTTGCGCAGATAGCTGCCGGCGCCGCGCAGATTGAAGTCCTTATGCACGGCCGGGCTGGTGATCCATTTGATGAAGGCCCAGGCCGCCTCCTGCTTGCGCTTGTCGATGTCGGCATTGATGCCGAGCCCCCAGCCGCCGATGCCGTATTCCGGCTGCTTGCCGGTCCGAGCCGGCGTCAGCATGATGCCGACCTTGCCGACCACCTTGGAGATCTCGGGATTGTCGTAGCCGGCGGCGCCGATCGACCAGGTCTGCATGTTCGCAACCATGCCCTGGCGGAAACTCTCCTCGCGCGCGCCCCAGTCATAATCGGCCGCGCCGGGCGGTGCCGCCTTGTCAAACAGCTTCTTGTAATCGATGACGCTCTGCAGGTTGGCCGCCGAATTGAGCGTGGGCTTGCCGTCAGGCCCCAGGATCGAGCCGCCGAGTTGGAAATTGTACTGCATCCAGTCTTGCGCTACGGCGGGGCCCTTCTGACCGTTGGCGACGAAGCCGAAGGTCTTCTTCGCCGGATCGGTCAGCTTGAGCGCAGCGGCGATGTAGTCTTCCATCGTCGCCGGCGGCTTCAGGCCGGCGGCCTCGTAGAGGTCCTTGCGATAGGCGAGCACATTGGCATAGCCGGCGAAAGGAAAGGCGATCTGCTTGCCCTTGTAACCTCCCAGGCCTTTCATCAGGCTGGGATAGATGTCGTCCACCTTGATCTCGGCGGCATCGCGCTTGATCCAGTCGGTGAGGTCGACGGTGTAGCCGGCCTCGGCGAACTGCCCCGACCAGACGATGTCGGTGGTGGCGATGTCGTAGCCCTTGGTATGGCCGACATAATCGGCCGTGATCTTGGTCAGCAATTCCGGATAGCTCAGGATCTCGACATTGACCTTGGCGCCGGTCGCCTTTTCGAAATCCGGCGCCATCGCGGCCAGGATCACCGCGAACTGGTCGTTCTGCGATGCCAGATTGAGCGTGACGCCCTCGAAACGCTCCTGGGCCTGCGCCGCTCCCGCAAACACCAGAAATCCCGCCAGCATGAGAGAGCGGCATTTTGCCGTCATGTTCATCGTGGATCCCCTTCGTTACACCCTCGCAACCGGAAGGCTATCATTGCATTTTTTGCGCGCAATCAGAATGTGAGAAATTCGAGCACACTCAAACATATTTTCGCAACTTGATTAGAGAACAGCCTCAAACACTCGCAATATCGAACAAATTATTACATAATTTTGTTTGGTTTGTTGCATCCAGCCCTTTTCTGCCCCGCGCGGACAGGGTAGATTCCAGCTGCGGCCGCGAGCAACCAAAAGGTTCCTCATGCCCCGCAGAGCAGGACCGGATGGGGAGGGTTCGATGTCGGCACCGCAAGAAGCGGACAGGAAGGACGATGCGCTCGCCCGTGCCATCGGCTGGTCGCAGCAGTGGAGCGCCGAATTCCCCTATAGGCTCGCCAATCATCTGCCGATGATTCTGGTCGCCATGCAGCGCATGGGCGCCGATGACCGGAGACTGGAAGAATTCTGCGAGATCTACCGCGTCCAGAACGGCCTCGTCCCCGTGCCCGCTCCCAAAGAGACGATCTCCCGGGAAAACTGGCGTGACGCCCTGGGTGATCGCGAACGGGAAGGTGACTATCGCAAGTTCTTCCAGGGAGAGGTCCGGCGGCTCGGTGCCACGCCGGCCGCCCGGCTCTATTTGCCGGTCCTGTTCGACGGCTTTGCCGCCAGCGCCATGCATGCCTTCATGCGCATGGCCTACGCCACCTTGACGGACAATGACGAGGAAACCGCCATCGCCCTCGCCTATTGGGCCGCGACCTATCTCGATCTCGGCACGGGCCGGGGTGAAGCCGGTACAACCGATGACCCTGTCGACGTGCTGGCCTACATGTATAGGCCTTCCTCCTTTCGCCATATCGTCACAGAATGCGACCTGCTCTGGCACAATATGCGCGCCGTCGCCGCCAAGCCGGAATTCGCGCCCGTTCACGACATGCTGGCCATCGGCCCCGATACCATGGACCGCTTCGCCCGCCTGTCGCTGGCGCTCTTCGCCGCGACGGGCGATTTTTCCCTCCTGCATGCCCTCACCGGCACGCATTGGCTGCGCATGATGGCGCCGCGGTCGCCAGACCCGACCGTGCCGATGCGGCGCTTCTGGCAGGCCATCGCCTCGCTCATACCGAAGATCGGCTTTCCCGACTTTCCCGCGGCCGAACAGGTCGAAGAATGGCGGCGGCAGAAAGTGCCGGACTGGCCGGAGATTTTCGCCGAAGCCATCAGGCACGACGACGAGCACGATCTCAGCCTCAGTTTCTCCGCCTCCGAGGAATTCAAGCTTTATCGCGATCCCCTCTACAACTACGTTGCCGCTAAACGCCTCGGACTGATGTGATGCTGCTTGCTGACGCCACCCTGCCAGACGGACGCCGGGCGGATGTTCTCATCGCCGACGGGCATATCGCTTCGATCGAGGAGCCCCGCCCCCGATCGAGCGATCCGGATCGGCGCGATCTTGCCGGAGCCCTGCTGCTTCCGGCCTTCATCGATGGCCATATCCACCTCGACAAGACCCATATGGGCGCTCCGCTGGTGCCGCATGTGCCGGGCGAAAGCGTGCGCGAGCGTATCGCCGCCGAACGTGTCGCCCGGCATGCCGTGCCTCTGCCCGTCGAGGCGCGCGCCACCAACCTTCTGCGACGCCTCGTCGCCAACGGCACCACGCGGGTACGCAGCCATGTCGACATCGACAATGACGTGAAACTCGCCAATCTGGAGGCCCTGCTCGCCGTTCGGGAACGATGGAGGCCTTGGGTCGACATGGAGATCGTCGCATTTCCCCAGAGCGGCGTCATGAGCGAGCCCGGTGCAGCCGACCTCCTCGATGCCGCCCTCGCCGCCGGTGCCGACCTGATCGGCGGGCTCGATCCCGCTGGTTTCGACCATGACGTGCCAGGCCAGCTCGACATCGTCTTCGCCCTCGCCGAAAAATACGGCAAGGGGGTCGACATCCATCTGCATGACGGCGGCGAAACCGGTGGCTCCGAGTTGCGCGACATTGCCAGCCGCACCGAGGCGCTCGGCCTGCAGGGGCGCGTCGTGGTGAGCCACGCCTTCGCGCTGGGCGATCTGTCGCCCGAGAGCTTCGCCCGAACCGCCGATGCCTTGGCGCGCGCCGGCGTGGCGATCATGACCTCGAGCCCGGCCGCCGTGCCGGTGCCGCCAGTGAAGGCGCTGCGCAGCCACGGCGTCACCCTTTTCGCCGCGTCCGACAATATCCGCGACTGCTGGTCGCCCTTCGGCAATGGCGACATGCTCGATCGGGCCGCCATCGTCGCGGCCCGGCAGGAATTTTACACCAATCAGGATTTGCGCCTGGCGCTGGACCTCGCCACCCTCGAGCCGGCCAAGGCGCTCGGCATTGCGGGTTACGGCCTGGCACCGGGCGCGCCGGCCGATCTCGTCGTCATCGATACGCCCGGTGCCGAGGAAGCCGTGATCAACCGCCCGCCCCGCAAGCTGGTGCTGCGGGGGGGCGTCGTCGTTGCCGAGAGCGGCGTCGTGGTCGAGGCACTGCCGATCTGATACCGGATCGCCTAAAGCTCGACCCGTCATTTCCGGCCCGGTCCTACATCCGCAGGCGCTGCCGCCTCATTTCCTCGGTTGCGGATGGATCGTCTCGCCGCGCTTGAGCATGGCGACGAAGGTCTCGATCTTTTTCTTCCGCCCGGCCTCGGTCTTGGTGTTGTGCATGCGAAAGGCGAGTGCGAAACGGTTCTGCGCGCTGAGCGTGCCCAGCATCTGCAGCGCATCCGGCTCGGCTTCGATCGCGGCCTGGAGATCGGCGGGAATTCTGAGATGCTTGCCGCTCTCATAGGCCCGATCCCAGCGGCCGTCAGCCTTGGCGGCCTCCACCTGCTTCAGCCCATGTTCGGTCATGCGCCCCTCGGCGACCAGCCGGGCGACATTGTCGACATTGATCCGGCTCCAGATGCTCCTGCGACCGCGCGGCGTATAGCGCTGCAGGAAGCTGCGCTCGTCGAGGGCCTTGCGCACCGCGTCGATCCAGCCCCAGCAGAGCACGACGTCGATCGCCTCCTTGGGCGTGATCGAGGCAAGGCCCGAGCCCACCTTGTGGATCTTGATCCAGACTTCGCTTTCGCTGTCGTGATGGTCGCGGAGCCAGGCGTAGAAGCTCTCGGCATCCGCGAATTCATGGATCTTGGCGGGATCGACGGTGACGGGCGGCATCAGGTTCCTCACGCTGGGTCAATGCAGGAGCGGCTTGGGTTCCAGGAGCGGCCAGCGCTTGATGATGCGATATTCCGTCTTCCCCACCCTGCTGTGAACCAGGCAAAAACTTGCGATGTGAATAGGGATCGGGTCGATCCGCTGTTCCAAAACTGAACGTTCGCCATAGGACAAGGTCAGATGCGGCGTGAAATCCGGAAAGGCGCGGATGCCGACCTTGGTCATGGCCGCGCCTAATGTTTCATGAAGTTCGACCAGACCCGGCCCTTCTCCAAGCAGGACGAGGGGATGGCGCAGGGCCCTGCCCGGCTTCGGGAACGTACCCAAACTCTTGAGTGCGTTGAGGGTTATCTCGAAAGCAGGCAAATGGACGAGTTCGCCGGCCAACTCCGCGGCGTAGCTACGCGATGCCTTGAGACGCTTGAAGTCGCCGATATGGTGGAGCGAGACATGAAAGCGATCCTGTCGCAACATGCTGCCGCGAAAATGGTTCGCTTCGAAAAAACTCCGCCTGAACTGTTCGATCCGGAGAGCGTCCTCCGCGCCGGGAAACACCGCGAAGAACAATCTCTCGCCCCGTACCGGCCCCCGCGGTAGCTCGCCATAGAAGTCAAACGCCAATTGCATGATGACCTCGCGTTCTCGATCGGCACTCTTGGTGCTTAGAACAAAAAGAGAACAATGGTCAACTGCTTCATGATTGGTTGTAAAGCGGCTGATAGCCGTCATCATAACGCTGCGCGGTGTGCCGATCTCTAGATCGGCATTTCCCTTCTGGCAAGCTCGGCGTTTCCACGATGGTCGATCTGGAGATCGACCCACCTGACGAGCGCCACGCTCAGCGCGGCGGCATCTTCTCGAATTTCGGCAGGGTTGGATCGAGATGGTCCCAGGCATAGCCGCCGCTGGTATAGGTCACCGCCTGCGGCTTGTAGCGACCTGGGTCGTCGAGGCTCGCAGCGCGGACTGAAAAGAATTGCGGCATGGACGAGAAGGTCAGATAGACCGGCGATCCGCAGGTAGGGCAGAAATAGCGGGTCTTCCTGACACCGCTGTCGGCCACCATGTCCCAGGGGCAGCCTTCCCCGGACAGGGTCACATTCTGCCGCGGAAAGGTCAGATGGGACTGGTGGCCCGTGCCGCTTTCGCGCTGGCAGTCGCGGCACTGGCAATCATTGCTGAACACCGGTTCGGCGGTGATCTCGTAGCGGATCGCGCCGCAGGCGCATCCGCCGGTATAGGCCTTGCTCATCTCGGTCCCCTCGCCTCAACCCTTGCTGCCGGCCACGACGGTGCCGAGGTTGCGCAGGACCTTCTTCCAGCCCTCGCCCATGTTCCTGAAGGCAGTCTCGTTCCTGGGCATGACGAAGCCGGAATGGACGAGGCGGACCCGCGTTCCGCCCTTGGCGGTCTCCAGCGTCCAGGTCACCACCGTGTCGAGGCGCGATCCGTAGCCAGCATTGCTCTCGTCACCGCCCTGCCAGGCATAGGCGAGGCGTTCGTTCGGCTTTACGTCCAGCACCCTGCAATGGATGACGCCATCCCAGGCGCCGGCCGGCGTGGTGCGAAAGGTAAAACGCTGTCCTTCCACCGCGGCGAAATCGGCGGGCGCCATCATCCAGCGGGCGATGAGATCGCCCGAGGTCAGCGCCTTCCAGATGGTTTCAGGTGCATGCGGGAAGATCTCGTCGACCACGATCGCCTGCGTATCCGGCTTGAGGGCTTGATCATTCACGGATCGATCTCCTTCAAAAGGGTTCTGAGATTGGCGAAGCGCTGGCGCCAGAACAGGCTGTAATGGCTCATCCAGTCGGCCAGCGGTTCGAGGCCGCCGGGCTCGGCGCGGTAATAGACCTTCCGCCCTTCCGGGCGTTCGGCGACGAGCCCCGCCTGTTTCAACGCCTTGAGGTGCTGGGAAACCGCCCCCTGCGTCACGCCGCTGCCCTGCGTCAGTTCCGCGACGGTGATCTCGTCGCATCCGACAATCCGCTCGAACACGGCTCGCCGGGTTGGATCCGCCAGGGCCCGCATCACGGCATCGATGGCAACTGTCTCGGTCATGACCAATCAATTAGCAATAGCTAATGAATTAGTCAATGCTAATATATCAAGGATGCCACGAAAATCCGGCCGTCATGATAGCCGGGACGCAATTCCGTCAGCGCGCCTGCGCAAGAGCCACAGCATCTCTATCGCCGCCGGCTCCCGGCCAGCGACCAGGAAGCAAGCGACTTCCCGATCTGTTGTCAGCGGCTGAGCTTTTTCCGGAAGTGCCGGAGCACGAGGCAACAGCGGAGCTGTTTCTGCCGCTGAAGTAGCGCGACGTTGGGGCCTGTCCATCCGGACGGCCGGCGGTGGACAGGTCGCTGTGCTTAGCGTCCAGTGGCCCCGTCGATGACCGCTATCGCGTCGACCTCTATGAGGTAGCCCGGGGACATCATCGCCACCCCAATCACCACATTCGCAGGCTTGTGATCTCCAAACAATGAAATCTGCGCCTCTTCGATGATCGGCACGTGTTCGTCGCGATTATAGCCGACAATATAGATCGTGATCTTGCAAACCTGCTTCGGCTGAGCGCCTGCAGCACGAAGCGCTCGACCGAGATTGGCGAACGCCAGGCGCGCCTGCGCCGCAAAATCGCCGTGCCCGACGAGCTTGCCCTGTAAGTCTTCGGGCTGCTGACCCGAGATGAAGACCATCCTGGATCCCGTCGCAACGACGACCTGGGTGTACATCTCGGGAACCGGCAGGTCATCCGGGTTGATGAGTTCGAGCGCCATTGGACAATCTCCTGCTTCGTTCGACTGGAATTGACAGTAGGGATCGGCGGGGCGCAGGGGCATGGTCGATGGCGCACATCGGCGAATCCCGCCGGATCTCGAGCGCCGTGCGTCGATACGCCTCTCCGGCTTGAGTACCCTTTGGATCGGCGAGGTGGAGGCGTGACTGAAGGCGCTGCCTTCCCACTAATTTCTAAAGGCCGGCTACGGGAATGTAGCACTCGGCGTGCGGCCAAGTGCTACACACGAAGGCTACAGCAGTGCGGCGCTCTCAGCGTGTTTTAATGGGCTTAGGGTTTCGACAATGGCAGAGTGAACAGCCACTGCTCGTGAATCGCCTCCACTGAGGCCTTTCACGATCTCGCCTAGCAACGCCATATCGAAACGTCGCAATGTCGGCACGAGGTCATCTGGATCGAAGTTCTCAGGTGGATTTGCAAAGAGCTTGATAAGGGCGCCGAATATCGACGCGCCATAGGTAAGAGGACGTCTCTCATAGGCCTCGGCTATGCTTGTAAGGGCAGCAGATACGATCGCCGGACCGTGCCGCCGCAACGCGGCCGCTATGGAGGATGTAAACGCGACCTCTCCGGCCTTCCATGCTGTAGATGACGTGTTGCGGGCCATTTGCAAGCCAGCTTCACTCACCAAGCGTTGAATTTCCATGGCATCTTCATCCGCCGCCGCCAAGGCGGCATGGAAATCGTCCAAACGATTCATAGGCTTCCGGGCTCGATTGGCAACGATGAACATTCGAGCCTCATCTTCGGGGCTGTCATAAGTAAAAAGGCAGCACGGCAAATGCGGCAGGTCGCCTCTTCGCATCGCTGCCGACCAGCGGTGTTGCCCGTCTATGATCACCTTCAATCCATCCGGCCGTCGCGAGACGACAAGCGGAGCACAGAGGCGCCAGTCAAAATTGGCGGCGATGCTTGCTATCAGACGCCTCGATCCTTCGTTGTCGATCGACCGCTGGTATGACTCGTCCACACTTAGCTCTGTGGTATGCAGCCACTCAATGCTCGGCGGTTTCCCGAGGGGGCCCGAAACCCGATCTTGCGCCCGCCCCCGCGCCTTCCTTGCTTTCCGGCTTTGCTCCTCGTTCCAAATTGAGCGTCCTTTCCAGGCCCGATGGCAGCGATAGGCAATGCCCCCTCTGCTTCAAACCCACCGATCAGTTGCGGGAGCTCCTCCGGTGAACGCGACCAGAGGCAACCTTGATACTCAATTACAACGTCGCCCAGATGCACCCGTGCCGTACCAACCGGCGTGGCGATAAGAAATGTTCCGTTGGATGCAGTATCGCCGGACATTTGCATCCGCACCCAATCTGGGATCGACGAACCATCGTTGGTCCAGTTCCGCATAGCTCGAAGCCGGCTGGAAGCGTATTGGAGTATCATTTTACGTCTCCTCTAAAGCCCACAAGCGTCATGCTGGCGAGCAAACCGGAGATACATTCGAACGTATAATCTGGATGGCTTAAGGTTCACCGGCTGTTGGGTAGGATACCGACGCGAAAAGCGAGACCGCGCTAGAATAATTAGGCTCAATACACTATATGACTATCTATATGGTCAGGAGCGCAACATGAATGTGACCACCCTGGCGGAGGCCAAGGCCCACCTGAGCGAACTCATCGACCGGGTTGAGGCAGGCGATTCCATCGACATTACCCGCCGCGGCCAGCCGGTCGCGCGGCTCACCGCTGTGGCTAGGCCGCGCAAGCCGATCGATGCCTCGCTGCTTCAATCCCTGACGGCGACAATGCCCCCCCAGCCTCAGAGCGCCGTCGATCTCGTGCGGTCGATGCGGGATGGCGACCGCTACTGATGCGCTATCTCGATACGTCGTTGATCGTCGCGGCGCTCTCCAATGAAGCGATGACGCCGCGCGTTCAGGCCTGGCTAGCAGAGCAAGACCCAACGCAGCTCCTGATCAGCGACTGGACCATCACCGAGATGTCTTCCGCCATGGCCATCAAGGTGCGGACCGCACAGATCAGCCTGGAACAGCGGGCAGCAGCGCTCTCCATGTTCAACAAACTGGTAGCCGAGAGCTTCACCGTGCTGGACGTGACTGGAAGGCACTTCCGGACAGCGGCCAAGTTTGCCGATCACCATGCTCTCGGGCTTCGTGCGGGGGACGCGCTGCATCTTGCCATCGCGTCGGAGCATGGTGCCACAGTGCATACATTGGACCAACGCCTTGCCGACGCAGGGCCTGCCGTCGGCGTTCCGGCGCGATTGCTGGCATAGTCCAAGCCTTGGCTGCTCTGCCTGAGGCGGTAGCCGCCGCTCAAGGGCGCGTAACCTGCGCCCGCCCCCGCTGCTTGCTCCTGCCGGGAGCTGGCCCGAGATGCTCGATCCGGCTCGCCCCCAACCCGGCCTCAGATGAAAAGTCCTGACGCCCGAACACTGGCGGCCAGGTGATCAATGAAGGCCTTAACGCGTGGCGGCGTTCGACCACCTCCGACATATATGGCATGGACCAGTTCCAGATCGCCTGGGTTGAATGGTTCGAGAAGCGGCACCATGTCGCCTCAAGCGAGATCCTCCGCCACCTGGAATCGCCGAGCCGTACGATCCCCCCCTCTAGCGCCAACTGGCGCAAGGTCTCGCCATTGTTGACGAGCACCGATCCCAGGACGGGTTGCTCGACGACCTCGCTCCCCACCTTCGTGGGCCAGCTGATTCGGCTCTTCCGGAAATTGAATCCGAGGCAGTTGTGGCACCGCAGGTCCGACGGCGATGAAGGCGTACCCTTGCGGTTGAGATAGGACGGCGCGGGCGCAGCACCGAATGATCCGGAATCGACCGAACCTACTCCGGGCCTACCCTCAAGCTTCCTTCCGAAACTCCGCCCGGGCTTTGTCGATCGCCGGGAAGTGCTCGAAGGCCCAGTCCACCATCGCCGAAAGCGGCAAGAGAAAACTGCGCCCCAATGGCGAGAGCTTGTACTCGACGCTTGGCGGGGTGGTCGGGAACACAGTCCGCTCGATCAAGCCGTCGGCCCGCAGGTCGCGTAGCGTCTGAGTGAGCATGCGCTGGGAAATGTCGCCGATATCGCGTCGCAATTCCCCGAAGCGATAAGGCCGTTCCGCCAGCGCCGAGAGGATGAGCACGCTCCACTTGCTGGCGATCTGGTCGAGCACGCCGCGCACGGGGCACTGGCTCGCGTCGGGATAGGTCCGGCGCGCTTCCTGCATGTTCTCCTTGAAGCTGAGCCCTGGCCGCATGGTGGTTCTCCGAAGGTAACTATGGGACCGAAAACTGCCGTCTTGTCTCTTCAGAGATGGTTACTAACCTAAAGCTACTCTCAAAACGAGACAAACAATCAACCTGATTATGGAGTATATGATGTCCCTTCCCACCCTCTTCGTGTCGGGCGCGGGCGGCAAGCTTGGCCGGCTCGTGATCGAGGCGCTGAAAAGCCGCGACTATGCCGGCAAGATCGTCGCCGGCACGCGCGATCCCGCAAAGCTCGCAGGGCTTTCCGGCGTCGAGGTGCGGCATGCGGATTTTACCGACAAATCCGGTCTCGTCGCATCGCTCCGGGGCGTTGACCGCTTCCTCATCATCTCTACCGACCAGATCGGCGACCGCCTCCCGACCCATCTCACTGCCGTGCGAGCGGCTAAGGAAGCGGGCGTGAAGGAAATCTTCTACACCTCGATGCCCAATCCGGAGGCACCCTCCGAGATCCCCTTCGCCCATGAGCACCTCGGCACAGAGGACGCCATCAAGGCCACAGGCATCCCCTACACCATCGTGCGCATGGGCTGGTACATGGAGAACCTCCTGGGCACCCTGCCGAACAATCTCGCATCCGGCCAGTGGTTCACCTCCGCGAATGGCGGCAAGACCAACCATGCGGCCCGTCTCGATTGCGCCCATGCCGCCGCGGGTGCACTGCTCAGGGGCGCCGAGAACAAGACCTACACGGTCACCGGCCCCGAGGCGTTGAGCAATGCCGAGATTGGCGCACTCGCCAGCGAAGTCACCGGCAAGCCGCTGAGCGTGGTCGAAGTAAGCGACGAGCAGCTCGCTGGCGGCGCCAAGGCCGCCGGCGTGCCGGATTTCGTCGTCGACAACTTCCTCTTGCCGTTCGAACGGTTCGCCCGCGCCGGCAAGGCCGCCTTGCTCACCGATACCGTCGAAGCGCTCTGGGGCGGGAAGCCGGTCTCTATGAAAGAATTCCTCAGCGCCAACAAGGCCGCGCTGACGCGCGCCGCCTGATCAGCCAAGCCGGCGCCGCGGCAGCACCATCCCTCTCCATTTGCAGGTGAACTGGATACCGCCGGCAGTGCAAACTGGACACTCCCGGCAGCATAAACTGGGCACCTGCCCCCCCCTCCGAGGGCGCGACTGCACGGTTCAAGGTGCAATGTCGCGCCTCACTTGCTGAACTTTTCCCGGAAAGGGGCGCGGCAAGGAAGTCGGTGCCGGTTTGTCGGAAGGCCCCGCGGGCGGCAGCGGCGGAATAGTCAGAGCCAGCGGCGAACCTCGGTCTTGTAGTGGCGGTAGTCGTCGCCGAACTTCGCTTCGAGATAGCGCTCCTCGCGGGCGATCACCTGCGTCTGGATCGCGATCAGCACCACCGGGAGCAAGGCCAAGGCGATCGGCCCGTCGAAGCCGATCGCAAGGCCAGTATAGATGACCGCCATGCCGAGATACATGGGATTGCGGGTCCACCGATAAGGACCGGTCGTTGCGATGAGGGTCGTTGGCTGCGACGGTCGAACATTGGTGCCCAGCCGCCGGAACAGCCCCGCCGCCGCAAGCATCAACGCCGCGCCTGCAACGAACAACAGCGCGCCCGCCGCGACCAGCAACCGCCAGTCGATGCCGAAAGAGCGCAGGGAGACGAACCGCTCCGCCGCCAGCCCCAACAGCAGCGCTCCCAGATAGACGAAGGGCGGAGGGAAGCGCACGCCCGCACTGTCCGGTTCGACGGCCATGCTCATCCTCCAATCCGCGCTGTCAAACCAGCATCGACTGCTGGGCAGAGATACCCGCCATCGCGCCGTGCGATGATGCCAGGGTGACCGATGGCGGCGTAAGGGGGTTGGCGAGGTCACCGGCGGCGTAGATGCCGGGTATGCTGGTTTCGCGGCGCTCGTCGACCTTGAGGATGATGCCGAGGGGCGTATCGACCGTGGCAAGGCCCAGTGATTGATGCAGGCTTGCTGACGGCTTGTTGCGCGGATGCGCGAACAGGATGTCGACCGCGACATTGGAGCCGGAATCGAGCTTGACGGTGGCGTCATGGCCCCCGTGATTGACGATCTCGATGATCCGGCCATCGACGACTGGTGTGTTGCGGCGCGCCAGGTCGGCCCGGATATCGGGCGGAATGTCATGACCATCGGCGAAGACCGTCAACCTGTCAGTCCAATCGTGGAACAGCCTGACCTGATTGTGCGACTGCCGGCCGGACCAGACGAGGCCCCAATGCTGGCCGGCGACTTCAAAGCCGTCGCAATAGGGGCACGGCACGATCGACTTGCCCCAGCCTTCGGCAAAGCCCGGAACATCAGGCATCTGGTCGGCGACGCCATAGCTCAGGATCAGGCGGCGCGCGCTGAGGCTTTCACCATCGGCAGTGAGGACGGAGAAATCGTCGATGACGCCGGAGATGCCGTCGGCCCGGGCATTGACCAGCTTGATGGTGGGATAGCGCGCCAGCTGCTGCCGCGCCTCGGCCAGGATGTCCAGCGGCGGCTTGTGATCGTGACCGAGGAGGCCATGCGAGCGGCCGGCGAAGCGGTTGCGCGGCAGGCCGGTATCCAGAACGGTGACCTTGCGGCGGGCGCGGCCGAGCTGCAGGGCGGCGGCGAGACCGGCAAAGCTGCCGCCGATGATGATGACGTCATCCATGGTGATCGGCTCCGAGTTGTAGAGGGAGGGGGTCGGGTTGGGCCTGACACGTGATATCGTCGAGCGATACACGCTCGAGACAGGCAGCGAGCAGGGCTTCGGCATCGGCGAGAAAGTCGCCCGTCACTGTGTTGACCGACCGGACGATGCCGCAGTCGATATCGACGGCGTCCCGGATTTGCAGGACATGATTGAAACCCACCTATTGGCTTGCACATTTCAGATACTGCGTGGTATCGTAATGCAAGCATTAGGATACTGTCAAGTACTGGAATTGCCGTGACCAAAAACAGCCAGGGCCGGCGCGGCCGGCCTGCCAACGAGGCGCTTGGCCAAACGATAGTCGACGCAGCGTACGAACTCTTTGTGGAATTGGGTTTTCAAGCGACGACCTTGGACAAGGTCGCCCAGCGGGCGAAGATATCCAAGCTCAGCATCTATCGGCACTTCGAGAACAAGGAGGCGCTGTTCAGCGCGGCCATGGCGGCCCGCTGCCATCAGTTCGCCCCGCAGGCTCTTTTTGAAGGCGTCGAGGGATCGGCCGAAGATCAGCTGATGGCGGCGGGATCATCCCTGCTTCGCACGCTGCTGAGCCCGGACGTCCGCAGTGTCGAAGCCATGGTCATGGCCGACAAGACAAATCAAAAATCGTTAAGCAAGCTCCATTACGAAGCCGGCCCCGCCCATGTCATCGCGCAAATCGAGGCCCTGTTGCGTCAGCTGCACGCGAAGGCGGTTCTGAACGTGCCCGCTCCTCGCCGGTCCGCCCGCTTGTTTGCCGCGCTTTTCAAAGGATCCGATCTCCTGATTATCGCACGCTTCGATGAGGCGAGAGCAGAGGACGACACCGAAATCGAATCCTATTGCCGGTCGGCCGTCGCCATGTTCATCGCCGCGCACGGTGGCAACGGCCACGCAGGCGGATAAGCATTTGATTGCTCCTGGCAGCTCGGCCGGGACCGTCGTCAAGGCACATCATCAAGCGCCTATCACAGCCGCTTCCCCTCACTCCCACTCAATCGTGCCCGGGGGCTTCGACGTCACGTCGTAGACCACGCGGTTGATGCCCTTCACTTCGTTGATGATGCGGGTCGCCGCCCGGCCGAGGAAGTTCATGTCGAAGGGGAAGAAATCGGCGGTCATGCCGTCGACCGAGGTCACGGCGCGCAGGCCGCAGACGCTGTCATAGGTGCGGCCGTCGCCCATCACGCCGACAGTGCGCACCGGCAGCAGCACGGCGAAGGCCTGCCAGATCTTGTCGTAGAGGCCGGCCTTGCGGATCTCGTCGAGATAGATCGCGTCGGCCGCGCGCAGCGTGTCGAGTTTTTCCCGGGTGATCTCGCCGGGAATGCGGATGGCGAGGCCCGGCCCCGGGAAGGGATGGCGCGCGACGAAGGCTTCCGTCAGGCCGAGCTCGCGCCCGAGCGCCCTGACTTCGTCCTTGAAGAGCTCACGCAGCGGCTCCACCAGCTTCATGTTCATGCGCTCGGGCAGGCCGCCGACATTGTGGTGCGACTTGATCGTCACCGAGGGGCCGCCGGAGAAGGAGACGCTCTCGATCACGTCGGGATAGAGCGTGCCCTGGGCCAGGAACTCGGCCGGTCCTTCACCTTTTCCTGCGATCTTGCGGGCCTCCTCCTCGAACACCTCGATGAAGAGGCGGCCGATGGTCTTGCGCTTCACCTCCGGATCGGTGACGCCGGCAAGCTCGCCGAGGAAGCGCTCCGACGCATCCACATGCACCAGGGGAATGTTGTAGTGCTCGCGGAAGAGGCCGACGACCTGTTCGGCTTCCCCGGCCCGCATCAGGCCGTGGTCGACGAAGACGCAGGTGAGCTGGTCGCCGATCGCCTCGTGGATCAGCACGGCCGCCACGGAGGAATCGACGCCGCCCGACAGGCCGCAAAGCACCCTGCCCTTGCCGACCTGCAGCCTGATCTTCTCGATCATCTCGGCCCGATAGGCCGCCATGGTCCAGTCCGACTCGATGCCGACGATCTTCTGCACGAAGTTCTTCAGGAGCTTGCCGCCATCGGGCGTATGCACCACCTCCGGGTGGAACATGGTGGTGTAGTAACGCCGCTCCTCGTTCACCGCGATGGCGAAGGGGGCGTTCTCGGAGGTGCCAACCACCTTGAAACCGGCGGGCAGTTGGGTGACGCGGTCGCCATGGCTCATCCACACCGGATAGCGCTTGCCCGGCTCCCAGAAGCCTTCGAACAGCGGGCTCGCCTCCAGGATCTCGACATCGGCGCGGCCGAATTCGGCGGCATGGCCGCCCTCGACCTGACCGCCGAGCTGGGTCGCCAGAGTCTGCTGGCCATAGCAGATCGCCAGGATCGGCACGCCGGAATCGAACACCGCCTGCGGCGCGCGGGGGCTGCCCTCCGTCGTCACCGAGGCCGGCCCGCCGGAGAAGATCACACCCTTCGGCTTCAGCTTCTCGAAAGCCTCGGCGGCGCTCTGGAAGGGATGGATCTCGCAGTACACCCCGACTTCTCGCACGCGGCGTGCGATCAGCTGGGTGACTTGAGAACCGAAATCGATGATGAGGATGGCGCTGTGTGTCATGGCAGGGAGGTAGTCGACCGGAGCTTTCGATGCAACCGAGGGAATGACGTTTTATTGCGAATTCGCAAAATAATAGAGCTATCAAAGGCGAGTTTTATGCAAAATCGACAGTGAAGATGACTACCATGAGGCTCAGTCCGCGCGGACCTGCCTGGCACATCCCTTCGCTTCCAGGTTCTCGCGCGCCCAGCCTGCATACGCCTCCGGCTGCATGACCTTCACTTCGATGGTCATGGCCTCGAACCCCTTGCCGGAGGTTTTCGTGGCACCTCCCATAAAACGCCCCGGTCTCGAAGTGTCCAGCCTGGCCACGTTCAGCCGGCCGGGAATGCCGTCAACCTCGATCCCGAGAGCCGGAACGCTCCATTCGTGGATGACGTCCTCGGAAGTCACCATGACATCGACGCTCTGCCCGAGCGGCACCGCCAGCGGTCCCGTGACGATGCAGGCCCCGGCCTGTTTCTCCTCAGGGGGTCCGGTATTCATACTGCCAGGCAAACTGCCGCCCGGTCGCGGTGATCGAAAAATCGGCCGCTTCCGCCGTTTCCGAAGCATGAAGCAGTCGGAGGGCCTCCAGAAATTTCAACAACGGCAGAGCGCGGAATTCGCCTATGAGCTTCAACGTGGGCGTCTCACCCGCCGCAGCCGGTTCGTCTGCCTGCGCTTGCCCCCCGTTGCCCGCCCACGCGCTCTGTGCAGCGGCAAACCAAGCAGCGAGCACAAGACCCAGTAAAAAATGGCCAGCCCTGTTTGTCATGCCCACCGCTCCGCCAGTGCACTCACGCCATCTTACGGATCGCGACCAGTCGAACAAGGACGAGACGGTGCCGTGGCGCCCATCTCCCCACCGAGAGATCACTTCCGATGCAGCAGGGCGATGAAGAAGCCATCGGTGCTGGAGCGATGGGGCGAGAGCTGCAGGCCGGTGCCACCCGACGAACCGAAACGCGCGAAGGCCGAGAGCCCGGCGCCCTTGGCCAGTTCCGGCAAAGGCGCGGCAGTGAAATCGGCATGATCGGCCAGGAAGGCCTTCACCGAGGCATCGTTCTCCTCCGGCAGCACGGAGCAGGTAACGAAGACCAGGCGCCCACCCGGTTTCACCGCCCTGGCCCCTGCCCTCAGCACCGCGGCCTGGTCCTTCTGGCGGTCGGCCAGGCTCGAGGGGCGCATGCGCCATTTCGTATCCGGGTTGCGGCGCCAGGTACCGCTTCCCGAGCAGGGCGCATCCACCAGCACCAGATCCATGCGGCCATCGAGGTCGTCGATTGCCAGGCCTCCTCGCGGTGTGCGGACCTGGGCGTTGCGAACGCCCGCCCTGGTCAGCCGATCGTGGATCGGGGCCAGGCGGCGCTTGTCGCTGTCGGTGGCGAAGATCTGGCCCTTGTTCTCCATGGCCGCCGCGAATTCCAGCGTCTTGCCGCCGCCGCCGGCGCACAGATCGAGCACCTGCTCGCCCGGCTTGGCGGCCGCGACGAGGCCGGCCAATTGCGAACCTTCGTCCTGGATCTCGAACCAGCCCTTCTGGAAGCTCTCCTCGGCCTGGATGGCCGGGCTGCGGCCGTCAGGGCCGAGCGGCACGCGTACGCCCCAGCGCGACAGCGGTGTCGCACTGGCGTGGAGCGGCTCGAGTTCGGCGAGGAGCTTGTCGCGGGAAGCCTTCAACGTATTGACGCGCAGATCCACCGGCGCGCGCTCGGCCAAAGCCCGCCCCTCGGCAATGGCGTCCCCGCCGAAGGCCGCCTCGAAGGAAGACCACAGCCAGTTCGGAACATCCGCCTGGATATCGGGCGCCGCCTGCTCGAGCTTGCGTCCGGCCAAGGCCTTGCGCTCGTCCGCCGTCAGCGGCTCCGGTGCAAAGCGCTCGCCGGTGAACAGTGTGTCGAGCGTTTCGACCGTTTCGCCGCGCTGCAGGACCAGCATGCCGATCAGCGAGGCGCGCGGTGTCTCGCTGTCCATCAGCCAGCGTGCCGAAGCGCGGCGGCGCAGGGTGTCATAGACCAGTCCTGCCAGCGCCGCCCTATCGCCCGAACCGGCGAAGCGATGCGAGAGCCCCCAATCCTTGAGCGCATCGGCGGCGGGACGGCGGCGGGCTTCGATATCGGCCAGGATTTCGATGGCGGCGGACAGACGGGCGGAGGGGGTCAAGGATCACCTGGAGCGCGGACTCTTGCCCGCTCTTGGAAACGTGGCGTTTGTAAAAAACAAGAGGCGGACGTCGCCGCCACATTGAACGTGGTTCAATGTGGCTGTTGTCCACGCCCCCGGGAAGGATCAATTCCGTCCCGGATAGTTCGGGCTCTCGCGGGTGATGGTCACGTCATGGACATGGCTTTCGCGCAGGCCCGCATTGGAGATGCGCACGAACTTGGCGCGTTCCTGGAAATCGGTGATCGTCTCGGCGCCGACATAGCCCATCGAGGCGCGTAGGCCGCCGGCGAGCTGGTGCAGCACGGCCGAAACCGGCCCCTTATAGGCAACCTGACCCTCGATGCCCTCCGGCACCAGCTTCATCGAGTCCTTGATGTCGGCCTGAAAATAACGGTCGGCCGAGCCGGCAGACATGGCGCCGATCGAGCCCATGCCGCGATAGGATTTGTAGGAACGGCCCTGGTAGAGATAGACCTCGCCGGGGGTCTCGTCAGTGCCGGCCAGCATCGAGCCAACCATGGCGACGGAGGCGCCGGCGGCGATCGCCTTGGCAAAATCGCCCGAGGTCTTGATGCCGCCATCGGCGATGACAGGCACGTCGTGCTCGCGGGCTGCGTTGGCGGAGTCGATGATGGCGGTGAGCTGCGGCACGCCGACGCCCGCAACGATGCGGGTGGTGCAGATCGAGCCCGGGCCGATGCCGACCTTGATGGAATCGGCGCCTGCCCCGATCAGGGCCCGGGTCGCCTCGCCGGTGGCGACATTGCCGGCCACCACCTGCACGGAATTGGACTGGCGCTTGATACGCGAGACCGCATCCAGCACCTTCTGCGAGTGGCCATGGGCGGTATCGACCACGATCATGTCGACCCCGGCATCGATCAGCATTTCGGAGCGGGCATGACCGCCATCGCCGACGGTGGAGGCGGCGGCGACGCGCAGGCGCCCCTGCTCGTCCTTACAGGCATTGGGGTGGAGCGTGGCCTTCTCGATGTCCTTGACGGTCATCAACCCGACGCAGCGATAATCCTCATCGACCACCAACAGCTTCTCGATGCGATATTGGTGCAGCAGGCGCTTGGCCTCTTCCTGGGCCACGCCCGTCTTCACGGTGACCAGGCGCTCCTTGGTCATCAGTTCGGCCACCGGCTGGTCGAGCTTGTCGGCAAAGCGCACGTCGCGGTTGGTGAGGATGCCGACCAGGATGCCCGGCACGCCCGGTGCCGCGCCGGTGACGACCGGAATGCCGGAGATGCGATGGCGCTTCATCAGGGCGAGCGCATCGGCCAGCGTCGCCTCCGGCGGAATGGTGATCGGGTTCACCACCATGCCGCTCTCGAAACGCTTGACCTGGCGGACCTGCTCGGCCTGCTCTTCGGGGGTAAGATTGCGATGGATCACGCCGATGCCGCCATTCTGCGCCATGGCGATCGCCATGTTCGCCTCGGTGACGGTATCCATCGCCGAAGCCAGAAGCGGCAGGTTGACAGAGATGGAACGGGTGACGCGCGAACGGATGTCGGCCTGGGCCGGGAGCACCTCGGAGTGCCCGGGCGTCAGCAGCACATCGTCAAAGGTGAGCGCTTCAGGGAAAAGCGATGAATCAACGATGCGTGTCATTGCCAACTCTCAATCAGTAAAAGCGGAATCGATCCGGCTTCGGGGGGCTGGAATCCGTGCCGCCGGAGCTGGGTTGGCGCGATCGTTTACCATTTGAAATCGATGAGGGAAAGACAGGCAGTCGTCTTTTTACTGCCTGTCAGCCATGCATTTTTAGGTATCGTTGTGCCGGTCTTCAGACACTGAGCCATAAAACTCGACTTTTTGTCATTGCCGGGCTTCGTCCCGGCAATTCAGAGCCGTAATCTTAGGTGGTAGCGGTATCAGTGGCCCGGGATAAAACCCGGGCATGACAAAGAGAGGGCTCTTCGCTGCTCGGTTTGCCTTTATTGGGTCGGTCTCTTCGGAACGGCCTGGAATCTCACGCTCGGTCAGAAGACCGGCACACCAAAGCACCCGTCATGCCGATTTCGTCAGCGGCAGCACATTGTGCAAAGTCTGGTCGGCACCGTCCATGAATTTGCGGATGTTGCGCGCCGCCTGACGGATGCGCTGCTCGTTCTCAACGAAGGCAATGCGCACGAAATCGTCGCCATGCTCGCCAAAGCCGATTCCCGGCGCCACCGCGACGGACGCCTTCTCGATCAGCAGCTTGGAGAATTCCACCGAGCCCAGCTCCTTGAACTTGGGCGGGATCGGCGCCCATGCGAACATCGAGGCCGGCGGGATCGGCACGTCCCACCCGGCGCGGGCAAAGCTCTCGACCAGCGCGTCGCGGCGCTTGCGATAGGTCTCGCGCATCTCGGCGATGCAGTCCTCGGGTCCGTTCAGCGCCGCGGCGGCAGCGACCTGGATCGGGGTATAGGCGCCGTAATCGAGATAGGACTTCACGCGGGCGAGCGCGGCGCAGAGCCGCTCATTGCCCACCGCAAAGCCCATGCGCCAACCCGCCATCGAGAAGGTCTTGGACAGGGTGGTGAATTCGACGGCGACATCCATCGCCCCGGGAATCTGCAGCACGGACGGTGTCGGCTCCGAGCCGAAATAGATTTCCGAATAGGCAAGGTCCGAGAGCACGAACAAGTCGTTCGCCTTGGCGAAGGCGATCAGGTCCCGATAGAAATCAAGGCTGGCCACGCAGGCCGTCGGGTTGGCGGGATAGGAAACGATCACCGCGATGGGCTTGGGGATCGAATGCTTCACCGCCCGCTCGGCCGAGCGGAAGAAATCCTCGTTCGGCTCGGCCGGCACGGAACGGATGACGCCGCCCGCCATCAGGAAGCCGAAGGCGTGGATCGGGTAGGACGGATTGGGACACAGCACCACGTCGCCGGGCGCAGTGATGGCGGTCGCCATATTGGCGAAGCCTTCCTTGGAGCCGAGCGTGGCGACGACCTGCGTGTCTGGATTGAGTTTCACACCGAAGCGGCGGGCGTAATAATTGGCCTGAGCCTTGCGCAGGCCCGGAATGCCCTTGGACGCCGAATAGCGATTGGTGCGCGGCTTCTGGGCCGTCTCGATCAGCTTGTCGGTGATGAATTTCGGAGTGGGCAGGTCGGGATTGCCCATGCCCAGATCGATGATGTCTGCCCCCTGCCCGCGTGCTGCCGCCTTCACCCGGTTGACCTGCTCGAAGACATAGGGCGGCAAACGTCGGGTTGAGTAAAAGTCGGACATGACGGTGCTTTCGCGCGACGGCGCATTCAGGGTTGCGGGGACCGAACCTCTAAATCATTTCGATGAATGATGGCAAAAGAAATGCCAAAAATCTGCGCCCGCCCCGAAAAATCGATCTACGGCAACGCGATACCAATCATTGCGGCGGGAAGAAGCCGACATGCTTGCGCTGGGATGGCGGCACGCGCTTCTGGGCCACCTTGCGATTGGCTTGCGCACGCGCCTTGAGTTCCTCGGGACTCGGCTGCCGCCCTGGCGTCGCCAGCAGGCTGGCCTCCAGCGCCTTGCGCTCGCTCATGGAGAGAATCTGGTCGCTGCGCGGCGGCGGCAGAGCGCCGATCCGCGGATAGACATTGGGCTGACTCGCGCGGGATTGCGTCACGAAGGGTTGAGGTGTCGGCAAGGGACCCGATGTCAGCCCGAAGCGCTTGCTGGTCTGGCCGGAGCCTCCGGCACAGCTGGCAAGCCCGATGCCGGCCAATGCGGCGACGACGAGGAAGGAATGGATCCGCATGACGTTCTCGCAATTTCTCCCCCCTCTTATAGAGCGCCGGCCCATCGGCAAACAGGGAAAATCGATGAAATCGACGGCATGGTTCACAAAGCGATGCGAAGAAGCATTCACAGGAGGGAAAAACATGTTCTAATGAAGGGCCCTAAGAGCCAAGATCGGATGCGATGAAGAACGAAAAAAACTCCAACCCGCTTCTCTCGGCTGAGTCCCTGGCATCCTTCGGCCCGGTCGATATCGAGGCGCTCGCCCGCAATATGGGTCGCGCGGTGGAGGAAGGCGGCAAGGCTCTCGCGGCCTATCTGCGCCCGCGGGAGGATGGCAGGGTCAAGAGCGACATCAGCGAGGAAGTCGCCGACGCGGTCAATTCCATCGGTCACCTGGCCCAGTATTGGCTGTCCGATCCGCAGCGCGCCCTGCAGGCCCAGACCAGCCTCGCCAGCGGTTTCATGTCCCTCTGGGCCTCCTCGCTGCAGCGCATGGCCGGCGAGGACGCCAAGCCTGTGGCGGAACCCGACCCCAAGGATGCCCGCTTCCGGGATCCCGAATGGAGCCAGAACCAGTATTTCGACCTGCTCAAGCAGGCCTATCTGATCACCAGCCGCTGGGCGGAAAAGCTGGTGCACGATGCCGACGGACTCGAGCCTCGTATGCGCCACAAGGCCGATTTCTACGTGCGGCAGGTCTCGGCCGCGATTTCGCCGAGCAATTTCATCGCCACCAATCCTTCGCTCATTCGCGACACGCTGGCCGAGAATGGCGAAAATCTGGTGCGCGGCCTGGAGATGCTGAAGGAGGACATCGATGCCGGCGAAGGCGAGCTGAAGATCCGCCAGTCCGACACCTCGAAATTCGAGGTGGGCGTCAATCTCGCCACCACGCCGGGCAAGGTGGTGTTCCGCAACGCCACCATGGAGCTGCTGCAATATACACCGACGACGTCCAGCGTGCTGAAGCGGCCCATCCTGATCTGCCCGCCCTGGATCAACAAATTCTACGTGCTCGATCTGACGCCCGAAAAGAGCTTCATCAAATGGTGCGTCGACCAGGGCCTGACCGTCTTCGTCATCTCCTGGGTCAACCCGGACGAGAAGCAGCGCAACAAGGGCTTCTTCGAATATATGAAGGAAGGCCCGATCGCGGCGCTCGACGAAATCGGCAAGATCACCGGCGAGAAGGAAGTCTCCGCCATCGGCTATTGCGTCGGCGGCACGCTGCTCGCGGTAACGCTGGCCTGGCTGGCCGCCAAGGGCGACACGCGCATCACCTCGGCCACCCTGTTCGCCACGCAGGTCGATTTCGAGAAGGCCGGCGATCTCAAGGTCTTCGCCGACGAGGATCATATCCAGTGGATCGAGAAGATGATGGCCGAGCACGGCTATTTTCCCGGTTCCAAGATGGCCGCCGCCTTCAACATGCTGCGCAGCCAGGAATTGATCTGGCCCTATCTCGTCAACAATTACATGCGCGGCAAGCAGCCCACGCCCTTCGACCTGCTCTATTGGAATGCGGATGCCACCCGCATGCCCGAGAAGAACCACTCGTTCTATCTGCGCAACTGTTATCTGGAGAACAATCTCACGCGCGGTCAGATGGTGGTCGGCGACGAGACCCTCGATCTGAAGAAGGTGACGATCCCGATCTATGAACTGGCGACGCGCGAGGACCACATCGCCCCGCCCAATTCCGTCTTCACTGGAGCCCAGGCCTTTGGGGGGCCGGTGCGCTATGTCCTGTCCGGCTCCGGGCACATTGCCGGCGTGGTAAATCCACCTGCCCGCAAGAAGTATCAATATTGGCTCGGCGGCCCTCCGACGGGCCGCTATGAGGACTGGCTGGAGGCTGCCACCGAACATCCCGGCTCCTGGTGGCCGGACTGGCTGACCTGGCTCAAGAAGCAGGCGCCGGAGGAGGTCCCCGCCGACAAGCGCAAACCCGGCGGGCGCCGCAAGCCCCTCGGCGACGCACCGGGCAGCTATGTGCGCGTGAAGTCTTAGGACTGAACGGCCGCACGGCCCTGCGTAGATGGGCAGGGCCGCATCCGAGCACCTATCTTGATTTTCCGGTCAAATCGGCCGAACTTCCGCGTGGCATACCCAACGATAAAAGTCGTCATCGGGAAGCCATCACATGTGGAACCAGACTTACAACCCTCTCGACAACGAAGTACTGTCCACCATCGCAGCCGCCATCCCTGCGGTAACTTTGCTAGTT
Source organism: Labrys sp. LIt4 (assembly GCF_017813775.1). Taxonomy (NCBI): domain Bacteria; kingdom Pseudomonadati; phylum Pseudomonadota; class Alphaproteobacteria; order Hyphomicrobiales; family Xanthobacteraceae; genus Labrys; species Labrys sp. LIt4. The sequence goes on from NZ_JAGIPY010000022.1 coordinate 28,284, forward strand.
CTGATCGCGAGCGGCAAGGTCAAGGCTCATATCGCGGCGGTGATCGCGCTCATCGTCGCAAATCTCATCACGATATTCATCTTTACCATGCCCGCGGGCCTGTCGATCCGGGCGTCCCTGCTCGGCGTCGTCACCGGTTTCTTCCCGATCGGCTGGATCGTTCTCAACGTGATCTATCTTTACCGCATCACCGTCGAGAGCGGCCGCTTCGAATTGCTGCAACGGGCGATCGGCGGCGTCACCGAAGACAGGCGCCTGCAATTGCTGCTGATCGCCTTCTCCTTCGGCGCCTTTTTTGAAGGAGCTTCCGGCTTCGGCACGCCCGTCGCCATCACCGGAGCGATCCTGATCGGCCTCGGCTTCTCGCCACTCGCGGCTTCCGGCCTTTCTCTGATCGCCAACACCGCACCGGTCGCCTATGGCGCCCTGGGCACGCCGATCCAGGGCCTTGCGTCGGTGACCGGGCTCGATCCCTATGTGCTCGGGGCCATGGTCGGCCGGCAATTGCCGCTGTTTTCGTTGATCGTCCCTTTCTGGGTGATCGGCGCCTTCGCGGGCTGGCGCGGCATGATCGGGGTGTGGCCCGCTATCCTGGTCACGGGCATCTCTTTCGCCGTGCCGCAATTCCTGATTTCCAACTATATCAATCCCTGGATCGTCGATATCGGGGCTTCGCTCGTTTCGATGGGCTCGCTGATCCTCTTCCTGAAGATCTGGCAGCCGAGGGAGCTGTGGCTGTCGCCGGCGCTGCGCAGCAACGATCCGTCGGCGAGCCTTGCAAAGGCCCGTACGGAGGCCGATCGCAAGCCCTTGACGCAGGCCCAGCTCTGGGGCGCCCTGCTTCCCTGGATCCTGGTGTGCATCTTCATGCTGGTCTGGGGCACCGGCGCCTTCAAGACCTGGGCCAACGCCATCTTCTCCTGGAATTACCAGGTGCCGGAGCTGCACAACCAGATCAACAAGGTCGCCCCCGTAGTGGCCAAGCCCACGCCCGAAAGCGCGGTGTTCGCCTTCACCTATCTCTCCTTCACCGGCACGGGCATGCTGCTGGCCGCCATCGTGTCCGGCCTGCTGATGGGGTTCTCGCCCGCCCGGCTGATCGTCGAATATGGCCGTACCATCAAGGTGTGCTCGATCTCGCTGATCACCATCTCGGCCATGCTCGCCATCGGCACGCTGACGCGCCTGTCCGGCGTCGACGCCACCCTCGGCCTCGCCTTCGCGGCCACAGGCGTGTTCTATCCCTTCTTCGGAACGCTGCTCGGCTGGCTCGGGGTGGCGCTGACAGGATCGGACACCTCCTCCAACGTACTGTTCGGCAATCTGCAGAAGATCACCTCGCAGCAATTGGGCCTGTCACCCGTGCTGATGGCCGCCGCCAACTCCTCCGGCGGCGTCATGGGCAAGATGATCGATGCGCAGTCGATCGTCGTGGCCTCAACTGCCACCAACTGGTACGGCCATGAAGGCACGATCCTGCGCTATGTATTCCTGCACTCGATCATCCTGGCCTGCCTGGTCGGCCTTTTCGTGACCCTGCAGGCCTATGTCTATCCCTTCACCGCCATGGTGCTCGGGTAACATTCGGTCCAGGCCGCAGCAGCAAGCGGCCTGGATCTGCCTTCAACCAAGCACTTGCGCGAGAGCCGGATAGATCGCCGGCCCTCCCGCGATGATGGCATTGCCCTTCACCAGGCCGTCATCCACGAGGAAATCATTGGTCTGGCCGCCGGCCGCACGGATGATGGCGATGGCGCCGAGGCAATCCCAGGAATTGATGTGGGATTCGACATAGCCGAGCAGGCGCCCGCAGGCCACGTAGCACAGGCACAGCGCGCCCGAACCGTTGCGCTGGTACATGCCACCGGCCTCAAGCAGCCGCGCCAGCACCGCCAGCACCTCGCTGGGCTCGATGCGGTTGTTGTAGCCCACACTGACCACGCCATCGCTGAGCGCGCTGCCCTTGTGAGGGGCGATCGGCCTGCCGTTGAGCGTGGCCGGTGCCATCAATCCGCCGGCGAAAAGCTCGTCGTCCTTGGGCGCATAGACGAGACCGAATTGCAGCTCGCCATCATAGACGAACGCAATCGACACGCACCAGCACGACATGCCGCTCAGGAAGGGCTGGGTGCCGTCGATAGGATCGACGACCCAGATGCCGCGCTTGTCGCCGATGCCGCTCGGCCCGGTCTCCTCGCCGAAAAAACCATCGTCGGCATAGGATTCGGCGATGCGTTTCTTGATCAGCAGTTCGGTTTGCAAATCGGCTTCGCTGACGACATCCTGCAAGCCTTTGCTCTTCACCGTCAGGCTGTCCAGCTCGTTGAAATAGCCGAGCGCCAGGGCACCGGCCTCCTTGATCAGGCCGTGAGCGAAGGAATAGCGCTGATAGATCGGATCCGAACTCATTGGCAACATGCTCATGTCAAAAGGAAAAGCCGGGGCGGCCCCTAATGCGGTTCACTTAAGCAGGAACCGCTCCGAATTTGTCATAGCCGGGCTTGACCCGGCTACCCAGAAGCCGCACGGACGAACCGTCGGGGAGCTGGATTGCCGGGTCAAGCCCGGCAATGACAAAGGTCGAGCACCCCGAAACGCTTAAGTGAACCGCATTAGGGGCGGCCCCGGCTTTCCGCTAGTCGATGTCCTCGACCGCATCGGGCCCGCCGCCATAGACGCGCTGGGCCAGGGCGGCCTTCATGAAGTCGTCGAGGTCGCCATCCAGCACATCGCCGGGCGTGCCCGACGTGTAGCCGGTGCGGGTGTCCTTCACCATCTGATAGGGCTGCAGGACATAGGAACGGATCTGGTGGCCCCAGCCGATATCGGTCTTGCCGGCATGGGTCGCCATCGCCGCTTCTTCGCGCTTCTTGAGCTCCGCCTCGTAGAGGCGGGCCTTCAGCATGGCCCAGGCCGTGGCACGGTTCTTGTGCTGAGAGCGGTCCTGCTGGCACGCCACCACGATGCCCGAGGGCATATGGGTGATACGCACGGCCGAATCCGTCCGGTTGACGTGCTGGCCGCCGGCGCCGGAAGCGCGGTAGGTATCGATACGGCAATCGGATTCATTGATCTCGATGTTGATCGAGTCGTCGATCACCGGATAGACCCAGACGCTGGCGAAAGAGGTGTGCCGGCGGGCGTTGGAATCATAGGGCGAGATGCGCACGAGGCGGTGCACGCCCGATTCTACCTTGGCCCAGCCATAGGCCTTGTTGCCTTTGAGCAGGATGGTAGCCGACTTGATGCCGGCGGTTTCGCCGTCCGTGAAATCGATCAGCTCGACTTTGAAACGGTGCCGCTCGCCCCAGCGCGTATACATGCGCAGCAGCATATTGGCCCAGTCCTGGCTCTCGGTGCCGCCGGCACCGGAGTTGATTTCGATATAGGTGTCGTTGTTGTCGGCCTCGCCGGAGAACAACGCCTCGAACTGTCGTTCGACGACCTCGTCCTTGAGCCGGGCCAAGGCGCCTTGCGCCTCGTCGACGATCGACTCATCGCCATCGGCCTCGCCGAGTTCGGCGAGCTCGAGGGTCTCCTCCAGGTCCTTTTCGATACGCACGAGCGAGGACAGCCGATCGTCGAGATCGGTGCGCTCACGCATCAGCTTCTGGGCCTTCTCGGCATCGTTCCAGAAGTCGGGCTGTTCGGAGAGGTGGTTCAGTTCTTGCAGGCGGGCGTAGGAAGTATCCCAGTCAAAGATGCCTCCTCAGCAGTCCCGCAGACTGCTTGATGTCGTCCGCCAGGGACAGGATTTCAGCGCGCATGAATGAATCGCCCGTTCGAGGTTGACCAGAGCATCTTCAAGGAAGCCGATAGGCTTCCCGGTCAAGAAAATGCGTCAAAACAATAAGTTAGAGAAAAGGCGCGATTCGAAGAAACCGCACTTTGCTCTTGCCGGGCTTCATATAGGCAAGCCGGCCGGCCAGGGGAAGGACAATCAGTAGAGATCACCCGTTCCCATGGAGACGGGGCCGCCACCGCCGCCCCCTTCGGAGCCGCCGCCGGAACCGATGACGGTGTAGTTGTCGGGCGGTGCCGTGCCAGGCTTGAAGGCTTCCAGAATGGCGCCGCTGCCCTCCGAACGCATGCCGGTCTTGCGGTCGATACGGATCAGCTTGATGCCAGGCGGAACGCGGAACGGCACCGGCGCCTTATCGGCCAGGGCCGTCTTCATGAAAGTGCCGAAGATCGGCGCCGCCAGGCTGCCGCCCGTGACCTTGTTGCCGATGTGGCGCGGTGTGTCGTAGCCGACATAGAGGCCGCAGACGAGATCGGGCGAATAGCCGATGAACCAGGCGTCCTTCTCGTCGCTGGTGGTGCCGGTCTTGCCGGCGATCGGGCGGTTGAGCGAGCGCAGGGTCTGGGCCGAACCGTGCTGGATCACGCCCTCGAGCATGGAGGTGACCTGATAGGCCGTCATCGGGTCGAGAACCTGCTCGCGCGGGTCGAGCAGGCGCGGTTCGTCCTGGCTGTTCCAGTCATCGGCATTGCAGCCTTGGCAGATCCGCTCGTCATGCTTGTAGATGGTCTTGCCCCAGCGGTCCTGGATGCGGTCGATCAAGGTCGGCTTGATCAGGCGTCCGCCGTTTTCCAGCATGCCGTAACCGGCGACCATGCGCATCACGGTGGTGGTGCCGGCACCGAGCGCGCCCGAGAGATAGGAGGGCAGATCATCGTAAACGCCGAAACGACGGGCATATTCCGCGATCAGCGGCATGCCCACGTCCTGGGCGAGCCGCACCGTCATGACGTTACGCGAATATTCGATGCCGAAACGCAGCGTCTGCGGGCCGTAGAACTTGTTGGAGTAGTTGGCCGGCCGCCAGGTCTCGCCATTGCCCTGGTTGATCTCGATCGGCGCGTCCATGACCACGGAGGCCGGCGTATAGCCATTGTCGATGGCGGTGGCGTAGACGAAAGGCTTGAAGGAGGAGCCGGGCTGGCGCTGCGCCTGGGTCGCGCGGTTGAACTCACTCTGGTCGAATGAGAAACCTCCCACCATGGCGAGCACGCGGCCCGTATAGGGATCCATTACCACCATGGCGCCGGAGATTTCGGGGATCTGCCGCAGGCGGTAGGTGCCATCGGTTTTGGGCTCGACATAGATGATGTCGCCGACCTTCAGGATCTGGCTGACCTTGCCGACCCGGCTGCGCGCCCATTTCACACCGTCCAGATTGATGGTGCCGGTCGGGCGTTCGGTTGAAATCGAGCCGAACCGGTCCAGCGGGGGCTGCAGTCCGATGCGGGCGGAGTTGTCGCTCGAATCGAGCACGATGGCGAGCTGCCAGGGCTTGATGTCGCTCAGGCGTTTCTCCGCGCCGAGAGTCAGGCCCCAATCCTCACCGAGATCGACATTCTTGACCGGCCCGCGGAAACCACCGCGCTCGTCAAAACGCACGAGTCCCTGTACCATGGCATCGCGCGCCAGGCGCTGGAGCTTGGGATCGAGCGTGGTGCGCACGGACAGGCCGCCCTCATAGAGCTTGTCCTCGCCATAGCGCTCGGCGATCTCGCGCCGGACTTCCTCCGTGAAATAATTGGCCGCGTAGCTCTGGGCGCCTTCGAAGGAACGCGGCGTCACGGCCAGAGGCTCGGCCTGGGCCTTTCTCCCCTCCTCCTTGGAGATGTAGCCATTGGAGACCATCTGGTCGATCACCCAATTGCGTCGACCGACGGCCGCATCGTGATTGCGGATCGGATTGTAGTTGTTGGGGCCCTTCGGCAGGGCGGCGAGATAGGCAACCTGGGCGACGCCGAGCTCGTCGACAGACTTGCCGAAATAATTCAGGGCAGCGGCGGCCACGCCGTAATTGCCCATGCCCAGATAGATCTCGTTCAGATAGAGCTCGAGGATCTTATCCTTCGAATAGGTCTGCTCCATCCGCAGGGCCAGGATGGCTTCCTTGATCTTGCGCACGATGTTCTGGTCGGGCGCGAGGAAGAAATTCTTGGCGACCTGCTGCGTGATGGTCGATGCGCCCTGCTGGCGGCGGCCCTTATGCGTGACATTGGCGATCAGTGCGCGCAGCACGCCCTTGGGATCGATGCCGACATGATTGTAGAAATCATTGTCTTCCGCCGACATGAAGGCGTGGATCAGGAGCGGCGGCATCACTTCGATCGGCAGATAGAGGCGACGCTGGCGGGCATATTCGGCCAGAAGCGCGCCGTCGCCCGCATGCACGCGCGTCATCACCGGTGGTTCGTAGTCCTTGAGCGCTGCGGTATCGGGCAGGTCGCGCGTGTTGGCCCAGACATAAAGGGCCAGGAACGATCCCCCGACAAGGAACAACATCGATGCCGTTGTGAACAAAAATCCAAGGAACCGAACGAAAAGTCTCATCACAACGCTTTCATCGGCAATATCTTCCCCGCCCTGCCGTCGCTAGGTGTGGGCCGAAGCCGTTCGTTTTCATGCCGGCAGCCCCGGCTCGTTTCGTTGACATCTAACATGCCGGGCCGGCCGAACCCAAGGGCGGCAACTGCACCTCGACGCTTTTGCAGGGCTTTTGTGGAGAAACTGCGGCTCCCCGGCAACATGCCTGTGCATGACGCCTGCAGGCGCGCCTTTCGAGAGAGCCGCGGCATGCAGGCGTTCTCCTGTCTCCGGAGCTCGTTTCGATGCCTCTTTGCGAAATCGGGCGAGGCCGGGAGCGAGAGGCCTCAGGGGGTTGCCGGCACCGAACCGCTGGCTGCCGCGGGCTGGTTGGCGCGGCGCTGCTGGAAGAAAGCGTCGATCGCCGTCACCACCGCATCGGAGGCGCGGTTGCGCCAGTCGTCCGACGTCAGCAGCTTCACGTCGTCCCGGCTCGATAGATAACCGAGTTCCAGCAGCACCGAGGGAATGTCGGGTGCGGTCAGCACCTTGAAGCCGGCCGAACGATGCGGGTTCTTGTTGAGCGTGGCAGCGGCCTGGAACTGGTCGATGAGAACCTTGGCGAAACCGTTGGAGAAGGATTTGGTTTCGCGCCGCGTGAGGTCGATCAGGATATCGGCGACATCACCGGGCTCCGAGGCCAGGTCCACGCCCGCGATCGCGTCCGCCTTGTTCTCCTGCTCGGCATAACGAGCCGATTCGGCATCCGAAGCCCGGTCCGAGAGCGTGTAGATCGTCGCTCCCCTCACGCCGAACGGATCGTGCAGCGTATCGGCATGCACCGAGATGAACAGCGAGGCGCGGTTTGCGCGCGCGAACTGCACGCGACCGGCCAAGGAGATGAAAGTATCGCCGTCACGGGTCAGCACGGCCCGGTAGCGCCCCGTCTCGTTGATCTTGTCGGCGAGCCGCTTGGCGAATTCGAGCACGATGGTCTTTTCCTGCTCGCCGGATTTGGAGGTTGCGCCCATGTCAATGCCGCCATGGCCGGGATCGACCACGACCACCGGTCGTCCGGGCTGGCTTTCCGGCAGAAGCGGCGGCGAGGACGGCGGCGGCTGCGGGTGCGCGCTCATGTCCGAACTCTTCTGGCTCGCGGCGGTGCGCATGAAGGCAGCCCTGTCCGTCTTGACGAGATCGATCACCAGCCGCGCCGGTTGATCGTCCAGCGCATCCAGAAGGAAGGATTTGTCCACCGCTACCGGCTCAGTCAGGTCCAGGACGATGCGAGACTTGCCGGGCGCGATCAGGCCAAACCGATAGGCGCTCACCACGCCGCGCCCGTGCTTGCCGGTCTCCGGCGGCATGCCGAATTCTATTTGCGGCAGGTCGACCACGACGCGATAGGGATCAGGCAGCACGAAGACGCGAAAATTCAGGTCGCTCACGGAACCGTGAAGATCAACGATCAGGCGCGTTCGCCTGTCGTCGCCCGCCAGCCTTGCGTCACTGGCCGTCAGGGTGGACGGCGCCATTGTCGCGGGGGGCTGCGTCTCCACGGGGTCGGCCGTAACCGGAGGGGCGACGGGGCCCTGGGCGGCACGGGCCATCTGCGCCTGCCCTATCCCCAACAAGACCAGCATGCCTATCGCGGCGAGCCTCATTCCGCCCATCATCTCCAATTATTCCGTCGAACGCCCCCGTCGCACATATCCGTGCCGAAGCGTTGCAATTCCGCGCGGGGATTGCCGGCACGTCCCGACGGTTGCAATGCAGGGACCGGCGCGAAACCCGATCCTGCCAATATCCGCTTGGAAGTGGCGAAACAATGATGAAGGCTCCGAAGGGTGTCTCCGGCGTTAACACAGGCCAGACATTGTCCGTGTCCTTCCTGCAACAGCCAACGGAAATCCTTGCCAAATCGAACAAGAACTCGATAAAACAAATTCGCTCTCGAATGGTTCTCCGACCATGCCGAATTCGAGCATCAGAATGGTCCCTGCAGACCGGTTGCGCCGTGAAAGCGTGACGATCGTATGCGGTGCCGGCCAAGCCGAGGTTATCCGGCTGCTGATGTGTCCTTAGAGGATAAGGAGAATCACGGGTGGCGTGCGGATCGCCAGCGATCCGGATTGGCGCGAGCGCCAGTCGGACATTCCGTCCCGCCCATCGACCGAGAGCGCCGTCGCGGGATTCGTCCCGAGACCCGAACCCGGTGATGGAGCGATGCAAATAACAGCATCCCCCGGACGTCGAGAAGTGAAGCAGCGTGCACTCCCCGAGCGGTTTGCACGAACACTGCCGCTTTCGGCTTCGGGACATACCATTCGCCCCTCATCGAGCCTTGTCCCAGCCAACAGAGCAAGCGCCTGCCGCATCGGCAGGGCTGTATCGGTGTTCGTCGCCTGCAGCCCCGCGCATGACCCCGGCCGCGCTTGCCAGAGAGAAAATAATAATGGCCAACAAAATGTTGATCGATGCCGCCCACCCGGAGGAAACCCGGGTCGTGGTGGTCCGCGGCAATCGCGTCGAGGAGTTTGACTTCGAGGCAGCCAATCGCAAGCAGCTGCGCGGCAATATCTATCTCGCCAAGGTCACCCGAGTCGAACCGTCTCTTCAGGCGGCCTTCGTGGAATATGGCGGCAATCGCCACGGCTTCCTCGCCTTTTCGGAAATCCACCCTGACTACTATCAGATCCCCGTCGCCGATCGCCTGGCCTTGCTGGCCGAGGAGCAGCGCTCGCATCGCGACGAGGAAGACGACGAGGAAAACGGCAACGCCAATGGCGCGAGCGAGGGTCGCCGGGGCGGCTCGCGCCGTCGTCGCGGCCGCGGGCAGAACCGCACCGAGGCTGCGGAAGCCGAAACGGCCGCTGTCGTCGCTTCGGCTCCCGAACCTGAAGCAACCGATGACAGCGCCGGTGAGGAAGGCGGCTCCGGCGGCATCGTCGAGGTCGGCTCCGGTTCCGACGAGGAGCATGTCGAGGCACTCGGCGGCGGCGATGTCGCCGACGACATCCCAGAGCGCGTCGCCCGCCCGCGCAAGCAGTACAAGATCCAGGAAGTGATCAAGCGCCGCCAGGTGCTGCTGGTTCAGGTCGTCAAGGAAGAGCGCGGCAACAAGGGCGCGGCCCTGACCACCTATCTGTCGCTGGCCGGTCGTTATTCGGTGCTGATGCCCAACACCGCCCGGGGCGGCGGCATTTCCCGCAAGATCACCAATGCCGTCGACCGCAAGCGTCTCAAGGCCGTGGCCGGCGAACTCGACGTGCCGGACGGCATGGGCGTGATCCTGCGCACGGCCGGTGCTTCGCGCACCAAGGTCGAGATCAAGCGCGACTTCGAATATCTGCTGCGCCTGTGGGAGAACGTGCGCGATCTCACCCTGAAATCCGCGGCTCCGACGCTCGTCTATGAAGAAGGCTCGCTGATCAAGCGCTCGATCCGCGACCTCTACAACAAGGACATCGACGAGGTGATCGTCGCCGGCGACGAGGGTTATCGCGAGGCCAAGGACTTCATGCGCATGCTCATGCCGAGCCATGCCAAGAACGTCCAGGCCTATCGCGAGGCGGCTCCGCTGTTCCAGCGCTTCGGCGTGGAAGCCCAACTCGACGCGATGTTCTCGCCCTCGGTCAGCCTGAAATCAGGCGGCTATATCGTCATCAATCAGACCGAGGCGCTGGTTTCGATCGACGTCAACTCCGGCCGCGCCACGCGCGAGCACAACATCGAGGACACTGCCCTCAAGACCAATCTCGAGGCTGCGGAGGAAATCTCCCGCCAGTTGCGCCTGCGCGACCTTGCCGGCCTGATCGTCATCGATTTCATCGATATGGACGAGAGCCGCAACAACCGCTCGGTCGAGCGCAAGCTCAAGGATTGCCTGAAGAACGACAGGGCGCGTATCCAGGTCGGCCGCATCTCGCATTTCGGCCTGATGGAGATGTCGCGCCAGCGCATCCGCACCGGCGTGCTGGAATCCTCCACCGAGGTGTGCGCCCATTGCGGCGGCAGCGGCCATGTCCGTTCCGTCACCTCCGTGGCCCTGCATATCCTGCGCGCCCTCGAGGACCAGCTTCTCAAGAGCGCCACGCATAATCTGGTGCTGCGCACCCGGACGGCCACCGCGCTCTATGTGCTCAACCACAAGCGCGGCCATCTCTATGCGCTGGAAGCCCGGTTCGGCGTTTCCATCACCGTGAGCGCCGACGAGACCATCGTGGGTAGCCAGAACTACCTGATCGAACGCGGCGATATCGCGACACCGCAGGAACCGCGCCCGGTGGCGACCACCGTCCAGGTCGACTCCTTCCCGCCGGCCGAAGAAGTGGCCGAGGTCGAGACCGACGTCGAGGAAGAGGAAGAAAAGGAAATCGAGGGTGGCCGCAAGTCGCGCCATCAAGCCGCGGATGGCGAAGCCGAAACCGGGGAAGGCGGCCGCAAACGCCGCCGTCGCCGTCGTCGTCGCCGGGGCAATGGCCCGGGTGGCGAAGCCGATGCGCAGAACGCCGCAGCCAATGAAAACGAAGGTGACAGCGAAGGTGAAGGCGAGGATGCCGCGCCCGCCGCCGAGCAGGCTGCAGCCGAGCCGTCCACGGCCGAGGATGTGACACCGCCTGCGGTCGCCGAAGCCGTCGCCGCGAGCGAGGACGAAGGCGCGGATGCCGGCAAGCGTCGCCGCCGCGGGCGTCGTGGCGGCCGCCGCGAGGCCGAAGCCGAAACGCCGGCGGTTGCGGCTTCCGCCCCCGCAACCGCCCCGATCGAGACCGCTGCGGCGGAAGCTGCCGAAGTAGCGGCTGTCGCCGAGGCCGTCCCCGAGATAGCCGCGGAAGAAAAGCCGAAGCCCAAGCGCCGCGGACGCAAGCAGGTGGCGATCAAGACAGAAGCGGAGAGCGAGCCCACGCCGGCCCCTGCCCCGGAAGCCGAACCGGTCCAAGCCGAGACGGTCCAAGCTGAGACGGTCCAGGCCGAGCAGCCTCCGGCACCGGCTCCCGCCGCCGAGTCGGAACCCGAGCCGGGTCAGGAAGCTGTGGCATCCGCCACGGTGCGCGAAGTCGTGGTGTCCAACCCCTCGGCCTATGTCTATGTCGACGCCGTCGATCCAGCCAAGCCGAAGAAGGCCGGATGGTGGTCCAAGAAATGATGTGATCCACTCGAGCAAAGGGCGTTCGCGGTTGAACGCTCCCTTGCTAAAGTTCTTCTTTCCAGATCAATCGCCGCCCAGGGGCGGCTCATGCGTCTTGCGTTTCGAGACGCTTCGGGATCTTGAAGACGCCGTGCTGATCGTCAGTGCGGCGTTTTCTCATGCAGGCTCATGCGCCGGGAGCCGCGCCTTTGCCCCTCGGCGTTTCTCTCCACCGCACGACGCTTTGGGCATTGGCAGTCGCCGATTTTTCGCGATAGGCTGTCATCGGGCATGCGTCGCCTGCCTCATCCATCGACCCGGGCATGCCCTGGTCCAGCGAACATTCCCATTGCGATTCCATTCGTGACCAGCAAACACCATTTCGAGAAGATCGCCTTCGTGGCCACGGCCACCGCTTCGGCGCGCAAGGCGCTCAAATCGCTCACGGCACACTATGGCGACGTCCCGATCGAGGAAGCCGACGTGGTCGTCGCTCTCGGCGGGGACGGTCTCATGCTGCAGACGCTGCACAAGCTGATGGGCCGCAAGCTTCCCATCTATGGCATGAATCGCGGCTCGGTCGGCTTCCTGATGAACGAGTTCCGCGAAAACGACCTGCATGACCGCCTGGCCAAGGCCCGGCGTAGCGTGGTGCACCCGCTCGCGATGTGCGCAGTCGATACACGCGGCCATAAATCGAAGTCCTACGCCATCAACGAGGTTTCGCTGCTGCGCGCCCGTTTCCAGGCGGCCAAGCTCAAGATCTCGATCGACGAGCATGTCCGGCTGGAGAGCCTGATCTGCGATGGCCTGATCGTGGCGACCCCTGCCGGATCGACCGCCTATAACCTGTCGGCGAATGGTCCGATCCTGCCCCTCGAGGCGCCTTTGCTGGCACTCACCCCGATTTCGGCCTTTCGGCCGAGGCGTTGGCGCGGTGCCATCCTGCCGCAGCGCGCCCGTGTCACCGTCGACGTGCTGGAAGCGAGCAAGCGGCCGGTCAATGCGGTCGGCGACAATGTCGAGGTCAAGGATGTACAGCGCGTCGAGATAGCCATGGATTTGTCGCAAGACCTCGTCATGCTGCACGACCCTGGGCACTCGCTCGACGAGCGCATCCTGCGCGAGCAATTCGATTGGTAGCCACCATGCACGCCCACACCGTCAGGCACTTCGCCCGCCGTCTATGTCTTGCTTCCAGCCTGGCTCTATCGGCGTGTTTCCTGTCCGGCTCCGCCGGCGCGAGCGACGACCAGGTCAAGCTGACCGCGCCGATGGTGGAGAAATTCATCGCCGCACGTGGGGAGTTGGCGGTCCTCGCCGCCGATCTCACCAAGAAATATGGCGATCGTTCCGACACGCCCGGCGATGATCCCGTGGCCTCCCTGCCGGCATTCCAGGATATCGCCGAGGCCAAGACGCGCACCGATGCAATCCTGACCAAATATGATTTCAAGGATCTCGACACGCTCGATATCGTCACCAATTCGGTGATGCTGGCCTATCAGGCCGATGTCCCCGACAATAGCGGTGGCAATGCGGCCGAGAACGCTCAGAACGATCCCGAAGCAGAGAAGGCCAAGGCACGGGCCGAGATCGAGGCGGATCAGAGCCTCACTCCCGAGAAGAGAAAGGAAGCGCTGCAGCAGCTCGACGAACAGTTCGCGTCCCTGCAAGCCTTGACACCGCTTCCCGGCAATGCGGAGGTGGTGAAACCCTTCCTCGACAGGCTCAAACCCATAGCCGAAGCCAATTGATGGACCGGACGACGACCGGTGGATTTGTGAATGAACCACGACAGCTATTCTGATGACTATATCGGCGGCATCCTGCGCAAGGTTCACAGCATCGCCATGGTCGGCGCTTCGGCCAATGAAGTCCGGCCGAGTTATTTCGTCCTGAAGTACCTCAAGTTGCGCGGCTATCAGATGTTCCCGATCAATCCGGGCCTTGCGGGCAAGACCATCCTGGATCTGCCGGTTTATGCGAGCCTGGTAGCCCTGCCCGGCCCGGTCGACATGGTCGACATCTTCCGCAATTCCGAGGCGGCCGGCGCTGTCGTTGACGAGATCCTGGCCCTGCCGGTGCTGCCCAAGGTGATCTGGATGCAGTTGACGGTGCGCAACGATGCCGCGGCTGCGAAAGCGGAAGCCGCCGGCATCGAGGTGGTGATGAACCGCTGCCCCAAGATCGAGTATGGCCGGCTTTCCGGCGAAATCGGCTGGGCCGGCGTCAATTCCGGCGCGATTTCCTCCAAGCGGGCGACCCGAGACAATCGTGGATTCCAACGCCTCGGCCTGCGCCGGTAGGCTGCTGATACCATCAGTCTTTGCGAGCGCAGCGAAGCAATCCAGAGGCCTCCTACAAAAACTGGATTGCTTCGCTGCGCTCGCAATGACACCAATTCACCGACGCCGCGCGATCGCGGCCAAGCATTCCACAAGACCATCCAAGGAGGATCATGATGTCGGCTGGGCAACAACCAGGGTTTTCAACGCTTGCCGTTCACGCAGGCGCGCAGCCCGACCCGACCACCGGCGCCCGCGCCACCCCGATCTATCAGACGACATCCTTCGTCTTCGACGATGTCGATCACGCCGCCTCGCTGTTCGGGCTGCAGGCTTTCGGCAATATCTATTCGCGCATCACCAATCCCACCAATGCGGTGCTGGAGGAGCGTGTCGCCGCCCTGGAAGGCGGCACCGCCGCCCTGGCGGTCGCCTCGGGACACGCCGCGCAGATGCTGGTGTTCCACACCTTGCTGCAGCCGGGCGACGAGTTCATCGCCTCCAACAAGCTCTATGGCGGCTCGATCAACCAGTTCAACCATTCCTTCCGCTCGTTCGACTGGAATGTGCGCTGGGCCGATGCCAACGATCCCGCCAGCTTCGCCGCCGCGGTGACCCCCAAGACCAAGGCGATCTTCATCGAATCCATCGCCAATCCCGGCGGCATCATCACGGATATCGCCGCCATCGCCGCCATTGCCAAGAAGGCCGGCGTGCCGCTGATCGTCGACAACACCCTCGCCTCGCCCTATCTCACCCGACCGATCGATTTCGGCGCCGACATCGTGGTCCATTCGGCCACCAAATTCCTGGGCGGGCATGGCAACTCGATCGGTGGTGTGATCGTCGACGGCGGCAAGTTCGACTGGCTTTCCTCAGGGCGCTATCCCTTCCTGTCGGCGCCGCGCCCGGAATATAACGGCATCGTCATCGGCGAGACCTTCGGCAACTTCGCTTTCGCCATCGCCGCGCGCGTGCTCGGTCTGCGCGACCTCGGCCCGGCGCTGTCGCCCTTCAACGCCTTCCTGATCCTGACCGGTATCGAGACACTGCCGCTGCGCATGCAGAAGCATTCGGACAATGCCTTGGCCGTCGCGCAATATTTGGCCGAGCATCCGGGGGTGGCCTGGGTGTCCTATCCCGGTCTCGATGCCGACCGCTACAATGCCCTCGCCCGCAAATATTGCCCCAAGGGCGCCGGGGCCGTGTTCACCTTCGGCCTGAAGGGCGGCAACGAGGCGGGCATCCAGCTGGTGTCGAACGTCAAATTGTTCTCGCATCTCGCCAATGTCGGCGACACCCGCTCGCTGATCATCCACCCGGCCTCCACCACCCACCGGCAATTGTCCGATGAGCAGAAGAAGGCAGCGGGCGCGGGCCCCGACGTGGTGCGCATCTCGGTCGGAATCGAGGACGTCAAGGACATCATCGCCGACCTCGATCAGGCCCTCGCCGCCAGCTGAGGCGCAGAACCTGCGGCCAGCCGCTGCGCGTGCACCGTCGCAGCGGTGAGCAGCAGGACGCCGCCGAGCTGATGCAGGATACCGGCCCAGAGCGGCACGACCAGCACGAGCGTGATGATGCCGATGGCGGCCTGGGCCAGCGCCACGGCCGCGAGCAGCAAGGCCCGGCCACGCGCCGGGCCGTTCCCGCCCCGCATGGCCAGCCAGGCCTGGAGCAAGGCCAGCGCCACGATGAGATAGGCCACCATCCGGTGCTGGAACTGCACTGTCAGCGCATTCTCGAAATGGTTCACCCAGGTGGGGGCCATGATGTAGAGATTGTTCAGCGCCGGGATGAAATGGCCGTCCATCAGCGGCCAGGTGTTGTAGGCCATGCCGGCCCTCAGGCCCGCCACCAGCCCCCCCATGAAGATCTGCACCAGGACGAGCGGCACCAGGAGATAGGCAATCGCCCGCGCAGTTCCCGGCACGGCTCCGCTGAAGCGTTCCTCCTTGAGCGAGGATGCCACCCAGACGATCGCCGTGAGAATGAGACAGGCCAGGGTGAGGTGCATGGCCAGGCGATATTCGGAGACCTCCGTCCGATCGGCCAGGCCCGATTTCACCATCCACCAGCCCAGCAATCCCTGGCTGCCGCCGAGCGCCAGCAGACCGACTAGCTTCACGGTGAGCCTGGCCGTCAGCCAGCCACGCAGCCAGAAGATCAGGAAAGGCACGGCAAAGACGATGCCGATCAGGCGGCCCAGCAGGCGGTGGCTCCACTCCCACCAATAGATGAACTTGAACTCCTCGAGCGACATGCCGAGGTTCAGCTTCACATATTGCGGGATCTGTTTGTATTTCTCGAACTCGGCCGCCCATTCGTCGGCGGAGAGCGGCGGGATGGTGCCCTTGATTGGCTTCCATTCGGTGATCGAGAGCCCGGATTCGGTCAGGCGCGTGGCGCCGCCCACCACCACCATGGCAATCACCAGTACGGCTACGACGACGAGCCAGGCGCGGATAGCCGCAAGATGGCCGCGGCTCATGCCGCTGGTGGCGGGATTGTCTGCAATGGCGGCCACGTGGATTGCCTTTCCTGGTCGGCCGGCTCGCATCGCGTGCTTTGCGACATCTGGAACGCGCTGCGAAACACGAAGCCGGGAGAAAGAAGCGTTTCCGTCGAAACGCTCTTTGTTCTAAAGCGTTTTGCGATTACATGGAATCACCTTGAATCGCAAAGACGCGTCGAAACAAGGAGTTAGAGCAAACAAGCATTCGTTCACGAACGCGCTTTGCTCTAGGGCGCACAGATATAGAAATCGCTTGGCTGGAGCAACGCGCGCTCGCGTCGCACTTCAAAGGCAATACGCCTCGCCGCCGCGTGCCGGCGCTGGCTACGGAGTTCGAGATCATGGCCCAGGACTACAAGGCCCCGTCCCTGCGCAAACTGGTCGGTTCGCTGGCGATGCTGGTGCTGGTCGTGGTCTACGCCCTCCTCGCCATGGCCCTGGCGGAAGGCCGCATCACCGACGCCCCCGCCTGGCTGCAACCCATTCTCTATGCCATTCTGGGCCTTGCCTGGATCTTCCCGGCCATGCTCATCATCAAATGGATGGAAAAGCCCGGGAGCAAGCCGAAGGACAGAAGCTAACGCTCGCCATCACCCAATTGGACGCCGATCGCCTGCGCCAGGATATCGACGACAGGGTCCAGCAAGCGAAGATGCGGCGAGCGTTGCATCTGGACATCGAGAACCAGGCGGAGATCATCGGCATCCTCGAGCGCGGCAATCCCCGGAATGGCGGCTCGTTCCAGGAACCGCCGCGGCAGCAGGCTGAGCCCGAGTCCCTCCCGCACCAGGGCCAGTTGCAGGCCTGAATCCTGAACTTCGGCGACCACCTGCAACGCCTGCCCCCGCCGGACCATTGCCGAAGCCAGGAGCCGGCGGGCATCGCATGGTTCGGGGCTGAGAATCCAGCCGGCCTCGGCGATCGAACCATCCGCTTTCCCGGCAGTTTCGGCGCTCGCAGTGATGATCGACAGATACTCCTTTCCCAGGATGCTCAAACGATGGCTGACAACCTCGGCAGAGAGCAGCACGGCGGCATCGAGATTGCCGCGGGCAAGCTGCTCGGACAGAGGTTGGCTCCAGCCCGTGATCAGGCGCAGCATCACGTTCGGAAATCGTCGGCGCAGATCGCGAATGATCGGCGCGAGGGCGCTGCCGGCAATACCATGGGCGACACCAAGCCTGAGCATGCCTTCGGGTTCGCGCTGCCTTGCCATCTGCGTGAACTCGTCATAGGCGGCCAGCACCTTTCGACACCGGGCAAGCGCCTCGGTAGCCAGCGGCGCCAGGGTTGGCGGCTTTAAGCGACGGTCGAGCAATTCGAAGCCGAGGAGCCGTTCGAGCCGCTGGATCTGCCGGGTGACCGCCGGCTGCGTCAGGGGCAGGCGCTCGGCTACCCGTTGGATCGAACCTTCTTCGGCGAACAGAACGAAAGTCCGCATCTCGCTCAACATTATACATTCCTTGCATATTGATTTTGATAATTATGAATTTGAACATTATGTGCCGCGCCCGCATCCTTGCCAAGCCCAATGGGCAAGGAGACAAGAATGAAAGCCATCGTCATCGAAGGCGAGCCGGGCATCGGCAATCTGCGACTGGTCGAGCGGCCGATGCCGACCCCGCGACGCCAGGAAGTAATCGTGCGCATCAGGGCGACAGCTCTCAACTACCGCGATCTCGAGATCATCCGCGGCAGCTATCACACCCGCTTCCCCCTGCCGCTGATCCCGATCTCGGACGGCGTCGGCGAAGTGGTGGCGATCGGGGAGGAGGTCAGCCGCGTGGCGATCGGCGACAGGGTCTGCAGCACCTTCTGGCAGCGCTGGGTCGGCGGCAGTTTCGATATGGCCGAGCCGAGCTACCAGCGCGGCGGTCCCCTGGACGGGCTGCTGACCGAATATGCCGCCCTCGACGAACAGGCTGTCGTGCCAGCACCCGCCCACCTTACCGACCTCGAAGCAGCCACCCTGCCCTGCGCCGGCGTGACGGCATGGCACAGTCTGGTCACCGAGGGCCGCCTCCATGCGGGCGACACCATCCTCGTGCTCGGTACCGGTGGTGTTTCGATCTTCGCCCTGCAATTTGCCGTCAATGCCGGCGCCCGCGTCATCGTTACATCGAGCAGCGACGAAAAGATCGAGCGCGCCAGGGCGCTCGGGGCGGCGGCCGGAGTGAACTATCGCAGGCACCCGCAATGGGCCGACGCCGTGATCGAGCTCACGCAGGGGCGAGGTGTCGACCATGTCCTGGAGGTCGGTGGTCCCGACAGTTTCGCACGGTCGCTGAAGGCCGTACGCCGCGGCGGCCAGATCAGTGTGATCGGCTATCTCGGCGGCACCGAGGGAACCATCAATCCGCTCGATATCTTCCGGCGCCAGGTGACGGTGCGGGGCATTCCAGTGGGTTCACGCGCCTCCTTCGAGGCGATGGCGCGGGCCATCGACGCCGGCCGGATCCGGCCCGTGATCGATCGCTGCTATCCCTGGATGGATATCGGCGAAGCCTTGCGCCATCTCGCTGGCGGCACGCATTTCGGCAAGATCGTGCTGCAGCATTGAGGTGCCGCGGCAGCGGGTTCAGTTTCGGTTTTCTGCAGCAGCCAGCAGCGCCGCATGCAGCCCGCGGAGGTCGCGGCGGCCATCATGACGAACGCCATTGATGAACAGAGTCGGCGTCGCATTCACGCCGCTGGCGATGCCGCTCTGGAAATCGAGCTCGATCCTGGCGGCGTAGCGCCCGCCCAGGGCAGCCTCGACGGCGTCCTGGCCAAGACCGAGCCGGCGTCCGTAGCTGCGCAGGGCCCTGTCATCAAGCGCATGCTGGTTGTCGTAGAGGATGCGATGCGCCTCCCAGAATCGGCCGACTTCGGCCGCCGCCTCGGCCAGGCCGGCGGCATGCAAGGCAAAGGGATGTGGCTCGACCAAGGGGAAATGGCGGAAGACATAGCGCAGCCTGTCGCCCATCAAACGCTGCACGCCGTCGATCACGCCAACGGTCTCCCCGCAATAGGGGCATTCGAAATCGCCATATTCGACCAGGGTGACCGGGGCGTCGGCAGGCCCCTTCACATGATCCTGCGGGCCGACATCGCGTGAGAGCACAGCCATTATTGCTTCAGGTCCGGTACGATGTCGAAGATCTGGTGCGGCATCCAATGTTTCGACACGACGAGATAGACGCAGATGAAGATCGCCACGGCGATCACCGTCGTGATGCCCGCCTTCTTCAGCAGCATCGGCCTTTGCGGCGCCCCGGCCTCGGTGCCCGGCACCACCTCGCCGCCTTCGAACTGGCTCTTCACGCCAAGCGGCAGCACGGCGAACAAGGTCATCCACCAGATGACGAAGAACAGGGCGATCGAGAGCACGATGGACATGGCAATGGTCCGATATCGACGAAAAGGAGGGCACTCACGCGGGCTGCGGCGCGCTCTTCCTGGAACGTTTTGCTTTAGACGCCCGCTTCGGCGCGCGCAAGGACGCAGCCAAACCCAGACGGCCCCACTTCAGGGCTTCGTCCGGATCGTCGAGTGCAGCGTCCGGCAAGCTCCAATAAGGCAGCTGCACGTCGCGGTTCTTGCCCCGATAGCGAAAGGGTCGCGAACCCGCCTGCTCGAACAAGGGCTGGACCTCGGCATCCACCTTGATCCAGATCTCATCGAAAGCGCCGAGCGCGAAGACCACGCCGTCGGAATAAAGGCCGACCCCACCGAACATGCGGCGGATGGATAGACGCGGCATGCCGGCGAAGAGGTCGCGCAGATGCTCGTGATCCATGCGCCGACGGTCTCAGGCCGTCGCTTCCAGCGCGCCACTCGATGCCGGCGTGATCGCGACCGACTCGCCGCAGCCGCAGGCCGAGGTCTGGTTCGGGTTGTTGAAGACGAACTGCGCCGACAGCTTGTCGGTCTTGTAGTCCATCTCGGTGCCGAGCAGGAACAGCACGGCCTTGGGATCGATCAGGACCTTGACGCCCTTGTCCTCGACCACTTCGTCGAGCGGGTTGGCGGCTTCAGCATATTCCATCGTGTAGGACATGCCGGCACAACCACCATTCTTGACGCCGACGCGCACACCTTCATAGGGCCGCTCAGCAGCGGCCATGATGGCCTTGATCTTCTCGGCCGCGGCATCGGTCAGCGAAACGACCTTGAACTTCGGACGGATCTTGTTCACTGGAACACTCCAACAACACCGGGTTCAAGGCCCGGCGCTCGGTTTACCCGACGAATATAAGCGCGACTCGGCTCGAATGCGAGAGGGTTGGGGGACGGGTCTTCAGACCCGCTTAGCCTCTTTAACACGCATGGCGTTTCAGGCTGGTCTGAAGACCAGCCCACCGATCACCACATGTCCAGCGCGACCCGCGCCTCGTCGGACATGCGCGACTGGTCCCACGGCGGATCGAAGACCATCTTCACCTGGACTTCGGAAACGCCGGGAACGCTTCCGACGGCATTCTCGACCCAGCCGGGCATTTCGCCCGCGACGGGGCAGCCGGGCGCCGTCAGCGTCATGTCGATGCTGACCTTGCGATCATCGCCGATCTCGACACGGTAGATCAGGCCAAGTTCGTAGATGTCGGCCGGGATTTCCGGATCGTACACCGTCTTGAGAGCAGCCACGATTGCGTCGGTCAACCGGTCGATCTCTTCCGGCGGCAAGGCTGTCGCCCCTGCGACAGCCGGTTCATTGGGCCGGGTCTCGGCCAGATTTCCGTCGGCCATCACTGCCTCCGTCATGCGAAAAAGCTCTGCGCCTTGATCAGCGCCTCGACCAGTGCATCTACCTCGTCGAGCGTATTGTAAAGCCCGAAGGATGCGCGGCAGGTCGAAGTTACGCCATATCGCGCCAAAAGCGGCTGAGCGCAATGCGTTCCTGCGCGCACCGCGATACCATAGCGGTCCAGCACGGTCGCCACGTCGTGGGCATGGGCGTTCTTCAACTCGAAGGAGACGATACCGCCCTTGCCCGGCGCCTCGCCGAAAATCCGGATCGAATTCAGCTTGGACAGTCGCTCCTGGGCATAATGGAGAAGCTTCTCCTCGTGAGCCCGGATATTGTCCCGCCCAAGCGCCATCATATAGTCCAGGGCTGCACCCAGGCCGATCGCCTGCACGATCGGGGGCGTGCCGGCCTCGAAGCGATGGGGCGGCGTGGCATAGGTGATGTTGTCCTCGGTCACCTCGCCGATCATCTCGCCACCACCGTTGAAGGGCGGCATCCGCTCCAGCCATTCCTTCTTGCCGTAGAGCACGCCGATGCCGGTCGGGCCATAGACCTTGTGGCCGGTGAAGGCATAGAAATCGACGTCGAGATCCTGCACGTCGACGTCGAGATGCACGGCGCCCTGGCTGCCGTCGGCCAATACCGGAATGCCGCGGGCATGGGCCAGGGCGACGATGTCCTTGAGCGGGGTCACCGTGCCCAGCACGTTCGACATATGGGTGATCGCCACCATCTTGGTGCGCGGCCCCAAGAGTTTTTCGAAAGCCTCGAGATCGAAGGAGCCGTCCTCGCGGATCGGCGCCCATTTCAGCACGGCGCCGGCCCGTTCGCGATGGAAGTGCCAGGGCACGATGTTGGAATGATGCTCCATGATCGAGAGCACGATCTCGTCCCCCTCGCCGATCTCGAGCAGCCGCCCCATGGAGGCGGCGACCAGATTGAGCGATTCCGTGGCCGAGCGCGAGAAGACGATCTGCTCGACCGAGGGGGCGTTGAGGAATTTGCGTACACTCTCGCGTCCAGCCTCATAGGCCTCCGTCGCCGCATTTGCCAGATAGTGCAAGCCCCTGTGAACATTCGCATATTCATGGGTATAGGCGTGCATCATGCGATCGAGAACCGCCTGGGGCTTCTGCGCGGAGGCACCATTGTCGAGATAGACCAGAGGCTTGCCGTGAACCTGCAGCGACAGGGCCGGAAAGTCGGCACGGACCTTGGTCAGGTCATAAGGAAGTGCGGCGACGGGCTTGTTCACGGCAAGAGTTCCTCTTTGGGAGTGGCGCCCTGGCCCCATCGGTCGACGGAGCGAGGCCGCCATGTTTTCCTTCAAGAACATGGCAGAGAATGCCGACCAGAGGTCGACACTCCGGTCAGACCCGCTTGTCGAGCCAGGCCAGCGTGAGCGCATTGAGGCGATCGCGCAGGTCCTCGTTCTCCACCGTCTCGATGGCCTCGCCGACGAAAGCCTGGACGAGGATCGCCTCGGCCTCCTTCTGCGGGATGCCGCGGGCCTTGCAATAGAACAGGAGATCCTCGTCCAGGGCGCCGCAGGTTGCGCCATGGGCGCACACCACGTCGTCGGCAAAGATTTCGAGTTCCGGCTTGGCGTTGGCCTCTGCCGTTTCAGACAGCAGCAGCGACCGGCTCATCATGCGGCCGTCGGTCTTCTGCGCGCCGGGGCGAACCACGATCTTGCCCTGGAACACCGAGCGGGCCTCGTCGTCGATCACCGCGTGGAAAAGCTCGCGGCTCTCACCGCCAAGTGCCGTATGATCCACCACCAAAGTGGTGTCGGCATGGCGCTTGCCGGCCAGCAGCGTGGCGCCCGACAGCACGATCTTGGCATCGTCGCCCCGATAGGTGACGAAGAGCTGGTTGCGTGCAACGGCGGCCCCCGCCTCCAGGGCGAAGCTCTGCAACACGGCTTCCTTGCCGAGCGAGGCCAGCACGGTGGAGATATGCTGCGCTTCCAGCCCCTGAACCTGGAAGCTGATGCGCTGCAGCTCGGCCCCGTCGCCAACCTTGACGGCAAGGGCCGCATTGGTCTGATGGGCGACGCCCTCCGGCCCCTCATAGCTGTCGATCAGCGTCAGCTTGGCGCCGGCGCCCAGCACCACGAGCGAGCGCGTGAAGGTCGCCTGCGGCACGGCACCGGTATGACGGGTCTCGATGGCGACCGGCAGACCGATCTCGACGCCTGCCTCGACGCTCACCACCACGCCGTCGCTCATGAAGGCGGTGTTGAGATCGAGCACCGCGTTGTCAGGCGCTCCGGCACTGAGATCGGCGATGAGCGCATCGTCGGTCGAGGCGAGCGCCTCGGCGAGGGAAGTCACCTTCAGCCCGGCCGGCAGTGCGGCAATGTTCGACAGCGTCGGGGAATAGGCACCGTCGACGACGACCAGGCGAATATGGTCGAGCCCGGCGAGAAAATCCTCCGCCCGGCCGGCCGCAGCAGGCGTGCCCTGCGGGCTGGTCGCGACGGGATTGGCGTCGCGCATCAGGTTACGCAGATCGGTATATTTCCATTCCTCGACCCGGCGATGGGGCAAGCCGCTCTCGCGGAAACGGGCAATGGCCCCGTCGCGCAGGCCACGCACAGCCGCGGCGCCGGGCAGCGCCTCGCGCAGGCCACCGAAGGCCTCGTCCAATGCCGTCTCGGCCGAAGTTTTCACAGCAACGATATTGGCCATGGTTACGCAGCTTCCTCGTAGTCGCGATAGCCGTTGGCTTCGAGCTCGAGCGCCAGTTCCTTGCCGCCCGACTTCACGATGCGGCCCTTGGAGAGGACATGCACGCTATCGGGGACGATGTGGTTGAGCAGGCGCTGATAGTGGGTGATGACGATGAAGGAGCGCTTGGGCGAGCGCAGCGCATTGACGCCGTCGGCCACGATGCGCAGCGCGTCGATGTCGAGGCCGGAATCGGTCTCGTCGAGCACCGCGAGGCTCGGCTGCAGCAGCGCCATCTGCAGGATCTCCATGCGCTTCTTTTCGCCGCCGGAGAAGCCGACATTGAAGGCGCGGCGGAGCATTTCCTTCGAGATCTTAAGCTCATCGGCCGCACTGTTCACGCGCTTGATGAAGTCCGGCGTCGAGAGTTCGGCCTCGCTGCGCGCCTTGCGCTGGGCGTTCAAGGCGGCCTTCAGGAAGGTCATGGTTGCAACGCCCGGAATTTCGAGCGGGTACTGGAAGGCCAGGAAGACGCCGCGCGCGGCGCGCTCCTCGACCGGGATCTCGAGGATGTTCTCGCCGTCGAGCAGGATCTCGCCCTCGGTAACCTCATAGTCTTCCTTGCCGGCCAGGATATAGGACAGCGTCGACTTGCCGGAGCCGTTCGGGCCCATGATCGCCGCGACTTCGCCATCCTTCACCGTGAGGCTCAGCCCCTGGATGATCGGCTTGCCGTCGATTTCGGCATGGAGGTTCTTGATTTCGAGCATCGTAGAGTTCCTAGAAATAGTGACGCCGCAGCGTGAAAGATGGGATGCGCCGGCTCAGCCGACACTGCCTTCGAGGCTGATGGAAATGAGCTTCTGCGCTTCGACCGCGAATTCCATCGGCAGGTGCTGAAGCACGTCCTTGACGAAACCGTTGACGATCAGCGCCGTGGCCTCCTCGGCCGACAGGCCGCGCTGGAGGCAGTAGAACAGCTGGTCGTCGGAGATCTTCGAGGTGGTGGCCTCATGCTCGAACACGGCGGTCGAGTTCTTCGACTCGATATAGGGCACGGTGTGCGCCCCGCAGTGCTCGCCGATCAGCAGCGAATCGCAATTGGTGAAGTTGCGGGCGCCCGTTGCCTTGCGATGGGCCGAGACGAGGCCGCGATAGGTGTTGTTGGAGTGGCCGGCCGAAATGCCCTTGGAGATGATCCGGCTCTTGGTGTTCTTGCCCAGATGGATCATCTTGGTGCCGCTATCGACCTGCTGGCGGCCATTCGACACGGCGATCGAATAGAACTCGCCCTGGGAGCCCTCGCCGCGCAGGATGCAGGATGGATACTTCCAGGTGATGGCGGAGCCGGTCTCGACCTGCGTCCAGGAGATCTTAGAGCGCGCGCCGCGGCAATCGCCGCGCTTGGTTACGAAATTGTAGATGCCGCCCTTGCCCTCGGAGTCGCCCGGATACCAGTTCTGCACCGTGGAATATTTGATCTCCGCGTCATCGAGCGCGATCAGCTCGACCACGGCGGCGTGCAACTGGTTTTCGTCCCGGCGCGGTGCCGTGCAGCCTTCGAGATAGGAGACATAGGCGCCCTTGTCGGCAATGATCAAAGTGCGCTCGAACTGGCCGGTCTTTTCCTCGTTGATGCGGAAATAAGTCGACAACTCCATCGGGCAGCGCACGCCCGGCGGCACATAGACGAAGGAACCGTCCGAGAACACGGCCGAGTTCAGCGTCGCGTAGAAATTGTCGGTGGTCGGCACGACAGTGCCGAGATATTTCTTCACCAGGTCCGGATGCTCGCGCAGCGCCTCGGAGATCGAGCAGAAGATCACACCGGCCTTCTTCAATTCCTCCTTGAAGGTGGTGACGACGGACACCGAGTCGAACACCGCATCGACGGCAATGCGGTTGGCCGGCGCCACGCCTTCGAGGATCTCGACCTCGCGCAGGGGAATGCCGAGCTTCTCATAGGTCTTGAGGATGGCCGGATCGATCTCGTCGAGCGATTTCGGCGCGGCGTTCTGCTTGGGCGCCGCATAGTAGTAGAGATCCTGGAAATCGATCGGCGGATATTCGACACGGGCCCAGGTCGGCTCCTGCATGGTGATCCAGCGCCGGTAAGCGTCAAGGCGCCATTCGGTCATCCAGTCAGGCTCGCCCTTCTTGGCCGAGATGTAACGTACGATCTCTTCGGACAGGCCTTTGGGCGCAAGCTCCATCTCGATGTCCGTGACGAAGCCATATTTATACTGGTCGACGTCGATCGCCCGGACCTGTTCGACGGTTTCCTGGACTGCAGGCATGTTGGTCTCCTGGCGCTGCTCGAAAGCAGCAAATTTTACAGATCGGACAGGGATTTAAGCCGCCCGATGCCTTCTGTCATGTAAGTTCTTGCGCAGCCTTTTCCAGGCCGCGGCGAAAAACTCGATCTCTTGGACTGTGGTTTCCCGTCCCAGCGACACGCGCAAGGCGCAACCGGCCAGCGCCGGCGCCACGCCCATCGCCGTCAGCACATGGCTGACCTTCACCTTGCCCGACGAGCAGGCAGATCCCGAGGAGACGGAAATACCCTCAAGATCCAGCGCGATCAATGTCGTTTCCGCCGCCATCCCCGGCTCGGCGAAGTTGAGCGTGTTGGGCAGGCGCCGCGCCCCTCCGCCGAACACGACCAAATCGGGCGAGATTTCGCGCAGGGCCTGCTCCAGGCGGGAACGCAGCACAAGGCTGGCCTCGCCATAATGGGCGAGATCGCGCGCCGCAGCGCGCGCCGCAGCGCCGAATCCGGCCAGCGCCGGCACGTTCTCGGTCCCGGCCCGCAATCCCTTCTCCTGGCCGCCGCCGCGGATGAGGGCATTGGGCTGGTGCAAACCATCACTGCCCAGCACCAGAGCACCGGCGCCGAGGGGGCCACCGAGCTTATGGCTCGAAATCGTTAGAAGATCGGCCCCGATCTCATTGATTGAAAATGAAATCTTTCCCGCCGCCTGCGCGGCGTCGCAATGAAACAGACCGCCAGCTTCACGCACGCGAGCGGCAATCTCGGCCACCGGTTGCACCACGCCGGTCTCGTTATTGGCCAGCATCACCGAAACGAGACCCGTCTCTCCGCGTTCGCGCCAGGCGTCAAGCCGGGCCTCGAGCGCGCGGAGGTCGAGTACTCCATTCCCGTCAACCGGAAGCAGGTCGAGTTCCGTGTTCTGCGGATGCACGCCACTCAACACGCTGGCATGCTCCACGCTGGACACAGCCATGCGCCGAAGGGGAGGCTTGCCGGGGCGTTGCCAGTCGAGATTGAGGGCCAGATTGTTGGCTTCCGTCGCGGAGGCGCAAAAAACCACATTCTTGGGCAACGCACCGACCAGATCGGCGACGTCATGACGCGCCGCCTCCACCACCTTGCGTACCGCGCGGCCATCCGCATGGACGGAAGACGGCGCACCGCAAAGATCCAGCGCGGACAGCATGGCGGCGCGAGCCTCCTGCCGCAACGGCGTGGTTGCATTGTGGTCCAGATAGGTGCGCGACCTGGTCAAACCTCAAAAATCCGTTGTTTTGCCGCTCTGCCAATGCGGAAAAGCTTGCAAAACGCCCTGCTCTTCGTGTTAAGAAGCGCTACCCGAACGCGGGCTGGGTGCAATGCGTCCTCATCGGCGCATGGATCAGAGCGCATCGCATCAAAGCGATGAGCTACTTTAGAGCGATTCTAAGCCATTAGAATTATTCTAAAGTCATACTCCTGCCTCCCTCAGCCGTCAAGGCCAGTCATCGGAGCCGGAGCGCGAATCCCAGGCGGGACTTCGTGGTCCGTCCCAGGGAGGGCCCGGATATCTGCGAGGTTTCGAAGTTCTCGCGAAACTCGACTGATGAGAACCGTTCGGATCAACCGAGCTCTGCTCTGGCACACGAAAAAGGCAACTCAATATATGCCCGAAGTTACGTTCACCGGCCCGGCAGGCCGCATCGAAGGCCGCTTCCAGCCGTCCAAGCAGCGTGGAGCCCCCATTGCGATCGTCCTGCATCCGCATCCGCAATTTGGCGGGACGATGAACAACAAGATCGTCTACGATCTGTTCTATGCCTTCGTGCAGCGCGGTTTTTCGGCCCTGCGCTTCAACTTCCGCGGCGTTGGGCGCAGCCAGGGCTCCTTCGACCATGGCGCCGGTGAACTTTCCGATGCCGCCTCCGCGCTCGACTGGGTGCAGGCGGTGACGCCCGACGCCAAGTCCTGCTGGATCGCCGGTGTCTCGTTCGGGGCCTGGATCGGCATGCAGCTCCTGATGCGCCGCCCGGAAATCGAAGGTTTCATCTCGGTAGCCCCGCCCGCCAACCGCTTCGACTTCTCCTTCCTCGCCCCCTGCCCGTCCTCCGGCCTGATCGTGCATGGCGATGCCGATCGCGTGGCGCCGCTCAAGGATGTCGAAACGCTGGTTTCCAAGCTCAAGACCCAGAAGGGCATCGTCATCGAGCAGTCGGTCATCGCCGGTGCCAACCATTTCTTCGACAACAAGACGGACGAATTGATCGCGTCCTGTTCATCCTATCTCGACAAGCGCCTCGGCCTGAACGATATCGACGCGGCCTAAGGGCTGACGAGATCCTGATTTGAGGCCACACAGCCAGCCCGCCTTCCACGGCGGGCTTTTTGTTGGGCGAGCTTTTGTTGGAGCACGACATGTCCCTGACCATCCGCCGGGCGCAACCGGCAGACACCAAGACCATCCTGGCCTTGATCCGCAGCCTGGCACTCTACGAGAAGCTCGAGCACGAGGCTGTCGCCACCGAAGGCGACATCAGCGCCAGCCTGTTCGCCGCCAATCCACGCGTCTTCTGCGAGATCGCCGAATGGCAAGGGGAGACGGCCGGCTTTGCCCTGTGGTTCTATAGCTACTCGACCTTCCTCGGCCGCCACGGCATCTATCTGGAAGACCTGTTCGTCCGTGACGCCTATCGCGGCCACGGCATCGGCCAAGCCCTGCTCAGCCATCTCGCCCAGCGCTGCGTCTCCGAGAATCTGGGGCGCCTCGAATGGTCCGTGCTCGACTGGAACGAGCCGGCCATCGGTTTCTATGAAAGACAGGGGGCCGTGCTGCGCAAGGAATGGATCGGCTGCCGGCTGGCGGGCGAGGCGCTGGAGAGACTGGCGAAGGGAAGCTGAGGACTTCCTGGGACCGCCGGCTTCTAGAGCAAAGCGCGTTCAAGCGTGAATGCTTATTGCTCTAGAAGCCGGCGGTCCCAGGAAGAAAGTGCCGGTCAGGAAACCGGCACATCAGATTCAGTCGAAATCCGGCACCTGGCGCACGGCACCCTTGGCGGCGCTGGTGGCCATGGCGGCATAGGCCCGCAGCGCCGTGGTGACCTTGCGCTTGCGCGGCGCGGCCGGGCGCCAGGGTGCGGCGCCCTTGGCGGCACGGCGGCGCTCAAGCTCGGCTTCCGGCACGGCCAGCACGATGGAACGGTTGGGAATGTCGATCTCGATGCGATCGCCCGGCTCGACCAGGCCGATGATGCCACCCTCTTCGGCTTCCGGTGAGGCATGGCCGATCGACAGGCCCGACGTGCCGCCGGAGAAGCGGCCATCGGTGATCAGGGCGCAGGCCTTGCCAAGGCCCTTCGACTTCAGATAGCTGGTCGGATACAGCATTTCCTGCATGCCCGGCCCGCCGCGCGGTCCTTCGTAGCGGATGACGACCACATCGCCGGCCTTGACCTTGCCGTTGAGAATGCCGTCCACGGCCGCGTCCTGGCTCTCGAACACCACGGCCGGGCCAGCGAATTTCAGGATCGATTCATCGACGCCGGCCGTCTTCACGATGCAGCCGTCGAGCGCCAGATTGCCCTTGAGCACGGCGAGGCCGCCATCTTTGGAATAGGCATGCTCGGCCGAGCGGATCACGCCTTTCTCGCGGTCGACATCGACATCGTCCCAGCGCCGGTCCTGGCTGAAGGCGACCTGGGTCGGAACCCCGCCCGGCGCGGCCTTGAAGAATTCGCGCACGCTCTCGCTCTTGGTGCGCATGACGTCCCAACGTTCCAGGGCTTCCGCCATGCTGGCCGAATGGACCGTCGGCAGGTCGCGGTTGATCAGGCCGGCGCGGTCGAGCTCGCCGAGAATGCCCATGATGCCGCCGGCGCGATGAACGTCCTCCATATGCACATGACTGACGGCCGGAGCGACCTTGCACAGCACCGGCACGCGGCGCGACAGCCGGTCGATATCGTCCATGGTGAAGGGGATCTCGCCTTCATGGGCGGCCGCCAGGATGTGCAGCACCGTGTTGGTCGAGCCGCCCATGGCAATGTCGAGCGTCATGGCATTCTCGAAAGCGCCGAAATTGGCGATCTTGCGCGGCAGCACGCCCTCGTCGTTCTGCTCGTAATAGCGCCGCGCCAGGTCGACGATGAGATGGCCGGCCTCGACGAAAAGGCGCTTGCGATCGGCGTGGGTGGCGAGTGTGGAGCCATTGCCGGGCAGCGAGAGGCCGAGGGCCTCGGTGAGGCAGTTCATCGAATTGGCGGTGAACATGCCCGAACAGGAGCCGCAGGTCGGGCAGGCCGAGCGCTCGATCACCTTGACGTCCTCGTCGGAGACCTTGTCGTCGGCGGCGGCGACCATGGCGTCGACGAGATCGAGCGCCTTCTTCTGCCCGCCGAGGATGACCTTGCCGGCTTCCATCGGCCCGCCCGATACGAAGACGGTGGGAATGTTGAGGCGCAGCGAAGCCATCAGCATGCCGGGCGTGATCTTGTCGCAATTGGAAATGCAGACCATGGCATCGGCGCAATGGGCATTGACCATGTATTCCACGCTGTCGGCGATCAACTCGCGCGAAGGCAGGCTGTAGAGCATGCCGTCATGGCCCATGGCGATACCGTCATCGACGGCGATGGTGTTGAATTCCTTGGCGACGCCGCCGGCCTGCTCGATCTCGCGGGCCACCAGCTGCCCGAGATCCTTGAGATGGACATGGCCGGGCACGAACTGCGTGAACGAGTTGACGACCGCGATGATCGGTTTGCCGAAATCCCCATCCTTCATGCCGGTGGCGCGCCACAGGCCACGGGCACCGGCCATGTTGCGGCCATGGGTGGTGGTACGGGAACGATAGGCAGGCATCGGCGTCTCTGTGCGTTCGTTATCAGGCGGGAAAGCGATCGTATATGAGCCGCCAGGGCGGCAATGGCAAGCCGCAAATCTTGGACAAATCTTGGGGCTGCCGGCACATTGCCTCATGGCCCGACTTGAGAGCGCAGACCTGGTACGTCAATCTCCAGATTGACCATTTTGGAAACGCTGCGCTGGGCGATGAAGATGGTCGATCTGAAGATCGACCCACCAGAGTCCTCTATCCCTGCCCAAAATCATAACTGGCGAACGCTTCGGCATTGCGCGGCTTGTGGAAGATCTCCGGATGGCCGAGGGCATGGCGGGCATCCTCGTAACCCGAAGCCCAATGCTCCTCCATCATCAGGCGGGAGAAATCATAGTCCTTGCTGGCCCCTTCATATTTGCGGGCCCGATAGATCAACTGCACCACATTGCAGCTCTTCCGGTCGATCGCCTTGCTGAGCAGGCCGACATCCTCCTCCAAGCCGAAATCCGCCGGCAGCTTGGCCAGGATACGCTTGAGAGCCCCGCGCAAGCGCTGATCGTCGCGGGCCCGGGTCGTGGCGGCACGGGTGCGGCTGGAATACTGGATTTCCTTCTGCCGGACCTCGACCTCGGCCATGTCCTTGGGAATGTCGCCGCGGGCATTCCACAGATCGACCTGGAAGGCGAGCGTATCGAGATCCTGCTGCTCCAGGATCCACTGCAGCGGCGTGTTCGAGACCAGGCCGCCATCCCAGTAGAACTGCCCGTCGATCTCGATCGGCGGAAAGCCCGGCGGCAAGGCGCCGCTTGCCACGATATGGTCCGGCGTGATGCGCGCCGTGCCGTTGCCATTGTCGAAATAGGCGAAGTTGCCAGTGGCGATGTTGACGGCCCCGACGGCGAAGCGGGTCTCGCCGCTGTTGAGCCGATCGAAATCGACCAGTTGCAGCAGAGTCTGCCTCAGGGGAGCGGTATCATAGAAGCTGGTGGCGCCGATCGAGCCGGCCGGCATGAAATAAGGCGGCGGAAAGCGGGGCTCGAAGAATTTCGGCGCGCCCTTCAGCAGAACCTGGCCGGCCTGGAGCTGGTTCACCAGCTTGTGCTGGCGATCCCCCTCCTGGGCAAACAGGCGAACCCACTCCAGGGCCGGTTCGAAGGGCGGGTCCGTCACCATCTCCCAGAAGCGCCGGAGCTTGGCAACGCGCTCGCCGGGTGCGTTGCCGGCGATCAGGGCAGCGTTGATGGCGCCGATCGAAATGCCGGCGATCCAGTTGGGCTGAACGCCCCGCTCCTCAAGCGCCTGATAGGCGCCGGCCTGATAGGCGCCGAGCGCGCCCCCGCCCTGTAAGAGCAGGGCGATGCGCTGAAAGCCGTTGCGCCCCTCCTCGGCATCGTCGGGCTTGCGACTATGACGGGTGCCGGCACTGGTTCGATCTGCAGCTGTCACGGCGAGCTTCCATGCGGCGGTTCCTGGCCGGCTATCAGACCACCAGCACGATCACATGACAAACCGGCTTCTTGCCCCATACCGCGTTCACGGCCGAGCGCACGGCGCGCTCCACGGCCAGTTCCACGGCGTCCGGATCGCGCCGCTTAGGCTTGGGCAGGCTGTCGATCACCAGCAGGGCGGCATCGGCGATGACGTCATCCATCAGGCGGCCATCGCCGACACGCAGCGGCAGGCCGGAGAACTTCACATCCGGCTCGTTGACGATCTCGCCTTTCTCCGACAGAGCGAGCGCGACCGAAACCGCGCCGGACCAGGATAGGCGTCGGCGCTGGGGGATGGTCTCCTCGGAAGCACTGATGAGCACGTCGCCATCCAGGCAGATACGACCGGTCGGCGCCTCGTCCACCACCCTGGTGTCGCCTTCGCGCAGCGCGATGATCTGGCCGTCGCCGGCCGCGACCACTTCCGGCACGCCGAGCGAACGAGCGAGTTCGGCATGTTCGGCCAAGTGCCAGGCCTCGCCATGCACGGGAATGGCGATCTTCGGGCGCGTCCAGTGATACATATCGGTGAGTTCGCCGCGCCGCGGATGGCCGGAGACATGCACGAGCTGGTTGCGGTCGGTGACGATCTCCGCGCCCTGCTTGACGAGCCCGTTGATGATGTTGCCGACAGCCTTCTCATTGCCCGGGATGGTGCGCGAGGAGAAGATCACGGTGTCGCCCTTGGCAAGGGTCACCTCGGGGTGCTCGCCGCGGGCGATGCGCGCCAACGCGGCGCGCGGCTCGCCCTGGCTGCCGGTGAGCACACACACGACCTTCTCGCGCGGCAGGAAGCCGTAGCTTTCCGGGCTGAGGAAATCGGGAATGCCATCGAGCAGGCCGCATTCGCGCGCGACCTGGCAGACCCGCTCCATGGCCCGCCCGACGATCACCACGCTGCGATCATTGGCCATGGCCGCCTCGGCGATCGAGCGGATGCGCCCGACATTGGAGGCAAAGGTGGTCACCGCCACCCTGCCCTTCTTGGCGGCGATGATCTCGCCCAGGCTCTTGGCGACGTCCCGCTCGGAGGGCGAACGCCCCTCGCGAATGGCATTGGTGGAATCGCAGACCAGCGCCAGCACGCCTTCATCGCCCAGCGCCTTGAGACGTGCGGCATCGGTCATAGGTGGGATCACAGGCGTCTCGTCGATCTTCCAGTCGCCGGTATGGATGACCATGCCGGCGGGGGTGCGGATCGCCAGCGCGTTGGATTCCGGAATGGAATGGGCGACGTTGATCAGCTCCACGTCGAACGGCCCGAGATTGAGGCGCGCCTGGGACGGAATGATGCGCAGATCGAGCTTGGGCGCATCGGGCTCGTGCAGCCGCTTGGCTTCCAGCAGCGCTGCCGTGAACTTGGTGGCGTAGACCGGCACCTGCAGCTTGGGCCACAGATGGATCAAGGCGCCGAAATGGTCCTCGTGCGCGTGGGTGATCACGATACCGACGAGATTCTTGCGCTGGGCCTCGATGAAGCGGGTGTCGGGCATTACGAGGTCGACGCCGGGCAGGTTGTCATCGGCAAAGGACACGCCGCAATCGACCATCAGCCATTGGCGCTTGTTTGCCGGGCCATAGCCATAGAGGGCCATGTTCATGCCGATCTCGCCGATGCCGCCCAAGGCGCAGAAAACGAGATCGGTGGTATCGCGTGCCATGTCTGGTTCCTTACGGGCGCGGTGGCCCTATTATTCATATCGGACTGCAGCGAAGGCAGCCAAACTCTTCAAGAATCGGATGAATTCGGGAACAAGCCCGGAAAGAAGATTTCGCCGGCCGAAACTTCGCGCCGCGCCCCGGCATCGTCGCGCAGGATCAGCACGCCTTCGGCATCGAGGGCCTCGAACACGCCGTCGATATCCCCCGAGGGCAAACGCACGACGATGCGGCGCCCGAGACCGGCGGCCCGCTGCAGCCAGGCCTCCCGGATGGCGGCAAAGCCGGCACCGCGCCGCCATTGCTCCAGGCGCCGGGCAAAGCCGTCCGTCAGCGCAGCGAAGAAGGTTTCGACATTGATGGCGGCGTCGCTCGCCGCCAGATGGGTGGCCGGATAGGGTGTGCCTTCCGGGTGGCTGGCAATGTTGACCCCGCAGCCGATCACCGCCGAAAAGCCCCCGCCGGCATGGGCGCCCTCGACGAGGATACCGGCAAGCTTGGCTCCGCCGATCAGCACGTCATTGGGCCATTTCAAGGCCAGGCACGCGGCGGCCCTGGGCGCGGTGGCGATGACGGCATCGCTGAGCGCGAGGGCAGCGACGAAACAAAGATCAGCCGCCCGCCTTGGCTCTGCGGGATCGACCAGCAGGAGCGAGGCATAAAGGTTGCCCCGAGGAGAACTCCAGGGGCGGCCGCGCCGCCCCTTGCCGGAAACCTGTTCGCCGGCCGTCACCCACAGGCGGTCCTGCCCGCGCTGCAGAGCCTCGATATTGGTCGAGCCAATCGAGTCGAAGTGAAGGTGACGGAAGCCTGCCGCCTGTGCTCCTGCGCCGAGTTTCATTGCCCCGGTTGCATCAGCCCGAGGGCAGGAGCGAGGCGGCGGCCGCCGCGGCCGGGCCGGTCACCAGCGTCGGCCAGACGATGAAGAACACCGTCACGATCGTCGCGATGGCAAGCACGCCGGCGAGCGGGGTCGGCATCGGCTCGAACGCCTCGGCCGGCTCGTCGAAGAACATCACCTTGATGATGCGCAGATAATAGAAGGCGCCCACCACGCTGGAAAGCACGCCGAGGATCGCCAGCGGCCACAGGCCCTGATGCACGGCGGCAACGAACACATACCACTTGGCCCAGAAGCCCGAGAGCGGAGGAATGCCCGCCAGCGAGAACATCAGCGCGGCGAGCGCATAGGCCATGATCGGCTGCGTGCTCGACAGGCCGGCGAGATCGCTGACATTCTCGACATAGGCGCCCTTGCGCTTCATCGAGAGGATCACCGCGAAGGTGCCGATCGTCATGGCCAGATAGAGCGCCAGATAGATCAGCACGCCCTGCACGCCCTCGGAGGTGCCTGCCGCCAGGCCGACCAGGGCAAAGCCCATATGGCCGATCGACGAATAGGCCATCAGGCGCTTGATGTTGCTCTGGCCGATGGCCGCGAAGGAGCCGAGGGCCATCGAAGCGATAGCGATGAACACCACGATCTGCTGCCACTGGGCGAGCGCCGCCGGGAAGGAGGTGATGATCACGCGGACCAGCAGCCCCATGGCGGCAATCTTCGGCGCACCGGCAAACAGGGTGGTCACCGGCGTGGGAGCACCCTCATAGACATCAGGCGTCCACATATGGAACGGCACGGCCGAGATCTTGAAGGCCAGGCCAGCGAGAAGGAAGACGATACCGAAGACCAGGCCGAGCCCGACATGCCCCTGCACCGCCGTGGCGATGCCGGTGAACGACACCGTGCCGGCGAAGCCATAGATCAGCGAAGCGCCATAGAGCAGCATGCCCGAGGAGAGCGCGCCGAGGACGAAATATTTCAGGCCCGCTTCGGTGGACTTCAGGTCGTCGCGATGAATGGAAGCGATGACGTAAAGGGCCAACGACTGCAGTTCGAGCCCGATATAGAGGGCGATGAGGTCGTTGGCCGACAGCATCATCATCATGCCGGTTGTCGCCAGCAGGATCATCACCGGATATTCGAACTTCTCGATGCCGCGCGAGCGCAGGAAGTCGCTCGACATCACGATCGCCGTGCCCGAGCCGATCAGGACCAGGATCTTGGTGAAGCGGGCGAAGGCATCGACGCTGAAGGAACCGTTGAAGGCCTTGCCGTCGGTGCTCATGGCCACCAGCACCACGACCACGGCAAGCAGCACCACCGAAAGGGTGGTGACCAGGCCGTAGCCACGCGGCGCCGAGAAGACACCGATCATCAGCAAAGCGATGGCGCCAAGAACCAGAACGATTTCCGGAAGCGCCGTTGCAATTTCAGAAGCAGACATGGCTCGCCTTCGGATCAGTTAAGCGCAACGCTGGCAGCTTTCGCCGCCTGGATGAGATGGGTGACGGCGGCTTCGCTCATGTTCAGGATCGGCTTGGGATAGACACCGAAATAGATCGTGAGCAGAACCAGCGGCGCCAGGATGATGAACTCCCGGCCGGTGAGGTCGGCGATCCCGGCCAGGCTCGGCTTTTCCAGCGCGCCATAGACGACGCGGCGATAGAGCCAGAGCGCATAGGCCGCCGACAGGATCACGCCGAACGTAGCGAAGAAAGCCACCCAGGTATTGGTCGAGAAGGCGCCCACCAGCGTGAGGAACTCGCCGACGAAGCCCGACGTGCCGGGCAGACCGACATTGGCCATGGTGAACACCATCAGGGCCAGCGCATACCAGGGCATACGGTTGACCAGGCCGCCATAGGCCGCGATCTCGCGGGTGTGCATGCGGTCATAGACCACGCCGACGCAGAGGAACAGCGCGCCGGAAACGATGCCGTGCGAGATCATCTGGAAGATCGCGCCCTGCACGCCCTGCTCGTTCATCGAGAACAGGCCCATGGTGACGAAGCCCATATGGGCGACCGACGAATAGGCGATCAGCTTCTTGATGTCCTCCTGCATCAGCGCCACCAGCGAGGTGTAGACGATGGCGATGACGGAGAGGGTGAACACCAGCGGCGCGAAATATTCGGAGGCCGCCGGGAACATCGGCAGGGAGAAACGGATGAAGCCGTAGCCGCCCATCTTCAGGAGGATGCCGGCCAGGATGACCGAGCCCGCCGTGGGTGCTTCGACGTGCGCGTCGGGCAGCCAGGTGTGCACCGGCCACATCGGCATCTTCACGGCGAAGGAGGCGAAGAAGGCCAGCCACAGATAGGTTTGCATCTGCACCGGGAACGGGTGCTTGAGCAGCACGGCGATATCGGAGGAACCGGCGTTCCAATACATCGCCATGATGGCGATCAGCATCAGCACCGAGCCGAGCAGCGTGTAGAGGAAGAACTTGAAGCTGGCATAGATGCGCCGCTGTCCGCCCCAGATGCCGATGATCAGGAACATCGGGATCAGGCCGCCTTCGAAGAACAGGTAGAACAGCACGATGTCCTGCGCGCAGAACACGCCGATCATCAGCGTCTCCAGCACGAGGAAGGCGATCATGTATTCGCGCACGCGGTTCTGGATCGAGCGCCAGGAGGCGAGGATGCAGAACGGCATCAGGAAGGTCGTCAGGATGACGAAGGGCAGCGAGATGCCGTCGACGCCCATCCGATAGTTGATCGCCCCACCCGTGGTGCCGCCGAGCCAGTTGGTGTTCTCGACGAACTGGAAGCTGGTGTTGGCCGGATCGAAGGCGAACAGCGGCAATAGCGAGACGATGAAGGTCGCGATGGTGGTCCACAGCGAGATGATGCGCGAATTGCGCTTCACGCCTTCGGGATCACCCCGAAGCACGAGCATCAGCACCACACCCACCAAGGGCAGGAAGGTCGTGACGGAAAGAACCGGCCAGGACATCAGTGCGTGCCTCCGAGCATGGACCAGGTGAACAAGGCCGCGATGCCGATCAGCATGGCGAAGGCATAGTGATAGAGATAGCCGGTCTGCAGCTTGACGACGCCGCGGGTGACGTCAACGACGCGGGCGGAGACACCATCCGGGCCGAGGCCGTCGATGGTGGCGCCATCCCCCTTCTTCCACAGGAAGCGGCCGAGCCACTTGGCCGGGCGGGTGAAGGCCCAGTCATAGAGCTCGTCGAAGTACCACTTGTTGAGCAGGAAAT
This sequence comes from Labrys sp. LIt4, assembly GCF_017813775.1. NCBI lineage: Bacteria > Pseudomonadati > Pseudomonadota > Alphaproteobacteria > Hyphomicrobiales > Xanthobacteraceae > Labrys > Labrys sp. LIt4. The sequence continues at coordinate 66,236 of NZ_JAGIPY010000022.1, forward strand.
TGTAGAGCAGCGGGTTGCGGGCGGCGATGGCCGCCGGCACCGTCGGCTTGACGATATACATGTAATAGGCCGTGAAGAAGCCGATCAGCATCATGACGAAGGGCGACAGCTTCACCCAGAGCGGGGCGTGATGCATGCCTTCGAGGATCTTGGTGCCCTCGCCCAGCGACACGGCCTCACGCCAGAAGGATTCGAGCCCGTGCTCGCTGGCGAAGGGGCCGTAGAAGACCATGCCGGCGAAGACCGCGCCGACCGACAGAACCGCGAGCGGGATCATCATCGGCATCGGCGATTCATGCGCATGGTCATAGGTATGCGCATCGGCCCGGGTCTGGCCGTGGAAGGTCATGAAGATCAGGCGCCAGGAATAGAAGGACGTCATCAGCGCCGCGACGATGGTCATCCAGAAGGCATAGAGCGGAATGAGGTGGCCGCTCTCGGCGTAGCCGGCCCAGGCCGCCTCGATCACGGCATCCTTGGAGTTGAAGCCGGCGAAGCCGATCTGCGTCAAGGGCAGGCCGACGCCGGTGAGCGCCAGCGTGCCGATCACCATGGCCCAGTAGGTCAGCGGGATCTTCGACTTCAGGCCGCCCATGTGGCGCATGTCCTGCTCGTGGTGCATGGCATGGATGACCGAGCCGGCACCGAGGAACAGCAGCGCCTTGAAGAAGGCGTGCGTGAACAGGTGGAACACGCCGACATTGTAGGCGCCCACGCCCAGGGCCACGAACATGTAGCCGAGCTGCGAACAGGTCGAATAGGCGATGACGCGCTTGATGTCGTTCTGGACGAGGCCCACCGTGGCGGCGAAGAAGGCCGTGGTGGCGCCGATGAAGGTGACGAAGGCCAGGGCGTGCTCGGCATGCTGGAACAGCGGCGACAGGCGCGCCACCATCACGATGCCCGCCGTGACCATGGTGGCGGCATGGATGAGCGCGGAGACCGGCGTCGGCCCTTCCATCGCGTCCGGCAGCCAGGTGTGCAGCAGGAACTGGGCGGACTTGCCCATGGCCCCCATGAACAGCAGGAAGCAGGCAACTTCCAGGGCCGGCAGGTTATAGCCGAGGAAGTGGATGCTGGTCTCCGCCTTGCTGGCGGCTTCCTTGAAGATGCCCTCGAAGCCGACCTGGCCGAAGATGACGAACACCGCGAAGATGCCGAGCGAGAAACCGAAATCGCCGACGCGGTTGACTACGAAGGCCTTGATGGCGGCGGCGTTGGCCGTGGGGCGCTTGTACCAGAAGCCGATCAGGAGATAGGAGGCCAGACCCACGCCTTCCCAGCCGAAGAACATCTGCACCAGATTGTCGGAGGTCACCAGCATAAGCATGGCGAAGGTGAACAGCGACAGATAGGCGAAGAAGCGCGGCCGCGAGGGGTCCTCTTCCATATAGCCGATGGAATAGAGGTGAACGAGCGAGGACACGGTGGTGACAACCACCAGCATCACCGCGGTCAGCGTGTCGACGCGCAGAGCCCAATCGATCTGCAGCTTGCCGACATGGATCCAGTCGAGCACCGGCACCGTGGAGGTGGCGCCGTTGAAGCCGACATTGATGAACGCGACCCAGGACAGCAGGCAGGACACGAACAGCAGGCCGGTCGTGACATATTCGGCAAAGCGGATCTTGCCGGGCGAATGCGGGGATTCCTCGACCGCGTGGTGATCGTCGTGGCCATGGGAGTCATGAGCATGGTCATCATGGCCATGCGCGGCGTGAGCACCATGGCCATGGTCGTCGTGACCATGCCCGGAGGTCTCGGCAGCATCGGCCGGCGCCAGGCGCCACGTCAGCATGTTGGCGATGCCGGCAATCAGGAAGCCGAGGAGCGGCAGGAAGACAATTGCGTTATACACGCCCTCAGCCCTTCATCACGTTGATATCTTCGACGGCGATCGAACCGCGGTTGCGGTAGAACGCCACCAGAATGGCCAGACCGATCGCGGCCTCGGCGGCGGCGACCGTCAGGATCAGGAGGGTGAAGACCTGGCCCGTAATGTCGTGCAGCGCCGCGGAGAAGGCGACCATATTGATGTTCACCGCAAGCAGGATGAGTTCCACCGACATCAGGATGACGATGACGTTCTTGCGGTTGATGAAAATCCCGAGCACGCCGATGGTGAAGAGAACGGCGGCGACAGCGAGAAAATGGGAAAGATCGACGGCCATGTGTCAGATCCCCTGCCCTGGCTGAACTTTGATGACCTCGACCGACTGCGCCTTGGTGCGCGCCGATTGCAGGGCCGGATTCTGGCGCTTGACGCCTTCCTTGTGGCGCAGCGTCAGCACGATGGCGCCGATCATGGCCACCAGCAGCACCAGGCCGGCGCCCTGGAAGAAGAAGGCATATTGCGTGTAGAGCACGCGACCGAGCGCCTCGGTGTTGGTGACGGAGGTATCGATCTGCGTCTGCGGATTGACGACGATGCCGGGGGAGATCGCCCAGCCGACCACCACCATCAGCAATTCGATCAGAACGATCAGGCCGACCAGGAAGCCGATCGGCAGATATTGCAGGAAGCCCTGGCGCAGCTCGGTAAAGTCGACGTCGAGCATCATCACCACGAAGAGGAAGAGCACGGCGACGGCACCGACATAGACCACGATCAGGATCAGCGCGAGAAACTCGGCCCCGGTAAGCATGAACAGGCCGGCCGCATTGACGAAGGCCAGGATCAGATAGAGCACCGAATGCACAGGGTTGCGCGACAGGATGACCATCAAGGCCGATGCCACGCAAACAAAGGCGAACAGGTAGAAGAAGGCTGTCGCCACATTCATGTTCAAACCCCTCTCCGGCCCGTTTCCGTGCCGTCTAGTCTCAACCGCTCCAGCCTGGCTGAAGCAAAAACAAACTCCGGCCGGGCCGGTCTCTTATGCCCTAGAGCAAAGCGCGTCAGCGATAAGGCGCGTCCTTGGCGATATTCTTGGCGATTTCCCGCTCCCAGCGGTCGCCATTGGCCAAAAGACGGTCCTTGTCATAGAACAGCTCTTCGCGCGTCTCGACGGCGAACTCGAAGTTCGGCCCCTCCACGATGGCATCCACCGGGCAGGCTTCCTGGCAGAAGCCGCAATAGATGCACTTGACCATGTCGATGTCGTAGCGCGTGGTGCGCCGCGTACCGTCATTGCCGCGCGGCCCCGCCTCGATGGTGATTGCCTGCGCCGGGCAGATCGCCTCGCACAATTTGCAGGCGATGCAGCGTTCCTCGCCATTGGGATAGCGCCGCAAAGCGTGCTCGCCCCGGAAACGCGGCGACAGCCGGCCCTTCTCGAAGGGATAGTTCAACGTCGCCTTCGGCTTGAAGAAATAGCGCATCGACAGGAAGAAGGCCGAAACGAATTCCTTCAGGAACAGGGCCTTGGCGGCCTGATCTAAGCCGACGCGCGGCCGGCTGGGATTGGCTGCGGTCATGGTGCCCATCCGGTAATCTGGAGGAAGCCTGCGACGATCACGACCATGGCGATCGACAGCGGCAGGAAGACTTTCCAGCCGAGACGCATCAGCTGGTCATAGCGGTAGCGCGGCACGAAGGCCTTCACCATCGCGAACATGAAGAACACGAACGTCACCTTGACCAGGAACCAGATGAAGCCCGGGATCCAGGTGAAGGGCGGCAGGTCGATCGGCGCACTCCAGCCCCCCATGAACAGGATGGTGGTCAGGGCGCACATGGTCATGATCGCCACATATTCGCCCAGCATGAACAGCAGGTAGGGCGTCGAGGCATATTCGACCATGAAGCCGGCCACGAGCTCGGACTCGGCTTCGGCCAGATCGAAGGGCGGCCGGTTCGTCTCGGCCAGGGCCGAGATGAAGAAGATGATGAACATCGGGAAGAGCGGCAGCCAGTACCAGTTCAGGAAGGTCAGCCAGGGCAGACCAATCAGGCTGGCGAGGCCGCGGCTGTGCTGCGCCTCGACGATAGCCGTCAGGTTCAGCGAGCCGGCGCAGAGCAGCACGGTGATGATGACGAACCCGATGGAGACTTCATAGGACACCATCTGGGCCGCGGCGCGCAGGGCCGAGAGGAAGGGATATTTCGAGTTCGAGGCCCAGCCCGCCATGATGGTGCCGTAGACACCGAGCGAGGAGATGGCGAAGACATAGAGGATGCCGACATTGATGTCGGCGATCATCGTGCCAGCCGCGACCGGCAGCACAGCCCAACCGGCCAGCGCCAGAACGCAGGTGACGAAGGGCGCGAGCAGGAAGACGCCCTTGTTCGCGCCCGCCGGGATCACCGGCTCCTTGAGCACGAACTTGATCAGGTCGGCGAAGGACTGGAACAGCCCGAACGGCCCGACGACATTGGGACCGCGACGCAGCTGCACCGCAGCCCAGACCTTGCGGTCGGCCAACAGGTAATAGGCGATGAAGACAAGCAGGCAGACCAGCAGAACCACGCTTTGCAGCGCCGGCAGGCCCACCTTCCACAGGAGTGTTTCCCAGATCGTCATGGCCCGTCCTTACTCCGCCGCCAGCGGCAGCGCGCCCGAGGCGAGCTGCGAACACTGCGCCATCACGGCCGAAGCGCGCGCGATGGGGTTGGTCAAATAGAAATCGCTGATCGCAGCCGCGAAAGCTGCCTTGTCGACCTCGCCGCCGACATTCGCCAGAGCCGAGATGCCGGCGGCATCGGCAGTGGCAACCTGACCGATCTGGCCGAGATGGGGAATGGCGGCAAACAGCGCCTTGCGCAGGGCAGTGAGCGAGTCATAGCCGAGCTTGGCGCCGAGGGCTTCCGACAATGCCCGCAGGATCGCCCAGTCCTCGCGCGCCTCGCCGGGCGGGAACGCCGCGCGGTTGGCGAGCTGGACCCGGCCCTCGGTGTTGACGAACAGGCCCGAGCGCTCGGGATAGGCAGCGGCCGGCAGGATGACGTCGGCGCGATGCGCGCCGCGGTCACCATGGCTGCCCTGATAGACCACGAAGGCACCCGGCTCGACGGTGATTTCGTCGGCACCCAGCAGGAAGAGCACGTCAAGCGCTCCGGCCTTGGCCATGCCGGCGGCGTCGAGCCCCCCCTCGCCCGGCACGAAGCCGACATCGAGGGCACCCACGCGCGAGGCGGCATTGTGCAGCACGCCGAAACCGTTCCAGCCGTCCTTGACCACGCCGAGCGCCTGGGCCGCCTTGGCGGCCAGCGACAGCAGCGCCGCACCGTCCGCGCGGGCATAGACACCGCCACCCACGATGATTACCGGCTTGGAGGCCCCCTTCAGCAGCTCGGCGAAGGCGCCCTTGCCGGCAGCCAACTCGGCCAAAGTATCGGGTCCGGCGCCCAGATAATCATAGGTGTAGGTCAGATCGGCCTGCTCGCCGATCAGCCCGATCTTGACGCCACGCAGCCAGCGCTTGCGGATGCGGGCATTGAGAACCGAGGCTTCCTTGCGCGGATTGGTGCCGACCAGCAGGATCGCGTCCGCCTCCTCGAGACCGGCGATCGTCGGGTTGAACAGATAGCCGGCGCGGCCCAGGGCAGGATCGATCTTGGCGCCGTCCTGGCGGGCGTCGAGGTTCTTCGAGCCCAGCTTGCCGATGAGATCCTTGAGCGCGAACAGTTCCTCCACCGCGGCGAGGTCGCCGGCGATGGCGCCGATGCGCTCGGGCTTGGCGGCCTTCACCTTGGCGGCGACGGCGGCAAAGGCGTCCTGCCAGCTCACCGGCTTGAGGCGGCCGTCGACACGCAGATAAGGCCGGTCGAGGCGCTGGGTGCGCAGGCCATCCCAGATGAAGCGGGTCTTGTCCGAGATCCACTCCTCGTTCACCAGTTCATTGGTGCGTGGCACGATGCGCAGCACTTCCCGGCCGCGCGCATCGATGCGGATGGCGGAGCCCACCGCATCCATCACGTCGACGGATTCGGTCTTGGAGAGCTCCCAGGGGCGGGCATGGAATTCATAGGGCTTGGAGGTCAGGGCGCCGACCGGACAGAGGTCGATCACATTGCCCTGCAGTTCCGAGCTCATCGCCCGTTCGAGATAAGTGGTGATCTCCATGTCCTCGCCGCGGCCGATGGCACCAAGCTCGGAGACGCCGGCCACCTCGGTGGTGAAGCGGACGCAGCGCGTGCAATGGATGCAGCGGTTCATCACCGTCTTGACCAGCGGGCCGATATATTTGTCTTCGACCGCGCGCTTGTTCTCGGCATAGCGGTTCTTGTCGACGCCGTAGGCCATGGCCTGGTCCTGCAGGTCGCACTCGCCGCCCTGGTCGCAGATCGGGCAATCCAGCGGATGGTTGATGAGGAGGAACTCCATCACCCCCTCGCGGGCCTTCTTGACCATCGGGCTCTTGGTGAGCACCACCGGCGGCTCGCCGTTCGGGCCCGGACGCAGGTCCCGTACCGCCATGGCACAGGACGCCGTCGGCTTGGGCGGGCCGCCCTTCACCTCGACCAGACACATGCGGCAATTGCCGGCAATCGACAGGCGCTCGTGGAAGCAGAAACGCGGGATCTCTGCACCCGCGACCTCACAGGCCTGGAGGAGCGTGTACTCCGCCGGGACCTCGATTTCCTGTCCGTCGACGATCAACTTGGCCATGGATAACCTTGACGATCAGGTCTGGATAGCGAGACGCAATCCAGACTCTTTCCAAACTCGACTTCGCAAAATTCCGCGCCGCGATCAACATCGGGAACACGAAAATTCAGCGCTGTGACAGGCCGGAAACGGGGGCGATCCCGGCCCTGATAAATTGCAGCCGACGGGAGCCGGCCTGTTATTCCGCCGCCTGCAGAACAGGGGTGGAATGGGGGTTTGCGGCATATTGATCGATGCGCGCTTCGATCTCATGACGGAAATGGGTGATCAGCCCCTGGATCGGCCAGGCGGCCGCATCGCCGAGAGCACAGATCGTATGCCCTTCGACCTGCTTGGTAACGTCGAGCAGCATGTCGATCTCGCGCTTCTGGGCGCGTCCTTCGGCCATGCGGGTGAGCACGCGCCACATCCAGCCCGTGCCCTCGCGGCACGGCGTGCACTGGCCGCAGCTCTCATGCTTGTAGAAATAGGCAAGCCGGGCGATGGTGCGCACCACGTCGGTCGACTTGTCCATCACGATGACGGCGGCGGTGCCTAGGCCCGAGCGCAGCTTCGACAGCGAGTCGAAATCCATCGGCGTGTCGATGATCTGCTCGGCCGGTACCATGCGCACCGACGAGCCGCCCGGAATCACGGCCTTCAGATTGTCCCAGCCGCCGCGGATGCCGCCGCAATGGCGCTCGATCAGCTCGCGGAAAGGAATGCCCATCGCTTCTTCGACGTTGCACGGCTTGTTCACATGGCCCGAGACGCAGAAGAGCTTGGTGCCGACATTGTTGGGATTGCCGATGCCGGCGAACCAGCCTGCGCCGCGGCGCAGGATGGTGGGGGCGACGGCGATCGACTCGACATTGTTCACCGTGGTCGGGCAGCCATAAAGGCCCATATTCGCCGGGAAGGGCGGCTTCATGCGCGGCATGCCCTTCTTGCCTTCGAGGCTTTCGAGCAGCGCGGTCTCCTCGCCGCAGATATAGGCGCCGGCGCCGTGGTGCACGTAGAGGTCGAAATCCCAGCCGTTCTTGTTGTTCTTGCCGATCAGGCCGGCCTCGTAGGCCTCGTCGACGGCGCGCTGCAGGGCCTCGCGCTCACGGATATATTCGCCGCGGATATAGATGTAGCAGGCATGCGCATTCATGGCGAAGGAGGCGATAAGGCAGCCTTCCACCAGATGATGCGGGTCATGCCGCATGATCTCGCGGTCCTTGCAGGTGCCGGGCTCGGATTCGTCGGCATTAACGACGAGATAGCTCGGCCGGCCATCGGACTTCTTCGGCATGAACGACCATTTCAGGCCGGTGGGAAAGCCGGCGCCGCCGCGTCCCCTGAGGCCCGACGCCTTCATCTCGTTGATGATCCAGTCCTGGCCCATCTCGAGGATCTGCTTGGTGCCATCCCACGAGCCACGCTTGATGGCCGCCTGCAGTCCGGGCGACTGGAGGCCGTAGAGATTGGTGAAGATGCGGTCGCGATCAGCAAGCATGGCGGATCCGGAAATCTGAGAGTGGGGAGCGCCCTGTCGCTGGCCGGAGGCTGGCGGCAGGACCTGTTGTCGGGAAGGAAGCCTCGTTTGCGGCGCCCTCCCCTTGAATTCAAGACTTGGCCGGCGCCGCCGCGGCGGCTTCGGCAGCAGCGGCCTTGGCCGCCTCGAGCTTGGCTTTCTCCTCGGCGAGGCGCTGCTTCCAGGACCCGATCACCGAGCCGTCATAGAGCGCCGGATCGGTCAGGGTCTGCGCACCACCTTCCGGCTCGGACGAGAAGCGGCCGTTCTGCGGGCCGGGCTTCACTTCCTTGCCGGCGGCAAGATCGTCGATGATGCGTTCCATGATCTCAGGCGTGAGATCCTCGTAGAAATCGGCATTGATCTGGACCATCGGCGCATTGCAGCAAGCGCCCAGGCACTCGACCTCGAGCCAGGAGAACTTGCCGTCTTCCGTCACGTGCCGCTCGGGGCCGATGCGCTTCTTGACGACGTCGCGGATCGCCTCGGCGCCGCGCAGCTGGCACGGCGTGGTGCCGCAGAGCTGGATGAAATACTTGCCCACCGGTTCCAGGTTGAACATGGTGTAGAAGGTCGCGATCTCCAGGACGCGGATCTTCGCCATGCCCAGGCGCGCCGCGATCACCTCGATCGCCGCCTGGGATACCCAGCCGCCGGCCTGTTCCTGCGCCTTCCACAGCAGCGGAATCACCGCCGACGCCTGGCGGCCGGGCGGATATTTGGCGATCTGCTGGTCCACCCACGCCTCGTTCTCGGGCGTGAAGGCAAAGCTTGCCGGCTGAAGTTCCTGGGGCGCGAGCCTGCGGACGGACATGCGCATACCTCTTTACTGCTAGAGCAAAGTGCGTTTTGGCAAACGCACTCTTACTCTCACTCCTGGTTTCGACGCGTCTTTGCGATTCGTGGTGCCCCTCAAATCGCAAGACGCTTTTGCAGCCGCCTCGAAGCCGGCTGCGACCCAAAATCAACGATCGACTTCGCCGAACACGATGTCGAGAGAACCGAGAATGGCGGAGACGTCGGCCAGCATGTAGCCGCGGCACAGCCAATCCATCGACTGCAGATGCGCAAAGCCCGGCGCGCGGATCTTGCAGCGATAGGGTTTGTTGCCGCCGTCGGAGACCAGGTAGACGCCGAATTCGCCCTTGGGCGCTTCGACGGCCGCGTAAACCTCGCCGGCGGGCACGTGGTAGCCCTCGGTGTAGAGCTTGAAGTGATGGATGAGCGCTTCCATCGAGCGCTTCATCTCGCCACGCTTGGGCGGCACGACCTTGTTGTCGGTGGCCGAAACCGGTCCGGTCGTCGTGCGCAGCAGCGTGCAGCACTGCTTCATGATGCGGATCGACTGGCGCATCTCTTCCATGCGGATGCAGTAGCGATCGTAATTGTCGCCGTTCTTGCCGATCGGAATATCGAAATCGAGCTCGGCATAGCATTCATAGGGCTGCGACTTGCGCAGGTCCCAGGCGGCGCCCGAGCCGCGCACCATCACGCCCGAATAGCCCCAGGCCCAGGCGTCATCCAGCGAGACGATGCCGATATCGACATTGCGCTGCTTGAAGATGCGATTGTCGGTGAGCAGGCCCTCGAGGTCGTCGCAAACCTTGAGGAAAGGATCGCAGAAGGCCTCGATATCGTCGATCAGCTCCGGCGGAAGGTCCTGATGGACGCCGCCGGCGCGGAAATAGGCGGCGTGCATGCGGCTGCCCGAAGCACGCTCGTAGAAGATCATCAGCTTCTCGCGCTCTTCGAAGCCCCAGAGCGGCGGCGTCAGCGCACCGACGTCCATGGCCTGCGTGGTGACGTTGAGCAGATGCGAGAGCAGGCGCCCGATCTCGGAATAGAGCACGCGGATGAGCTGCCCCCGCTTGGGAACCTCCATACCGAGCAGGCGCTCGATGGCCAGGCAATAGGCATGCTCCTGGTTCATCGGCGCGACGTAATCGAGCCGATCGAAATAGGGGATGGCCTGCATGAAGGTCTTGGCTTCGATCAGCTTCTCCGTACCGCGATGCAGCAGGCCGATATGGGGATCGACCCGCTCGACCACTTCGCCGTCGAGCTCCATGACCAGACGCAACACGCCGTGGGCCGCCGGATGCTGCGGGCCGAAATTGATCGCAAAATTGCGTAGATGCGGTTGGTCGTTCATGTCGTTTCCAAACTTTCCGAGTTGGCCAGCTGGTTCGGAGCCATTTCGAGAGTCTTGCTAGTCCTGATCCGGCGCGCGGGAGCGCGTCAGCCTGCCTTCGCCTTCTCGTCGCCGGGCAGGACATATTCCGTCCCTTCCCACGGTGACAGGAAATCGAAGTTGCGGAATTCCTGGTTGAGCCTGACAGGCTCGTAGACCACGCGCTTGGCCTCGTCGTCCCAGCGCACCTCGACGAACCCGGTCATCGGGAAGTCCTTGCGCAAGGGATGTCCGTCGAAGCCGTAGTCGGTCAGCAGCCGGCGCAGGTCCGGATGGCCGGTGAAGAGGATGCCGTAGAGATCGTAGGCTTCGCGCTCGAACCAGAGCACACCGGGGAACAGGCCGACGGCTGAGGGAACCGGGGTCGCCTCGTCGGTTTCCACCTTGACGCGGATGCGGACGTTCTTGGTCGGCGACAGCAGGTGGTACACCACGTCGAAGCGCTTTTCGCGCGCCGGATAGTCGACGCCGCAGACATCGATGATCGAAACGAAGCGCGTTCCGGCATCGTCCCTGAGGTGCTTGAGCACAGCCAGGATGTTGTCGGGATCGGTGGTGACGGTCAGCTCGCCAAAGGCATGCAGGACATCGGAGACGGCTTGCGGAAAAGCAGCCTGGAGCGCCTCGCCGATCCCCTGCAGAGTTTCAGAGTTTGCCATGTCAGCTCCGCTCAACGCTCGATGGTGCCGGTACGGCGAATCTTCTTCTGCAGCAGCAGCACGCCATAGAGCAGCGCTTCGGCCGTGGGCGGGCAGCCAGGAACGTAGATGTCGACCGGAACGATGCGGTCGCAGCCGCGCACGACCGCATAGGAATAGTGGTAGTAGCCGCCGCCATTGGCACAGGAGCCCATGGAGATGACGTAGCGCGGCTCGGGCATCTGGTCGTAGACCTTGCGCAGGGCCGGCGCCATCTTGTTGGTCAGCGTGCCCGCCACGATCATCACATCGGACTGGCGCGGCGAAGCACGCGGGGCGAAGCCGAAGCGCTCGACGTCGTAGCGCGGCATGGAGACCTGCATCATCTCGACCGCGCAGCAGGCAAGGCCGAAGGTCATCCACATCAGCGAGCCGGTGCGGGCCCAGTTGATCAGATTGTCAGCCGAGGTGACGAGAAAGCCGCGGTCGGCCAACTCGGCATTGATGTCGACGAAAAACGGGTCGGTCGACCCGACCGGCTTGCCGGTATTCGGGTCGATGATGCCCTTGGGCGCCGGCGCCACCAGCGTGCCGCCTGATGTCTCCAGGTTCAATCCCATTCGAGCGCGCCCTTCTTCCACTCATAAACGAAGCCGATGGTCAGCACGGCCAGGAAAATCATCATCGAGGTGAAGCCGAACAGGCCGACTTCCTTGAACGTGATCGCCCAGGGGAACAGGAATGCCACTTCGAGATCGAAGATGATGAACAGGATCGACACCAGATAGAAGCGCACGTCGAACTTCATGCGCGCGTCGTCGAAGGCGTTGAACCCGCACTCATAAGCCGAGAGCTTTTCCGGATCCGGGCGCTGATACGCCACGAGGAAGGGCGCCACCAGAAGCGCCAGGCCGATGACGGCCGAGACCCCGATGAAGATGATAAGCGGCAGATAGCCGGCGAGAAGGTTGTCCATCAGCACGAACCCAATAGCGTTTTGCGATCCGGTGGGTTCACCAGCACTCGCAAGAACGCGTCGAGACAAAGAGTTGGAACACTGCAGCGTTTCCGCTGAAACGCGCTTTGCTCCAGCTGTGATCGACCAGGAGCGCTTGAACTCGCGGCCGCCACGTTTGGACGATACGGGCATGAGTGCGCTTGAAAGCGTCGCTCACGCCGGCCATCCCTCCACAGCGCTTTGGAAAAGCACCTTCGCGCTGCGTCGTGGACGACCTGCAGCGAGCCTTAAACCACGGCTATGGGAGGCGCAAGCTTGGAAGCGTTCCAGCCAAGAGATTCCTACCGCAGTGCGGCAGAATACCGGGCGATTCTGGCATGATCTTGGCGCATAGCGGGTATGAGTTGCAAGACATGACCTGGTTGCAACCAACCGCATCCGCGACTTGCCGGGCTGAAAATGCAAAAGCCAGCCCGAAGGCTGGCTTTTTGTCACAAAATGGCGAGAGTGACGGGACTTGAACCCGCGACCTTCGGCGTGACAGGCCGACGCTCTAACCAACTGAGCTACACCCCCGTCTCTCGCCAGCGGCGGCGAACCGTGCTGGCGTGGCGCGGTGATTAGAGGGCCTCCCGCACAGTGTCAAGCGTCAATTCGCAACGCACCCGAAATTCAGTTCGCAATGCGCGCCAGCCGGAAGCGCCGGATGTCCTCGGGCGTCAGAATTCGGATACTTCCGACGCCATATTGCTCGGCCAGATCGATCAGAGCGGGATTCACGCCCATTTTTTTCGAGTAGCTCCGCAGCATCTCGGTCACCTCGGGGAATCGCCGCGTGCTGCGCAGAACCGACATTGGATCGCTCCCGGAACTGTTGGGCAGATATTCGCGGTGCACGCCGACGCGCGATCCCGCGGGGACGAATCGCTTATTGCCCCCCATCAGCGCATAGACGCAGGCCGACATGCATGAGCCGTTGACCGCAATTGGCTGCCCGCCCAGGGTGACGACCTGCCCGACGAAGACGCTGGTGCGTAATTTCCGCAACACATGACCCAGATTGACGCCTTCGACCAGATGGCCGCCGGGCGAATCGATGATCAGCACGTTGCTGGCGCCGAGTTTGGAGGCCTGCTGGGCGAAGGCGAGGAAACGCTCCACCGTGCCGCTCGTCATCTCGCCCTTGGCGACCATCAGGCTGGGGCAGCGTTTGCTGCATCTGGTGCCGAAGGAGAGGCTCACCACCTTGAAATCCATGGCGGCAGCAAGAGCCGGCCGCGACGAGGCGCTCCAGCACAGCCCCACCGCAAGCACCCCCAACCCGATGGCACGCAACAAAGACCTAACCATTATGTCTGCTTTTCCTTCGAGCGAAGCTCGCTTGGCGTTTGTTTGCTCTCACTCTTTGATACCGCGCGTCGCGGCGTTCCCGGCGCTGCGGCCAAGGCCCGGCGAATCGACCTTTATTCGATATCGGCAACCGGAGCCCGCACGACTCCCGCCGTTTCCAGCGCCCAGGCAGCCCGCAGGGCAAGATCCTCCCGCCAGGCGGGAGCGATGATCTGCACGCCGATCGGGAGTTTCTCGCCCTCGTTCCAGAGCGGCACCGTGACCACAGGCAGTCCAATAAAGGAAATCGGCTGCGTGAACAGCCCCAGATTCGCACGAAGCGGCATGGCCTGGCCACCAACCTCGATGGTGGTCGCATCGATTCTGGGGGCACGACAGGGCGTCGCCGGCGCTAGAATCAGATCGATTCGCTCGAAGATGCGATGCATCTCGGCCCGGAACCAATGGCGAAAGCGATGCGCCGCATTCACCCAGGTCGCCGGCACCATGTTGCCCGCGATCAGCCGGTCCCGCACCCCTGGCGCGAAATCCTTGGCACGCTCCCGCAGCCTGTTGCGATGCAGTGCCCCGCCCTCGGTAATGGTGATCAGGAAGGCCGCTGCCCGGGCAACCGCCGCCTGCGGGATCTCGATGGTTTCGCTGGCGTCGAGCGCCTTGGCGCAGCGCCGCACCGCGTCCAGCGCATCGCGGTTACCCTCCGGGTGGAAATAGCCGCCCGCCACGGCAATACGCAGCCCCTCGATGCCGCGGCCGAGTTCGAACAGGGCCGGCTGCGCCGGGCGTTGAGCGCAACTCGGGTCGTCCGGATCGGGTCCCTGCATGGCATCATACGCAAAGGCGAGGTCGCGAGCCGAACGGGCCAGCGGGCCCATGTGGTCGAGGCTGGCGACGAAAGGAAAACTTCGTGCGCGGCTGAGCCGCCCGAAGGTCGGCTTCATGCCGAACAGCCCGCACAGGGAGGCCGGCACGCGGATGGCGCCATTGGTATCGCTGCCCAGGGCCAACGGCACGAAGCCCGCCGCCACGGCGCTTGCGGGGCCGCTGGAAGACCCGCCGGCCAGGTGGTCGAGGGCATGAGGATTTCGCGAAGGCACCCCATGCGTGTTCTGGCCGGTGAAATCATAGGCGTATTCGCCCATGTTGAGCGCACCCACGCAGATCGCGCCCTGCCCTTCCAGGCGTTCGATCAGCGCGGCATCCCGCGTGGCTGGCGGGTTGTCGCGATTGATCCGGGAACCGGCGAGGGTGACGAGGCCGGCAATGTCGTAGAGGTTCTTCACGGCGAAGGGGACGCCGGCCAGGGCTCCGACAGGCTTGCCGGCGGCATGACGGGCATCGATGGCATCGGCTCGGGCCAGGGCACGCTCGGCGAGCACCGCCGTGAAGGCCCCTACCCTGCCGTCCAGCCTTTCGATGCGCGCCAGGGTATGCTCGATCGCCGCGCGCGCCGTGAAACGGCCGCTGCGGATGCCGGTGGAGATTTCCAGAATGCCCAGTTGCGGCGAGCAGCCCTGATCGAGCAGGCTGGTCATGCTTCGAAGACCGCAGCGGGCTGATCGCCATCCTCGATCGGGAAGGACAGCACCAGTTGTGCCAGATCGGCCGTCAGCTTCAGATTGGCGGCAACGCCTTCGCGAAAATCAGGATCGATCTCGATTCCGATCATCGGTGCCATCGCATCGATGACCGCCTGCGCATCGAATTCGGGTTTGCCGCTCATCGCATCGCCCCTCGAGAATGATGTAGGCGGACTGTCCCCCCTTCGCCTCCCGAAGACAAGCCAAATGATGCGTCATCACCGAAGTTTGCGTAGGCGCCGCCTTTCGATATGCTTGGCCAGGCGAAGAAAACGGAAATAAGCATAGTTCGTCGCCGTCGCGATGCCGTAAAGACCGCGAACGAAATGACGACGCACTATATAGGCCTTGAGGAAGTTGAGGGGGAATTCAGTCAGAATTCGCCAACTGCCGAGCGTCTTGCCCCTCTTGTCGAGATCTTCGGCCTGCTGCTCGGTATAGGCGTTCAACTTGGCGATTTCATCGCCGAGCGAGCGGATCGAATAATGATGGATGCGCCCCTTCAACCGCGCGATCCGCGGCTGACCGCTGAAATGCACGCGATCGTGCACGGTCGATTCGGCATAACGGCCACGATCGAATCGATAGAGCCGCACCGGCGCCAGCGTGTACCCCCAGGGGTGAGGCTCCCTTTCCCCCGGAAAGACCTCGGCGATGTTGATCTCATACCCGTCGGCCTCGGGCTCCCCGCCCGAGAACAGGGCACGGATCTCCGCCGAGAGCCGCGGCGACACCACTTCATCCGCATCGATGTTGAGAATCCAGTTATGGCGGCACTGCGTCTCGGCAAAGCGCTTCTGCGGACCGTAGCCCGGCCAGGGATTGTGGATCACCCGGGCGCCGAGCTTTTCGGCGATTGTCTGCGTCCCGTCGGTCGACCCTGAATCGACCACGACCAGATCGTCCGTGAGACCGCGCACTGCCTCGATGGTCGCGCCGATGCGATCGGCCTCGTTGAAGGCGATGATGAAGACGGACAATGGCGGCGGGCCGGGCAGCCCGGACGGTGATGCGGGTGGCGACATGGCGGTGATCTAATCGAAGCCCCGAAAAATGGCCAGCCCGTCGGCCGCGGGCCGGTGATTTTGTCCCTCGCGACGCTGCGGCATCCGCCTAATGGCCAAGAGCGGCACGCCTCCTGTCGTGGTAATATTCATCGTGCCCACGTTGGGGTTGTAACGAAAGATCCAGCAAGGACGAAGATGTCATCGTCGCCGGCATAGGTTCCCGGCGCCGGCGTCATGCAAGCCTTCCGCTTTCGTCTCGGGATCGAACCAGGTCAGGCATCGGCAGTTTTCATCGTGCACGTCGCGGATCGCCGCCTTCCGGCAGCGATGCCTCATGGCCGTCTCGAAACGAAGGACGCAGGGATCGCATCGTCAAGGGAGTCCGATGCCGGCTACGACAGGCCGCATTCGACGATAGGAGAGCAGCGATGGCCTTACAGAATGGAACGGTAGATCCGGACAAACTCAACGCCTTCATGGGCAAGATGCTCAATGATGTCGGTGCTGCGATGAACGCGTCGCTGCTGCTCATCGGCGACAAGCTCGGCCTTTACAAGGCCCTCGCCGAGGCCGGGCCGCTGACCTCGCAGGAACTTGCCGAGAAGACCGGGACCTCCGAGCGCTACATACGCGAATGGCTCGCGGCGCAGGCCGCCTCGGACTATGTGGTCTATGATCCCGGAACCGCCCGTTTTTCCATGCAGCCTGAACAGGCGGCGGTCTTCGCCGACGAGGACAGCCCGGTGTTCCTGGGAGCCGTGGGGGATCTCGTCGCGGCGACCCTGCGAGACGAGCCCGCCATTTCCGATGCGTTCCGCACAGGCCGAGGCGTCGGCTGGGACAAGCGGGACAAATGCCTGTTCTGCGGCACGGCACGCTTCTTCCGCACCGCCTATCGCCATCATCTCGTGCAGGACTGGCTGCCCGCCCTGGAGGGCGTGGTGGAAAAGCTGGAGCGAGGCGCGAGCGTGGCCGATATCGGCTGCGGGCACGGTGTCTCGACCATGATCATGGCCCGGGCCTTCCCCAATTCGCGCTTCTATGGCTTCGACTATCACCCGGGCTCGATCGACGATGCCACGGCCGCCGCCGAAACCGCGGGCATGGCCGATCGCATCACCTTCGAGGTGAGCACGGCCAAGACGGTGCCGGCGCGCGGCTACGATCTGGTCTGCTTCTTCGATTGCCTGCACGACATGGGCGATCCCGTCGGGGCCCTGCGCCATGTCAGGTCCACGATGGCACCGGAAGGAACCTGCATGCTGGTCGAACCCTTCGCCAATGACCGGCTCGAGGACAATTTCAATCCGGTCGGGCGCGTCTACTACGCCGCCTCCACCGTGATCTGCACGCCGGCTTCGCTGGATCAGGAGGTCGGCCTGGCGCTCGGTGCCCAGGCCGGCGAGGCGCGCCTGCGCAAGGTCGCGGCCGAAGCCGGCTTCACCCGCTTCCGCCGCGCCACGGAAACACCGTTCAACCTCATCCTCGAAGCCAGGCCGTGAGGTGATACAGGCGCTGCCGGCCGGAATTACACGGCGGGTCATCCCGGACGCTCCGCACCACGGACTGATGCGGCGCAGACACGGGATGACCAGGAAGTGAGTAATTATGCCGTGCCGGTCAGGCCGGCAGCATCTTTCGATACTGAATGAAGCCCGAACGGGAGGCTACCTGGTCGTAGAGGGCCTGTGCCTCGACATTGCTTTCGTGCGTCAGCCAATAGACGCGGCTGGCGCCCAGGCGCGTGGCCTCCTGATAGGACCATTCGATCAGCGCGCGGGCAACGCCTCTCCTGCGCGCCCATTCGGCGGTGAACAAATCCTGCAGATAGCAATAGGGGCCCGGCGTCCAGGTCGAGCGATGCAGGATCAGGTGCACGATGCCGGCAAGCCGGTCATCGATGAAGGCACCATAAACGTACATCGGTTCGGCGGGATCGTGGAAGCGAGCCCAGGTCAGCGCCGTCGTCTCCTCCGGCGCCGACGCCTTGTAGAAAGTGAGATAGCCCTGCCAGAGCGGCTCCCAGGCAGGGCGTTCCTCCGCGGTGAGCGCGCGGATATCCATCAGTCGAGATTGAACTTCGACATCTGGCGATGCTCGCCATGGATGCGGCGCACCGTGCCGTTGAGCGAACGGTAGATCACCGTCTCGGTGGTGATCACCGGGCCGCGGAACTTCACGCCCTGCAGCAGTGCGCCGTCGGTCACGCCGGTCGCTGCGACGATGACGTCGCCGGAGGCGAGTTCCTCCATCTTGTATTTGCGGCTCGGATCGGTGACACCCATCTTCAGGGCACGTTCGCGCTTGGCCTCTGTGTCGAGGATGAGGCGCCCCTGCATCTGGCCGCCGACGCAGCGCAGCGCTGCCGCCGCCAGCACGCCTTCGGGAGCGCCGCCCGTTCCCAGATAGATGTCGATGCCGGTCTCATGCGCATTGGTCGTGAAGATGACGCCGGCGACGTCGCCATCCGTGATGACGCGGATGGATGCGCCAACCTTGCGGATCGCCTCGATGATTGGAGCATGGCGCGGACGATCGAGAACCAGCGCGGTCAGTTCACGCGGTTTGACGCCCTTGGCCTTGGCGAGGGCGTGGAGATTGTCTTCCACGCTGGCATCGAGATCGACGATGCCCTCGGAATAGCCGGGCCCGATGGCGATCTTGTCCATGTAGACGTCGGGAGCATTGAGCAGCGAACCGGCGCTGGCCATCGCCATCACCGCGATCGATCCCGGCATGTCCTTGGCGCACAGCGTGGTGCCTTCGAGCGGATCGACCGCGATATCGACCTTCGGGCCCAGGCCGTTGCCGACCTTCTCGCCGATGAACAACATCGGCGCCTCGTCGCGCTCGCCCTCGCCGATCACCACGGTACCGTCGATCGGCATCTTGTTGAGTTCGCGCCGCATGGCGTCGACCGCCGCCTTGTCGGCGGCCTTCTCATCGCCCCGCCCGCGCAGCAATGCCGAGGCAACGGCGGCGCGCTCGGTTACACGGACCAGTTCAAGTGAAAGGATGCGCTCGATGACATCCGTCGGCTTGACCTGAATAATCTCCGACATGGCTTCCTCCGTTGTTGCGGCGCATCGTCAGTTATGATTTGGCGCTCGATCAAACCATAACTGACGACACGCCCTGGGATATTGCTTATTCGCGCTCGATGCGGATCAACTGCGGCGTTTCCACGATGTAGCCATCGGAGACCATGGCATCGACGGCGCCGCGAATATCTGCCTCGGTGGTGGCGTAGGTGATGAGGATGACGGGCACGGCACCGGCGACCTTGCTCGGGTCGTCGCCGCCATAGACCTTGCCGCCCCGATGCTTTTGTACGATCGACTCCAGCGAGATCCCGCGCTCGGCCATGCGCGTGGCGATGCCCGCCGCCGCGCCCGGCCGGTCCGCCACCGAAAGACGGACATAATACCCGCCCTTGTGCGCCTGCATGGCAGCAGCCGGCAGGGGCTCGAGATCGCCGGTCTTGCGCCCGAACGGCGCTCCGGCCTGGCCTCGCGCGATATCGGCGATGTCGCCGACCACGGCCGAGGCCGTGGCCTCGCCGCCCGCTCCGGGGCCGACCAAGGTCAGTTCCGGCACGGCGTCGGCATCGATCGCCACCGCATTGGTGACGCCGTCGACCTGCGCGATCGGGGTCGATTTGGGCACCATGGTGGGATGGACACGCTGCTCGACGCCCGCTTCGGAGCGCGTGGCCACGCCCAGAAGCTTGACGCGATAGCCAAGCTCGTCGGCGGCCAGCAGGTCCTCGGTGGTGATGCGCTCGATGCCTTCCACATGAATGGCTTCGGCGTTCACCTGTGTCCCGAAAGCGAGGCTGGTGAGCAGGGCCAGCTTATGAGCGGTATCGAAGCCGCCAATGTCGAAGGTCGGGTCGGCCTCGGCATAGCCCAGGCGCTGCGCCTCCTTCAGGCAGGCGTCGAAGGACAGGCCCTCGGCCTCCATCTTGGTCAGGATGTAGTTGCAGGTGCCGTTCAGGATGCCATAGACCCGATCGATATTGTTGCCGATCAGCGCCTCGCGCAGCGTCTTGATGATCGGCACGCCGCCGGCGACGGCCGCCTCGAAATTGAGCGCGACGCCGGCCTTCTCGGCCCGCCTGGCGAGATCGACGCCGTGACGCGCCAGCAGCGCCTTGTTGGCCGTGACCACCGGCTTGCCGGCATCGAGGGCGGCCTTCACCGCTTCGTGCGCGGCTCCTTCCTCGCCCCCCATCAATTCGACGAAGACATCGATCCCGGGATCGCGGGCCAGCGCGATCGGATCGTCGAACCAACGGAAACGCTCCATCGGCAGGCCGCGGTCGCGCGTTCGCGAGCGAGCGGAAACGGCGGTGACCGTCACACCCCGACCGCAACCGGCGGCAAGGGCATTGGCACGACGATCGAGAAGGCGAATGGTAGAGGCACCGACGGTGCCAAGGCCGGCAATACCGATTTTGAGAGGGTCAGCCATCATCAGTCCGAACTTGAGATTGCGCACTTGTGCAATGGCGCGCCGCCGGGATCAAGTCATCCGGACAGGGATTTCTCGCGATAAACTTTCCAACTTTGATGGATAGCGCCTCACTCCTGCCGGAGCGCGGACATCCTGTCCGCTCCTGAAAACGCCGCCTGCGCCGAAAAGAACGGACCTCCCGACATGCAGGGGACCGGCGCTCAATCGGCGGAAACAGTTTCCTTCCGGCCGCGGAAACCCGTGGCCAGCACATACATCTCACTGGAGCCCGCGCGGCTCGCCGCCGGCTTGAGATGTTTCACCACCGCGAAGTCACGCTTGAGCAAGGCAAGAACGTCGCCTTCCGTGCCCCCTTGGAAGACCTTG
The DNA here is from genome assembly GCF_017813775.1 of Labrys sp. LIt4. Lineage (NCBI taxonomy): Bacteria > Pseudomonadati > Pseudomonadota > Alphaproteobacteria > Hyphomicrobiales > Xanthobacteraceae > Labrys > Labrys sp. LIt4. Next base: position 86,848 of record NZ_JAGIPY010000022.1, read on the forward strand.
GCGAGGAAAGCCCCGCCCGGGGCCAGCACTTCCACGGCGAAATGGGCTGCCGCTTCCACCAGAGCGATGATACGCAGATGGTCCGTGGCGCGATGGCCCACCGTATTGGCAGCCATGTCGGAGAGCACGAGATCGGCCGGGCCGCCGAGCATCGCCTTCAGCCGGTCGGGCGCGGCGTCGTCCATGAAATCCATCTGCTCGAAATCGACGCCGGGGATGGGATCGATGGGCAGGAGGTCGATCGCCACCACCTTGCCGCGCCCGTTGACGGAATCGGTGATCTCCGCCGCCAATTGCGACCACCCGCCCGGGGCCGCACCGAGATCGAGCACGCGCTGCCCCGGCTTGAGGAGCTTGGCCTTGTCGTTGATCTCGATCAGCTTGTAGATCGCGCGCGAGCGCCGCCCTTCGCGCTTGGCGCGGGCGACATAGGGATCGTTGAGCTGGCGTTCGAGCCAGAGCTGCGAGGAATGCGTGCGCCCGCGCGCCGTCTTCAGCCGCACACCGAGTTCGCGCGCACCGCTGCCCCGGCCGGAACTGTTCTTGCCCTTGCCGGGACCTCCGCCCTTGCCTGCTCCACCGCTCACGGGTTGCGCCCCGCACCGTTGTGACGCCAGACGCGATCCTCCTGCATCATCTGCACCAATAATCCTTCACGCAGGCCCCGATCGGCCACGCGCAATCGCTCACAGGGAAAAGCCCGCCGAATGGCCTCGAAAATGGCGCATCCGGCCATCACCAGATCGGCCCGCTCCGGACCGATGCAGGCATTGGCGACGCGCTCCTCATACGTCATGTCCAAGAGACGTTCGAGCACATCATCGATCTCGCCGCGCGACATCCACAGGCCGTCCACCCGACGCCGGTCATAACGAGGCAGTTCCAGATGAATGCCGGCCATGGTGGTCACCGTGCCCGAGGTGCCCAGCAAATGCAGGCGCCTGACACGCTTGGCGATGGCTTCCCGGTGCGCGAACGAGGCCAGCATGCCAGACACGTCGTCCACCATGCGCTCGAAGCTCTCGCGCGTCACCCTGACGCCGCCATGGCGCTCGGAGAGCGTCACCACCCCGACCGGGAGCGACGTCCAGCCGCGCACTTTGGGCTGCCGGTTCCGGTCTGCCGGATCGATATCGAGCCAGACGATTTCCGAAGATCCTCCGCCGATGTCGAAAAGCACCACCCCGTCGAGATTGCGGTCGATCAGCGGGATGCAGCCGGCGGCGGCCAGGCGGGCTTCGGTCTCCCGGTCGACGATCTCCAGGTCGAGCCCGGTTTCCTTCAGCACGCGCTCGACGAAAAGCAATCCGTTGTCGGCGGCGCGGCAGGCCTCGGTGGCGATCAGCCTCGCGCGGTCGACGCGCCGGTCCCGCATCTTCTGCGCACAGACGGCAAGCGCATCGACAGCCCGCCCCATGGCATTGACATGCAGGCTGCCGCTGGCGCCCAACCCCTCGCCGAGCCGGACGATCCGCGAAAAGGCGTCGATGACGCGAAATCCCTCTCCCGTCGGGCGCGCAACCAGAAGGCGGCAATTGTTCGTGCCAAGATCAAGCGCGGCATAGGTGTGGTGACGGCGCACCTGTTCTCCTTGCCGTAATTGCGGCACGGATAGATGTGCACCATCACTCGACCGAGGCGCTTGTGCCTCCAAACTTCGATCCACCAAAATACTACCTTGACCGTGCCCCGTCGCAATTTTCCTGCGCCACAGGCATTTCGCCACTTCGTCTGCGAGTGTAACAAGTTCCGCGCCGGTGGCGAGAAAGAATTCCATCTATGTTCGTGTTATCAAGATCATGAAGGCTCAAGCCAAGTTACGCGTGGCAGCGCTGATCGTCGCAGCGGGACGCGGATCGCGTGTCGGCGGCGCCGTTCCCAAGCAGTATCGCCTGCTGGGAGGGCGGACCGTCCTTGCCCGTACGCTCTCTCTTTTCGAACGCCATCCCGCCGTCGACAGCATCCTCACGGTGATCGGCACGGGAGACGAAGACCTGTTTGCGGCATGCTCGGCGGGAATCAGCAAGCAGGCCGGCCATGTCTTCGGGGGCAGCACCCGGCAGGCGTCCTGCCTCGCCGGACTGAAGGCTCTGATCGGCGATAGGCCCGATATCGTGCTCGTGCATGACGCAGCACGCCCCTTTGCGAGCCCCGCCCTGATCGACCGCGCGATCGAGGCGGCCCGCGCGCATGGAGCCGCCGTGCCGGGGCTGGCGGTCACCGACACCATCAAGCAGATCGACCTCGACGGCAGGGTCAAGGCAACACCGGAACGCAGCCTCCTGCGCGCCGTCCAGACGCCGCAAGCCTTCGGCTTCGACCTGATCCTGTCAGCCCATCTTGCGGCGGCGGAAGCCGGCATCGAGACATTGACCGACGATGGCGCCGTGGCCGAATGGGCCGGCCATCCTCTTCACATCTTCGAAGGCGAAGCCAGCAACATGAAACTGACGACCGAGAGCGACTTCCAGCGGGCAGAACAAGCCGCCAACGAATTGGCCGCCCTCGGCGACATCCGAACCGGAACGGGCTTCGACGTCCATGCGTTCGCCGAGGGTGACCATGTCTGGCTCAACGGGGTGAAGATCCCCCACGACCGCACGCTGAAGGGACATTCGGATGCCGATGTCGGCCTTCATGCCCTCACCGACGCCATTCTCGGCGCTATCGGCGACGGCGATATCGGTTCGCATTTTCCTCCTTCCGACCCGCAATGGAAGGGTGCCTCCTCAGATCGCTTCCTGGCCCATGCCGTCCGTCTGGTCCGGGCACGGGGGGGAGCCATCGCCCATCTCGACGTCACCCTGCTGTGCGAAGCGCCGAAGATCGGCCCGCATCGTGACGTCATGCGGGCGCGCATTGCCGAGATCGCCGGCATCGCCGTCGAACGGGTGGGCGTCAAGGCGACCACCACCGAGGGCCTGGGCTTTACCGGCCGGCGCGAGGGCATCGCCGCCATGGCCTCGGCGACGGTGCGGTTGCCCTGGGGCTAGTCGGAGCGCGGATTGTCCGCTCTCGGACGCCTTGCGTTTGACGATGAGGAGCGGACAAGATGTCCGCGCTCCGAGTGAGGATACCGGCCATGAATGACGAGATCTTCTTCGAACGGGCGAGCAAGGTTCTCGCGGCCTGCAGCGCCAAGGGCCTGATGGTCGCGACGGCCGAGTCCTGCACCGGCGGGCTGGCGGCCGGCGCCCTCACCGCCATTCCCGGCTCGTCCGACGTGGTGGACCGCGGCTTCGTCACCTACTCCAACGAGGCAAAGGCACAGATGCTCGGCGTTCCGCCGGCTCTGATCGAACGGGACGGCGCGGTGAGCGAAAGCGTCGCCTTCGCCATGGCGGAGGGGGCGGTGTTGCACTCGCGTGCGGGCCTTGCGGTGGCGATCACCGGCATCGCCGGTCCCGGCGGCGGCACGGCCGCCAAGCCTGTCGGCCTGGTGCATTTCGCGGCCTGGAGCCGGCAGGGGCCACGCCTGCATGTCGAGCGCCGCTTTGGCGACCTGTCGCGCTCGGAGATTCGCAAGCGAGCGGTCGAGCAGGCTCTCGATCTCCTGCTGAGACTTGCCGGCGAGATCAAGGTTACCGTTTGATACGAACAGACATGGATGCCGGTTTTTCCGGGATCGCAGGCTCCTTGCTTTCTAGGACGCTGCGATCGCCTTGCGGCCATAGACGACATCCGCGCGTTTTTCGAAGGCCTCGGCGAAACGACGGAAAGCGGCCTCGAACATCGCCCCCATCAGCATGCCGAGCGTACGGGAGCGGAAGCTGTAGTCGATGAAGAACTCGACGACGCAGCCGCCTGCCCCATCGTCCTTGAAGGACCAGCGGTTTTCCAGGTGGCTGAAGGGGCCATCGAGATATTCGACGAGAATCTGCAGCTTCTCCCGGTCCATGGTCACGCGGCTGCCGAAGGTCTCGCGGATCAGCTTGTAGGCCACCGTCATGTCGGCGACCATGACGAGGCGTCCGTCGTCCTGAGGCTGACGGCTGCGAACCCGCAACGCCGAGCAGAGCGGCACGAAGAGCGGGTATTTTTCGACATCGGCCACCAGGTCGAACATGTCGGCGGGCGAATGCTTGACGCGGCGCGTGGTACGGAAAGAGGGCATGATCAAACTCCGATGCCTTCATATAGGGATCGGCCGGCGGGCAAAACAGTTTAATCGGGGCAGTCCGGCTGCAAAAGGGCGGAACCGCGTGGCGATTTCGTTTGACAAATCGTCGTGTGGCTTAAATGTTGACTTAGTCAACATTGAATGGCTTTCCCATGTCCGTCATTGACGATATCCGCGATTTCAACCGCTTCTATACCCGTAAATTGCGCCTGCTCGACCGGCACATGCCTGCCAGTTCCTTCCCCTTGCCGGAGGCGCGCGTGCTCTACGAACTCGCCACCGCCGGGGAACAGACCGCCGCCGATATCGGTCGGCGCCTCGATATGGACAAGGCACATCTTAGCCGGATCGTCGCGCGCCTGAAGGCCGGCCGGCTGGTGGAAAGCCGCACCGACCCCGCGCATGCCCGCCGCGACCTGCTGTCCCTGTCTGCCGCCGGCCGCCATGCCTTCGCCGAGCTCGAAGCCGGCACCAACGCGCAGCTCGACATCTTGCTTTCCCCGCTCGGCGAAGGAGATCGCAGCCGACTCGTCGGCGCCATGCAGGAAATCAAGAAGCTGCTCGACGTGACGGAGCGTGCGCCGCAGCCTGTCGTTCTCCGCAAGCCGAGGCCGGGGGATCTCGGCTGGGTCATTCATCGCCAGGCCGAACTCTACCACCAGGAATATGACTGGGACTGGACCTATGAAGGGTTGGTCGCCACCATCCTCGGGGATTTTGTCGCCAATTTCGATCCGGTGCGCGAGGACGCCTGGATCGCCGAGCTCGATGGACGCATCGTCGGTTCGATCTTCCTGATGAAGAGCGACGACGCCTCCGTCGGCAAGCTGCGCCTGCTCTATGTCGATCCCAGCGCCCGCGGGCATGGGCTGGGCAAGAGACTGGTCCGCACCTGCATCGAGCGCGCCCGAGACCTCGGCTATGCCTCCCTCACGCTGTGGACCAACGACATCCTGACCGCGGCAAGGAAGATCTATCAGGCCGAAGGCTTCAAGCTGGCGGCGGAAGACCCCCACCGCTCCTTCGGCAAGGACCTCGTCGGCCAGACCTGGACGCTGGATTTGTGACAGCCAGGGTCGATCTTCTCAGCTCCATCGAGAGATGGAGCGGGATCGATGGAGGGAAATGTCAGTCGGAGACTGACACTCTATGCCGTCGTCCGTGAAGAACTCGCAAGCTGCTGATTCAGCGTTAGTTTTTTAGCCAGACAAGTATTCGCGTTTGCCGGAT
>NZ_JAGIPY010000120.1:0-245 GCF_017813775.1 Labrys sp. LIt4
CGATCTGGTTGAGCAGCTCCGGCTCCTTGAGCAGCACCGCACCGCCGCGGGACTTGTTGACGGTCTTGGCTGGGCAGCCGAAGTTCAGGTCGATGACTTGCGAACCCAGCTCGCAGGCCAAGGCGGCGTTCTCCGCCAGGCAAACCGGGTCGGAGCCCAGCAATTGCACACGCAACGGCACGCCCGCAGCGGTGTGCGCACCGTGCAGTAGTTCCGGGGCGAGCTTGTGGAAATAGGCAGGTGTG
>NZ_JAGIPY010000121.1:0-244 GCF_017813775.1 Labrys sp. LIt4
GCACATTCTGTTGTACCGTGTTGCGATAGACTTGAAACAGCGAGACGACTATAATCGGGCATTCTGACAGGACCTTGAATGACTGCATCCCCTTGAGGAGCGGCCTATTCTGTTGCTGAGGGTCTGCGCCGAGCTCTGTAACAGATGCGACTGGAGAGGCCGGGCGAGGAGACTGGAAGTTCGTCTGTGATCCACCGGGTGTTGACGGCGCTCCTTGGCCAGCTGACGGACCTGTAGCATTATC
>NZ_JAGIPY010000122.1:0-244 GCF_017813775.1 Labrys sp. LIt4
GCTTTTGATTCCGATGTAGTCCAGGTATGCCGACCGGTGGACCGTGGACCGCGAGTTCGCCTTGGTGATGACGAGGGCACGCTTTTCCCGGGCTTTTTTCCTGCCTGTGTCTGTGAGGTGCTGGATGTGGGGTGAATCCGCCGCGGGACGCAGGAGGCCCAGGCCGCTGCCTTCGCGCAGTTCCAGGACGTCTTCGCCGTCTATGTTCACGAGGTCGTATTCGCGGTAGCCCAGGAAGGTGAAG
>NZ_JAGIPY010000023.1:0-91312 GCF_017813775.1 Labrys sp. LIt4
TCCCCCGCAGCTATCTTGAATCACTTCTCAATCGATTTGGGAATCCAACGATTCAACCAAAAATCACCCTGCTCTAATGGGATTCCCGGCAGGGGTAATTTCCGATTCAGAATCCATGCTGGCGAACGAGGCCAGCATGGACGCGTTTTCACGTGCGCGGTCGCGTATTGATGCGTGACAAATTGCTCAATCGATTTGCAGGGAGATCGCCTGATGCAGCTTCTTGAGGTTGGGTAGCGACTTGCTTTGCCACGGGATCTCGGAGCTGCCACGCACGACGAGTGCCACATTCGGGTGCTTGCGCACCTCGATTGTGAATTTTGCCAATAAGTTGATCCCCGAAGAATTGAGAAATTCGAGATCGGTCAGGTCGAGAACGATCGTCGCCGGTGAGGCTGTCAGGACGTCAGTCATGAGCGTCATGATCGGAGCATAGGCATCCGTTCCTGACAGCCGCATCGTGCCGTAGAAACGGATGACGTTGTCTTCGGTCCAGACTCGATATTCGTCGGTCGTGATTTCTGTATTTGGCTTCATGATTCACTGTTGCAACAGAGTGACGGGAAGGGTGGCGAATGTTCCGACCTGCACGCGGCTGCCGTCTTCGACGGGGTTGAAAATCCATGCCAGGCGAGCGCCGTAATCATTCATCAGAGTCAGCAACCCGAGGCCCGATCCGGAAGTCTCCGGATCTGCCGCATTGGCCTCGATGCGTTCAATGAGCAGGTCACCGGGGTCGCCGACCGTGATCTCGGCCAGCAGTGCCTGGAACGAGGCGGCTGTGTCGGAACTGATCACATTGGAAACCTTGACCTTGAAGGCATCGGTACCCATGGCCACCTCGACTCTGATCTCGCCGGGCTCGTGGAATTTGACCGCATTCTCGATCAACTCGTTCACGAGATAACCAATATTGTGCCGGACCGCGCGATAGTCGTTTCGGGATGTCCGGAAGGGCAGGGCGAATATGTCGGCGATGAAGTCCGATGTCGTCGCGCAATGATGCCATCTCAGGTCGAGAGGCCCGTCGAATAGGCTTACGCGGCTGACACGTTCGTCCATACCGATCACAATATCTTTTGATCCGTACAAAGTGGTCATGATGTTACCTGTGCCTGATAACGACGAGTGTTATGTCGTCGTGAATCTTACTAGTTCCAATGTAGTCCATCAGATCCTGGACAATTCCATTCTTTATTTCCTCGGCGCTCGAGCCATGACGCTGGCGTACGCTCTCTACGAGACGATCCAAGCCGAACAGTTCGCCCTTTCCGCCCTCCGCCTCGGTTACGCCATCGGTATGCAGCACCACCACGTCGCCGCTTGAGAAGGCTATGTTGCGGGTGGCGACGAAAGGCGAAATGTCCTTTTCGAGGCCGATCGGAAATCCTAGATCGATCGTATCGATGCGCTCGACGCCGCCACCTGCACGCACCACTACAACTTCCTCGTGTTGGCCTGAAAGCGTCAGCTTGCCGTTCTCATAATCCAGAAAGGAGAGAGACAGATGCTTGTCTGAATTGGTTCGCTCAAGGTTCTTGAATATTGCTCGATTGAGTCGATCAAGGAATTGCGTGGGATTATTCTCGCCTGTTTCTTGCAGCGCCCGTGCGACCGACTGTACCATCAGCATCAGAACACCGCTTTCGAGGCCATGGCCGGTTACGTCGCCAATTCCGACCTTGAGCTTCTGACCGTCCCGCAACACGTCGTAATAGTCGCCCCCAACCTCGTCTGCAGGCCGCATATAGGCCGCGATCTCTACCCCCGGCACATCATTCAGTTCACCTTCTTTGGGGAGCACCATTCTCTGGATCTGACGGGCCACGTCGAGCTCGGCGCCGAGCCGCAGATTTTCGCTGCGCAGCTGTTCGTTGAGCGAGGAGATTTCCAGATTGGCATTTTCGAGATCGCGTGTGCGATCCTCGACGAGCTTCTCGAGGTTCTCAGTATGGTAACTTATCTCCTCGGCCATTCGATTGAAGGCGACGCCGACCTCGCCGACCTCGTCTCTTGTCGGAATGTGGACGCGGACGGAATAATCCTTGGCCTGCAGCTTGCGTGCCGCCCCGGCCAGGGCGCTGAGGCCGGCCGTGATACGCTTCGACAGCCCGAATACCGCAGCGAATACGATACAGAGCGCAACGAAGATCGCCGCCAGCTGGTAGAGAAGGATGCGGTTGGTCGCTTTGGAAATGCTATCCTGAGCCGCAATCAGCGTGGCATATATCTCGTGTTCGGGAACGACGATGCCGACCGTCATCGTTTCCTTAGTTATGGGACCTGCGCTCCACATGTTCGTCGGCCTGAGTTTCTTGAGGACGACGATGTAGTTGACCTTTTCACCATTGCGATTGAGCGGGATTGTCTGAATGACACCATCGTTGTTCTGATCGAGGGGAAGCGCCGCCACGGCCGCGTCGGCACTTTTTCGCAAAGACCGGTCGAAGACCGTCGGGCTTGAATTGCCGATACCGAGCGTCTTTTCACCTTCGGGCGTTACGGCGAGTACATTGCCATTCGACATGGCGAGAAATGCAAAGCCGGTATCCGCGATTTTCACGCTTTGCACGATGTCCGCCATCTGGTCCAGCGTGAGGTCGGCACCGACCACGCCGGCGACGTCTTTCCGGTCCTTGGTCCAGACGGGCTCGAAGAAACTGACGATCAGCTTGCCGGTAACGCCATCTTTATACGGGGAAAGCGTGGTGATCTTCTCATTGACCGGCTTGCTTGCCGGATCTTTGATCCAGCGCTGCCAGTCCTCGTAAAGTTCGGGAAAAAAGAAGTCCCACCAGTTCGTCGCATTGTGGCCCGGGTAGACCCGGTCGAACGTTGCGCCTTGATCGGTGTAGGGCGTCGAACGCAGAATTGGAGCACTCTTTGGACCGATGAAGTAGACCTGCAGCTTTCGGGTGCCGTTCGCCTGGACAGCAGGACCGAAGATGTTGAAGGCCGTGCTGTCGCGTACAATTTTCGCAACGTCGGGCGGGAGATTTTTGGTCGCGTTGAGAAGATAGCCCCAAACTGTCACAGCCGACGGATCACCAACTTCGTTCTGCCACCAATTGCTGGACGGGTTATAGACAAGAGGGGTGGAGAAGGTCGGGTCACCTTCGATCGCTTCACCCACCTTCGCCGCGATCTGAGGATGATCGATCAGGGCCTGCGTCGAGGCGGCAAGAATGTTGACCTCCGTATGGACCTGGTCGAGCAGCAGATCGGTCCGTTCGGCTGTAGTATCGATGTAATTGTGCAGGTATTCGCCGGTTGCCTTGGTCAGGCCGAGGCCGATCTGCTGGGTGGCATCCACCGAAAGCCGGTTCACGTTCCAAAGAGCAAGTCCACCGCTGATCAACAGGTCGAACAGGACTGCGCCACCGACAACCAGCACGAATTTCGCTCGGAATGAGCGCAGGCCAAATCGCGACGAATTTCCTGGCTCCTTACTCATAGCGGCTTTCGCCCCGACGCAATCCAGATCGGCCAGCCTGCATATCCCTTCGGATGCAATGCCGCGAAGATATGATCCTGGAAGCCCTTGCGAAACTGCTCGATGAACTCGGGATCGTCGCCGCGTTTTTGGGACATTTCTCCTGCGAAAGTATTCTCCCACGCATGAATCATATCGGCGAAGTCCTGGGGATCTCCGTCGAGATTGGTTACCATGATGGACTCGGCACGAATATCGTCGAAACCGGCATCCATCAGATAATGGCGGCTCTTGGGACCCAGCTCGAGATCCATGTTGAAATGAGTAAAGAGCTTGGACAGTTCATTATACGTCCATTGAATGGACTCACCGCGGGGCTCTCCCAAACATTGAGATATCTTTTCATTGGTAATATAGACGCGGCCGCCGGGCTTGCAGATTCTGTACATTTCCTTGAGAATTAGCGCCGGACGGTCAAATATCTGCAGGGAGTGACGGCAGGTCACGAGGTCGAACTGATTGTCTTCCAGCAACATCTCCGAGGCGTCACCATAGACGTACTCGATCCCGCTGATCTTGAATTCCGACGCTACCCTGCGTGCATAGGCAAGGCTCGAGCGTGAGTGATCGAGCGCGACAATTCGTGCGGGCGTGAATTCTCGCTGAACGAGCGCCGCGAAATCGCCGATACCGCAACAGATATCCGCCATGTAGATCCCGGGACGCATGCCGTGACGAGGCAAGATGTCTCGTTCGTGCCGCCATGTCATCTTGGTCTGGGTGCGCAGGACAGGGATGAAGCCGCCTTCCTCGAGAAAGCTCTGACCCGGGTAGAAATTAGCGTCATACTCTTGGACTTTGATGGCCGGCTGGATCCGGCTCAAACGCCCGAACTTCTCCGTCGTCCATCCGACCACGCTGGAGGTCACGATGACAAATTGCAGGTCCGGCCTGTCCCGGCTGGCATCCAGCAGTACACGCGCGAAGGCGTGGAATGCCAGATTGTTCATCTGGGAGAGCCGCCGGACATTCACATAGAACACGCCTCTTACGCGATTAATCGAATCCCGCAATAACCCCAGGCACGAGGCCAACTCGTTCAAGGACTGGGGTCGCAGCGTCCCCGAAAGCGAGTACTCCTGATTGCTAAGGTCGAATTGCGCTTTGAAGCGCACATCATAGGCGAAGGGAACCGCGCTCAATGTGTGAGGCCTCCAAGTGGCAGATCGACAGTGAGCGTAATGGTGTCATCCCCAACGGTGGTCAGGGTCACAGCAGCGCTGTAGCTGACGGCAAGTTCGACCAGGAGCATATCGCGGCCCACCTCGGCGGCGTCCGCCAATGAATCCATATAGTCGGCTTCAGCGCGGCTGCTTCGAAGGCGAGCTACCGCTTGCTTGAAGAAATCGCGTTCATCTTGGCTGCAGGTGAAGGTGAGTTCGACCCTCTCGGTGTCACCTTGGCGCGAAATCTTGCAGACAAAAGTCCCTCCGACATGATTGCTTCGGAATGTGATCTCCAGCAATTCATTGAGTGCAGATGAAAACAAGTTCGTGAATAGCACGGAATCCGGCCGATTATGGCTTATCATCCGAGCTAGAAAGGTTGAAATATAATCGCAATGCGTCCAATTGGAGTTGAAAGCCTCCATTTCCATATCAATTTGCACCATGATGTGAAAATCATGATCCAATGTAGCGGTATGATTGACGTTCGGCGCCATATGCTTCTCTGCTATTGAGATCCCAGTGGAATGTGTCGTCTTCAGTTGATGCGTTCGCGGCGCCTTCGTGGGGCTCTGGCCTTGGATGCGAATATTCGTGCCTTTTCCGCACTCATGGGCCGGCCGAGATGATAGCCTTGGAGGATGTCACACCCTTCGTTGATCAGCCATCGAGCTTGCATGGCCGTTTCGACCCCTTCGGCTGTTACCATCATGTCGAGACCGTGTGCCATGGCAATAATTGCTCGAGCGATCGTCTGACTTTTGTGTTCCTTCTCGATATCTTGAATGAAGTACTTGTCTATTTTCAACGAATCGAAGGGAAAATTCTTCAGATAGCTGAGGGAGGAATAGCGTGTGCCGAAGTCGTCCAGCGAGATGCGGATACCCAGCACGTTAAGCGTGTTCAGGGTATCCAAATTATCCACGGTCTCCTCCAGCAGCACCGATTCCGTGATTTCCAATTCTATTCTGCCAGCGTTGATGCCGGTGCTGTCGATGACCTGAGCCACGACGTCGGTGATGGACCCGCCGAGGAACTGCGCGGGCGACAGATTGACGGCGACGTTCAGGGAGTCTGGCCAGGTCATTGCCTGCCGGCAGGCTTCTTCCAGCACCCAACGGCCGATTTCCTCCATCAGGCCATCCGACTCCGCGATAGGAATGAAAACGTTGGGTGTTATCCGCCCAATTTCCGGGTGATCCCAGCGCAACAGCGCCTCAAAGCCAACGATCTGGCCGGATGAGCGGAGCAGGGGCTGGTATTCGAGCAGAAGTTCTCGCCGTTCCAGAGCCAATCGAAGGCTACGCCTGAGGCTTTCGCGTTGCTCGATCAAAAGCATCATCGAGCGATTGAAAGTCCGCGCGCAGCCGCGTCCTTCTCCCTTGGCAGCATAAAGCGCGATGTCAGCCGCCTTCATCAGTTCCTCGCCCTGTGTACCATGCTGAGGACCGAAGGCGACGCCGACACTGGCCCCGACAAAGAGCGGCATTCCATTGATGATGAAGGGTATCTTGAAAGCGTCGACGAGAGCCTGCGCCACACTCTCCGCTTCTTTCGGGTCCTTGCCATATTGGATGATCGCGAATTCGTCGCCGGCATAGCGGAAGGCAGAATCGCCCTCCTGCAGTACACCTCGAATCCGATCGGCGGCCAGTTTGAGGAGCGTGTCGCCCGTGCCGTGTCCCAGCGTGTCGTTGACCGATTTGAAATCATCAAGATCGATCTGCAGCAGGGCCGAACGCACGTGCAGGCCGTCATTCGGCGTCAAGATTTCCTTGAGCCGCTCACTCAGGCGCTGCCGGTTCTGGAGGCCCGTCAGCACGTCATGATTAGCCTGATACATCAGTTTGCTGTGTTCGGCCTCCGCGGCCCTCGCAGGAGAATTCGCCACTTCGATCAGGCCGATCCCGTCGGCGGCGGGAAATGCCCAGACCTGCACTTCGCGATTGGGCGCGGCGGTAATATTGAAGGTTGTGGGAGCCCTGGTAAGAAGTACCTTGTCTAGGGCTCTCTTTGCTTCGCCTGTAGCAGCGCCAGGATAGATATCGAACAGGCTCGCACCAAGGGGCAGGTTGCCACTGCGCACAGTCTCAAGCCGTGCGGAGAATTGAATAAGGCTTAAATCGCTATCGTAAAAAGAGGCTAATTCATGTGTATGTTTAAGAAATTCTGAAAGAGCCTGTTCGTCAGACGTAATTTTTCTAACTTTTACTGGGGTGCCTTTTGGTAACTTAGACTTTCTCCGAAAGCGGAACAATTCCTGGTCCTCTGATGATTGCTCAGACAGCCACACATTCGAGGTAAATTCCTACTCCAAATTTTACATCGAATACAATTCAGAATTTAGCTTTGTAAGCTGGAGCGGCGGGCGATCTCCAATCTGTCCGCACCACAGCCGATGAGTGCCGGCATTGACGAGGCCGCAGTCTGAGATGATTGGATCGATGGCCGCTGCGATCGGTTCCTCGACTGTTCCTCGATGTCATAACCATGGGCGTTACCACCGCCGGCTGCCCCGTTGATCCATCCTCGCCGTATGCAGCGCGTCTGCGGAAGGTGGACAGGACGTCACAATCTGCTCAGCCCATTAGCATCATCGGGAACGGGTGCCGAGGCGATGTGGTTAGGTTACCAGCCGCATGTCCGGCTGGGTTGGGGGATGCCTGTGTAGGAGGAGCAAGCTATGGTCAGCCAAACCGACCGTGATCCCAGACATCACATCCGGCAGATGAAGGCTCGCTTGCGGGAGATTACCGACCATCTGCGCGAGGATATCGATAAGGTGGACGAGCCGCAGCTGAAGGCAATGTTCGAGACGTCTGCCGAAGTTCTTACTGGCCTCTCGAAAGCATTCAGCGATTACGAGCAGAAGAACGAAAGCGCTTGGCGAAAATAACGGTGCCGTCGCCAGGGTGGCGATCCCCGCGCGCCATGCTTGGACATCGAAGCTCTGGTTCGACAGGAGCAGATGCCGGCCTGGCTCGACGATGCGACCGGAGAAGCGGCCGAGAAGCCAGCACCCCGGGACGAGCATCGATCAAAGAGCCCAACAAGTCGGCTCGTCCAGGATCAGGCGACAAGCGAGCGATGTTGCGCGACCCGCTGGCGACAGCCGGGTGAGTAGCCAGCGGGCATTTCCGCAGTGGGCACAGAGAGTGTTCGACGATCTAAATATATTAATTCTATAAATTTAGTTGACATATAATCGGCGAACGTGTGTGCTCAGGCGAAGCCCTCGATAGACGGGCCGAAGTCAAAGCTGGACCGACACGATGACCACGATTTCCTCCGCGCCGCTGGCGCGCCGCGCCCTCCTGAAAATGGGTTCGGCCCTAGCTGCCGCCGCAGCCCTCGGCGGTGCCGCCCGCGCCGACGATGCCGCCAAGCCCGAAGCCTCCAAGCCCGAAGCGGGATTGCCTTCCCTCAAGGGCAAGACCATCGCGATCAGCGTCGCCGGCACCGACCACTTTTTCGACCTCAAGGCCTATCAGGCCCAGGTCGAGACCGTGAAGGAACTCGGCGGCACGCCGATCGGCCTCGATGCCGGGCGCAACGACAAGACGCTGGTCAGCCAGCTGCAGACCCTGGTGACGCAAAAGCCCGATGCGGTGATCCAGACGCTCGGCACGCTCTCGGTCGTCGATCCCTGGCTGAAGAAGCTGCGCCAGGCCGGCATCCCCGTTTTTTCCGTCGATCTGCCCTCGACCAATGTCATCAACACGGCGACCTCGGACAATTTCTCCCTGGGCGCCCAACTCGCCTTACAGCTGGTCTCCGATATCGGCGGCAAGGGCAATGTCGTGGTCTTCAACGGCTTTTCGGGCGTCCCGGTCTGTGAGATCCGCTACACCCAGCTGCGCAATGTGCTGAAATACTATCCCGAGGTGAAGATCATCCAGCCCGAATTGCGCGATGTCATCCCTAACACGGTGCAGGATGCCTATGCGCAGATCACCGCGCTGCTCAGCAAGTACCCGGAGAAGGGATCGATCTCCGCCATCTGGTCGGCCTGGGACATTCCGCAGCTCGGCGCCACCCAGGCCCTGATCGCGGCGGGGCGCAGCGAGATCCTCACCTATGGCGTCGACGGCACGCCCGAGGTGCTGGCGCTGGTCAAGGATCCCAAGGCGCCGGCCGGCGCGGTGGCGGCCCAGCAGCCCTCGGTCATCGGCCGCCAGGCGGTGCTGAACCTCGCCCGCTATCTCAACGGCGATACCACGCTGCCCTCGCAGACCTTCCTGCCGGCGGTCATCGCCAACAAGAAGAACGCCGCCGAGGTGCAAAAGCAGCTGGGCCAGGCCTGATGGCCTGACATCTGACTGACCCCGCAGGGTGCCCTCGTTGACACCATCCTGCTCAGCCACCCCATCCGCGAGCCCGGATGGGGTGGCTCTTCCGTGTGGCCGGCACCGTGCCGCATTCCTGGACAAGGGCTGAGCCGGCCGGTGGGCCGGCGACGTTGACCGACGATCGATGCCATGACCTCACCACCACCCCTTCTGGCCATGCGCGGCCTCGTCAAGAGCTTCGGGCCGACCCGGGCCCTCGACGACGCCTCGCTCGTGGTCGCGCCCGGTACCGTCCACGGCCTGGTCGGCCAGAACGGTGCCGGCAAGTCGACCCTGATCAAGGCTTTGGCCGGTCTCGTCAGCCCGGAAGCCGGCAGCATCGAATTCGAGGGCCGGCCGCTCGACCATCTTTCGCCCCAGAAGGCCGAGCAACTCGGCATCGCCTTCATCCATCAGGACCGGCTGCTGGTGCCGACCGCCACCGTCGGCGAGGCACTGTTCCTGGGGCGTGAAACCATGGCATCGCGCTTCGGCGTCTGGCAGGCGAGCCTGCAGCGCCGGGCCGACGAGGCTCTTCGGCATTTCTTCGGCATCACCCTGCCGTGCGGCGCGCTCATCCGCGACCTGTCGACGGCACAGCAGCAGATCGTCCAGATCACGCGGGCCCTGCTGGCCAAGCCCCGCCTGATCATCTTCGACGAACCCACGGCCGCGCTCGCCAAGCGCGAGGTCGAGAGCCTGTTCGCCGCTATCGCGCAATTGAAGGCGCGCGGCCTCACCAGCATCTACATCTCGCATTACCTGGCCGAGATCGAGCGCATCTGCGACGTCGTGACCATCATGCGCAACGGCCGGGACGTCGCCCATGTCGAGCCCTCGCGCACGACGATCGGCGAGATCACCCGCCTGATGGTCGATCGCGACGTCAAGGACCTCTTCCCCCGGCATCGCGCCAGCCGCGGCAAGCCTGTGCTGTCCGTTGCGGGCCTCGGTGCGCCGCCGGCCTTTGCCAACGTATCCCTGGCCGTGCATCGCGGCGAGGTGGTCGGGCTGACCGGGCTGCTCGGCTCGGGGGCCAAGGAACTCGTCCAGGCCCTGTTCGGGCTGCGGCCGGCGCGGGCGGGCACGATCGAGGTCGATGGGCGGGCGCGGCGCCTCGCCAGTCCCGTGGCGGCGGCGCAGGCGGGCCTCGCTCTGGTGCCGGAGGACCGCCGGGCCCAGGGCGTGGCGCTCGGCCTCTCCATCCGCGAGAACGCCACCCTCGCCAGTCTGGGCCGGATTACGCGTCTGGGCTGGCTCGACCGCTCAGGCGAACGTTCTAAAGTGTCCAGGCTGATCGAGGCGCTCAAGATCAAGGCCAGCGGCCAGGAGGCGCCCGTGCGCACCCTCAGCGGCGGCAACCAGCAGAAGGTGGTCATCGCCAAATGGCTCGCCCGCCGTTCCGACATCTATGTCCTCGACGAGCCAACGGTGGGAGTCGACGTCGCGGCCAAGGCCGAGATCTATCGCCTCATTGCCGAGCTGGCGGAGGAGGGGGCCGGCATCCTGCTGCTCTCGGCCGATCTCGACGAACTCCTGGGCGTATGCGACCGCGTCCTTGTCATGCATCGCGGCGGCGTGGTCGGCACCTATGAAACGTCGGTCACATCGTCCGACCAGCTGCTGGCCGCGGCCCTGACGGGCGCCGGCCCCGGGGAGGGAGCCAGCCATGCCGCATGAAACCCTGGAGGCAATCGCCGCAGCGACATCGCCCTCGATCCACCGCGACCCTGACAAGACCAGCACGCGCGCGGGCTGGCGGGATCTTGCCGGCGGTGCCGGCGCCCGCCTGGTCCGGGCCGGCGGGCTGCTGTTCTTCCTGGCCGTGATGGCCTTCTTCGCCATCAACACGCCCTCCTTCGTCTCGCCCGCCAATATCGGTCTCATCCTGTCGCAATCGGCGGTGCTGGGCATATTGGGGTTCGGCCTGACGCTGGTGCTGATCGCCGGCGGCTCGGACGTGATCGCCGGCGGCATCGATCTTTCCCTGGCCGGCACGCTCGGGCTTTCGGCCGCGATCTTCGCTGTGCTCAACCAGGCCGGCTTCTCGGACATGGCCTGCGTGGCGGCCTCGCTCGGCGTCGGCCTCCTCGTCGGCCTGGTCAACGCCCTTGCCGTGGTCTGGCTCCGGATCCTGCCCCTGCTGGCCACCCTGGCCGCCATGAATGTCTGCGCCGGGCTCGAACTGGTGGTGACGGAGAACACCACCATTCCCGCCGCCTCGCCGCTGATCGACTGGCTCGGCCTGCCGGGACCGGTCGATATTCCCGTGCTCGGCTGGCTGCTCCTGGCCCTGTGCGCTGTCCTTGCCGCATTGCTGCATCTCACGCCCGTCGGCCTTCGCGCCTATGCGGTGGGCGGACACCGCGAGGCGGCCAAGGCCGCCGGCATCGCCGTCGACCGCTATGTCGCGCTGTCCTATGTCGCCAGCGGGCTGCTTGGCGGGCTGGCCGGTGTCGTCTCGGTCGCCTTCCTCAACGGGGCGACCGGGGGCTCGGGCGACATGCTGCTGCCGGTGGTAGCGACCGCCTTTCTCGGCTTCATGTTTTCGCGCCGGCTGGTGCCGACCATCCCCGGCACGCTGCTCGCCGCAGTCTTCCTGGGCGCGCTCACCAACGGATTCCAGCTCCTCCATGTCTCGACCTACTGGGTCAACGGCATCGAGGGCGTGCTGATCCTGGCCGTCGTCGCCGCTACCGCCAATCTCGCAGGCAGGAGGGCGTCATGAGCACCGTTGGGGCCGAAGGGCCGCGCACCCGGCCGGCAGCGGAGCTGCTGCGCTTCGGCATTCCGTTGGCGCTCGTGCTGGTGGTAGCCGTCTTCTCCGCATTGGCGCCGGGCTTTCTGACGCTCGCCAACATCACCGGCGTGCTGGTCAACAATGTCGCCTTGACGGCCATCGTCGCCATCGCCATGACCCTGACGGTGGCCTCGGGCGGCACGGATCTGTCGGTGGGTACGGCGGTGGATCTCGGCAGCCTCGCTTTCGTCTCGGCGGTGTCCGCGGGTCAGCCGGTAACGCTGGCCTGTCTCTATGGCGTGGGCGCGGGCATCGGCACCGGGCTCTTCAACGCCGTCCTGATCGCGCGCCTGTCGATTACGCCGTTCCTGGCGACCCTCGGCACGCTGTTCATCGGCCACAGCCTGCAACAGCTCACCACCGATGGCGGCAATCCCGTCTATGTTCCGGCCGGCAGCATACCGCCGGCGCTCGCCTTCATCGGCCATGGCACCCTCTTCGGCGTGCCGGTCTCGCTGCTCCTCGTCGCGATGCTGGCGCTCGGCGCCTGGCTCCTCCTGGAGAAATCGAGCTTCGGCCGCACGGTCCTCGCCGTCGGCACCCAGGAGGAGGTCGCGCGCTATTCGGGCCTGCCGGTGCGACGGATCCTGGCGATCGTCTATATCCTCTCCGGGGCCGTTGCCGCCGTGACGGGCATCCTGCTCTCCTCCAACGTCAACGCTTATGTGCCTTACTCGGGCAATGCCTATCTGCTCAACGCCATCGGCGCGGCCTTCATCGGCACCTCGCTCAGCCGCAACCGGCGCGCCAGCATTGCCGGCACGATCCTCGGCGTATTGCTGTTCGGCTTCGTCTCCAACGGCCTGCTCCTGATCGGCTGGAACTTCTACTGGCAGCAGGTCGGCGCGGGCGTCCTGATCTTCCTTGCTCTACTGCTGGCCTTTGCCGGGCGGCGCGAGAATTGAAAGGGCATGTGAGGGCCAGGCACGCTCCGGCGGGTGGATGTCGCCATGGCCTGGGCTAAACCCAATGGGCTTCAACCTTGCCGGAACGGTCCGGGTCCTGCTTGCCGCAAGTGCAGCCCGTTCAGCGCAAGCCAGCGTTCGACCTCGAGAGCCGTGACGTGCCCGATGCCGCGTTCGGCCAGTAATTCGTCCCAGGAATAGGCCGTTGCAATCGTCGTCAGGTTGCGGGCGCGCTGCGCCAGCGTGCGTCCGCCCTTATGGGCATGGCGTCCCTGCAGGAGCTGATCCAGAGCCCGGCGCTTCAAACGCATGGCCGTGTTCCCCTTGTGAAAACGTCATTCCTGGAGCCGGGTCCGCCCTGATGAAAACGCCCCCGCTCTCCCTCCTTGCTCCGGCTCGTCGTCAGCCATGCAGGCGCGGAAAGCCATGCCGCTCGGCCAGAAGTTCGAGAATGCGCCGGGTCGGCTTGACGAAGGCGACATCACCGAAGCGCTCCGCATCCTCGGGAATCGGCCCTTGCCCCAGTACCAGCGCCGGCAGCGACTGGTTGGCCTCGCCCAGTTCGGCAATCACCGCCCGGCGTGGCCGGGCGAAGGGCACGCGCTCGATGTCGAGACGACCGGCAAGTTCCGGAGAACTCACCAGCAGCCCTTCGATCTGGTTGCTGTGCGGGCAGACGAAATGCTGGCCCGGATGATTGGGATCCTCGAATCCGGCTTCGAGCAGGAAGAGCTTGTCGCGGCTGCGGCTCATCTTCGGGTCTCCTGTCAATTGGTATCGGCGCGCACGGCAGCCGGATGTTTCTCGACGCGATCGTAGAACACGTCCCCCTGGGTATTCTGGAAATAGCCGGTAACGCCCTTGGCGAGCACGACCTGGTCGCTGTCCTGCAGGATCACGACATAGGGCGAGCTCTTCTGGAGCTTGCGCTGCAGCGACTGGTAGAGGGCGATGCGCCTCGCCGGATCGCGTTCCCGGAGAGCTGCGGACGTCTCGTCGCTGAGTTCGGGGATGATCCAGCCGGCCTGCTTGGCGATGGTGTTGTGCTTGTTGTCGCGGTTGACCGCGAAGGCGCTGGCGTTGGAATGCGGGTCGAAATAATCCGGCCCCCAATAGCGCAGCGTCACCTCATACTGGCCGGATCGGGCCTTGGCGAAGATCTCGCTGCTCACGCCCGGTTGGATGTCGAGCGTGAGCCCGGCCTGGCCGAATGTCTGCTGCAGGGACTGGGCGATGGTGAGGAAGAGCGGTTCGTTGAAGACGGGGAAACGGATCCTCGTCGGGCCGATGCCGGCATCGGTCAGTATCTTCCGGGCCTTGGCGACATCGAGCTTGTAGGGGGTATCGCTCAGGGCCCCCGGGAATCCGGCGGGCAGGAAGGCCTGGTGCACGCGATATTGCCCGCGCAGCAGGTTCCGGGCGATGCCCTCATAGTCGACGAGATAGCGCGCCGCCTCCCAGAAGGCGGGATTGCCGAGGGTCGGATTGGCCTTGGTGTTAATCAGAAGATATTCGAGCCGTGCCGAGGGCGTCGCATAGAGGCTGACCTGGCTCTTGTCCCTGAGCGTCTCGATCTGGTCCGTGCCGAGACCCCGGGCGATATCGGCATCACCCTGTTCGACCAGCAGGCGGCGGGCTGCCGGATCGGGCACATTGCGGAAGATGAGCCCCTGCAGCTTGGGGGCGCCGCCGGGCGAGGTGGGGTTGGCGTCCAGCACCAATGCCTCATGCGCGGTATAGGCGCTGATCTTGAAGGCGCCGCTGCCGGCCGAGTGCGACTTCAGCCAGCCATTGCCGAAATCGCCATTGCTGGCTTGCGGTGCGAGCACGGTCTCGTCGAGGATCGAAGCGACGTTGGCTGTGAGGATGGCCAGCACGAAGGACGGGCCGACATCGGCCTGCCAGCTCAGCTTGACCCTGCCGTCGTCGACCTTGCCGATGGCGGCGTCGACATTGTCGGCGGTCCAGCCGAGTTCGTTCAGGATGAAGGCCGGCGCCTTGTTGAGCTTCACCGCGCGGGTGAGGGAAAAGATCACATCCTCCGGCCGGACAGGATTGCCCGAGGCGAATCTGGCGTCCTTGGCCAGCGTAAAGATCAGGCTCTTGCCGTCGGCACCCGCTTCCCAGCTCGAGGCCAGCGCCGGCTTGATCGCGGCGCTCTCGTCGCGATCGGCCTGTACGAGGCGTTGATAAAGCGCGTTGGCCACCTGCCCCGTCGTCGACTCGAAGGCCTCCGCCGGATCGAAGCTGGTGACGTCGTCGATGGACTGCGCCACCACGGCAATTCCAGGCGGCGTTTCCGCCCATGCCCCAGGCGCCTGCAGCGCGAAGATCAGTGCCGTAAGGCCGAGAAGTCCGATCTTGTGTCGCATGCGGCCTGCTCCGAATTTCAAGGAAAGAGGCGTTTTTGATCGATAGGGGGGGATAATGACAGGGAACGGAGTATGGTCAAGATTATTATATAAAAATTATGGACTAAGTATATTTATCAACTAAGCTTGCCTTCCGGACACTCCTGCAGCGAGGCACGCAATGACGACACCGGCTTCCCATTCCCTGGTTACGGCGGACTGGCTTCTCGAAAACCTGGACAATCCCAAGGTGCGGATCTTCGAGGTCAGCGTCGATCCCGCCGTTTATGAGCGCGGCCATATACCGAGGGCGGTCAATCTCGATTGGCACCGCGACCTGGTCGACACCGTCAACCGCGACATCGCCTCGCGCGAGAAGCTGCAGGACACCCTGCGCAAGGCGGGCGTCGAGGACGACACCACCGTGATCGTCTATGGCGACAACAACAATTGGTTCGCCGCCTGGGGCGTGTGGGTGCTCGATGTCTATGGCTTCGGCGAGCGCGCCAAGCTGGTGGACGGCGGCCGCAAGCTATGGGAGGCCCGCGGCCTCACCTTGACCGCGCAGGTGCCAAGCTTTGCAGCCTCCGCGCTCACGCTGCCGGATCGCAACGAGGCCCTGCGTGCCCGGCTTCCCGACGTTCTCGGCTTTGCCCAGGGCAAGGTAGAGGGAAAGCTGGTCGACATCCGCTCACCGGACGAATATGCCGGCAAGATCTTCGCGCCCGAGGGCGTGAAGGAACTCGCGATCCGCGCCGGCCATGTGCCGGGTGCCGAGAACGTGCCCTGGGCCACCATCGTCAACGAGGACGGCACCTACAAGCCCGTCGAGGAGATCCGCGGCATCTATGCCGCCAAGGGCATCGACGGAACCAAGCCGATCATCACCTATTGCCGCATCGGCGAGCGCTCGAGCCATAGCTGGTTCGCCCTCAAGCGCATCCTGGGCTACGACGCCCGCAACTATGACGGCTCCTGGACCGAATATGGCAATGCCGTCGGCGTGCCCGTCGACAATCCGTCGGGCACGATCTGGCTGGGGAAATAGGTTTTGGAGCGAGGACTTCTCAGCGACATGCCTGCATGTCGCGATGTCCGCGCTCCAGTTCTCACAAATAACCCCGCCCGCTCTGGATCCGTCTCAGAGCCGCCACCAGCGCATCGACATCCTCATGGGTGTTGTAGAAGGCGAGCGAGGGGCGCACCGTGCTTTCCAGGCCGAAGCGGCGCAGGATCGGCTGGGCGCAGTGATGGCCCGCGCGCACCGCGATGCCCTCGCGATCGAGCGCCACGCCGACATCCTGGGTCCGGCAGCCGTCGAGCACGAAGGAGAGCACGCTCGCCTTCTCCCTGGCGGTGCCGATCAGCTTGAGGCCGGGCACGGTGAGCATGTGCTCTGTGGCGTAGACCAGGAGTTCGTGCTCGTAGCGGCCGATCACATCCATGCCGATGGTCTCGACATAGTCGAGTGCCGCGCCCAGCCCGACCGCGTCGGCGATGTTGCCGGTGCCGGCCTCGAAGCGCTCGGGCGGGCCGTGATAGATCGTCTTCTCGAAGGTGACGTCGGCGATCATGTTGCCGCCGCCTTGCCAGGGCGGCAGATGGGCCAGCACGTCGGGCTTGCCATGCACCACGCCGATGCCGGTCGGCCCGAACACCTTGTGCCCCGAGAACACGAAGAAATCGGCATCGAGCGCCTGCACGTCGGTACGCATATGCGAGACCGACTGTGCACCGTCGACAATAACCGTGGCGCCATGGCGCTTGGCGATGGCCACCATCTCCCGGGCCGGCGTTACCGTGCCGAGCGCGTTGGAGACCTGCGTGATCGAGACGATGCGCGTGCGCGGATTGATGAGCTTTTCATATTCCTCGAGAATGATTTGGCCGGTGTCGTCGACCGGCGCGACACGCAGCCTGGCGCCCTTCTCGGCGGCCAGCATCTGCCAGGGCACGATATTGGCGTGGTGCTCCAGCCAGGTGACC
Organism: Labrys sp. LIt4; assembly: GCF_017813775.1. NCBI lineage: Bacteria > Pseudomonadati > Pseudomonadota > Alphaproteobacteria > Hyphomicrobiales > Xanthobacteraceae > Labrys > Labrys sp. LIt4. Next base: position 17,030 of record NZ_JAGIPY010000023.1, read on the forward strand.
AGGATCTCGTCGCCTTCCCCGACATGGCGGCGGCCGAAGGCCTGCGCGATCAGGTTGATGCCCTCGGTAGTGCCGCGCACGAAGATGATGTCGCGCGTCGAGCCGGCATTGAGGAAACGCCGTACCTTTTCGCGTGCGCCCTCATAGGCGTCCGTGGCGCGCGCGGCCAGCGCATGGGCGGCGCGGTGAATGTTGGAGTTCTCATGCTCATAGAAATGGCTGAGGCGATCGATCACCGCCTGCGGCTTCTGAGTGGTTGCCGCATTGTCGAGCCAGATCAAAGGCTTGCCATGCACCTGCGTCTGCAGGATCGGGAAGTCCCGCTTGACCGCGTTCGCATCGAACGGCCGGCCTGACTGAGCGAGATCCGGCACCGCGTCGGGACGCAATTCCAAGGTAACCGCACTGAAATCGGGCAGGCGCGAGGCGGCCGGCACGGCGGGCAAGGCTGCCTGGGCGGGAACGGACGGCGGGCTCTGCGGCACGGGAGGAACGGAGGGCGGAGCGGCAACAGGCGAAGCAGGCAGCTGCGCAGGCGCCAGGGACTGGCCGTCGCGCAGGAAATAATAACCGTCCTGGGACGGCTGGGCGATTGAGCCGGGGATGGAAGCCGTTGATGGCCCCTGCAGGGGCGCCGAGGCCGCCGCATCCGGGCGCAGCAGCGAGAGGAATTCAGCGATACCGGCGGGCAATACCGAAAAATCGATCTGGGTGGGCACAGCAGGCACGAAGGGGCCGGCCGAGCCGCCGGGCTGCGGCACGTCCGAGGGAATGGCCGAGGCGCCCGACAAAGGCTGCGGCGCGGTGGCGGGCGCGGTCGGGAGGCTCGGCGTCGGCACGATGGAGGGTATGGTCACCGGCGGCACGTCCGGCGGGCCGACGGGGGGCCGGGCCGGCGCCTGAGGGGCGACGCTGGTGGTGATGGAGGGCGCCGGCGCCAGGGTCGGGCTCGGGGGGACGGCCGGCACGGTCGGCGCCAGCGGCACCGTACCTTGGCTGGGCGGCGCCTGGAACAGGGCGTTGGCAAGATCGGCCAGCACCGCCGGATCCGGCCAGGACGGGGGAGAGGAAATGCCTGTCGTCATCGAGCGGGAGCTCCTTGGACTTGGTCATTCCGGGTCAGCACCGCGGCATGAAATGCTACGGTGCAGACTCGGAACCGCTAACAGAATGGCGTTTTTTTCCTCACGCGGTCCCGGATCTGCACCGCGGCACGATATGTCGCGTCGCGTCCAGGACCGCGTGAATCTCGCCGCTTTAGTCCCGCTCAGACATATTTGTCGGGATAGTCATGGTACTTGCCGACCTCGACACCTTCCAGCACGGCCAGGGCATCGTGGGTGAGGATGGCCGAGGAGCAGTAGAGCGAGATCAGGTAGGAAGCGATCGCCTTGCGGTTGATGCCCATGAAGCGCACCGACAGGCTGGGTTGCACCTCGCCGGGCACGCCGGGCTGGAACAGGCCGATGACGCCCTGCTTCTTCTCGCCGGTGCGCAGGAGCAGGATATTGCTCTTGCCCTTGGCATCGACTTCCAGCTTGTCGCTCGGCACCAGCGGCAGGCCGCGCCAGGTCAGGAAGGGCGTGCCGAACAGGGTGACCGTTGGCGGCGGCACGCCGCGGCGGGTGCATTCGCGGCCGAAGGCGGCGATGGCGCGCGGATGGGCCAGGAAAAAGGAGGGCTCCTTCCAGACCTTGGTGATCAGCTCGTCGAGATCGTCGGGCGTGGGCGCGCCGGTCCGGGTCTTGATGCGCTGGCTGGCATGCGCATTGGGCAGCAGGCCGTATTCCCTGTTGTTGACCAGCTCGTTCTCCTGCTTCTCCTTCACCTTCTCGATGAGGAGCCGCAGCTGTTCCTGGATCTGGTCGTAGGGGTGGCTGTAGAGGTCGGAGACGCGGGTCTGCACGTCGAGCACCGTGGTGACGGCATTGAGCGAATATTCGCGCGGGGCCTCCTCATAGTCGACGAAGGTCTCCGGCAGGTCCGGATCCTGGTCGCGGCGGGGAGAGCACTCGACCTCGGCGCTGATGTCGCCCTGGTCTTCCTTGACCCGGTTCAGGCGGTAGATGCCGGCCTCGACGGGCGTCCAGGGCAGGAAGGATACCAGCCAGCGCGGCGTGATGCCGGACCACTGTGCCCTTGTCTTGGTGGCATTGGCAAGCTGCCTTGCCGCCGCTTCGTTCAATGTCCGGCGGACGGCAGGTTCGTCGGCCATGCGGTGCTCCTCATCTGGTTCATGCTGCGGAAAGAAGTCTTGATTCGACGTATATCCAGCGCGGCGGAGCCCCGGACAAATGCCCTAACAACCGATATGCCGCGTGGCTTCGGCAAACATCGTGGGCAAGATGTGAAATAGGCTTCAACCCCGCCATTCCCTGCCTATTCTCCAGCCACGCTGGCGATGAGGGGATCTTTCTCCCTCGGCGCCATCCCAAAGGGCCGCTGGGCGTCCCGGTAGAAGTCGAGGGCCTTGTCGATGAGCCCGCTGGAACAATGGAAGCGGTCCGACAGGATGAGGATGGCCTGATCGCGGGTGAAACCATCTCCGCGCAAGGCGTCGAAGGCCTCGCCGATATCGAGCCATTGCGCCGGCGGCCGGCGGTTGCGGCGGCTGCGATCGGGCTTGGCCGGATCGAGCAGTTCGGCGACCAGGCTGAGGAATTGTGGCGAGGCATAGGCTTCGCGCAGCCATGTGCCTGCCTGCTGCTTGGCGGCGATGACGCGTCCCTGGTCGATCAACCTGCGCAGATAGGCCGTGCGCGGGCAATAACGCGCCTTAGCCACGGCCAGCCTCCGTCTCCGCCGCGGGGCCGGCTGACCCGCGATCGGGGCTGGAGCAGGTCGAGGGCGGCGGAGCAAAGGCAGGCGTCATGGGGCTTTCCGTGAGATGGGTGCAATCTTGAGAATCCAGCTTTGATTGAAATTTACAATTTGTCTATAGAAATAGTAGACAATAAAACTAAGAGCGGTGAAGGTGATGAAGGGTGGCCTATCCGCCGCCTGTTCGCCCCTGCCGCCTCGTCGCAGAACGCTCCAGGAAAGGGCCTGCCATGACCGAGATCACGCAGCATGCCGTCGCCTTGCAGGAAGAGGCACCGGCTGCCGCGCGGCCGCTTGCGCCGGGCTGGAACCTCGATGCCCTGGTGGCGCAACTCAGGCTCTCGCGCGAGATCACCCACAATATCCGCCATCAGGGCCGCATCCGCCGCACGCCCTCGCGCGAGACGGTGACATCGATCCTCGACGGGCTGCAGGCGGCCCTCTTCCCCAGCCATTACGGGCAGTCGGAGATCGGGGCCGGCAACATCGACTATTTCGTCGGCTCGACGCTCGACAATGCCCTGATCCTGCTGACCGAGCAGGTGCGGCGCAGCCTTGCCTTCACGCGGGACGATGCCCCGCCGGAGGCCAGCCTGCGCGAGCAGGCCCTGGCCATCACCGGCGATTTCGCCAGCCGGCTGCCTTCCATTCGGGGCGTGCTGGTCAGCGATCTCACCGCAGCCTTCCGCGGCGATCCCGCAGCCACAAATTTCCCCGAGATCCTGCTCGGCTATCCCGGCATGACGGCGATCATCTACCACCGTCTCGCCCATGCCCTGCACGGGCTGGGCGCCACCTTCCTGGCTCGGCTGATCTCCGACATCGCCCACTCGAAGACGGGCATCGACATCCATCCCGGTGCCGAAATCGGCGGCAGCTTCTTCATTGATCACGGCACCGGCGTGGTCATCGGCGAGACGGCCGTCATCGGCGAGCGCGTGCGCCTCTACCAGGCCGTGACGCTGGGCGCCCGCCATTTTCCCACCGATGAGAGCGGCGCGCTCGTCAAGGGCAGTCCCCGGCATCCGATCGTCGAGGATGACGTCGTCATCTATGCCGGCGCCACCGTGCTCGGCCGCATCACCATCGGCCGGGGCTCGGCGATCGGCGGCAATGTCTGGCTGACCCGCAGCGTCCCGCCCGGCAGCCAGATCACCCAGGCCCACGCTCGCAGCAACGGTCAGGTCGACTGACGATGCTGCCGACGACCACTGAATGTTGGCCGATAATGGTTCTCGTCATTGCGAGCGCAGCGAAGCAATCCAGCTGGTCGGACGCGAAAAACTGGATTGCTTCGCTGCGCTCGCAATGACGCTGCGTGTCAATTCCATGGCCTTCTCATAATCTCAACTCAACTACGCCGCTGGTCCCGGCCCCTCAACCCCCGGCGCCGTCTCGAGCGGCCACCAGGTCGAGGCGAGATAGCGCTCGCCCGTATCGGGCAGGATGGCGACGATGATCTTGCCGGCGTTCTCCGCCCGCGCCGCCAATTGGGTGGCAGCCCAGAGCACGGCGCCCGAGGAGGTGCCCGCGAAGACGCCTTCTTCCGCCACCAGTTCCAATGCCGTCCGCCGGGCCTGCGCCGTGCTCAGCGCGATGATCTCGTCGGCGATCCCGGTGTCGACATTCTTCGGAAGCTGCTCGGGCGGAACCTCGCTCACCTTGTGCACGCCGTCGATCTCGTCGGGATAGGGGGTCTCCTCGGTCGGAATGGATCCCTCCGCCGGCTCGGCGATCACCACCTTCAGGCCCGGTTTCTTCGATTTGAGGAAGCGTCCGGCGCCGGCCGTGGTGCCGCCGGTGCCGACGCCGCCGACCAGAATGTCGACCGTGCCGGCAGTGTCGCGCCAGATCTCGGGGCCTGTCGTCTCGAAATGGGCCCGCGGATTGGCGGGATTGGCAAGCTGGTCGGCGAAGAAGGCCGAGGGATTTTCCTCGCGGATGCGCTGCGTGATCTTGTCGATCGCCTCCGGATCGAGAAAGAACGCGTTCTTTACCGTGACGATCTCCGCCCCGTAGAGGCGCAGCAGCTTGACCTTGTCCTGGCTGATATTGTCGCTGACATAGAACTTAGCCCGGTACCCGCGCGAGGCGGCCACCGCGGCAAGGCCGATGCCGGTGTTGCCGCTGGTCACGTCGACGATGAGATCACCGCGCTTCAGGCGGCCGGCCGCTTCGGCCTCGGCGATGATGGCCCAGGCCGCCCGGTCCTTGATGCTGCCGGCGGGATTGAAGAACTCGATCTTGGCGACGATCCGCCCGAACAAGTTGCGGTTGCGGGCGTAGTTGTGCAGCTCGAGCAGCGGGGTATTGCCGATCAGGTCGGTGAGGTTGTCGTGGATGCGGCCGGGCTTGGCCGCGGCGGTGTGGAGAGTGCCGGAATTCATGTCAGGTCTCGACTGTCTTAGTGGGGGCCTTGGAGCGGACTTTCAGTCCGCATCGTCCTTTCACAAGTGCGGGCCACGGGCTGAAGAGGAAGCGGATATCGCGACAGACGAGCCTGTCGCTGAGAAGTCCGCGCTCCCAGTTCCCCAGCCAAGTTCGGGCGCGATGTGCCGGATGAAATCGGTGAGAATCTGCTCGTAATCGTGCTGGTCGAAGGCATAGGGCAGCTCCAGCCGGAACTCGCTTATGCCGGCGAGCACCGGATCGGCGGCGAGGCGCTCCAGGATCTGCTCGGAGGGGCCGACGAGATCGGCGGCATAGAGCGTGCGCCGGGGACCGTTGGGCGCCAGCGTGCGGGCCTGCCGGCTGGCGGCATAATCGGCATAGCGTTGCCGCGTCGCCCGATCGGCGCTGTCATAGGGCACGATGACGCGGCCGAGGGCAACGCGAGGCCGCGCCGAAGCCTTCCGATAGGTTTCGAGCTGGCGCGCCTGGGCCTCGAAGAAATCGTCGGTGCCCTCGCCCGTGGTGACATTGCCCATCAAGAGGTTGAAGCCGCTGCGGCCGGCCCATTCAGCCGAGCGCAGCGAGCCGCCGCCATACCACAGGCGCTCCACCAGCCCCTTGGCGTAGGGCTGCAGGCGAGGCCGGATGCGCCCGCCGGGAATGTCGATCAGGCTGTCGGGCGCGCCGAGATAATGACCTCGCAGATTGTCCGCCAGCCGCTGCACCCTTGCATGGGAGAAGTCATGGCCGCGCCACTCGCCGTCGAAGACCAGGGGTGCCAGCAATTCGGCATGCGGCGGCGTACCGGCACTGAGGCCTACATTGAGGCGCCCGCGCGAGAGCACGTCCACGGTGGCAAGATCCTCGGCCAGGCGATAGGGGCTCTCATACCCCATCGGGATCACCGCGGTGCCGAGCTGGATATGGCGGGTGCGCTGGCTCGCCGCCGCCAGGAAGACCGCGGCGGCGGAGACGCCCGGTTCCAGGTGGCGCTGGCGCACCCAGGCGCTGTCATAGCCGAGGCTCTCGCCGAACTCGAACAGCTGCAGCGTGCGCTCCAGCCCGCCCGCCGGATCATCGTCCGGGTAGCTCCCCGGTGACAGGAAGCCGACATGGCTGACGAGGGGAGAAGGCATGAATGTCCTTATGTCCTTTTTGGCTTGCTGGATAGGCGGCGTCGGAATCAAGGCGAGAGAACCCTATGCTGCCCCTCACCCTTACCCTCTCCCCGCAAGAGGCGGGGCGAGGGGGACGCAAGCGTTGTGGTCTCCCGTTTGGCCCTGCATCTCGCCCGACGGTTGGGCGAGATAGAATCGCTTTCGGTTTGAGCCGCTCCATCGAAGTCCCCCTCGCCCGCCTCATGCGGGGAGAGGCTATAGCGTTTTGCGATTAGACGGAGTCACCAAGAATCGCAAAGACGCGTCAGAACAATGAGTTAGAGCAAATAAGCGTTCACGCTTGAACGCGCTTTGCTCTAGGGGTGAGGGGCGGCGCGATGGTACTGACCTCATCCCATTGCGGCGACCCCTCAGCTCTTCGGCAGGCCTTGCGGATTGGTCTCGGACTTCTCGACCGCCTCGGCGCTCAGGTTCCAGCGAGCGAGCGTCTTGGCGTATTTGCCGTCCTTGATCAGGCCGTTGATGGCGATCGTCACGGCATCGGCAAGGCCGCCGCCCTTGCGGGTGGTGACGGCGATGTCGGCGGTGAGCGGCCAGCCGCCCGAAAGCGTGCCGACCAGCTTGGTCTTGCCGGTCTGCGCCGACTGGAAGGCCTGGGTGGCGTTGACGCTGAAGGTGATGTCGGCGCGGCCGGACTGCAGGGCGAGCGTCTTCACCGCATCGTCGTCGTAATACTGCACCTCGATCGGCTTGAGGCCGGCGGCCTGGTTCTGCTTGTCCCAGGCCAGCAGGATCTTCTCCTGGTTGGTGCCGGCATCGGTGATCACCTTCAGGCCGGCAATGTCCTTGGGCTCCTTCACCGCCGTGATCGGGCTGTCCGCCTTGACATAGAGGCCGAGCACGTCGCGCCGATAAGTGGAGAAATCGAACTTCTCCTTGCGCTCCTCGGTCACGGTAACGTTGGTGATCACGGCATCATATTTGCCCGAGGACAGGCCGAGCGGCCAATCCGCCCATGCCACGGTTTCCAGCACCAGTTCCTTGCCGAGGCTGTCGGCCACAAGCTGGGAAAGATCGGGATCGAAGCCGACCGGCGTCTTGGAATCGGTGGCATAGGTCGCGATCGGCGGCAGGCCGGGATCGACCGCCACCACGAACTTGCCGTCCCGAGCGAATTTGGCGTCCTTCGAGATCGCCTTGATCGCCTCTTCGTTCTTCTCGGCGCGCAGGCGGCCGGGTTGCTCAGGGCTGAGGTCGAACTCGCCGGCGAAGGCGGCAAAGCTGAGGCCGAGGGCCAGCGTAGCCGCGAGGGCTCCGGGGGCGATGGAAGCAAAGCGGGTCGTCATGGGGGCTCCTGATCGGGCTTGGGGGGAGGAAGGGCAACGGCGGCCGTCGCGCCGGCACGGACGTCGATGAAATTTGGCGTCACAGAACCTTGGGCGTCATAGAACCTTGGCGAGGAATTCACCGAGGCGGGAATGGGCGGGCGCATTGAAAAGCTGTGCCGGCGGCCCGACTTCGAGGATGCGGCCGTTCTCCATGAACACCGCTGTATCGGCGACCTCGCGGGCGAAACCGACCTCATGGGTGACGATCACCATGGTGGTGCCGGAGCTGGCGAGCTCCTTGATCACCGCCAGCACTTCGCCGACCAGTTCCGGATCGAGGGCCGAGGTCGGCTCGTCGAACAAGATGACCTTGGGCTTGAGCGCCAAGGCTCGGGCGATGGCGACGCGCTGCTGCTGCCCGCCCGAGAGCTGGCGGGGATAGGCGTCCGCCTTGTCGGCGAGGCCGACACGGGCCAGAAGGTCGCGGGCCTGCTCGACGGCCTCGGCGCGCGGCACCTTCCGCACCGAGACAGGGGCTTCGATGATGTTCTCCACCACCGTCAGATGCGGGAACAGGTTGAAGTTCTGGAACACCATGCCGATCGAGGACCGCCGCCGCCGGATGGCGCTCTCCTTCAGCTCGTAGAGCACGGCGCCGCGGCGCTCATAGCCGATCAGTTCGCCGTCGATGGCGATGAAGCCCTCATTGGCGCGCTCCAGATGATTGATCGCGCGCAGCAAGGTCGACTTGCCCGCGCCTGAGGGGCCGAGAATGGCCGTGACTTCGCCGGGCCGGATGGTGAGATTGACATCGTCCAGGACGGTGTGGCTGCCATAGCGCTTCGACAGGCCGTGGATCTCGATCAGTCCTTCCTGGCGGGCCGGACGCAACGCCGAAACCAGCGGCTTGCGAATGGCTGGCGCGGCCGGCTGGGAGATCGCGGTCGCCTTATTTTGGCGGCGATTGTCACGGCCGGTCAGGCGGCCCAGCAGGGACGCTGGGGCGGTGCGCAGGGCGCCCCTGGCATAATGCCGCTCGATCCTCAGCTGGATGAGCGAGAGCACGCTCATGATGATGAGGTACCAGACCGTGGCCACCATCAGCAGCGGGATGACCTCGAGATTGCGCCGGTAGATCACCTGCACGGTGTAGAACAGCTCCGGCAGCGCCAGGACATAGACCATGGAGGTCGACTTGGCCAAGCCGATGATCTCGTTGAAGCCACTCGGCAGGATGGCGCGCATCGCCTGGGGCAGCACGATGCCGAGGGCATGCCGGCGCCGCGACAGGCCGAGGGCGGCGGCCGCCTCGTGCTGGCCCTGGTCGACCGACAGGATGCCGCCCCGGATGATCTCGGCGGAAAAGGCCGCCTGGTTCAGGCTGAGGCCGATCAGCGCCACCGCGAACGGACTGAGGACCTCCACCAGATTATACTGGGCGTATAGGATTCCGGTGAAGGGGACGCCGATATCCAGCGTGGCGTAGAGATAGCCGAGATTGTTGAGGATCAGCAGCAGCACGATCAGCGGCACCGAGCGCAGGAGCCAGATATAGCCCCAGGAGATCCCGGCGAGCAGCGGCGATTTGGAGACGCGTGCAAAGGCGAGCGTACCCCCGAGCAGGAAGCCGAAAAAGGAAGCCAGCACGGTGAGAAGCACCGTACGGGCGAGCCCGACCAGGACGGGCTCGGAGACGAAATATTGCGCGAAGACGCCCCAGCCCCATTTCGGATTGGTCAGGATCGAATAGAGCGTGACACCAAGGACGAGGACGGCCACCAACGTGCCGACGGCACGCCAGGGATGCCGGGCCGGCACTACGCGGTAGCGCGAATAGTCAGACGCGCCGCTCGCCTGAGGGCCAGCGATCTGGGGCCCTGCAAGGACACCGTCGAAATCCGTGGTGGAGGCCATCTCGCCCTTCCCTTGTTTTGATTCACTTAGTCCATAGAAAAAGTAGATTAAATGGCGAAAAGAGGCTGTACTGATGATACCCGTCAGCCCGCCTTTCGTCCCGCCTGCCCACGATCCGGCGTGGCCTGGCGCGCGGCTCGGACGGCGCTGAGTGCGACCAGCCTGTCGTCCGCCAGCGGCACATCGCCTGTCACCGGTTCGGCCGCGGTGGCGAGATGGGAGATGTCCTTCTCGAAGGGCAGCGAGCCATAGGTCTCCGGATCCTTGGTGACGTCGAACAGGGCGGTGTAGCCGGTGGAAAGGTAGAGGCCCGCGGCCTCCGGCTGGCGAAAGCCGGTGGTGAGATAGATGCGGCTATAGCCCTGGCGGGCGGCCTGCGCTTCGAGTTCGACCAGTACCTTGCGAGCGAGGCCCTGGCGGCGCAGGTCGACATGGGTCCACACGCGCTTGAATTCCGCCGTGCGCTCGTCATAGCGCTTGAAGGCGCCGCCGGCGATGGCGACGCCGTCGCGCAGCAGGAGCACGAAATTGCCATGGGGCGGGGCGAAGAGTTCGGCGGGATAGCGGCTCATTTCCGCCGAGCCCGGTTCGCCCCAATAATTGCCGTAGCGCGACTGATATTCGAAGGTCAGCGCCTCGATCAGGGGACGGGCCTTATCGTCCAGCGGCGTGGTATAGAAGAAGACGTCTGTCATTTTGCCGGCTCACTGTTATCGGAGAGATAGTCCTGGACCAGCGCGACCCAATAGCGCGCCGCGTCGACCAGAATGGCATCGTTGAAGTCGTAGCGGGGGTTGTGCAGGTCGGCGCTGTCGCCATTGCCGATGAAGAGATAGCTGCCCGGCCTCTCCTGGAGCAGATAAGCGAAATCCTCGCTCGCGGTGATCGGCCGGAAGCGCTGGCGGATGCGCTCTTCCCCGAAATGGCGGGCCGCGACCTGCCGGGCGAACTCGGTCTCGCCGGCATGGTTGACGAGCACGGGATAGCCGCGCGGATAATGGACCTCGGCGCGGGCGCCGAAGGCGGTGGCCTGGCTTTGCGCGAGCTCGATGATGCGTTGGCGCACGCTTTCGCGCACCTCGTCATTGAAGGTGCGGATGGTCAGCTGCAGCTCGACGCTGTCGGGGATGACATTCGGCGCGATGCCGCCATGGATCGAGCCGACGGTGACGACAACCGCCTCGAGCGGGTCGACATTGCGTGAAACCACCGTCTGCAGCGCCAGCACCAGCGAAGCCGAGGCCACCACCGGATCGACCGCCTGCTGGGGCTTGGCGCCATGACCGCCCTGGCCGATGATGCGGATGACGGCAAGGTCCACCGAGGCCATGGCCGGCCCGGTGAGGAAGCCGAATTCGCCGGCGGGCACGCCGGGCCAATTGTGCAGCCCGAACACGGCGTCGACCGGGAAACGCTCGAACAGTCCATCCTTGATCATCGCGCGGGCGCCGCCGCCATTCTCCTCGGCCGGCTGGAAGATCACCCTGAGCGTGCCGGAAAAAGCCCGCGTCTCAGCCAGGTGCTTGGCCGCCGCCAGCAGGATCGCGGTGTGGCCGTCATGCCCGCAGGCATGCATCACTCCCGGCACCGTGCTGGCATAGGGCAGGCCCGTGGCCTCGGTGATCGGCAGGGCATCCATGTCGGCCCGGATGCCGACGGCTCGCCCACCCCTGCCGCTTCTGAGCGTGCCGACCACGCCGGTGCCCCCGACATTGCGCGCCACCTCGTAGCCCCAGCCCTCCAGATAGCCGGCGACGAGGGCACTGGTCTTTTCTTCCCTGTAGGCGAGTTCGGGCTGAGTGTGCAGCTTGCGGCGCAGGGCGATGAACTCGTCGCCCTGCAGCGCGATCTCGGCCGCGGCGGCCGAGGGCAGGGGAAACTGCGCCGTCATCAGGCCGCCTCCTCGCCGGTATCGGCCCTCGGCACCGCATAGCGGCTCTCGCGATAGGGCAGGCCGAGATGGTCCCGGAGCGTGGTACCGAACTGCGCCGGGCGGTGATGGCCGCGCGCCTCCAGGATCGGCAGGACATGCGCCTCGAAATCATCGAGGCCGGCCGTCAGCACATGGAAGCCGAGCACGAAGCCATCGGCAGCGCCTCCCTCCACCCAACGGACCAGCTCGTCGGCGATCGCCTCCGGCGTGCCGATGAAACTGGTGCGCGGCGTCGCGACATCGAGCGCGATCTCGCGCAAAGTGAGCTTCTTTTCACGCGCCACGCGCTTGATGCGGTCGGTATGGGCGCGGAAATTGTTGGCGCCGATGTCGCCGAGATCCGGAAAGGGTTCGTCGAGGGGGTAGGCGGTGAAGTCGTGATGGTCGAAGAAGCGGCCGAGATAGAGCAGCGCCTCGTGATCCGTCACCAGGGCGCGGATTTCCTGATATTTGCGCTCGGCCTCCTCCTGCGTCGATCCCACGATCGGGGCAACCCCCGGAAACACCTTCAGGTGCTCGGCCGAACGGCCATGGGCCAGCGCGCTCTGCTTGAGCTTGCGCGACAATTCGCGATTGTCTTCGAAGGATTCGGAACCGGCGAACACCGCATCGGCATGGCGGCCGGCCAGCTTGATGCCGTCATCCGAAGCGCCGGCCTGGAACAGCACGGGCTGGCCCTGCGGCGAGCGGCCGAGGTTGAGCGGCCCCTCGGCGGCATGGAAGCGGCCCTTGAAGTCGAGCCGGTGCATCTTGGTGAAATCGGCATATTGGCCGGTCTCGCGATTGCGCGGGAAGGCGTCGTCGTCCCAGCTGTCCCACAGCCCCTTGACCACCTCGATGTGCTCGCCGGCGATTTCGTAGCGCAGGGCATGGTCGGGATGTTTGTCGCGATTGTAGTTGCGGGCCGAGCCTTCCAGCGGCGAGGTCACCGCATTCCAGCCGGCGCGGCCGCCGCTGATCACGTCGATCGAGCCGAACTGCCGGGCCACGGTGAAGGGATCGGAATAGGAGGTCGAGAGCGTGCCGACCAACCCAATGCTTGCGGTCGAGGCGGCCAGGGCCGAAAGCAGGGCGATCGGCTCGAACCGGTTGAGGAAATGCGGAATGGAGACCTCGTTGATGTAGAGGCCGTCGGCAATGAAGACGAAGGCGATGCCGGCCTTTTCGGCCTGGCGTGCGGTGCGGACATAATGCTCGAAATTGATGCTGGCGTCGGCCGGCACGCTCGGATGCTTCCAGGCGTTCATATGGCCGCCCGGGCCTTGCAGCATCACACCGAAGGGAATGCGTTTCCTGCTCAAATCTCTCTCCTCAAATGGATGAACGGTCAGGCGCGAATGACTTGGCGCAGCGCCGGCTGCTGCGTGACCGGAGGCCGCCGCACGGCGGCATCGTGTTCCCGTGCGAGCTGCTCGACCAAAGTGAGCCGTGCATCGCCCTTCACGGCCGGCTCGACGATGAACTCCTCGATGCCGTGGCGCTCATGCAGCCGGTCGAGCGCCGCCACCACGTCAGCCGCCGTGCCGGCGAGAACGCTCGGCGCCTTCGGTTCGATGCGATAGTCGGCTGCACCCGCCTGGCGCGCATAATCCTCGGCCTGCGCCTCGCTGCCGACTGTGACGCTCTGTGCGCCGGGGACGTGCACCTTGAAGAGCTGCAGGCCGGCGGCCTGGCGTGCGGCCTCTGCGGCGCTGTCGGCGACGATGGCGGCCACGGCCACCAGGGGTGGTCGCCCGGTCCCGCTGCGATAGGCGGCCACGGCATCGGCTAGCAGCGCATCGTCGCCATTGAGGTGGCGGGCGAACACGAACTGCCAACCCCGGGTGGCGGCGAGCCCAGCGCTTTCCACGCTGGCGCCCAGCAGGAAGCGTTCGGGCGCCACCGGCGGGTGCGGGGTCGCGCTCAATCCGGTTAGCGTGTCGCCGGCCGCGACCGGTCCCTCCAGGAAGCGGCCGAGATCCTCGAGCTGCTCGGCAAAGCCCGGCTTGCGGGCGGGATCGTAGGCGCCCTGCAGCGCGCGCGTCGCCAGCGGCAGCCCGCCCGGCGCCTTGCCGATGCCGAGATCGATCCGTCCGGGCGCCAGCGAGGCGAGGAGATTGAAGACCTCCGCGACCTTGTAGGCGCTGTAGTGCTGCAGCATCACACCGCCCGAGCCGATGCGAATGCGTGCGGTGTTGGCCAGCAGGAAGGCGATCAGAACTTCGGGAGCGGAACTGGCAAGTTCAGGGGCATTGTGGTGCTCGGCGACCCAGAAGCGATGATAGCCGAGCCGCTCCGCTTCCCGGGCCAGGACCAGGGTTCGCCTGAGGGCGTCGGCGGCTTTGTCACCGGGAGAAAGGGGGCTTTTGTCGAGCAAACTCAGCCTGTAGCGCATCGTGCCTTATCTCGATTACAGTGCGGCGCCGAGGTGTCGCCGGAAGAATGAGTCACAATAGACTACTATTTCTATATATTAAATATAAATTTTCTGAGGCCGCGTCGCGGCGGCGCGGTGGATTTCTCGTACACCGTTCGTTGAGGATCTTCCGTGGCGCATCTCAAAGCGGGCAAGAAAATCGCCATCGGCGGTTTTCCTGTCTCGCGGTGCCACAAACGGAAATGGCCGCCGATCTTGCAAAACAGCGGTCAGGATCAAGCCGGCCGCAAATGGCATCCATGCGCGATCGTTCTCGGGTGGACGAACGGAACGGCACGCAGCAATGGCTGCTGAACAAGAGCGTAACGCTCACGAATGTCGGCCAGATGCCCACGTGATGCCGAAGCAGCTGCGGAACGATTCTTCCAACCAAACGTTCAAACTTGCACCAGGCTTAGGTTCGTTGGGTTCATTGGGAAATGATATGGCTGAGCGCAAGATGCAGGCCTTGGTGAGCACCGGCGCTGGCGGCCTTGACGAGGTTCTGCGCGGCGGCCTTCCAGCCTCCAATTTGTATATTCTTCAAGGCGCGCCAGGATCGGGAAAGACCACCCTGGCGCTTCAATTCTTGCGCGCCGGCGTGGCAGCAGGCGACCGCTGCATCTATGTCAGCTTGTCGCAGACGAAGGCCGAACTCGAAGCAATCGCCTTGTCGCACGGCTGGACGCTGGATGGGATTCGCGTAGAGGAGTTGTCGGCCTCCGATGCGGTCAACGGCGCCACCGACCAGACGATCTTTCAAACGGCCGAGCTTCGCCTCGACGAGACCCGCAAGGCGATCGAGACCGCCATCGAGGAACACAAGCCGAGCCGGCTCGTTTATGATTCCCTCCTCGAGATCCGGCTGATCACGGGGGACACGCCGCGTTTTCGTCGCGAGTTGATCGCCTTCAAGGCATTTCTCGCCAAGCGCAACGTGGTGGCGCTCCTGCTCGATACGCAGGTTCCCGATGCCCAACATTCGGGCGAAGAGGTTGAAGGCATCGCGCATGGCGTGATCTGCCTGAACAAGTCGCTGGAAGAATATGGCGCGATCCGGCGCCGCGTCGAAGTGAGCAAGATGCGCGGCGTGCCTGTTGCCGACGGGTATCACGACATGGCGATCCGCGAGGGCGAAGGCGTGGTCGTGTTCCCACGGATCCTACCGGGCGCAGCTGCCCAGACCGTCAAGCCGCAATTGATCAAATCAGGCGTCGACGAACTTGATGCAATGTTCGGCGGAGGGCAGGAATCCGGCACGACGACCCTCGTCATCGGGCAGGCTGGCACTGGCAAGTCGACCATGGCGTCCCTTTACGCGACCGCTGCGCTCAAACGCGGGGAAAGCGTCGCCCTGTTTCTGTTCGAGGAGCGGATCGAGACTTTTTTCCGGCGCTCCGAAGGGCTGGGCATGGATCTGCGCCAGTTCCACGAAGACGGCCAACTCATCATCAGCGACTTCAATCCTAACGAGATCTCCCCGGGCGAATTCGGGCAGATCGTCCAACAAGCGGTGCGCGGTGAAAATGTGCGGGTCGTCGTGATCGACAGCTTCACTGGTTATCTCAACTCGCTCCCGCATCGCGACAAGGCGGTGCGCGATATCCAATCATTGCTCAAATACCTGGCCCGCGCTGGCGTGCTGACAATCCTGATCGTCGCCCAGCATGGCTTGCTGGGGCAGGGCGTCGGCATCGATGTCGATGTGAGCTTCCTGGGGGACACCGTGCTCCTGCTGCGGATCATGGAGCATGATGGGCGCCTGCGGCGCAGCATCACGGTCGTGAAGAAGCGGCACGGCCCGCACGATCTCGACGTGCGCGAGTTGTTCATCCAAAGCTCCGGCGTCATGGTGGTCCCCTATAACCCGCTTCCGGAGGCGTGAGGCCGCCGTGTTGGGCGCCGACTCCTCTCTCGATTGGGTGCTGATCCTTGCGCCATATCGGCGGGATGCCGAGTATCTTGAGACGCTACTCAAGCAGCACGATGTGATCGTCCGGCGGGCCGAAGGCCCGCGAGAGGTCGCCAAACAACTCGCTGAGGAACCGGGCGTCGTTGTCGTCACGCATGAAGCCTTAAGTCCGGCGGCACTCGGCATCATCGCGGCGCATGTCGCCGACCAGCCGAGTTGGTCCGAGATGCCGATCATCGTGCTTCTCGACAAGGCAGCCCCGCATGCGCGCATCCGCGCGGAACTCAACGCCAAATGGTCAGGTTCACGGCAGATCTTTTACCAACGCCCCGTGGCGACGCTGGAATTGATGAGCGGCATACAATCGGCACTGCTGGCCAGGCTCCGGCAGCGCGAGGTCAGGGATCACATCGAGCGTGAGGTTGAGCTCCGCCGCGAACTTAATCACCGGGTGAAGAACATTCTCGCGAGCGTGACCGCGATCTTTGAAATGACGCGTCGCAGCGCGACGTCGTTCGACCAAATGACGAAGGATTTTTCCGGTAGGCTCGTTGCATTGTCGAAGGTTCATTCCGTCGTATTCGAGGCAGGCGGCGAAGCGGCCGACCTCACCGAGATTGTTGAACGGACCTGCTCGCCCTATCGCAATGACGGAGACGACCGCATTACATTCGCCGGGCCGCCCATCAAGATCAAGCGAGATGCAGGCATGACCCTTGCGTTGTGCTTTCACGAGCTTGCGACAAACGCGCTCAAATATGGCGCATTATCGCGTTCGGATGGCAGGGTCCGCCTGGAGTGGGCGTTATCGTCCGAAAGCAATTCGATCTTGACCTTAAGGTGGACCGAAAGCGGGGGGCCAACAGCCGCCGAGCCGTCAAAGCCCGGCTACGGGATGCGCTTCATCCGCTCGGCTTTGCGAGGCCTGTTCGGCTCTCCGCCTCAGATCATTTTTGATCCGCGAGGGCTGCGTTGCATCGCGGCCGGACCTTTTTCTCGCGTTTGCTGAAACGTCGAGGTCAGAAAACAGTTTAGGACGATGGGCGCGCAGTCACCACAACTTCGTATCTTCTATCTGGAAGACAATCCGCTGATTGTGTTCCATGTCGAAACCATGATCGAGGACCTCGGATTTGTCTTTGCCGGCTCGGTCGGCAGCTTCGCCGACTTGGTATCGAGCTTCGATGCGTTCGAGATGGACGCCGCCTTGGTCGATATCGATCTTGCCGACGGACGTACGGGCCCCAACGCTGCCGCCTGGCTGCACGAGCGCGGTATTCCCAGCATCTTCGTCACCGGCCAGGTCGGGCTCGCGGCCGAGTACCCGCTGCCCTCGCTCGGCGTGATCGCCAAACCGATTTCGGTCGAAGACCTCGCCGACAAGCTGGAGTTAATTCGCCGCCGCGCAAGCCGCTGATGCCTGCCGACGACCGTCTCTCTGGCCGTACAGTATTGTCCGCCCCTCTGTGGGCGGTAATGCGCGGTGAGATCGCCATTTGGTCGCGCAAGGGACGGCGCAGTAAAGCACCTATTGCTTCGAAATTATTTTTGCCCGAAGTGCGGCGTAACGTCAGTTTTATGCCTGCCAGCCAGGCGACTCACAATCCCTGTACCAAGTTCTGAAAATAAAAATTGACGGCACGATACAAAACCTATATCAAAGATTATCGATCTTTTCTTGCCGAGCTTTGGTTACCGCGCGATTTGGCAACCGCGTTTTGAGCGAACCTCCCTTTAAAGCATCGTTATCATCATCTGCAGTGCTTGCGCGCTGCGGTCGTCTATCTTGCTAAGAAAGGGTTCTTCGTGACCACTGGCACAGTTAAATGGTTCAATTCCACCAAGGGCTTCGGTTTCATTCAGCCTGATGATGGTGGCCCGGACGCATTCGTCCACATCTCGGCCGTCGAACGCGCCGGCATGCGCCAAATCGTCGAAGGCCAGAAGCTGGCCTATGACCTCGAGCGCGACAACAAGTCGGGCAAGATGTCGGCCTGCAACCTGCAGGCAGCCTGATAAATCCGGGATCTGCTTTCCCTTGACCACGGATGTACTGGCACTGCCGAAAGCATGAGACCGAGCGAGGTCAGGCAATTTGCCTGACCTTTTTTGTTGCAGCTCACCCGCTGAGCGCCCTTTACGAGGAAAGTCATGACCGAGAGCTACAGCAAACCGCGTCAGCAGGCCGAGATCGCTTTCGGAAAGACGCAGTCTCAGTCCTTCGCGCGTAAACGCGCCTTCGAAGAACTGAACTCGATCGTGGTCGCACGCGACGAAAAAACCTCAAGGCTGCGCGAGGCTCGTCTCGCCCGACTGGTGCAGGACGGCGTTACGCTGGCAGTCAAGCCCGCGTCGAAACGAGCCAAAAAACCATGACGTGGGTCGGAATTGCTGCACAACTGGAATGGAAATTTGAGAAACATCAGAGACGATGAACTTTCGGACCGCCGTGGCAAGGCTGTCAGCGCCAAAGCAGCTCTGCTTCAGGCCTATCGTGCCGCCAAGGAGGCTGCCGAACCCGGCAGAGAGGCCAGGCAGGCGGAACGAATTGCATTCGCCGAAGCACGGGAATTTCGCCGTGCCGAGCGCGAACAGGTAAAGCTTGCCGAACAAGCCCGAGTCGAGGCCGAGATGGCCGCACGCGAGGCCATGATTGTGGCGGCCGCGAGGGCGGAGGCCGAGGAGCGCGAGTTGGCCGCCAAGAACCGCATCGCCCGTGTCCTTCAGGACGAAGCAGCCCGCAAGGCTGAGCGCGACCGCCGATATGCCAACCGGAAAGCTCGCCGGGCCTGAAGGCCACCGAGGAACGGGCGCCGTGTTTCGCCTTGCAAGCTCGTCACGGCGCTCGTGGAACGCGGCCTCATAGAATCGTACTTATGGCCTTTTGGCCTTGCTCACGCTGGAGCTTTTTCCAGAGGAGCAGATAGGCTTTTTGGCAAAGAACACGCCTCAAAGAAAATATTCATAGAGAAAACACGATTTGAAGAAACTGCACTTTGTTCAAGTGATTACCCGTTCCGGGATTCATCTTTGTCCGGTGCAATTATTGCCTATGTTCCATCGCGAACCACAGCATCGCTAAAACTTGCATTCTCAGGTGTTCACTTAACGTCCATGCAGATAATGTAATTTCCAAGCAATAAACCTTGGATGTCTGTAACCGGACCCGGCATTACCGGGTTGACGTCCTTCCGCCGGAAGGATGGTGAGAATACACACAACTCCAAGCTTTCGATGTGAGAGCAAGGGGTTAGCCTCGACGAGGGGGATGTTCGATGCCTTTTAGCAACCCACTGCATCCGCTTTGGAAACCAGAGAACCTTCGTCGCGCCATTCATGCAGCGGGGGTTGCCCTGTGGTCGTGGAACGTCATCGACGACGGGTTTGCGATGGACGAACAAGCCTATAAACTCTGGGGGCTGGTAAAAAGCGGAGAGGTAAAATTCGAGGATCTATCGGCTTGCATTCACCCCGCCGACAGGGACCGGGTGCGCGCTGCCTTTACGGCGACACGGGGAATCGTCGGATCCTATGAAATCGACTTTCGCATTCTGGTGGAGCAGGAAATTCGGTGGATATCGGCGCGCGGCTTGGGCGACGACACCGCGCTCCATGAGGGGCAGATGTTCGGGATATTTTTGGACGTCACCGGACGCAAACAAGCAGAAGAAGGCCACGAACTCCTAGCCGGTGAGATGAGTCATCGGGTGAAGAATCTCTTGGCCATTGCGACTGGCCTGACCAATATCACCTCCCACTCCACAACCACCGCCAGGGAAATGGCCGAGGAACTGACAGCGCGGCTGACGGCTCTTGGACGAGCGCACGATCTTGTTCGTCCGCTTCCAGGCAACCAGGGGCGTGCGGCTTTGTTGGGAGACCTCCTCTCGGTTTTGCTCTCCCCTTATGAAGATCTGGGTGCGTTCAAAAGCCGTATTCGCGTGGCCGTGCCTCGCATGGGCGTCGGCGAAGCCTCGGCTACCGCTTTGTCGCTGGTTTTCCACGAACTTGCGACGAACTCGCTGAAATATGGCGCGCTCTCGGTCGATACCGGAATACTCGATGTTTCCGGCTCCGCCGACGAAGAGCATGTCGAGCTCGTATGGACCGAACGGGGCGGACCGCCTGTCCAGCCACCCGACGGCAATGGCGGATATGGCAGTAAACTCGTCCATCGGAGCGTGTCCGGCCAACTCGGCGGCACAATCACCTATAATTGGTCTCCGGAAGGGGTTGTCGTCGTTCTCAGGCTCAAGGCGGGGAAATTGGCTTCGTAAAGTCGTTCGACCACTTTCCTGCTCGTGGGTGCCCCTTGAGGAGACCGGCGTGCGGCCGGCCAGAGTGCCGTCTCCGAATTTCGCTCATCTGCCGGCGAAACACGTCGACGGCGATATCCGGGACGCAAGAATGAGATCGTTGACCCTCGCTGGAGAAGCGGCCGCTGCCGCAGCGGATTTGAGATCAGCCCGTGAGTTCGCCGACGAAATCGAGGAAAGCCCTGACCTTGGCCGATACAAGATTGGAAGCGTGGTGATAGGCGTAGAGCGGGAAGGTCTCCTCCGCCCAGTCCGGCAGGAGCAGAACGACTTTTTTCTGGCTGACCAGATCCCTCGCATAGAGTTCCAGCAATTGGGCAATACCGGCACCGCCCAGACAGGCGCCAAGCAGCGAACCCGTGTCGTTGACCATCAGGCGGCCCGCGGCCGTGAGCGGAACAACCTCCTTGCCGCGCTGGAACTCCCATTCAAACGGCCGTCCAGTCGCAGGA
Source organism: Labrys sp. LIt4 (assembly GCF_017813775.1). NCBI lineage: Bacteria > Pseudomonadati > Pseudomonadota > Alphaproteobacteria > Hyphomicrobiales > Xanthobacteraceae > Labrys > Labrys sp. LIt4. Next base: position 37,609 of record NZ_JAGIPY010000023.1, read on the forward strand.
TCGCGGATCAGCACGCATTGATGCCCGGTTGCGAGATCCTCCGGATGCCGGGGTTCACCATGTCGAGCGACGTAGTCCGCTGAAGCGCAGGTCAGAACCCGCGTCTCAAGGAGCAATCGGGCCTTCAACGAAGAGGGTTCCGGTTCACCGAAGCGGATCGCGACGTCGAAGCCATCGGCGACGAGATCGCCCATTCTGTCCCGCACGCTCAATTCGACGGAAAGCTCGGGGTAGCGGTCAAGGAACTCGCCTATTCGTGGCGCCAGCACATAATGGCCGAAAGTACCGTCTGTGTTGACCCTGAGTCGCCCGCGTACCGCCGCCTTGGCCCCTCCAGCCGCCACCGCCGCGTCTTCGATGCTGGCCAGATGCGGCGCCACCGCCTCGTAGAAGCGACGGCCTTCATCGGTCAGCGAGATCGCACGCGCCGTGCGGTTGAAGATGCGGATGCCGACCCGCTCCTCCAGGCGGGCGACTGCACGGCTGACCGCCGGTTGTGTCAGTCCCATGGCTTCGCCGGCACGCGCAAAGCTGCCGGCCTCGACCACGGCCAGGAGAACACCGACCCCACTGAGAAGTCTACTGTCAAATGTCATAAGACATACTTTTAGTCATTCTTAATGTGATATCTATGCATTATTTTTTCTGTCGTAACCAGCCTAACTTGCTCCTCGCCGCCAGCCAGCGCGGCGCCGAAAAACAAGGAGCAAGACATGAACACGTCAGACCGGGTTGCCATCGTCACAGGAGCGTCGCGCGGCATCGGGGCTGAAATCGCCCGCCATCTCGCCTGCGACGGGTTCAAAGTCGTCGTGAATTACGCCGGTAGCGCCGGTTCAGCCGAGAGCGTGGTCGAAAAGATCATCGCGAATGGCGGCGAGGCCATCGCCGTGCAGGCGGACGTCGCTCATCCCGCCGAAGTGATCGCCATGTTCGATGCGGCGCAGAAAGCCTTTGGCGGCGTGGATGTCGTCGTGAATTCAGCCGGTGTCATGCTCCAGGCGAAGATCGCGGAGTTTGACGACGAGATGTTCGACCGGAGCATGGCGGTGAATGTGAAAGGCACATTCAATGTCTGCCGCGAGGCGGCCAAGACAGTCCGCGATGGCGGCCGCATCATCAATATATCGACGAGCGTCATCGGGATGCGGTTGCCGACATACGGCATCTACGTCGCCACCAAGGCAGCGGTCGAAGCGATGACCCAGGTGCTGACTCAGGAGATGCGCGGCCGCAACGTGACTGTGAACGCGGTCGCTCCCGGGCCTGTCGCCACCGAGCTGTTCCTGCACGGCAAGAGCCCTGAGCTGATCGACCACATGGCGAAGATGAATCCGCTGGAACGGCTCGGCCAGCCCGAGGACATCGCTCGCCTCGTTTCGTTCCTGGCCGGGCCAGAGGGTGGCTGGGTCAACGGTCAGACGCTCCGCGCCAATGGCGGCATGTGCTGAGCGGCGACCACTCGGCAGGTCCTACGGTTTCTCAAAGGAAAGAACCATGAAGGAAGTCATTCTCGTCACGGGCGCGTCCTCGGGCTTCGGCCTCCTGTCCGCCCAAGTCCTCGCCAAGGCAGGGCACACCGTCTACGCTTCGATGCGCGAGACCGCGGGGCGCAACGCACCGCAGGTCGCCTCCGTCGCCGCCTATACCAAGGAACATGGCGTCGATCTGCGGACCGTCGAACTCGATGTCAGCAACGACGCCTCGGTCAAGGCCGGTGTCGAGACGGTGATCGCCGAGAACGGCAGGCTCGACGTCATCGTTCACAATGCCGGGCATATGGTGTTCGGCCCGGCGGAGGCCTTCACACCCGAACAATATGCCCAGCTCTATGACATCAACGTGCTGTCCACTCAGCGCGTGAACCGCGCGATCCTGCCACAGCTGCGCAAGCAGGGCCGCGGACTGCTGGTCTGGGTTTCCTCTTCCTCGGCACGCGGCGGCACGCCGCCGTTCCTGGCGCCCTATTTCGCGGCGAAGGCCGCAATGGATTCGCTTGCGGTCTCCTATGCCAGCGAGGTGGCCCGCTGGGGCATCGAAACCTCCATCGTCGTTCCCGGCGCTTTCACCAAGGGCACCAATCACTTCGCCCATTCGGGCAGCCCGGACGACAAAGGGGTGGCAGATGCCTATGCGCAGGGACCCTATGCCGGTGTCGCCGACAAGGCGCTGCAAGGCCTTGCGGCTCTGGAGCCGGCCGATGCCGATGCCGGTGCCGTCGCGACCGCGATCGCCGACATCGTCAACGCGCCCTTCGGCAAGCGTCCCTACCGCGTCTTCATCGATCCGTCGCAGGACGGCGCCGAGGAGGTGTTCCGCATCGGCGACCGCATGCGGCGTGAGATGTTCCAGAACATCGGCCTCAAGGATCTGCTCAGTCCCCGCATCAACGCCTGAACGCCCGGGCGCATTCGCTGTTGCGCTCCGATGGGCGCGACGGCGAACCGATCGGCAATCTCCTAGCGAGCGAAGAACGATCTCAAGCAAAAAACCCGCGGGTGGGTGCGTGAGCGATTAGATGCCATGGCTTACAAAAGAGACATCGTCGCCACACCGACAGAACACCGTTCCGCGCAGACCATGGGCTTAGCTGGTTTGCTTTGCGTCCCGTTCCGGTCGTTCGGGCTCGACCGGCTTACCCCGCAAACCCGCCGTTCGTTCAGCGATAGGGCAACGGCTGCCGCTGGAGGCTCTCGTCCGACCGCTTTGCCCCAGGCCGCGGTCGCGAGCGGGCAGTTACTGCGTGCGCTGCGTCTCAAGACCGGGACACGCCCGCGAGAAGGGCTTGGTAATCAGCCAGCCTGCGGGACATGAATTCCGTGAACAGCCGGACGCGCTTCGTCTTGCGCGTCTCCCCCTGCGTGAGAAGCCAGATGGTCCCGTATTGATGCAGCGCCGTACCAGGTACTCTCACAAGCTGCGGATCGGCATCTCCGATGAAGCACGGCAGGGTCGTGATCCCCAGCCCCTGCCGGACTGCGGCAAGCTGCCCCTCGCCATCGGTGACCCTAAACAAAATCTCGGCAGTCTGAATGTCACCTGCGCTGGCCCAGCTCGAGATGCCGTGCATGCTGATTACGATCCACCGAAGCGAATCAAGCGTATCTTCACGCCATTCGGTTAGAAGATCGCGGGAAATGTAGACGCCGCCGAAAATGTCCGGTCCCTTAAGGCCGTGGAGATTGGGCGGAAGCGTCTGGCGATCGTAGACGACGCGGATCGCGACATCGGCCTCCCGATTGGTGAGATTGGCCAGTTCGCCGGACGACAGGATCTCCATCTCGATATCCGGATGACGACGCGCGAATACGGCAAAGTCGGGCATCAGCAAGTGTGCGGCAAGGTTCGGAGCCAGAGTGACCCTCAGGCGCCCACGCACCGTTTGGTCACGCCCGAACACCCGCGTCTCCAGCAAATGGGATGACGCTTCCATCTGATCGGCCAGTTCGAGGACTTCTTCGCCGGCAGCCGTAAGCCGGTAGCCGGAGGGCAGCTTTTCGAACATCCGAGCGTCAAGCTGCCCCTCGAGCTGGGCAACGCGTCGCAACACGGTCGAATGATTCACGCCAAGCCGCGTCGCGGCGGCACGCACCGAACCGCTGCGGGCGACAGCAAGAAAGTAACGGACGTCGTCCCAATCGATCATGGTGCATTCTTGCGCCATGCAAGGCACCTTTCCAGCACCGATGTTCGTTTTTCGCGCTTACTCACTGGATCGATTTCGCACCACGGATGTGCGGATTTCCGCACTCAACGGCCGGCGCTTGCGGACCCATCTCCCAATCCTCCGGGGCATGCCCCGCACGATCAGACATCGTATTTGAGGAACAGTCATGAGAAAGCTCGACGGTAAGGTTGCAGTCATCACGGGGGGTGCGACCGGCATCGGCCTCGCCGCGGCAAAGCGCTTCCTCGATGAGGGGGCCTTCGTCTTCATCTTCGGCCGGCGGCAGGATGCGCTCGACACGGCCCTTGCCAGCCTCGGCCCCAGTGCCCGCGCAATAAAGGGTTCGGTCTCCAACGAGGCTGATCTCGACCGGCTCTACGCCGCGGTGAAGGCCGAGCGCGGAACTCTCGATATCGTCTTCGCCAATGCCGGAGCTGGAAGTCCGCTTCCGCTCGGCGCGATCACTGCCGAGCATATTGACGAAACTTTCGACACCAATGTGAAGGGCACGATCTTCACGGTGCAGAAGGCGCTGCCGCTCATGGGGCCGGGCGGTTCGATCATCCTCACTGGTTCGAGCGCCGGCACAACCGGGGCGCCCGGTTTCACCGCCTACAGCGCGAGCAAAGCCGCGGTGCGCAATCTCGCCCGGACCTGGGCCGAGGACCTGAAGGGTACCGGCATCCGGGTGAACGTGCTCTCGCCCGGGGCGACGGCGACCGAACTCGCCAAGGAAGCACTGGGAGAGGAAGGCCAGGCGGTATTCGCCTCGATGACCCCGCTCCAGCGCATGGCCGACCCCGCCGAGATCGGTGCCGTGGCCGCCTTCCTCGCATCCTCGGACAGCAGCTTCATGACGGCGAGCGAAGTCGCGGTCGACGGCGGCCTGGCGCAACTCTGACCTTGATCGAAGGAGAACAGACATGACCTACGCGATCATCGGTTTCGGCGAAGTTGGCCAGGCACTGGCCAAGGCATTCGCCCGCAAGGGCATCGAAGTAGCCGTGGCTACCACCCGCGATCCGGAAAGCTTCGCATCCGCTGCGGCAGCGATCGGGCCCGGAGTCATTCCCAAGACGCTCGCCGAGGCTGTAAAGGCGGATGTCGTCTTCCTGGCGGTGCGCTTCCAGTCGCACCCGAATGTGGCGAAGGCGCTGCCCAGCTGGGAGGGCAAGATCATCGTCGATGTGACCAACGCCTATGGCGTGCCTGACGAGGAGCTGGGCGGACAGCCTTCCGCGAGGATCGTCGCCGACGCCTTCGCCGGCGCGAAGCTGGTCAAGGGCTTCAATCATCTGGCCGCCCCCATTCTGGCGGAGGATCCAGCCTCGCATGGCGGCCGGCGAGTCGTGTTTCTGGCGAGCGACGATGACGGCGCGGCTGCCGAGATCGGCGCGCTGGCGGACAAGCTCGGCTTCGCACCCATTCAACTCGGCAGGCTTGCCGAAGGCGGATTGCTTGTGCAGGGCCATGGCAATATCTGGGGTCGGCTTATCTTCAAGGACCTCGTCAAGTTCGACGGCTGATTTTGAAGCGAAGGCGAATGGAGCGTGAGCGCCATTCGCCTCAATGTTGGGAGTTGGGGTAGAGGCCCTCGGCGTCACTCATGTGGGGCGGGTTCTCCCTGTGGACGGAGAACCGGAATCTAGTATTCGCCGGTACCCGTCAGATCCAGCGCGGCCGTGCTGCTAATCTTATGAGCGCCGGCCGCTGGTCCATTTCGTCACCATTCGGCTGGCTTCAGGGACCGCCTGCCATGGACCCCACGACCACCATGACGACCGCATCCACGTCGACTTCACCATCGACGATGGTCGTGTCGCCATCTCGCCGAACCTTCAGCTTCGACGGGTTTTCGGCAGCCTGTCTTTCGAGTTCCTCGATCACTGCCGTGACCGCCTTGGCCTCGAGTGGTCGCTCGTTCATGTTCTCCGCATTCATCTCCAGAGAACCTCGTTTCTTCGCTGGTCATGGGTCTGCATGCACGATTGGAGACCTTCCCTGCCCACAGAGCTATCCTGAGCAGGAAAATACCCGCCGACTGAGAGCAACCGCCGGCGGGCAAGTCGGTCGGATGTATGGGTCCAACAAATGGCGTCAGCGCCTGTTCCCGCCACTGGCGTTTTCTCCTGGGTCTCGGCCCAGAAATTTCAATGCTGCTGAGCAGAGACGAGGAACAAAGGGTCTACAGTGGTGTTCGGACGCCCGAAGCATTCCGAACTGAACGACGCCGGCGCGTCGAGTGGCGTCCCATGCCCGAGCCATAACGGCGGGCATGGCAACAGGGTCGAGGAGTAGCGGAAGTCGCCGAGCGCTTCCCCTCGACGGTCCCGGCGCTCAGCATCGCTGCTTGCGCCATCACCAAGCCAATGGAGGTTTCCATGCTGCACCAAAGTCTGGACGAACTCCGGCTCAAGGCCGACATCGTACCGCTTCAGGCCGAGCGCAAAGCGCTGACGCGCGCCGAACGACGGGAGCGCTGGGCCTTGCTCCTGGACAGGCATGACGCTCCGCTTGTGCCCTTCCTGCGTATTGAAACCTATTCGAAAGTGGCGCGAGGCACCTTGCGCGTTGACCAAGGTCCCGTCGCTCTCGCCTATGATGACCGGGTCCTGCGTGCCGACGGCCTGGCCGGCGACACATTCGGCGATGCTTGCAATTATTTCGAGCTCAGCCAGGGGCTGGCCCATCGTCTGCTGTGCGACTGCCATTATCGTGGTACGATGACGGGACCAAAGGTCGCTGCCAGGCTGCGCGCGGCTGAGAATGGGATCTTCCGACATGTCCTGAACTGGGTTTTCCGGCAGTAATCGGAAAACGCACGACATCGCGGCCGACACATATGCGGCTTGGAAGCAAGACGGCCTCCGAGATGTCCCGGCGGTCGTCCGCGGCCGCAGTCGATCATATTCCGGCGCAAGTGCTGCCGAGACCGATAATCGGAGCTTTCCCGAGGGCTCGCCGAAGGATCCAGAGGGTCCGCAGGGGCTCATGGTCTTCTTGCCCTTTGTTGGCTTCGATGCCGTTTCCACGGCGCCTCAGGAGGCTAGTCCCTTTCAGCAAAGGCTTCCTGCATCGCCCGCAGAATGATCAGGGCGGACGCTGCGCCGGGATCCATATGGCCCAGGGACCGTTCTCCAAGCCGGGCGGCGCGGCCGCGGGTCGCGACCATGGACCTCGTTGATTGCGCGCCTTCTGCGCCGGCCTCCACGATATGGCGCCACATCTGCCCGATGGTCAGGCCGTTTGCCTTGGCGTGAACGGCGACCTCCATTGCCGGAATCCATGTGTCGAGCATCGTCTTGTCCCCGCGCTGCCCTTTGCCACGCAGCTGGATACCCTTGGTAATGGCTTCGACGATGGCGACCTGTTCCGGCAGGTCGAGGGTCAGTTGGCTTTTCAAGGCCTTGGATGCGTTTTGAAAACCGGTTGCATAAAGGGGGCCGGTGGATGCGCCGACGGCGTCGAGAAAGGCGGAGGCCGCTGCCGCGAAGACCTCGGAGGGCGTGGCCTGATCAAGATCGAGTCTCGCGAGCGCGCCGTTGACGGCCGAAAACCCCAAGGCCATGCTGATGCCGTGATCGGCGTCGCCGATCGCGCCGTCGAGGTCGGACAGATATTCCTTCTCCGCCTTTATCGATAGAGCAATCAGCTGGAACATCCAGCTGAGGCGGCGCGCTGCGGTTTCCGGCATTGCATTGATCTCCCGAACAGCGTGGAATTCTCATTGGACCGCAGGTAGCGATCCTGCAGGAGGCGCCCCTTTTGCGGTGACCCGAAGAAAGGCGGTATCGCAAGGGTGCGACAGGAGATCGGAGAGTTCCTGATCCAGGTGCAGGATGGATATGGATGCACCGTTCATGTCGAGCGACGTGCAGTAATGGCCGACCCAGTTCGCCGCGATGCTGATCCGCTTGGCGCTGAGGCGCTCTTCCACGCGCTTGAACAGGATGTAGAGTTCCATCAGGGGGGTCGAACCGAACGAATTGACCAGCACCGCCACCTGGTCTCCCGGGCCGGCAGTCATTTCGGAAAAGACCCTGTCCATGATGCGGTCGACGATTTCGTCGGCTTGCATCATCTTCTCGCGAATGACGCCCCGCTCGCCATGAATGCCCATGCCGATTTCCATCTCGTCAGGACCGATCTCGAAGTTGTGCCGGCGGGTTTGCGGCAGGGAACATGGTTCCAGCGCGACCCCCATCGTATAGGTGCGCCTGTTGGCCTTGCGCGCAATGGCCTCGCATTCCTCGAGCGACAGCCCGCGATCGCAGGCGGCGCCGGCGATCTTGAAGACAAAGAAATTGCCCGCCACGCCGCGCCGTCCGTCGCGATCCTCGACCGGTGAGGAGGAGATATCGTCAGTCGTCAGCACCGTACGAGTGGGTATGTTCGCCTCCTGCGCCAGCTCGGCCGCCATTTCAAAGTTCATGACATCGCCGACATAGTTGCCGTAGACGAAAAGGACACCCGCTCCGCCCGAGGCAGCCTTTGCGCATTCGAGGATCGGAACAGGGGGAGGCGAGGAGAAGACGTTGCCGATCGCCACCGCGTCGGCCAGCCCCTTGCCGACGTAACCGAGAAAGCAGGGTTCGTGGCCGGAACCGCCGCCGATGACCAGGCCGACCTTGCCCGCACGCGGGCCATGGCGCGCAACCAGTGCACGCTTCGAGCCGTTGATCGGCGCGACATGAGCAGCATGCGCCTTGATGACCCCGTCAAGCATTTCATCGACAACGTCATCGGGGTTGTTGAGAAATTTCTTGATATGGGTGCGGTTATGGCTGGGCGGGACAGCCGAAGGTTCCTGCCGCAAGCGTTGGGCAGGCTTGCTGTGGATCTGCGCCACCCCGTCGGCATGGAGGATGCCGCGTCCGGTCGCCGCATCGGTGATCAACACGCTGACATAGCCGCCTCTCAGCGCCGCCAGAATGGCCGGCACCTTGTCGAAACCGCCGGCAACCGCAATGCGCATGTTGCTATCGCGCAGCCGATCGAGTGAAATGCCGATGGTCCTGTCGTCCAGAGGTCCGGAAACGGGGTGGCCATGGGCGTCGATGAAACGGCCTGCAATCACGCCGACTGCATTTCTGGCCAGATAGTCCTGGATCGAGACGTCCTCGAAGAATCCGCTGGTATGGATCGTCGAATTCGGCCGAAGGGACGAAATGCCGAAAAGTGCCTTGTTGGCACGGGTCAGTGCTTGAAATTGCTCGGCAATGACCGGCTCGTCCAAGAAAGCCGATTTGACCTGCGCATTCGACACGATAGCCGGCGCGGTGATGTTGATGAGTTGGGCATTCGTGGCTTTGGCGAGCGCCGCCGCGCACAGCTCCGGCGTATAGGCGAAACCGGCTCGGGTGCCGCCGGTGGCCTGGACGACCGTCACGTCCTGCAGATTGGAGACATGCAGGTTTTCGGCGATGGACAGGACTGTGCGCCCCCATGCGACGGCCACCGTGTCGCCGGATTTCAGCAGCTTTGCAACGGCTTGCGCGCCGGCGGCTCCCAGGCGGTCGATCAAGGTTCGCGATCCGTCATCGTCGGGCACGACGAGACAGTCGGTCAATCCGAAATGCTGTTTCAGCTCCTGCGCGACGACCAGGGAGCTCAGCCGCGCAGGCTCGATGGAAATGCTGACGATGCCGCGGCTGCGCGCTTCGGCAAGGTAGCTGTTGACCGTTGCGCGCGAGATTCCCATTATCTCGGCGATATCGCCCTGTGTGCGTCCGTCCTCGTAATAAAGCCAGCAGGCCCACACATAGGGATCGTCGGCATATCGCAGCGGTATGACATCGGCCAATTCCGCCTGACCAGGCTTGGTCATGGCGTTTTTTTTACTCAGCGCCATCTTGTTTGCCATTGCTCCTGCGTCGGTCGGGAAGGCTTGCAGGACAATGCCTTTGTCTCGTTTTGCGAAGATTCAAAACAAAAAGCGGCCCAACCTTCCAAGCATAAAGGGGGGCCGCCATGTTGCGCAAATCGGCCGTCTCTTATTGCAGTTGCTCGCGGGCGCCGAGTGACAATTCTTTGAGAATGATGGCGCAGGAGGTTGCCCCGGCGTCCAGGACGCCGCGGGACCGTTCGCCCAGACGGCTGGCGCGTCCGATCCTGGCCACCAAATCTATGGTGGAATCGCGCCCCTTTTCTGCTGCTTCGACAAGCGCATCCAGGGCTTCGGCAAAGGATCTGCCGGCAGCGTTTGCATCATCGAACGCGGCAAGGGCCGGAACGAATGTGTCCAGAAGCGTCTTGTCGCCTACTTTGGCGGACCCGATGGATTGAATGCCTTCGAGGCCCGCATGCAGCATGCGGCTGAAGGCGGCGGCGTCGATGGCCTCGACACCCTCGATCTTTTCGGCGAATTCCGTAAACATCACGCCATAGAGCGGTCCCATCGAACCGCCGATTTCGGTCATCAGGACGGTGCCCAGCGTGTCGAGCGAGCCTGAAAGGGAGGCGTTCTTGCCCTTGAGCCGCTCGGCAGCCAGGTTGAAACCTTTCGCCATGTTGACGCCGTGATCGCCGTCGCCAATCTTGCCGTCGATTTCGCTGAGATAGGCCCGATTTTCGATAATGCGTTCTGCCATGGCCAGAACGATGTCGCCGGCTTCCGCATTGTTCAGGGTTTGCATGAGGCGTTCTCTTTACAAGATTGCAGCGCAGCGCACGTCCGTATCGAGCAGTTCCTTCAGTTCGTCGTCAAGAGCCATGACCGTCAGGGTTGCGCCGATCATTTCCAGCGAGGTGAAGTAATTGCCGATATAGGTGCGATGGATTTTCAGGCCGCGTTTGACGATCTCGGATTCGATCGTATCGTTCAGGATGTAGAGTTCATTGAGCGGTGTCGCACCGAGGCCGGAAACCAGCACGGCGACTTCGGTGCCCTCGGGAAGATCGTGGTCGTCGAGAACGATCGTGCACATGTCGCGAGCGATCTCGGCCGCGGATTTCAGCGGCTCCACGCGGACGCCCGGCTCGCCGTGATGGCCAATGCCGACCTCCATCGTGCCCGGTGCGATCTCGAAATTCGGATGGCCGACAGCCGGCAGGGTACAGGGACCGAGGCCCACGCCGATCGAACGGCAATTGTCGATCGCCCTTTGCGCAGTCGCGCGAACGGTCTCGAGCGAGGCGCCCTTTGCCGCCTTGGCGCCGCCAACCTTCCACATGAAGATCTCGCCAGCGACGCCCCGGCGTTTTTCGCGCTCGTCGCGGGACGCCGAGCAGACATCGTCGTTGGCAACCACGGTCGCCACTTCGATGCCGTCCTTTGCGGCGAGCTTGATCGCCATCTTCACGTTCATGTTGTCGCCGGCATAATTGCCGTAAAGGCAGACTACGCCCTTTCCGCCATCGGCCTCACGGATGGCATCGTAGAAACTCTTGGCCGTGGGGGAGGAAAACAGTTCTCCGACAGCGACGGCATCGAGCATGTTCTCGCCGGTATAGCCAATGAAAGCCGGCTCATGGCCGGAGCCGCCGCCCGTGACGACGCCTACCTTGCCAGCACGAGGCGCATTCCTGGCGGCGATGACACGGGGATTGTCGGCGAGGCGAACAATATCGGAATGGGCCTTGACGAACCCTTTTACCGTGTCCTCGACGACTTCGTCGGGATTGTTGACGAACCGCTGCATGATTTCTCCTATGGGTTCCTGGAGCGCTTCGGCTCAAAGGATCGTGTAGCCGCCATCGATCAGCAAGTCGGCGCCATTGATCATATCCGCACCGGCGGAAGCGAGGAAAACGGCCGCAGCCGCGATTTCCTCGGGAAAGGCGAACCGACCGGCGGGAATGCGTTTTCGGGCGGCATCGCCCTTCTCTCCCGCCCAGGCCTTCTTGCCCAGTTCGGTGAGCACGATGGTGGGGGAAAGCGTGTTGACGGTGATGCCGTATTTGCCCCACTCGGCCGCAAAGGTCTTGGACATGCCGATCACGCCGAATTTCGAGGCGCAATAGGCCACATGCTCCTCGATGGCGACAGTGCCCGCCTGCGAAGCGAGATTGATGATCCTGCCGCCCTTGCCGGCACCGATCATTTCCCGGCCGACAGCCTGCGTGACCAGGAAGCTGCCTTTGAGATTGATGTCGATCGTCCTGGTCCAGTGGTCCAGCGACAGATCTTCGGCCGGAGCCAGGAACACGACCCCGGCGCTGTTGACCGCGACGTCGATGCCACCAAACGCAGCCTTCGTACCCGTGATCGCGGCATTGACGGATTCAGGATCGGTGACATTGCACACGAATGCTCGTGCACCATTCCCAAGCTTGGCCGCCTGCGCGGCGGCGAGTTCGGCGTTGATGTCGAGAACGGCGACCCGGGCTCCCTTGGCGGCGAAAGCCGCTGCAATGGCCGCACCGATGCCGGAGGCGGCTCCGGTGACGAGGGCGACCTTGCCGGAGAGCGGAAAGGTCAGGTCGATTTGAGGCGCGATATCGGTCATGTCGATGGGTCCTGTCGGCGGAAGGCGCGGGGCGAGGCGATGCCCCGCGTAAGAATCACTTGCTGCGAGCGGCGAGCAGCTTGTCGACATTGTCGGCGGTGACGGGCGTCCACGGCACGTTGTATTCCTTGGCGGTGCCATTGTTGAACGGCATGCTGGGATACTGGGCCCAGATATCGGATTGCGGCTTGTAGTTGCCCTTCCTGGCCTGGAAGATGGCAAGGTCCAGGGCTCCCTGCGCCTGGGCGCGGGCATCCTGCAGGATCGAGGTCATCGTGCCCTGCTTGACCGCATGGAGCGCGTCGGTGACGCCGTCGATGCCGGCAATCGCGAAATCCTTGACGTTCAGCTTGGCCGCCTTGATGGCCTCGATCGCGCCGAGCGCCATCTCGTCATTCTGGCCGATGACGCCGTTGATCTGGCCGGGATGTGCCGTCAGCCAGTTTTCCATCAGGGTCTGCGCCTCGGCGCGTGACCAGTTGGCGGTCTGGTCTTCAATAACCTTTACATTCGGGCATTCCGCCAAGGCCTTCTTGTTGCCTTCGAGGCGGGAGATCTGTGCCGACTGCCCGATCGGGCCCTCGATGATGACGACATTGCCCTTGCAGCCGATCTTGTCGAGCACGCTCTTGGCTTCCAGATAGCCGGAGATCGTGTCGTCGGAGCCGATATAGGACGACAACAGGTCGGAGTGGACGCGCGTGTTCGAGCCGACGACGGGAATGCCGGCATCATGCGCGGCCTGGACGGCGGTGGCGCCGGCCTCGATGTCGATGGGCACGAAGATGATCGCGTCGAATTTCTGCGTGATCATCGTGTTGAACTGTTCCTGCTGCACGAGCGCATCGTAGCGCCCGTCGAACACGGTCAGTTCCACCTCTCCGCTCTTGACGGCGGGATGCTCCTTCAGCGCCGCCGTCCAGATCTGCATGAACTCGGCGTTGAGGCCGTAGGGGGCCGCGCCGATCTTGATTTTCTTGTCCTGCGCCTGGGCTGGCGTCACCAGCAATGCCGTGGCCGCGGCCAGGGCGAAAAGCAGTTTCCTCATGGTCGTTCTCCTCCGAAAAAATGCCGCAGCCTTGACGGCACGCGGTTCTGGATCGCGGGCGCGAGCGTCCGGATGGCACGGGGCTTACTCGCCCTGGTTTCTCTTCTGGTCCAGCATCACGGCACCGACAATCAGGGCACCCTTGAGAACCTGCTGGTAGTAGGATTGGATGCCCATCAGATCGAGGCCGTTGTTCATCACGCCGATGATCAGGGCGCCGATCAGCGTGCCGGTGATACGACCGACGCCACCGGACAGGCTGGTGCCGCCGATCACCACGGCCGCGATGGCATCGAGCTCGTAGGCGATGCCGGCCTGGGGCAGGGCGGAGCCGGTGCGGGCCGCCAGCATCATGCCCGCCAGGCCCGAAAGTCCGCCGGAGATGACGTAGACGCTGAAACGGATGCGGGCAACGTTGATGCCCGAGGTCTTGGCGGCATGCGGGTTGCCGCCCACCGCATAGATATAGCGGCCGAAGCGCGTGCGGTTCAGGACCCACCAGGACAGGGCAAACGCAACAGCAAGCAGGATGACGGGTGCAGGAATGCCGAACAGGCTGCCGGTGCCGATCCAGCGGAATTCGGGCGTGAGAGCGGGCACGGGCCGGCCTCCGCCATAAATGAGTGTCAGGCCGCGCGCCGCCGAGAGCATGCCGAGCGTGGCCACGAAGGCCGGAACCGCGAAACGCGAAACGATGACACCGGAAACCGCACCACAGGCAAGGCCGACCAGAAGACCCACCGCCAAGGCGAGGTAGAACGGGTAAGGCGCGCCCGGCAGGCCCGCTGTTGCCGACGTGGTCGCGAAACTGGCGGCGACGATGCCGGTGAGCGCCGCTACCGAGCCGACCGACAGATCGATCCCCCGCGTCAGGATGACGAAAGTCATGCCAACAGCCAGGACGCCGTTAATGGCGGTCTGCAACAGCACGTTGGAAATGTTGCCCGCGGTCAGGAAGTACTGGTTGGAGAACGACAGGATCAAGGCCAGCAACAAGAAGGCAATGAAGATGCCATATTCCTGGACGATCAGCCGACGATGTTCCTTGCCGGGCCAGATGCTGGTCGAAGGATTCTGGTTAGCGGACACGTGGATTTCCTTCTTGTGCCGGCCGATACACCGGGACGTCGATCTCAGGTGGACAGATGCACGAGCGACTGCGCGTCGGTTTCTTCGCGCCGATGGATCCCGGCTGACCGACCCTGCCGCATCACCAGGATGCGGTCGGACATGCCGAGCACTTCGTCTATTTCGGATGAGATCATCACGACCGTGCCGCCGGCCGCCGCGAAATCGCAGATGATGCGGTAGATCTCGCGCTTGGCGCCGACATCGACGCCGCGCGTCGGCTCATCCAGCAGGAGAAGCCTGGGCTGGCGCAGGAACCACTTGCCGAGCACGACTTTTTGCTGGTTGCCACCGGACAGGCCGGAAACCGGCATGGTATCGCGCGCTGCCTTGATACCGAACCGCGCGATCATGTCGGCCGAGGCCGCCCGTTCCCGCCGGTGCTGCATGATGAAACCCGGGCTCAACTCCGGCAGGCTCGCCAAGCAGATGTTGTTGCGCACGCTATCGGAAAGATTGAGGCCGGTGAGCTTGCGGTCCTCGGTGACGAGCGCGATACCCGCGCGCATGGCGTCAGCGGGACGAGAAATGGCCAGCTTCTCGCCGTCCAGGGTAATACTGCCGGCTGTCGGCCTGTCCAGGCCAAACAGGCAGTCGAAGATCTGGGTACGACCCGATCCCATGAGGCCGTAGATGCCGAAGATCTCACCCCGGCGCACCGAAAATGAAATGTCCTCGATCTTGCCGGGAGCGGTGAGACCGCTGACCTCGAAGCTGATCGTCTCGGCGGGACGGTTGGTCTTGACATATTCCTCCCCGAGTTCCCGGCCGACGATCATGCGGATCAGCTCGGGCCGGGTGATATCGGCCAAGCCCCCGCTGCCCACATAACTGCCGTCCCGGAAGACGGTATAGGAATCGGCGATCTGGAAGATTTCCGACAGCCGGTGGGAGACATAGACGACGCCTTTGCCCACGGCCTTAAGCCGCTCGATGGCCGAGAACAGGTGCTGGGCTTCCTTCTCGCCGATGGCGGAGGTCGGCTCGTCCATGAAGATGACCTCGGCGTCGTGGCTCAGCGCCTTGGCGATCTCTACGAGCTGCATCTGCGCCACGGAGAGATTCATCATGTATTGGCTGGCACGGATATTGAAGCCGAGCTGATCGAACAGCGCCTGGGCTTCCCGGTTCATCTTTCGGAAATCGATGCCGCCGAAGCGTGCAGACGGTTCGCGCCCGAGGAAAATGTTCTCGGCCGCCGTCATGTGGGGAACCGGGCTGAGTTCCTGTTCGATGATGGCAATGCCGGAAGCCAGCGCTTCGGCCGGAGTGGAGAATTCCACGGCCTTGCCGCGGCGGCAGATCACGCCGGCGTCTCTGCGATGCAGCCCCATCAGGATCTTCAGGAAGGTGGACTTGCCCGCGCCGTTGCCGCCGCACAGGGCATGGACGGACCCCGCATGGAGCTTGAAGGCGCCATTTCGCAAGGCAGCAACGCCGCCGAAGGACTTTTTGAGCCCTTCCACCTCAAGCAAGAGATCCACGCTTCCTCTCCTCATATGCGCTCGCCGCCTGGCCGGCGGGGCACATCGACGTCATCGGATCCAAATCCGAGCGTCGATATTGACAATTGTCAAAGAAGGATCGACAAATGTCAAGAACTGCAAAACAGACAAGAGCCGTGGCCGTCGGGCACCCGGCTTGCCTCGGGAGGGAGCCATCAATGACGATTGCGCTTGGCGCGGATGGCGCAGGCAGGCCCCTGCTCGATGCCATCGCGGATCATTGGGCGGGCAGGGGCGACATCACGGTCACGGATCTGAGCCGGCCGGGCCACTACGCCGACATCTCAAAGGTCCTCGCCGAAAGCGTGGTCAACGGAGAACACGATCGGGGGCTGTACTCTTCGCAAACCGGAGGAAAACGTGTCGTCCTATAGCCTGAACCGGCAGGCGCCTTTTCTGCTGTTGATCAATGCCGCGGTTCTCGCGGCCGGAGCTCTATTGGCTGGCTCCAGTTTCATCGACAGCTACAATCTGCAATCCATGGCGTCGCAGGTTCCCGAACTCGGCCTTCTGGCGCTGGGCGTCATGCTGGCCATGATCTCGGGCAATGGCGGCATCGATCTGTCGGGCATCGCCCTGGCGAATCTTGCCGGCATCGCCGCCTTTCAGGTGACGAGCCATTTCATCGTGGCCGACGACGCACCGACCCTGTTTTTCTGGGGTTTCACCGGCCTAGCGCTTCTCGTGGGCCTGATCGGCGGCCTGGTAAACGGAAGCGTGATCGCCTATGCGCGGCTGACGCCCCTGATCGCGACATTGGGAACACAGCTGCTGTTCACCGGCATTGC
Organism: Labrys sp. LIt4; assembly: GCF_017813775.1. NCBI lineage: Bacteria > Pseudomonadati > Pseudomonadota > Alphaproteobacteria > Hyphomicrobiales > Xanthobacteraceae > Labrys > Labrys sp. LIt4. Next base: position 54,192 of record NZ_JAGIPY010000023.1, read on the forward strand.
GGTGTTCCTGACGAACGGCTCCGCGATCACCATGGGCTTCATCGAGCCACTGGATGACTTCGGCAACATGCCGGTACTCGGCGTTCCCGTGTGCTTTGCGTTGTTTCTGGCAATAGCAGCCGGACTGGCTTTTCTTTTGAAATACACGCCGTTCGGCATGAAATTGATGTTGCTGGGAAGTAATTCCAAGGCGGCGCGTTATGGGGGTATCAATGAAAAGCGCATGCTGCTGGTTACCTATACCCTCTGCGGCGTGCTGTCTTCCGTGGCCGGGATCATTATCGCGGCCCGCAATTCCTCGGTGAAATGGGACTATGGCGGCTCTTATGTGTTGATCGCCATTCTGATTGCCGTTCTGGCCGGCGTTAAGCCCGAAGGCGGATATGGCAAGGTGATCTGCGTGCTGCTGGCTGCGACGGCGCTGCAGATTCTCTCCAGCCTGTTCAACTTCATGAACATTTCGAATTTTTTCCGAGACCTTGCCTGGGGCGTCCTGCTGCTCGCCCTCCTGGCCTTCTCACGGGTGCATCTGGGCGTCTGGTTCACGCCGAAGCGACGATAGCCCGGTTCGCGATCCGCTCGGCACCGTGAAGATCCAACAGGACCGGCAGTGCCGATCTTAAAAGACGATTTTGCTTAAATGGAGGAAACTATGAGCAAGATTACCAAGCTGGCGGCTTGTACGATGCTGGCAGGCATATTGATGGCCGGGGCTTCGTTCGCCCAGGACAAGCCATCCATCGTGACCGTGGTCAAGGTCACGGGCGAAAACTGGTTCATCCGCATGAACGAAGGCGTGGATGCCTTCGGCAAGGACAACCCCGGCTTGAGCGCCAGCCAGATCGGCCCCGCCAAAGCGGATGCGGCTCAGCAGGCCCGCATCATCGAAGATCTCGTCGCCAAGAAAGTGTCGGCGATCGCGATCGTTCCGATGGACCCCTCCGCACTCGAAGGCGTCCTTCGCCGAGCTTCTCAGCGCGGGATCAAGGTCATCACCCATGAGGGTGACAGCCTGAAGAACACCGATGTCGACATCGAAGCTTTCGACAACAAGGCCTTCGGTGCGCGTATCAACGAAAAGCTCTCCGCCTGCATGGGTAAGTCGGGCAAATGGACGTCGTTCGTTGGCTCGCTGGGCAGTTTGACGCATAACCAGTGGGTCGATGCCGGCGCCGAAAACGCCAAGAAATATCCGGGCATGGAACTGGTTGCCGCCAAGAACGAATCCTTCAACGACGCCAATCGCGCTTATGAAAAGGCCAAGGAGATCCTGCGCAAATATCCGGACATCAAGGGGTTCCAGGGTTCTTCTGCCATTGACGTGATCGGTATCGGCCGGGCCGTGGAAGAAGCCGGCCTTCAGGGCAAGGTCTGCGTCTATGGCCTCGGCCTTCCCAAGGATACCGGACCTTATCTGGAAAGCGGCGCCGTCAATCAGATCTTCTTCTGGGATCCCAAGGATGCCGGCTACGTCATGAACAAGGTCTCCGAGATGGTCCTGAAGGGTGAGGAGATCAAGGACGGGATCAATCTCGGCGTGCCGGGCTACGAAAAGATGACCGTCATCAAGGGGCCCGGCAAGGGCATCATCATGCAGGGCCAAGCCTGGGTTGATGTCGACAAGTCGAACTACAAGAAGTTCCCGTTCTGACAACGAGCATCGCTCGCCGACGCGTCTTCCGACGGGCATCGATGCCGCACCGGAGGACGCGCCGGGAGTTCTGGAACAGAGCGCGTTCAAGCGTGAACGCTTATTTGCTCTATCTCCTTGTTTCGACGCGTCTTTGCGATTCTTGGTGCCGCCGCCCAATCGCAAAACGCTATGGGAATTTGCCATGCACGCGACCGATCCTGCGCCGCCCCCTTTGCCGCCGTTTCTCGAGGTCAGAAACGTCAGGAAATCCTTCGGCGGCGTCATGGCGCTGAAGGATGTCAGCCTGACGATCGAGGCGGGGCAGATCTATCACCTGATGGGGGAGAATGGCTGCGGCAAGAGCACGCTGATCAAGATCCTTTCCGGCGCTCAGCTTGCCGATGAGGGGCAAATCCTGATCGATGGCCGGCCGACCGGAAGCAGGGCCGGCGATCTGGACGCGATCGGGGCGCTGCGGGCCGGCATCGAGACGGTCTATCAGGACCTGTCGCTCCTCCCCAATCTGTCGGTTGCCGAGAACGTCGCGTTTACCGAGCAACTCGTCGAGGCGTCGGGGCGTCTGGCCCGCAGGCTGAACGTCACGGCGCTCCATGAAACCGCGCGCCGGGCCTTGGCGGAGGTGCATCTTCCGACCAACGCTGATTTTCTCACGCGTCGCACGGATACGCTGCCGCTCGCGACGCGCCAGTTGATCGCCATCGCCCGCGCTGTCGCGTCCGAAGCACGCCTGGTCATCATGGACGAGCCAACGACATCGCTAACCCGGCAGGAAGTCGAAAACCTGCTTGGCGTCGTCGAGCGGCTGCGCACCAAAGGTGTCGCGGTCTTGTTCGTCACGCATAAGCTCGACGAGTGCAAACTGCTCGGAGGCCGCGCAATCATCATGCGTGACGGGCTGAAGGTCGCCGAACTCGACGTCGCCGATCACAGCAAGGCTGAATTCAGCCGGTGGATGACGGGCCGCGAGATCGGCGAGACACGCTATCGAACCGACCCAAAGCTCGGCGATGTCCTGCTCGAGGTCGAGACTCTCGATGATGGCCGGGCTTTTCGAAATATCTCGCTGAGCGTGAGAAAGGGCGAGATATTGGGCGTCACGGGGCTGCTGGATTCCGGCCGCAACGAGCTGGCTCTGGCGCTGGCCGGCGTAAAGCCGGCGTTGAGCGGCAAGATACGCCTCGCCGGCAAGACGGTCACGCCCCAATCGGCGCTACAGGCCATACAACACGGCATTGGCTATGTTCCCGAAGACCGGCTTACCGAGGGCCTGTTTCTTGAAAAGTCGATCCAGGACAACATAACGCTGCCGATCCTGGACCGTCTGCGCAACGCGCTCGGCATTATCAGTTCCCGTGGTGCTCGCCGCACCGCGCAAGCCAGCGTTGCCGACCTGCAGATCGTCGCGCCTGACGTGACGGTTCCGGTTCAGTCCCTTTCCGGCGGCAACCAGCAAAGGGTGCTCATCGGGCGGTGGCTTACCATCAACCCCAAGCTCCTCATCCTGCACGGGCCGACCGTCGGCGTGGATGTGGGATCGAAGGACACGATCTTCCGGATCATCCAGTGCCTGGCCGATGACGGCATGGGGGTCATCATCATCAGCGATGACTTGCCGGAGCTTCTGCAGAATTGTGATCGCATTCTCGTCATGCGCCAAGGCTGCATCGTGGCCGCGCACAAGGCCGAAGGGCTGACCGAAGACGCGATCTATCAATCCATGGCCGGCACGTCGGCGGAGATCGCGCAATGACCGAGATTGCATCCACGACCGCTGCCGATCCCCAGCGCCGCGGCTTCTTGCTCCGCTGGTGGGACTTGATGGGGCGCCGGCCCGAACTCTTCACCTTGCTGCTGACCGTTGCGACCTGCCTGGTCGTGATCGCCGCCAATCCCGACTTCCTCCAGATGAGCAATATCGTCGACATCCTGCGCGCGTCGGTGGTGCGCGGGCTGTTCGCGATGGGGGTGCTGGTCGTGCTGGCGTCCGGGGGCATCGACGTATCGTTCACGGCGATTGCCGCCTTCGTGATGTATGTCCTGACCATGGTCGTCACGACCTGGTTCCCGGGCATGCCGATGACGCTCATCGTGATCCTTGCGGCCCTCGGCGGTGCAGCCTTCGGAATCGTAAACGGAGTGCTCGTTCAAAAACTCCAGGCGCCGTCGCTGATCGTCACGATCGGCACCCAATATGTCATCCGCAGTTTCCTGCTGACATTCATCGGGACCGCCCTGTTCATGAACATCCCGTCCGCCATGGATGCGTTCGGCAAGGCCTCGCTGTTCACCCATCGCGCCTCGAATGGCGTTGTGTCCGTGTTGCCGGCGACGGTTCTGGTTCTGGCCGTTGCCGCTATCGTCACCTGGTACATCCTGGAGCGCACGCTGATGGGCCGCGCCATCTTCGCCATCGGCGGCAATTCTGCGATTGCCGAGCGCCTGGGCATCAATCTGTTTCGCGTGCGGGTGTTCGTGTTTGCCTATGCCGGGTTGCTCGCCGGCATTGCGGGTGTGATCCACGTCTCGAGCAACCGCCTCGCCAATCCGTTCGATCTTGCCGGCATGGAGCTTGAGATCATCGCGGCCGTCGTTCTGGGCGGCGCCCGCATCACGGGCGGCTCCGGATCGGTGATCGGGACGCTGCTCGGCGTGCTCCTGATAACGCTGGTCAGCAACGTTCTGATCTTCGTGGGTATTCCAAGCACGCTGCAGCTGGCCATCGTCGGCATTTTCATCCTGATCGCAGGAACCATTTTCGCCTTGCGCAATCGCGGCTAGCAGACGCCTGCGGCGCCATGACCGGCGCCAGCCAATCTTGTGTCTTATTCCAAGAGGTTTCCATGTCTCATGATGTATCGGTCATCGGGCTTTATATCCTCGACGTGCTCGGGCGGCCGGTTGATGCCATTCCGGCTGGCGGCAATGTGGAGTTCATCGACGAAATCAGGCTGACCGTTGCGGGTACCGCCGGTGGCACGGTGGTGGACCTTGCAAAGCTTGGGCTGAATTGCCTCGCCGTCGGTGCCGTCGGCGATGACGAGAAAGCAGATTTCGTTCTTGCGACACTTCAGCGCTTCGGCGTCGATACGGCTCAGATGCAGCGCCTCACAGGCGTGCCGACATCGGCGACCATTTTGAATATTCGGCGCAATGGCGACCGACCGGCGCTCCATGCGCGAGGGGCCTCCGATCATTTCGAGGTTGCCGAGAGCGCTCTCGATACGGTGCTGGCTCCGCCGATCATTCACCTGGGTGGTACCGGATTGCTGGCCAAGCTCGACGGCGAGCCGAGCCGCAAATTGCTGGCCGAGGCAAAAGCGCGCGGGCGTACGACAACGTTCGACCTGCTCGGCGCCAATGACGGCACGCTCGATCTTATCGCGCCCCTGTTTCCCCATATCGACTACTTCATGCCCTCCATCGAGGAAGCGCGGCAGATTTCCGGCACGTCCGATATCGAGAGTGCGGGCCGGTTCTTCCTCGATCGCGGCGTGAAACACTGCGTATTCACGCTGGGCGGCGATGGCGTGTGCTTCATGGACGCTCACGGCGAGATCGTTCGCCAGCCGGCCTTCCAGATCGAGGTGGTGGACACGACCGGGTGCGGCGATGCGTTCGACGCTGGTTTCATCACCGGCCTGCATCGCAAGATGGATCTGAAGACAGCCTTGAACTTTGCCCAGGCATCGGCGGCACTGGTGGCGACGGGCCTTGGCTCCGATGCGGGCATTCGGTCGTTCGAGGACACGTTGGCCTTCATGAACACGACGCCGATCAGACATTGAACCGAAGAGGAAGCGTGCCGGAAATCCGGCCCTTCACGATCCGCGAGGCCGGCAGCCTCGGGCAATGATGCGCCTTGTTCGGAAGAGCAGGGGCGCTTGCCGCGGGACTGGCCGCCGGGTTGGATCCGCGCCATCGAAGATCTGCAAACCGTTTGCCGCTTCGCGCTCGCCCCTATGCACGTCAGCGCGTCTGGGGAGGCGAATGCCGCCGATGTGGGGCGATCCTTCCCCAGATCCTGAGCTCAAGAACCCTGGCTTTCCTGCTGTGAGGCAGCTGAGGCTCCGCGGGTAACCTCTGTCGACGCGCTTCCCACAACTCTTGTAAAAATGAAAATACATGTGTATCGAGTGGTGAAGGCGGCTGGAACTGACTGCAGTCAGACGGCACGCCGCGGGCGGATTTGTTCTGCCTGTCGACCATAGAGGGAGGACTTCATGAATAAGCTCGCGACGCTGATCGCATGTGCCGCTTTTGCGCTGCCCGCTGCAGCCCTGGCCCAAAGCGCGCCCGGTACCGTCAAGAAAGACAGCTACCGCTTTGTCATCGTGCCAAAGGTCGTCCATCCCTGGTTCGATAAGGTAAATCAGGGTGCCCAGCAGGCTGCGGCGGCACTGAAGGCCCAGACGGGCGCCAATGTCGAAATCGTCTATTCCGCTCCCCAGTCCGCGGATGTCGTGCAGCAGAACCAGATCCTGGACAGTGCGCTCGCCACCCATCCCGATGGCTTGGCGATCGATCTTCTGGATCCCTCGGGCAATCGCGCTTCGCTGGAAGAAGCCCAGAGCCAGAAGATCCCGCTCGTCCTGTTCGATTCCGTGCCGCCCGAGGGCATGTCGATCACCCATATCGGATCGGATTTCTGTGAGCAGGCCAAGATCGCTTCGCGCCGTCTCGTCGAACTTCTCGGCGGCAAGGGCGAAGTCGCCATCATGATGGGCGTGCCGACGGCGCCCAATCATGCGATCCGGGCCGACTGCCATCGCAAGGTGTTTGCCGAACATCCAGGCATCAAGGTTGTGGCCGAGGGGATCGACAACGACAGCATTCAGACCGCTCAGCAGCAGGCCGCCGCCATCATGCAGGCGCATCCGGATCTCAAGGGCTGGGTTGCCTCCGATGCCGCAGGGCCGATCGGCATCGGCCAGGCCATCGTCGAGGCTGGCAAGCAGGGCAAGGTCACGCTTGTCGGCCTCGATAACCTGCCGGAAATGCTCGACATGATCCGCACTGGCGTGGCGGAAAGCTCCTCGGCATCTCAGCCCGAACTCCAGGGTTACTGGTCGGTGATGATGCTGTGGGCGAAGGCGACCGGCGCGCCCGTTCCCGATTTCATCGACACCGGCAACGCCTTCCTGACCAAGCAGAATGTGGGCGGCTGAGCCTCTCGTGCAAAGAGTAGACAGGCGCGGGTTCCTTGGCCCGCGCCTTATTCGTCCATCGTGAAAGACTTGGTCCATGGCCTATCTTGAAACCACCGGACTGGGCAGGGACTTCCCTGGCGTGACTGCGCTCAACGGTGTCGATCTCAAGGTCGAGCTCGGGCGCACTCATATCCTGGCCGGCGAAAACGGGGCCGGCAAATCGACCCTGGTCAAGATTCTCACCGGCGCGGAGCACCCCTCGCGGGGAACCATCAGGATCGATGGTCGCGATCCCGCCGAAGAGCCCTCCCTTTATCGAAACATCGCCTATGTGCCTCAGGAGCTCACGCTGTTTCCCCAGATGAGCGTTGCTGAGAACCTCTTCATGCCCCTGAACCGCACAGGCCATGGCGGCATGCTGTTCAACCGTCGCGCCCTGATGGCGGAGGCGCAGGCCTATCTCGACCGTTTTGGCATCGAGGCTCGCCCGCAGGACCTCGTGGCCCATATTTCGGTCTCGGATCAGCAACTGCTTCAGATCGCACGCGCATCCACGAACAAGAATATGAAGGTGCTCATCCTCGATGAGCCGACCTCCGCGCTGACCGCCGTGGAAGTCGAGCGGGTCTTCAAGGTCATGCGCGGCTTCCTCGATCGCAACCATGCGATCGTCTTCATCAGCCATAAGATGGACGAGGTTTTCGCCATCGGCGACGACTATACGGTTCTGCGCAACGGCGAGAAAATCGAAAGCGGACGGATCGCCGATATTTCGGAGCCGGATCTCATTCGCGCCATGTCCGGCCGTCATCTGACGCTGGACGAGCATTTTCGTCCCGAGGGTCCTGCGACCGACACGATCATGGAAGTCAGGGGGCTGACCGGCCCGCGTTTCAGCGACATTTCATTCGATCTTCGTCGCGGCGAAATCCTCGGTTTTGCCGGCCTGGTCGGGGCAGGGCGCTCCGAAATCATGCAGACCATCTTTGGGTATCGCAAGGCGAGCGCCGGCAAGGTCACGGTCGCAGGCAAGGACTGGCGGCTCAACGATACGTCCCGTTCCGTCGCGGCCGGCATGCTCTACCTGTCCGAGGAGCGCAAGCTTCACGGCATATTCCCACAGCTTTCGTTGCGTGAGAATATCGGTATTTCCATCCTGTCTCTCACCGTCGGCCCCTTGGGCATCAGCCAGAAACGCGAGCGCAGTGCGGTCCGGACCATCATCGACGATTACGGCATCCGCACCGCCGGCATGGGCAAGCGTATCTCGCATCTGTCGGGCGGCAATCAGCAAAAAGCGATCATCGGCCGCGCTTTGGCCACGCGGCCGCAGATCCTGATTTTCGATGAGCCGACCAAGGGCATCGACATCCGCACCAAGGCCGAAATCTACCGGATCATGAAGAGGCTGGCCGAGGACGGCGTCGGAGTCATCCTCATTTCGTCGGAGATCGCCGAACTGCGCAAATGTGCCAGCCGCATCATAACCATGCATAACGGGCGCCTGACCGGCCAATTCGTCACGGCCGACACGGCCACGGAAACGCTGGTGGGCGCCATATTTGGGACTGAGATGAACGCCGATGTCGTCTAAATCACTTGCCACGGTCCTGCGCGATCCACTCGCGGGAGTCCTTGCGGCCCTTGCGGTCATCTTCGCCTTGTCGGCGATCGTTTCACCTTATTTCCTCACTTCCTACAACATGTCCGTCGTGGCCCGCGGCATCGCCTTCGTCGGGCTCATCACCATCGCGCAATCCATGCTGATGGTGCTTGGCGAACTCGACCTGTCGCTGGGCGTGATAGGCGGCCTCTGCGGGATCGCCTCCGGTGTCCTGATGATGAAATTCGGCATCGAGCCCTATACGGCAATGGCGCTCGCCATCGCCCTGGGCGCGAGCCTTGGATTTGCCAACGGGCTGCTCGTTACGGGCTTGCGGCTGCACTCGCTCGTGCTGACGATCGGCACGGCGGGCATTTACGGCGGTGCGAATCTGGTGCTGACGCGCGGCGTTGCCATCACCGGCATCCCGCAGCAGATCCAGTATCTGGGCCGCGGCGACCTGTTCGGCGTCCCCGTTCCCTTCGTGGCGATGATCGGTGCCCTCCTCGTCGCCACCTTCGTCATGATGAAAACGCCCTTCGGCCGCTACATGTATGCGATCGGCAACAACCGGGGCGCCGCCCGCATGCTCGGCATTCGTGTCGACCTCGTCCGGTTGATCGTGTTCGTGGCGGCCGGCGCTCTCGCAGCACTGGCGGGTGTCCTCATGGTGGCGCGCCTGGGAACGGCCCAGCCATCCATCGGCGACACCTGGGTACTGGCCCCCATCGCGGCTTGTGTGATCGGCGGCGTCGCCACCACGGGCGGCGTTGGCAGTCCCATCGGAGCCATTCTCGGCGCCGGCATCATTGCCATCATCGAAAATATTATCGTCCTGTTTGGCGTATCGCCCTACTGGCAGGGCATTGTCTCGGGTGCGATCGTCGTGCTGGCCATCTCCTTCGATGCTATCTCTCGTCGCTATCTGCGCGGCGAAGCAGCTTGAACGGACATGATTGAAGAATTCGCGGAACAAGAAACGATGAACGAACAGGTCTCTACCAAGAAGCTGATCAATGCGCCCGAACAGATCATCCAGGAAATGATCGAGGGCATGACGGGCGCACATCCCGACCTGCTGCGCGTGGAAGGAGAAACGGGCCGCGCCATCGTTGCCGTGGACGGACCGCGCGCCGGCAAGGTCGGCATCGTGATCGGCGGCGGATCCGGCCATGAGCCTGCTTTTGCGGGCTATGTGGGACGCGGCCTGGCGGATGCCGCGGCGGTGGGTAATGTCTTCGCCTCTCCGTCCCCCGCGCACATCGTCGAAGCGGCGCACGCTGCCGATGGGGGCGCCGGCGTGCTGCTGCTCTATGGCAACTATACCGGCGACGTGCTGAACTTCACCATGGCCGCGGAGGAACTGGCCGGCGAAGGCATGAACGTGCGCCAGGTCGCGGTGGCCGACGACGTGGCTTCCGCGCCTCCCGAACGCAGGAACGAGCGGCGCGGCATTGCGGGCGATTTCTTCGTGTTCAAGATCGCCGGCGCCGCTGCCGATCTCGGCGAACCTCTCGCGCGCGTGGAAGCGCTTGCCCGCGCGGCGAATGACGCAACCTGCTCCATGGGCGTGGCGCTCAGTCCTTGCTCCCTGCCGCAGACGGCCAAGCCCAATTTCACCATCGGTGCCGAAGACATGGAAATCGGCATGGGCCTGCATGGCGAGCCGGGCATTCGGCGCCAGAAATTGGCGACGGCCGATGTCGTCACCGACGAATTGATGGACAATCTGACCAGGGAGCTTTCGCTCGCGCAGGGAGACCGCGTCAGTGTCCTGGTCAACGGTCTGGGCGCAACCTCGCAAATCGAACTCTATGTGATGTTCCGGCGCGTCAAGCAGCGTCTCGACGCCCTCGGTGTGAGGATCCACGCCTCCTGGGTGGGTGAGTATGCGACGTCGCTGGAAATGGCAGGCGCCTCGGTGACGCTGATGAAGCTCGACGACACGCTTCAGGCCCTGCTTGACCATCCCTGCCGCACTTTGGCCCTGACCGTCGGCGCAATGGACCCGGTCGTCGAGAAGGGCACGGTGCGTCGCCAGCCCGAACGGACAAGCGATCGTGGCGCGGCGACAACGGAAGCCGCTCGCGAACTCATCGCCGATGGCGACATCACGCCCGCCCTGTTCCGGACCATGATGCAGAATGTCGGCAACCAGATCATCGCTGAAAAGGACTGGCTCTCCGAGCTCGACGGCGTCATTGGCGATGGTGACCACGGCGTCACCATGGAGGTCGGCTGGCGCGCCGTGCAGAAGGCTCTCGACGAGGGGCCTGACAATGAGGCGATCGAGGGCATATGCAAGCGCATGGCCAAGGCCTTTCTCGATGCCGTCGGCGCTTCTTCGGGGCCGCTTTATGCGACCGCTTTCCTGCGGGCCGGCACGGCGGTCGGCAATCGCCTCAATCTCGACTCCGAAGCCCTGGCGGCCTGGCTTTCTGCGGCCTGCCAGGGGATTCGAGACCGAGGACGCGCCGAGCCGGGCGACAAGACCATGATCGATGCCTGGGTGCCGGCCGTCTCCGCGGCGCTGGAGCGGGCACGGGAAAAAGGCTCGACACTCGATATCCTGATCGCCGCCAGGGACGGCGCCAAGGATGGCATGGAGGCGACGGCGGCAATGGAGGCGCGGCGCGGCCGTGCAGCCAAGCTCGGAAAGCGCTCGATGGGGCATATCGATCCGGGTGCGGCTTCGACCTATGTCATGCTGAGGGCCATGTCAGAGGCGCGCCAGCACGCCCTTGGCTGAGTCCCGGCGGGGCAGCGCATATGCCCGGATCGGTCTGGCCGAAGAGCTGAAAGACGCGGAACGTCTGCCGCTGCCGGGCTCGCCCCTGCGGCGAGAAACGGTTGCGATGTTTGACCCGCGCGTCCTTGCGAGCGTAGCGAAGCAATGACGGTGCTTTGTCGGTCAAGCATCGATGCCGCTGGTATGATGCGAGGCGAAGATCTGCCGTCTTCGTGACGGCCGGGCGCTAGCGTGGCCCCTGCAGAAGGGCTCTGGCAACCGATTCACTGGTTACGAGGCGGTTGACATATCCTGCCCGCAGAATCGCCCGGATAATCGGGATTTTGTCCGTGCCCCCTGAAACGAGCACCGAGATCGGCTTTATCTTGAGCTTGTCCGGCGGCAGGGCGATGATCGACTCGTTGAGAAAGTGGTCGATGGGGCGGCCCTGGTAATCCAGGAAGCATCCCATGAATTCGCCGACGGCGCCCAGATTGAGAATGGCGTCGAGATGATCCTTCACGACCCGTATCTGCGTGAGCGAGGTGTCATGCGATAGCGGGCCACAGGAAACGAGGCCTATGTCGGCGATTTCCGTGCGCGCCAGGACATCGGTCAACTCCTCGTTCAGAAGCACCGCATTGCGGCTTTCCGGATTGGCGCAATAGATCGGTGCGGTCAAATAGTGGCATTCCACGCCGAGGGAGCGGGCGAAGGCCGTCGCCACTTCGAAGGTATTTGTCGAGGAACCGCTGGTAACGCCGCCCGTCAGTCCGACCACCCAGCTCGTCGGCCGCAGTTTCGCCGTCAACGCACGTACCGCATAGCTCAGCGTGCGGCCCGAACCGATGCCCACACCCATGTCCTGACCATTGATCAGCGAACTGGCGAGCATGCCGGCCGCCTCGCCGATGACGCGCTTCTGCTCGAGATAGTCCGCCACGTCCGGCACCACGACCGACTCGATCAGGCCATATCGCGCCGAGACCCTTTCCGCGAGAGCGATGCAGTCGCTCAGCGGCAAGCTGACACGGATCTGCACCTTGCCTGTATCCCGAACCTGGCCGATGATCTTGTTCACCTTCAGCCGGGTGATGTTCATGCGCTCGGCTATTTCCTGCTGGGTCTGGCCTCCCACGAAATAGAGCCAGGCCACGCGGGCGCGCTCAAGTTCTTCGGCAAGATTCGCCCCTGCCGGCATACTGTCTTCGATCTCGCTGCTGGGCACGGATTGGTCCTGTAGAATGGGGCATTCGATATAGCCGCGTGGCATGAGCCGTTGCAAACCTTGTCACAAGTGATCCAGTGCCGAAACAGGCTCTGCCGCCAACCGGACGGCAGCCTGACTTTGAATTCAGTATTGATCGGAATCGAAACCCGTACTGCACCTGATATCCGATCCGAACGGCCTGCGTTCCTGCATCGCTGATCGGCCGACCGTAGGATCAAGGAATTGCTCGCAGCGCCGATGGCTTATCGGGATGCCGAGCGAGCTGGCTGCGCCCGGGACAACAAATGGCGAGGCCGTGCCTCCCGTCATCCTGCCCGGCCTCGCCAAGTATCGCGGGCTGCTCAACGATTTTCGCTGGTCACGATTATGGGGGAAGCCTCTGGCGGTCGCGGCTCAGGAATGCCGCGTCGGTGCATGCTCCGCGCCGACGGGTTTCGAACTTTTCCGATACCGAGCGGTAAATCTGGCATGGCTCTTACAGCCCAGGCCGCGGAGTTTTGCGCGGCTGCGATTTTGCCGGTTGACAATCCGCCGGCCTCTCAAGTACCGTTCATTTGTAATTACAAATGAAAATGAGGGGAATCAATGAGATCGCTCCCATCCCGGGTTCTCGCGGCTACGTTGCTGATGGCATCGCTGACCGGGGCGCAAGCCCAATCACAACGGCAGATCACGATTGCAAACGAGGGTGGATTCCCTCCTTTCAACATGACGGCTGCGGATGGAACGCTGCAGGGTTTCGACATCGATCTTGGCAATGCGATGTGCGAGATCATGAAGGCGAAGTGCAGCTTCGTGACGAACGAATGGAGCGGCATCATTCCCGCCCTGCTGGCCAAGAAATTCGACGTCATAATAGGCGGCATGGGCATCACTGAAGAACGCAAGAAGCGTGTCATCTTCAGCGCACCCTATGCTCGCACCTATTCATATTTCGGAGTGGTGGAAGGCAAGGAATTCAACATCACCCCCGAAGCCATGAAAGGCAAGGTGATCGGCGTCCAGCAAGGAACGACCAATGCCGCCTATGTCGAGAAAACATATCCGGGTGCGGAAATTCGGCGTTATCCATCCATGGATGCGCTGGTGTCCGATCTCAGGGCAGGGCGTGTCGACGTCGTGCTGGGTGACATCGAGCCATTCCTCGCAAAGGGCGACGAAACGCCGAAGATGGTCAATATCGGCGACCCGGTGCAGGTCTCCGAAGGGATCGGCATGGCATTTCGTCCCGAGGACACGGCGTTGCGCGATGAGTTCAATGGGGCGCTGCAGACGCTCCGCGACAACGGCAAGTGGGCCGAGCTTGCCAAGAAGTGGGGCCCGCCGATCAAGTAGGCGATGCCGGACGTCGTCACAACGACGTCGGACTTCAAGACGGCCACCTTTGCCGGAAGCGAGGCAGGCGGTCGTCAATCTGTTCTCGCAAATATCGATCCGTCGCCGGCCGTATCCGGAACAGCGGCAGTAGCGCCGCACGTCCCGTTTTGTGGGGCCGCGACCGTCCGATCGATTCCCAAGGTAGGGCTGGATGCTTGAGTATTTGGAAGCAGGTTGGGGCTGGCAATTCGCACGAGCCTTTGGCGTCAGCCTGACAGTCGCGGTTCTCAGCTTCGCATTCTGCATCCTCATCGGGATCGCGCTTACGATCGCCGCAAGATCCAGGCTGTGGGCCGCGGCTGCGATCATAAAACTCTACACCTACATTTTCAGAAGCCTGCCCGACATCCTCCTCCTCCTCCTGATCTTCTACACGGCGGATGGCATCATCAACGGCGCATTGGCAATGATCCCGGGCATGTCGCACCTTACCGTGAACCCGCTGGTTCCCGGCATCATGTCGACGTCCATTGTGCTCGGCGCCTATTCGACCGAACTCTTCAAGGCCAGCTGGGCAGACATACCATCCGGGCAAAATGAAGCGGGACGTGCGCTGGGCTTTTCGGTCTTTCAGTCGCTCGCCCTGATCATCCTCCCTCAGGTCTACCGGAAGATGATTCCGTATCTGAGTTCGCTTTGGCTGATCAGCATGAAGGAAACCGCCCTTCTGAGCATTATCGGCATTTCGGACATCGTTCGCACCGCCTCGATCGGGGCTCGCTCGACCGGAGCGCCATTCACCTTCTACGGCATCGCGATCGCCATTTTCATCGTCTTCGCCTTCGTGTCGGCCAAGCTGTTCCACAGACTGGAAAAGCAGTCGCGCCGGTCCATGGGAGAAATCTGATGGACCTCATCATCACCTACAGCAAGGAAATACTGGGCGGACTATCGACGACCCTTGCGCTGTTCATCCTCTCGCTCGTCATTGGCTTCGTGCTCGCGGCCAGCTCTGCCTTCATCCAGATCTATTTCGGCGGGCTGCTATCGCGGGCCGTATGGAATCTCATGTTCTGCATTCGCGGCGTGCCCATGCTGCTCGTTCTCTATGTTATCTATTACGGCTTCCCTGTCCTCCCGATCGTCAGGGAAACATTTCTCTGGAACGTGTTCTCAAGTCCGTTCTGGTGCGCTGTCTTGTGCCTGTCCATCGTCGAGATGGCCTACACGTCCGAGATCATGCGGGGGTCTTATTTTCAAACCCCGAGGGAACAGATCGAAGCTGCCAAATCGCTCGGCTTAGGCGGCTTCCAGACATTCCGCGTGGCTATTCTTCCAGCCATGCTGCGCAACGGCTTTGCCGCCTACACAACCGAAGTCATCATGCTTTGCAAGTCCACGGCGCTCGCCTTCACCGTTACGGTGATGGACGTCATGGGGTTCGCCAACGAGATTCGCTCGCGTACGCTCGACGTTTATGAGCCGCTGCTCAGCGCCGGCGCAATCTACATCTGCATCACCATCATAACCCGTGTCGCTCTGTCAGCGGTCTTTTCGCTCGTCGCCGTTTCAGGCCGCGATCGGGCGGGAGCGCTGTGATGGCGCGTTCAAACGATGCTCCCCATGAGAGGAAGCCCGCAATGCCCGGAAGTAGTTTTGGAAGGTCTGTCGAAATCGAAGGCATGAGTAAGTGGTTCGGCGACTTTCAGGTCCTGGCCGACATCAATCTAACCATAAAGGAGGGCGAGAAGATTGTCGTCTGCGGGCCTTCCGGGTCGGGAAAATCGACGATGATCCGCTGCATCAACGGTCTTGAACCATTCCAGGGCGGGGCTGTCAGGGTGAACGGTATCACCTTGTCGCAAAAGTCGAGGGTGCTGGATGCGGTCCGCAGGAATGTCGGCATGGTCTTCCAGCAATTCAACCTGTTTCCACACCTAACGGTTCTTGAAAACTGCACTCTGGCGCTGAGGTGGGTCCACAAAATGCCGCGCAAGGAGTCCGAAGACCTTGCGAAGCATTATCTGACACGGGTCAGAATTCCCGAGCAGGCAGGCAAGTATCCGCGCCAACTGTCAGGAGGCCAGCAGCAACGCGTAGCGATCGCACGATCGCTGTGCTCCAGGCCGAAGATCCTGCTCTGCGACGAGCCGACATCCTCCCTTGATCCCGAGATGGTGAAGGAGGTGCTGGAGACGCTCGCCGATCTCGCAAATGACGGAATCACCATCATCTGCGTCACCCATGAGATGGGGTTCGCTCGCAGGATCGCGGACCGCATCATCTTCATGGATCAGGGGAAAATTGTCGAAGAGGCGCCGCCCTCCGTGTTTTTCGGCAATCCGAGCGAAGCACGCACCAAGCATTTTCTGGAGCAGATTTTCCACTGAGTTTCAGCCTGCCGCCTGCCAGGCACAACGACCGACCAAGAATCCAAGCAATTCATAGGCAATAGACATGAATCTAGTGGCTGACACACTGTCGCTGGCGACGGAGCAACGTTCGCTCGGGCCGACGAACCCCGTATTTCCCCTGCTGCCGGCGTTGCTTTCAGGGTGCCCCGTCTCCTCCAAGGAAGACATGCAATATCCGCTCGAGGTCGCCTATGATTA
Organism: Labrys sp. LIt4; assembly: GCF_017813775.1. Taxonomy (NCBI): domain Bacteria; kingdom Pseudomonadati; phylum Pseudomonadota; class Alphaproteobacteria; order Hyphomicrobiales; family Xanthobacteraceae; genus Labrys; species Labrys sp. LIt4. The sequence continues at coordinate 70,484 of NZ_JAGIPY010000023.1, forward strand.
CGCAGCGGTGACCCGCGCCTCCTTCAGGAAGGGCTCCGGCTGGAACGACTGGCAGGAGCTTCTGCCGCCGCTACACGCGAAAATGACCATGCCGGTCGGCGGCACGCCGCTGGTGGACGTTTCAGGTGTCGCGCCTCGACGGTTTCGCGGGCGCGGTGTGCTCGTGAAAGACGAGAGCCGGAACCCGACCTGGAGCCACAAGGACCGACTGAACCTTTTTACGGTCTCGGCCGCCCTCCATGAAGGAGCATCGACCATCATTGTTGCTTCGTCCGGAAATCACGGCGTATCGGCGGCGGCGATGGCCAGACGCGCGGGATTGAATTGCGTCGTTCTCACTATGCCTGAAATCAGCCCGGCATTCCGGGACATGATCCTGGGCTATGGCGCGTTTCCGGTATTCCTGCCGGCGGAAGACCGCTGGCCCGCAATGCGGCTGCTTCAGCAGATTCCCGGAACCTACCCCGTCAGCAATCTCACGACGGTGCACACCGGGCACCCTTGGGGGCCGGAAGGTTACAAGACGATCGCTTATGAAATTCTCGCCGATCTGGATGGGCTGGTTCCAGCGGCCGTCGTGGTGCCTACGGGCTACGGCGAGATGCTGTACGGCATCTACAAAGGCTTCAACGAGGCCCGGCTGCTGGGGCATATTGATCGAATACCGCAGCTCGTATCGGTCGAGCCTGCGGCGCGCGGCCCTCTCTATCACGCCATCAAGGCTGGCCTGTCCGCCACGACGGTCCATGCAAATCCGACGATACAGTCCGGGACCGCCACCACGGTGAACGGCTACAGATCCGTCGTCGCCATGCGTGAAAGCAAGGGCATCCCGCTATTGGTCGACGACGAAGCGGCCCGTGCCGCTCACGCAGTCATGGCCCGCCAGGGGCTGTGGCAGGAAGTCTCTTCGAGCGCCGCCTTTGCCGCGCTCGAGGATATCCCTGACCTTGAGAGCGATGGACCGGTCGTGGTGATGGGCTGCTCGACCGGGCTGAAGGAAACCCCGTCGTCCATGCAGGTGTCCGTGGCGAAGGCGGATCTGGTGTCGCTGCGGGCCTACCTGAAAAACGAGTACGGCTTCGACCTCTGACCCGCAGAACAGCGCAGCTGACCAGACCACCACCACCGGAAGCCGGAAACAACATACAGGCGAGACCATGTCCAATGTCGAGAACGCCCTTCTGGAAGCAGATCGCAATCTGGAAACCGCGACCGCCAAGCTCTTTGATTTGATATCCATCCCGTCCGTTTCCAGCGATCCGGAAGGAAAGCCTGGCATCGAGCAGGCGGCACGCTGGTTATGCGACGAGCTTTCCGGCTTGGGTTTCGACGCGCGCGTGGTGGAGACCGAGGGGCACCCGCTCGTGCTGGCCCACTCGACGGACGAGCTCTCAGCCAGCCGGCCGAAATTGCTCTTCTACGGTCACTATGATGTCCAGCCGGTCGGCGCTTTGGAAGATTGGCGGCATGCGCCATTCGAGCCTGAGATAGTCGAGGAAGACGGGGTTCGCCGGTTCTACGGACGGGGTGCTTCGGACAGCAAGAGCCAGTTATGGACATTCATCGAAGGGCTCCGCGCGTGGAAGACTGCGTATGGCGGCTTCGCGGGCAAAGTGACGGTTCTGCTCGAAGGCGAGGAAGAGTCCGGCTCCCACAGTCTGCCGGCTTTCCTGGCGGCGCATCGGGATGAACTGGCCTGCGATATCGCCTTCATCTGCGACAGCGACATGTGGTCTCCGACGCAGCCGGCGCTGAGCCTGCGCTTGAAAGGCCTGCTGCACGAAAAGGTCACGCTCTTCGCGCCGAACCGCGACCTGCATTCGGGCTTTTTCGGAGCGGTGGCGGCAAATCCGATCCGCATTCTGAGCTCGATGCTTGCAGACCTCCACGACGAGGCAGGACGCGTGACCATCGAAGGCTTCTACGATGGCGTGGAGGAGATTTCGCAAACGCTTCGTGCCCAATGGCGCGCACTTTCAGATGAAACCGACCTCTTCGACAAGGTCGATCTGACGGGCGGGATTGTCGAGCACGGCTATTCGCCGCTTGAGGCCATCTGGGGCCGGCCCACGATCGATTTCAATGGTGTCACCAGCGGAAACCAGGGACCCGGGGAGCGATCCGTCATTCCTGGTTCTGCCACCGCGCGGCTGTCCTTCCGCCTGGTGGAGGGGCAGGATCCGGAGAACGTCCGCCGGATCTTCCAGCGTTATGTCCGGTCGCGCTTGCCGGAGGGATGCACGGTGGCGTTCGAGGGTTTTCCGGGCAGCAGCGCCGTTACTCTGCCCGAGGACAATCCATTCGTGACGGCAACGGCCCGCGGATTGGCAAGGGAATGGGAAAGCCCGACGGTCTTGAAGGGCTCGGGCGGATCGATCCCACTCGCGCAGCAGTTCAAGGAGATGCTGGGCATAGATTGCATCGTGATCGGCTTCATCCTGCCCGATGACGCGATTCACGCGCCCGACGAACGCTACGACATCGAACGGTTTCACAAGGGCGTGCGCAGCTGGGTCCGCATTCTGGACGAGATCCAGAAAGCCTAGCGGTGGGCCGCACTTTTCAAGAGCACCCTCGATCCTTGCCGAAAGGCCTGTGCAAGCCGGTGTCCAGCGTCCGCTCAATGTCCTTCCTTCGGCTCTGGTCCGGCAATACCGCTTGCGGCATTGCCACCTGGGCGCTGCCTTTCGTGCTCGGCTTCGCCGTCTCGCAGGATATTCTGTCTGCGGTCGACCTCGGCCTTTTCCTCGCGCTCCGCTCGCTCGGCTTTCTTGCCGCGGTGCCGATCGGCGGGGTCATGGCCGACCGGATCGGAAGCCGCAGGATCATACTGGCCTCGAGCCTGATCGCCGCCTGCGGAGCCCTGCTCATCTGCATCGGACTTGCCTGGGATGGCCAGGCGGCGTCGCTGCTGATAGGAGCGGGTGTGCTCCTGTCGGGTATCGGTCAGGGCGCCTCCAGACCTGTTTATCAGTCGATCGTGCCGCGCGTCGTGCCTGTCGCGGACCTCCAAACCGCCAATGCGGCGCTCAGCCTCTCGGTTCGGGGGACGATACTGGTCGGGCCTGCCGCCGCCACGCTGATCGCCACCGCATTTGGCGTAACGGCTGCGTTCCTCGCGATCGGGGTTCTCTGGATCGTCAGCGCCCTGCTGCCACCATGGCCGGCCGAACCTCGCAAGCAAGCCGGCCCGTCAACGCCGCATGCCACCTATATGAGGCTCTTTGCCGAAGACTTCATCGAGGGCTATCGCGAGGCGCGGCGCCATCCCTGGTTTTTCGCCGCGCTCGCAGCGCTCTGTGCGGTTGTGGCGACAGGCTATTCCGTCACCAATGTACTTGTGCCCGTGATCAGCGCCGACCTGTTCGACGACGCAACTTTGCTGGCGTGCAGCGTGACGGCATATATGTCTGGCGCACTGGTCGGGGCCGTTGTGGTTTCCAGCTGGAATCCGGCCAAGAGGGGCTGGTGGGCGCTCGCGGGCTTGGGCAGCTACGCACTGGTGCCGCTCAGCCTCCTGGCGGCAGAGACGTTCTGGATTCCGATGGCCGCCTATGCCCTTGCCGGCTTCGGGATGGAATTGTTCAACGTCATCTGGTTCACCGCCATCCAGGGCGGGATTGCCCGCGAAAAGCTCGCGCGCGTTTCCTCGCTCGATTTCATCGTATCTTATGGGCTTGCGCCGCTGGGACTGTCGGCGATCGCCCCCTTGTCGGCGTTCATCGGCATCACGCCGATTCTCGTTGCGACGGCGGTCATCTGCATGCTCGCCGCGATCCTTGCCAGCATGGCACCAACGGCGGCGGAGTTCCGCCTGAAACGAACATGAGCGAAACGGAACAGGGGGCCACCGCGGCTTCGCCCGGCGAACGATAGGGAGGTTGTATGGCTAGTCAGGTCTGGTCCACCATCGATTTTGAAAGGCATGGCGTTCAATCCGACTATGCCCGCGTTCCCTATTCATCCGACACATCCGCCTATGGCTGGCTTCCGGTTCCGATGATCTGCGTGAACGGGGGTGAAGGCCCGACCGTCCTTTTGACGTCCGGAACGCATGGCGACGAATATGAAGGGCAGGTCGCCTTGCGCCGGATCGCCCACGCCCTTACGCAGACGAAGGTCAAAGGCCGGGTTATCATTCTGCCGGAATTGAATCGGCCGGCGGTCATTGCGGGGCGCAGAAACTCTCCCCTGGATGGCGGAAACCTCAACCGGCTGTTTCCTGGCGACGCCATGGGCGGTCCCACCGCCATGATCGCGCATTACGTGACCGAAGTTCTCTTTCCGTTGGCCGATTACGCGCTCGACCTTCATTCGGGCGGAAGTTCGCTCGATTACATGCCCGTGGCGTTCGCGCATCGCGGCCGCACGCCGCAACAGGAGCGGCGGATCGAGGAGCTGCTCGACAGCTTTCGTGCGCCGAACACCATCCTCACCGATGGCAAGGGTGGGGGCGGAGCCGCGACGCTGTACGCTTCGGCGGTCGCACACGGGCTGGCGGCGCTGACAACGGAGCTTGGCGGCGGACCCGGGCTGTCGCCGGCCGGCGCCGATCTGGCGGAGGCCGGCATCCGCCGTGTTCTGCGCCATCTGGGGATCGCGCCTGAGATTTCGGCTCTGGAAGCCCAGCCTGCCCGCAGGCTGAAAATGCTGCCGCCCGCCTCCTCGATCTACGCGCCTTCAGACGGTCTTTTCGAACCGATCGCAAAGGTCGGTGACCCGGTCAGAAGCGGGGACCCGGCAGGATATCTGCATCCGCTTGGCCTGCCGCTGGCCAGACCGCTCGAACTCCGCTTTGGCGCCGATGGTATCGTGATCTTCCGGAGATTCCCCACTCTCACCGCAACTGGCGATGCGCTTTATGGCCTGTGTGCCGAGATCGACGGCTGAACCTCATTCACGGCAGGATGAAAAGTTCACGGGGCATGGTCATCAGTGATTCATGTCCCGTCGCCGTAACGCAGACCGTATCCTCGACCATCATGCCGTCCACGCCGAGTTCGTAATAGGGTGTCTCCAGGCAGAGGCACATCCCTTCGACGAGCGGGGTGGCGTCGGTAGGGTTGATAAGTGGCGAGTCATAAGACCGCAGCCCGATGCCATGGCCGCAATGCTGCCGCCTGTATTCGGGCAGGCCGTTGGTGCGCACGGCTTCTACCGCCACCCCGAAGAGCTCATTGGCTGCGATCCCCGCGCGCACCGCCGCAAGCTCCTCATCCAGTCCCACACGCAGCGCCTCGTAAATCCTGCGCTGTCGGGCATCCGGCTCGCCGAAAACGAAAGTCCTGGCGATATCGGACCAATAGCCGTCGACGGTGCACCCGGCATCGATACGGATCATCTCGCCCTTGGCGATCGTTCGCCGGGTGGGATAGGCATCCGCCAGCGCCGATCTCGACCCCGTTGTCACGGAAACGAAGCGCGGAATTCCTCCGCCGGCGACGATATTGCCCGTGATTCCTGCAGCCAGGTCGAATTCGGTCATGCCGGCGCGAGCGTTCTCGATCACCCACCGGAAGCCATTCTCGATCAATCGCGCGGCGGTCCGAAGACGCGCCACCTCACCGGTTGTCTTCGTGGCGCGCGCCCTTGCGATGTCCAGCGTGACGTCGATGACGGCCCGATCACCGAACATCTCGCGGCACAAGTTCCAGACCAGATCGTCATTCGTGCGGTCCACGCCGACGAGACCGCTCGCTGGCCTTAATGTCCTCAGGGCTTCGACAAAAGCGTCCTCAAAACCCGTGCTTGCCGGCCGGCCAAAGCCCGCCGGTCCCAAGGCCGCCGTCGCGAAATGGAAAACACCGTAGCGATAGAGGAGATCGGGATCGCCCAGCAGGTCGAGCGCGGGGCCTGCATCGGCAGCGCTTACGACCAGCGATGCCCCGTCACGAGAGGCAAGCACCGCGGATCGATAAGTCGGCGCCAGATCGTGCGCCATGCTCACATAGCCGGACAGATAGCTTTTGTTGATCGTGTCGGAGGACACGATCAGCGCAACCTCGCACGGCACTTCCGCAAAGACCTTGGTCCTCAGCTCCGTCGCCAGAACCTTCATGTCCGTGCCACTGTCTGCGTCGTTCACTATGGTAATCCCCGAAGCCGCGAGCCGGTCAGCCCAGACTCGCCAGTGGTTGGAGCGGGCTGAATTCTCCGATGAACTCATTGCGATAGCCGGGAAAAGACAACTTGACCCAGGTCAATGCGTCGGTGTGCGCCCATGTCCGCCGCTCCGACACGAGCAGCGGTTCGTTGGGCGCGAGCCCGAGCGCCTTGGCGATACGGCGGTCCGCATTGGTTGCCCGGATTGTATTGATCAGCCGCGTGCACGGTAGCCGCGCCAGCAGCCATTCGTTCGGCAGCACTTCATCGAAGGTTTCGAATTCAACTTCGGGGATGACCGAAATGCGGATAAATCGTTGCTCGAACACCTCGTTCGTGCCGTTGGCCTGGTGGACGAGTTCAAGCCGCAGCAGTCGTTCGTTCTCGACCGCCTCCTGCCATCCATAGGCCTGTGCAGCGTCGACCACCTCGCGTTCGAGAAGTTCGAAGCTGTAGGTCTTGTTTGCGCTCTCGATCTTGTCGCGAATATCGATAACGCCGATGACGGCGTGATTGTCCGTGCGTTCACTGACGAAAGTCCCCAAACGCCGTCGCCGTACAATGATCTTGGCGTTCGCCAGATTGTTCAACACTTTATTCAGCGGTGCCCGGGAGACGCCAAGCGTGAACGCCAGGTCTTCTTCCGGCGGAATTCGATATCCCGGCGGCCAGGCGCCGGTCTGGATTTTGCTGCGGATCGCACGCTCGATCTGCTGGTGCGGGGCACCGACGCCATCCAGCGTAAGATCAGGAGATATCTCGCTTTTTCTGCCACGCATCTTCATGGAAACAACATAAACCACAGTGCTCGATTCAGAAAAGAGACGATTATCATCGCCCTTGTCTGTGCGTCTGGCCGCTATGGGTATCTCCGGATCGCGGCCCTGCGGGCACGGCCGCCTGAGGCAGTTGCACGTCAATCTGATCGAAAAAGCGCTGCAGCATGCGCGAGGCGGGTCGAAGGTGATCGTCACCACGCAGACGATGGCGGGTGAGGGCGGAAGCCGATGGATCGACTATTGCGTTACCGATCCAGGCCTCGGACTTGCGGCGGAGGATTTGCCGTTTGTTTCGTCAAGCCTCTTCGGGTGCTCTTGCAGGGCGCGTGGTGCGGTAAATCTCCTCCAAGCTCATCATGTTCGAAAGGTCGACCCTCATTGGGGTGGCATGCCCGAAGGCGCCGCTCATCATGCACGTCTTGGCTGCAGCTTCCGCTGCCTCCATCAAAATTGTTTCGGGTCGACGACCTGCAAGCAGGCCGACGAGGACATTGGCTATATAGGTGTCGCCGGCGCCCAACGTGTCGACGGCGTCGACGCGTTTGGCCGGCGCTTCGCATATACCCTCTTCCCCGACAAGCAGGGCACCTTCGATCCCGCGAGTGACCAGGCTCCACTGCGCGCCCGCCATGCGCCCGCGCTGCGCCAGCGCCAGTGCCTCCTTGTAAGTGGCGCCCCCGGCGGAGAAGGCTAGAAGAAAGCAATGGGGAGCGACCTGATCGATGCGCTTTGGAGTGTGAACGGTCGCGAGGTCGTAGGAGACTTTCGTCGACTCGGCAAAACGCGGCAGCCATGCGTCGACATGGCTCGAGCGGCCGGTATGAACGGCGTCGAAATCCGAAAGGCGGGCTAGATCTGCCCTCGAGGGCGCAATTATGGACACGCCAAGATTGGAACCGACGAACATCCGGTCGCCATCTTGCGTCTCGATCACGCAATAGGCGGTCTGACCCTGCTCGATGCGCAACGAGGAAATATCGACCTCCTCCTCGATCAATGCCTGGCGGATCAGGCGGCCGGCGTCGTCGTTGCAGACCGCGCCGATATAAGCCGTAACAGCCCCTGCACGGCGGGCAAAAACTGCATGATTCACACAATTCCCGCCGGGGAACATCAGGTTCTGGTCGCGATAGCAGTCGACCACATTGTCACCGAAGGCGAGGATTCTGACGGGCCGTGACATAAGTGCCTACGCTCCTGAGAAGGATATGAGAGCGTTCTCAATTAACCGACCGTGCGGTAAAATGCAAACGCCTTCCATGTCGCCTCGATACGGGTGGTGGCGTCAGCGGGATCGGGCCGAGAGAGCGTGACCGGAAGAAGCCAGGCAATCCTGACGAGCGACCGCGGGATGGCGGCTGGGAAGCCGATTGAAACGAGAGAAGGCGGGAAGTTTCAACGCTTCAAGCCACTGCGCCGGTGTTCCGGGGCCGCCTTCGGCTGGTCAAGTTGAGCGACGGAGCCACGTTCGATCATTTCGGCGGGCATCAGCACAGTTCGGGGTGGATAGTCCTCACCGCGAATACGTTCCAGAAGCATTCGTGCCGCAGCCTCTCCCATGGCCAGTCGGGGCTGGGCGACGACTGTAATGCCGGGGCGATGGAAGCTCATCCAGTCGATGTCATCGAAGCAGATGAGCGAGAGGTCTTGCGGGATGGACATTTTCAGCTCTGTGAGCGCCCGCATGACGCCTTCCGACATGGTGCCGTCCGTGGTGAACAGGGCGGTCGGCGGGTCAGGCATCGTCAACAGGCGTGGGACCGCCGCCTGGGCGGCCAGGGCGGAATAGCTTCCGGCTCGCTGAACCAGGCGCGGATCAACGGGCAGTCCCTCGATCCGGTGCGCCCGGATATAGCCCAGAAGGCGCTGCCAGCTTGGATAGAGCAACTCGCTTTCAATCGGATCGCCGGCGATGGCGCGCGCCAAAAAAGCATCCAATCCGCCGTTTGTCTCATCGACGAGTTCTGCCACGATGCCGATACGGCGATGTCCAGCCGCGATCATATAGCGGACGGCCTGTTCAGCCGCGGCGATATTGTCCGTCGCCACACGGTCGACCATCAAACCGGCAACGGCGCGGTCTATCAGCACAAGGGGCATACCCATGCCCTTGAGATTATGCAGATGCCGCGCTTTGCGCGTGTCGCTCGGGGTGACGATGAGGCCGTCCACCTGCTTTTGCGCCAGAAGCTCGACCGAATGGACCTCTTTCGCCTGGGCCTCGTCGCTGTTTGTGATCAGAAGGCCAAATCCGTTCGCCTCGGCGACGTTGGAGATGCCACGCAGGACCGAGGCATAGAAAGGGTTCTGGATATCGCCGGCGACCACGCCGAGCGTACGGGTCTGGCCTGTGATGAGGCCTCGAGCGAGCGCATTGGGCCGATAGCCAAGATCTTGTGCCGCCTTGAGAACCTGCTCTTTTTTTTCCTCGCTCGTATAGCCATAGCCGCCGAGCACGCGTCCTGCAGTCGCGGTGGAGACACCTGCCGCACGTGCGACATCTGCGATCGTCGCTTTGCTTTTCGCAGCCAAATCGGGCTTTCCTCTCATATATCCAGCCGGCCAAGTGAGAATCCTATCATGCGCATTTCGAAAAGAAGCGACAGCATTATTTAAAGCGCCTTCTTGAACTCGCGCTAATAGCGCGACTGCTCCGAGATTCTTCCGGATTCGCCGCTTGACGGATGCGCTGACTCCGTGTCTCATATGTGAGAACGTTCTCTAAAAACAACTTCAAGGGGAACCAGAGAACGCATCGCGGACCCGGCGGGTTCGCTACGAGAAGGAGGCTTTCATGATTAGATCCATTCTGGCCGGCTGCATTCTGGGCGCGATGCTGGCAATGCCGGCGCTCGCCGGTGTCATCCCCGCCCTCCATGACAAGTTGCCGCAAGAATACAAGGACAAGGGTGTGAAGGCCGCGGTCTTCAATGATTGGGCGCCCGATGAATTCCTCGACTCCGACGGTCAGCTCAAGGGGTGGAGCGTCGATATCGCCAAGGAAATGGAAACGCGGCTGGGCGTGCCTTTCACCTTTGAGGGCACCAGCTTCGACGCCATCATCCCGGGCATTCAGTCCAAGCGTTTCGACGCGGGCTTTGCGTCCTTCGGGACCACCGCAGAGCGATTGAAGGCGCTCGACTTCGTTTCTCAGCGCCGGATCGGCACCTCCTTTGCCTATCCGGCCGACAGCAAGCTGGACATCAAGTCCGTATCCGAGGCCTGCGGCCTGACGGTCGCCGTGCTCAACGGTTCGTGGGATATCGGTCTTCTGGAGAGGCTGAACGCCAACGAATGCAAGGACAAGCCGGTCGTCATGCAAACGCATGGCACGCAGGCGCAGGCGGAACTCGCCGTTCGCTCCAATCGTGCCCAGGCCACGGTGGGCGGCTCGGTCAAGCTGGCTTATATGGCCAAGCAGACCGCCGACCTGAAAGTTTCACCGCTCGTCCTGTCGCCCGTCAACAGCTGCATTGGCGTCCGCAAGAACGACCCGCTCGGACAGGTCCTGGCGGACACGATCCAGTCGATGATCGATGACGGCACCTATGAAAAGATCATGGCAAAATGGGGCCTTAACGATGCCGGGATGCTGAGCAAGGCCCTTCTCATCACCGAAGAACATCCCGCGGATCTTTAAGACCGCGCCTGGTTCGAAGTTTATTCGGACGAGGACACCTATCGGACCGGCAGCAAGGAATGACGATGTCTGATCAACTGCGACACCGCCCCTCCATTCATGATCTCAAGCCCATCGCTGTGCCGAAGATAGGCCATTGGATCGGAGGCGCGATTCTGGCGGTTTTTGCGGTCATCTTTCTGCAGGTCCTTGTCACCAACAAGAACATGCGGTGGGACGTCGTCGCCGAATATATGTTGAACCCGGCGATCTTGTCAGGCCTGGGCATGACGCTCTTGCTGACGTTCCTCGCCATGGTGCTCGGTCTTGCCATCGGTGTCCTGCTGGCGATCATGCGCTTGTCGGGCAGCTATGTCTTTCAATGGGTGAGCTGGGGCTGGATCTGGTTCTTCCGCGGCGTGCCGCCATTGGTCCAGATGATTTTCTGGTACAATTTGGCGCTGCTGCTGCCCGAGGTCTCAGTCGGCATTCCGTTCGGCGGGCCGAAACTCTTCGCCTGGAACACCAACGAACTCATCACCCCCTTCAGCGCCGCAATCATGGGCCTTGCTTTTACCGAAAGCGCCTATGCCGCCGAAATGATCCGGGCCGGCATTCAGGCCGTCAATGCCGGCCAGACCGAAGCAGCCGCCACGCTCGGAATGACACGCGGCCAGACCTTGCGTCGCATCGTGCTGCCGCAGGCACTGCGCATCGTCATTCCGCCGATCGGCAACGACACGATCTCGATGTTGAAATTCACCTCGCTCGTGTCCGTGCTGGCGCTACCCGATCTGCTCTATTCGGCCCAGATGGTCTATGCGCGCACCTATCAGACGGTGCCGCTGCTGCTGGTTGCAACGATCTGGTACTTGGTGCTCACAACAGTGCTGACGGTCGCGGAACATGCCATCGAGCAGCGATTGAAATCCGAACGCGGCGCCGGCTCGAAAAAAGCGAGAGGCTCTTTCGCCTTCCGTCTGTTCGCGCGCCAGCAGGAGGCCCTGTGATGAACGAGCATGCGAATGTTCAGCCGCTTCTGAAGGTCGAGCGGCTCCGCAAGAGTTTTGCCATGCACGAAGTGCTGCAGGGTATCGACCTTGCGGTGACCCGCGGCGAAGTGACGTGCATCGTCGGTCCGTCAGGCTCGGGCAAGAGCACGCTTCTGCGCTGCCTCAACTATCTGGAAAAGCCCACGGGCGGCGCGATCTTCCTCAATGGCGAGCCTGTCGGCGTGCGCTGGAAGGGCGACAAACTCTATGAGATGAGCTTCAACGAACTCGCCCGCCAGCGCCAGCGCATGGGCATGGTCTTCCAGGGGTTTCACCTCTTCCCGCACAAGACGGTGCTGGAAAACGTCGTCGAGGCGCCGGTCCTGGTCAAGCGCGTGCCGCGTGCCACGGCGATCGAAGAGGCGATGGTGCTTTTGGAGCGCGTCGGCATGAAGGAGCGCGCGAGCTATTATCCCACCCAGCTTTCCGGCGGCCAGCAACAGCGCGCCGCCATCGCCCGTTCGCTGGCGATGAAGCCGGACGTGATGCTGTTCGATGAGCCAACGTCCGCGCTCGACCCCGAACTTGTCGGCGAGGTCCTCGCCGTGATGCGTCAGTTGGCGGATGACGGCATGACAATGGTGGTCGTTACGCATGAAATGGGCTTTGCCCGGGACGTCGCCGACCACCTGATCTTCATGGATGGCGGGGCGATTGTAGAGCAAGGGCTCCCAGCCGACGTCCTGACGCGCCCTCAGCACGAGCGCACCCGGGCCTTCCTGGCACGTGTTCTCGCTGACGCCTGAAGCGTCAGCCAAGCGTGCGCGAAAGAGCCGATGCGGTGAAAAGATCCAGATGTGCGCCGCCGTTGTTCTTGAACACGGTGATCTGGTTGGCGCTGGTGCGGCCTTGTGTTTTCCCCTGGACAAGTTCGAAGAGGTCGGCCTTCACGGCTTCCCAGGTGATGGCGCCGGACGTGACGGCCTGAGCAAGGTCACCGCCGCCTTTCATATTGATGCGAGTATCGACGAAGATCGTGCCTCGCGACAGCGCGGTATCGTCTGCTTCCCGCAGCGTCGGCAGATAGGCGCCCACGAGGTCGAGATGGGTGCCTGGCCGCAGGAGTTCGCCCCTGACCAGGGCCTTGTCGGACATGGTAACGCAGGACACGACATCAGCGCGGGCGACAGCGCCGTCGAGATCTTTACTGACCGTGGCATCAAGGCCCTTGGCGCGCAGTTGAGCGACGACTGCCTCGGCCCGCGCTGCGGTGCGGTTCCAGACCGTGACACGACGCAGCGAGGGCCGGGCCGCCAGATGCGCCTCGGCGAAATGCGGTGCAAGCGCTCCGGCTCCGACGATCAACAAATCCTCGACGTCGTCCCGCGCCAGGAGAACCGAGCCGAGGGCGGAATCAGCTGCTGTCTTACGCGCCGTCATCGCCGCGCCATCCGCAGCGAGAAGCGGAGCACCCGTTGTGCCGTCGAACAGAACCACCAGGCCCTGAACGGCGGGCTGCGGCGGCTGGAGAGCCGCGTTCTTCGCGAAGACACCGACCATCTTTACCACGATCGGCCCACCGGGTGCCCAGCCGGGCAGAGTGACGAACTGCGCTTCGCCACCAGCGGGATCGGACTGCACCACAACCTCCGAACTCGGCACCGGGCCAAGATGAGCCTCGCGCAGCGCCTCGATCAAAAAAGGCCAGGGAAGGGCCGCATGAACCGCGGCCATATCGAAAACGCGCATGTCGAACCCTTCAGATCTTGATCGTATAGGTGACCAGATGGCTTGGCGTGACCAACTGCGACAATGCTAGAGGGCGATGCTGCGCATCGGTGACGACCTTTTCGATCCGGTAAACTGGCTGGACAGCACTAATCGCGAGGGTGGTACGCTCGGCTGGCGAGGCGAGACCAACATCGATCTGCCGTTCGGCATGAGCCGGCTCGATGCCGTTGTCGCGCAATGCCGCGAAAAAAGACCCACCGGCGGCGACTGGCTCGATCACCTCGGGAAAACGCTTTGCATCAAACCAGAGCGTTTCCAGGGTCATTGGCCTGCCGCCGTCTTCCAACAGGCGGTCGAAGCGGATGAGAGCCTCGGCTTGCAGGCGGTCGCGAATGGCCGGGGCCTTTGGATTGTCCTCGCGCGCGAGAATGCGGTGGCCGCTCTTCCGGCCGAGGCCATCCATGGTTTCGGAAAAGCCGGAAAGAGAAACCAATGTTTGTTGCACCTTGCGCGGCTGGATCACCGTGCCGCGGCCCTGCTGCCTTTGCAGGCGACCGTCGGCGCACAGATCACCGATCGCGCGCCTGAGGGTGATCCGGCTGACGCCGTAGAGAGCCATCAGCTCGAGCTCCGAGGGCAGGAAGCTGCCCTCGGCGAACTGGCCGGATTCGATCCCGGCCAGAATCGAACGCCGGACTTGTTCGTAGAGCGGCAAGAGGTGTGATTGCTTGTCCATCCGCCCTATCCAGCTCGATCAATAGCTGATCTTCTTCATATAGCGCCGGCCTTCGAGCATCGCATGTTTGCGCAGGTCGGCGATCTTATAGGCAAAACGCCAGAGCGTGTCGAAGAAGATCAGTGGCACTAAATTGCCGCGGAACTGCGGGTCTATGCCGGAAAGATCGAGCTTTTCGGCGTCCAGGACCAGGATGTTCTCCGCGCTGCCGAAACGATGCAGGAACTCGTCGGCGCGTTCTTCGAGACGTCGCGTGCTGTCGAGGCCTTTCATGAGGATGAAGGCGCGATCCTTGTCCAGAACCTCGAAGGGGCCGTGGAAGAATTCATTGGCGTGGATCGCCTGGCTATTGATCCACTGCATTTCCATGAGCACGCAGATGGCGAAGGAATAGGCCGCGCCGTAGCTCGCGCCACTGGCAACCGTATAGACGACATCCTGCTTGGCAAAGCGCGGCGCATAATCTTCGAACATCGGCGCAAAAGCGACCTGCGCCCGATCAATGGCGGGCTGCAGGGCGAGAACGCTCGTGATCAGCGTCTCGGTGAGGTTCTCGCCGCCAGTGAGGGCGACCAGGCCCATGACGATCTGGTAGATCCGCGAGTAGTTGCTGTTTTTGGCGTCGATCGGCACCCCGGTGGTGTAGGGCGCCTCGAAGCCGACGACATGGTCCACCGTCCTGGCGAGCGGAGAGGCCGGATCGACCGTCAGGCCGATGGTTGTCGCCCCCCTGGTGCGAGCGAATTCGGCGGCGGCCGTCGTTTCCTTGGTCGTGCCGGTCATCGAGCACAGAACCACCAAAGAGTTCTTGTCGAGAGAGCGCGGCCCGCGGGCAACGAACTCGGCGGCGTTGTAGACATCCGACGGCAGCGGCGAATGCTGATCGAGCAGGAACTTGGCTGGATACATGATCGACAGCGAGCCGCCGCAGGCCACGAAGAACACGTGCTTGACCGATTTTGCCTCGAAGGCGCCGAGCGCCGAAACAACGCCGCCATCAAAGGCTGAGGGGAGGGACATGGCCGTACCTTTCTATATGACGTCCTAATACGTATTATGTTCAGGCTGGCCGGGTCAAGCGAACTTGACATCCTTCGCCAAATTTTGCGAACGTTCTCACATTCGAGCGTGAAAACGTCATTATGCAGTGGACGACAGGGTGGGATTGGACGTGACGGACACCTACGACGCCTTGATCGTGGGCGGCGGCATCATCGCCGCAGCGGCAGGCCAGCACCTGACGGCGGCGGGCTATCGCACCTTGCTCATCGAGCGCGACGATTACGGTTCGGGCACCTCCAGCAAGACCTCGAGGTTGCAACATTGCGGGCTTGGATATTTTTCCGGCGCCACCGGCTCGATCGCCGCGTTTCTGGCCCGGCCGCGCACTGTGATCGAGTGCTTCGACCTCATGCGCCGCGCCATGCAGGCGCGGGCTGAATTCGTCCAAGCGGCACCCGAGCGGGTAAAGCCCGTCACCTTCATCGTTCCGCTGACACGGGAAAACGCCATTCCGCCTTGGAAGGCGCGGCTCGCCTTCCGGCTGATGGCGGCAGCTGATCGTGGCAGGGTGGCGCTGGATCTTCGTCTTCTTTCCGCCCAGGAGGCACGGGCGCATCCCGCTCTCGAGGGCATGGCGGGACTTCAAGATATTCGCGGCGCGATAAGTTTCACCGAGTACCAGTATCATTGGCCCGAGCGCATCGTGGTCGACACCGTGATGAAGGCCCGGGCTATCGGTATGGAGGCGCTGAACCATACGGCAGTGGCGGCTCTCATGCGTGAGGGCGAGCTTTGGCGGGTGAGATTGACGGGGGCGGAGGGGGCGCGCGAGGTGTCTTCGCGTGCGGTGATCAACTGTGCGGGCGTATGGGTGGATGAGATCATTGCGCTTGCCGGGGCGCCGCATATTCGCAAAAATACCGGCGAAAAGGGCACGAACATCGTCGTCCGGTTGCCGCAGAGGCTGCGCGGCATCGGCTTCGAGACTGTCACCGTGGCCGGCGCGCCCTTCTATTTGATTCCCTGGGGTGAGCTTCACTACGCCGGTCCATGGGACTCTCCCTCCGGCGGCGGACCCGACGGGTTCCGCGCAACCGAAGCAGAGATTGCCGCCATCCTTGCTCAAATCGGGCGGCTGTTTCCCGGTTTTGGGCTGAGGCGCGAGGACGTGCTTTACGCCTGGGCCGGCGTTCGGCCTCGCAGTCTCGCCAGCGACGGCAAAAGTTCTTCAGCTGCAGTCCGCGAGCATGACCTTACTGATGAGGGCTTGCCGAACTTCTTCACTTTCACGGGCGGGCTGCTGATGACTCACCAAGACGCCGGACGGAGGCTTACGCGTGCGGTAGCTCGCCGGCTGAAACCGTCCGGCTCTCCGCGTCCGCTCGACAAAGGGGCGTTTCGCATCGCGGATATACACCGTGTTACGGAGACCTCCGTCGCCCAGGCCGTGCTGCACGAGCAGGCTCGCTCGCTCTCCGATATTCTGCGCCGCCGTCTTCGCGTAGGATGGGAGCCGGATCTTGGCTTGTCCCATGCGGAGACGGCGGCAAAATTGGCTGCCCCGCATCTCGGCTGGACGCCGGAAGAGGTGGCAGCCCAGATCGCCCGCTTTACCGAAGAAACCGTCGCGGACTTCACCCTGCGAGCGCCATCGCCTTGATCCGGAGGGAAGAGGGGGGCGACGCGAAGTCATCAATCGTTTTGAGAACGTTCTCATATTATTGTGAAAACAGGCTTGAAATCACCACCTCTGCGGGCCATCGAGGAGAGGAAATCCAATGGCGCTCGACGAACGCAATATCAGTGCGATGAACTTCCACTACGTCAGGCATACGATGGATCGGTTTCTGGCCGATGTTTGTGATGCCGGGGTTTCTCGCATCGAACTCTGGGCGGCCGCCCCGCACTTCTACATTGGTGACAAGACGTTGGCGGATGCGCGGGCGCTGGGGCGCAAGGTGCGCGGCATGGGCCTCGATATCGTCGCTTTCACGCCGGAGCAGTGCATCTATCCCATCAACATCTCGGCGAAGGAGCCGGAACTTCGCGACCGTTCGGTACGCTATTTCCTGGAGTCGATGGAATTCGCCGTCGAATGTGGTGCACCGGCCCTGCTGGTCACGGCGGGTGGCGGCTATCGCGACGAGCCGGCTTCGCTGGCGCTGGAGCGCTGCATCGATTCCATGGGCATTCTCTGCGACCGCGCGCGCAGGCTCGGTGTCGATCTTTGGATGGAGTCTTTGCCGGATTCCTTTGCCAACATCATTCGTTCGGCCAAGGAAATCCGGACGTTGATGGATGCGCTCGCGAGCCCCGTGCTCCACGCCGTGTATGATGTCGCAGGCGCCGTGATGACGCATGAGCGAGCCGAGGACTATTTCACGCAACTCGCCGGACGCGTCGCGCATGTGCATTTCACCGACTCCGATGCTGAAGGCAGTCATCTCGCGTGGGGCGAGGGCATCGTCGATCTCGACAGACTGATCGCTTATCTTCGCAGTCAGCACTACGAGGGATCCCTAACCGTTGAGCTGACCAACTGGAAATACAACGTGGATCCCGCCCCACCGCTGAAGCAATGCGTCGAGGCGATGCGCGAGGCCCTGCGCCGGGCGTAGCAGATCAAAAGGTACTCGCCGCCAATTTGACGACCTGGAGCCTTGGAGAAATCGCCCCTCCTGTTCGCCATGCAACGGATCGTCCTCGGCATCGGGACCGAGAGCGATTTCTTCCGGGCACCGGCACGGATGGCATTTTGCGTTTTCCACCTGCAACTCGAGGGTAACCGACGGCCGAGGGGAATGCGGCGGGAACTTCCGATGTCGTACTCCTCTACTACCCGCGGTGCGG
This sequence comes from Labrys sp. LIt4, assembly GCF_017813775.1. Classification (NCBI taxonomy): domain Bacteria; kingdom Pseudomonadati; phylum Pseudomonadota; class Alphaproteobacteria; order Hyphomicrobiales; family Xanthobacteraceae; genus Labrys; species Labrys sp. LIt4. The sequence continues at coordinate 88,298 of NZ_JAGIPY010000023.1, forward strand.
AGAACGGGCCTATAAGGTGATGCTGGTGGGGTGGGTGGAAAAGGAATATGCTCGCGACAGAGCATGAAATGCCGCCGTTCTGGCCAATGAAATCTGGGAGGGATTCGTGGTCGAGATTATTTCCAAGCGGGATGGCCCGCGCCGGGAGGATGCCGCCTTTCGCAGGCTTCTGTCGGAAAACCGTTCGACCATCACGCGTCTTGCCGATCAGTTCAGCGCGGGCGCCTATTCCGCGAGCAAGGCGGCCAAGCCGAAACCCCAGCCCCAAGGCCTTATCTTCCACGACATGGGCACGGGCGCTCCCGCCCGGGAACCGCTCCCCCGGATACGCGTCAGCCTCAACGGCCGTGTCATCGTGGTGGATGAGAACACCAGCCGCCAGCTTCATCATCTCGGCCAGGTCACGGCTCGCGACGGAAGCGAGACCTTCGTGCTGGCGACGAGCGAGAATGGTTTCTTTGCCCCGCTCGACGAGCCGATCGCCACCCGGCTCGCCGATCTCGACAATCAAACATTGTCCGGCGACCGCACGGAAGAGTGGCTCGTCGCCGAGATCGGCCGCCGGCTGGAACTGGAATGAACGCCGGAGCCTCGTTCTCGCATGTCCACGGGCCTTGCGAGGGCGGTGCATTCCTCGTGGCCTTGCCACCTGCTGCATGGCGTCGGCATGTCGTGTCCTGCATTATCGCCGCCATCCGATTGGAACTCCCATGAACTAGAGGTGCCACTCGAGAGAGCAATGTGAAGCACGCATGACACGCGATATCGATCTGGACGACATCCGCACCAGCGTTGCCCAATCCGGTCGACAGGCCCGAAGCCTGTCGGTGGCGAATCTCGACTATGACGAACGACGGACCATGCGGGCCTGGGAGAATCTGCTCTCCGGTGCTTCGGACAAGGATCGCGCGCGTTCGCCGGTCCGCTCCCTCATTCGCGATTCCTGGCACCGCTGCGCCACCGGCGGTATCGACGCGCAGCAGAATGAGGCCCCCCTCAGGGGAGGGCGCGACGAGGTCGAGCATCTGGCCTATCTCAACCGTGAACTGCTGGAAGCGGCGCGCCGATCCTTCTTCACCATCGGCCGGTTGCTCGAGGGCACCGGCGCCATGCTGGTTCTTGCCGATGGCGAAGGCACCCTCATCGATACCGTCGGCGACGAACGCACTTTGCGCGATGGTATGGACATCCATTTGGCGGTCGGCGGCAAATGGACGGAGGATGTCGTGGGCACCAACGGCATCGGGACGGCACTCTGGGCCGGTGAACCCGTCTTCGTGCATGCGGCCGAGCATTTCTGCGCGGGCATCAAGGCCTGGACCTGCGCCGGTGCCCCGGTGCGCGATCCTTTCGATGGGCGCATCATCGGCGTGGTCGACCTTTCCGGCCATCCCGATATCTTCAGGCCCCACAACACCGCTCTGGTCGCGGCGGCTGCGCGGGAAATCGAGAAGGCCCTGGCCGACCAGCAGAGCGAGGAGCGCACGCGTCTCCTCGAAGCCTTCATCACCTCGGCGCCGCGCTATCGCCGTTCCGACGGATTGATGATCGTCGACCGTCATGGCCGGGTGATCTACAAGGCCAACCTGCCCAGGCCGATCGAGGGCGGTTTCCTCGCCTCCTTCTCGGGCGCTCCGGCCCGAAGGCTGGTCGAACTGACGGCCGCCGACAGCCTGGATGGGCTGGTCAGCCAATTGCCGCAGGAATTTCAGAGCTGCCATGTCAACCGGCTGGAGCTGGATGGAGACCTGCGGGGAGCGGCGCTGGTGTTTCCACCCGTTGCAGCGTCGAGCCTCGTACCGGCCGTCAATCCGGCCTCCACGCGTCTCAATCAGGCCAGGGCCGCCATCATTGGCGAAAGTCCCGCCTTGCGCGCAGCCGTCGACATCGCCTGCCGGGTGGCGCAGTCCAATGACGTCACCTCCGTGCTGATCGAAGGGGAGACGGGCGTCGGCAAGGAGCTGTTCGCCAGGCTCCTTCAGCAGGGCAGCCCGGCAGGGGCGAATGCTCCGTTCATAGCCCTCAATTGCGGCGCCATCACCCGGGAACTGTTCGGCAGCGAGTTGTTCGGCCATGCGCCCGGCGCCTTCACCGGCGCCAGCCGCGAGGGCAAGCCGGGTGTGTTCGAGCTTGCGAATGGCGGTGTGCTGAGCCTCGACGAGATCGGGGAAATGCCCCTGGATATCCAGCCCTTCCTGTTGCGCGTGCTCGAGGACCGGGTGGTGACCCGCATCGGCGACAGCCGGCGCCGACCGGTCGACGTGCGGCTGGTGGCTTCGACCAATCGCGAACTGAGGCAGGAGGTGGAGGCAGGGCGCTTTCGCCGGGATCTCTTCTATCGCATCAGCACGGTATCGATCCGCGTGCCGCCCCTGCGCGAGCGCGGGGAGGACATCGTGCTGCTGCTCGATCACTTCAACCAGAAGATCGCTGCCCGCATGCAGATGGAGCCACTGGCGTTCACGCCGCAGGCGCTGGATCATCTCATGGCCTATCACTGGCCTGGCAATGTGCGCGAGCTGCGCAATCTGGTCGAGAAGCTGCATGTGCTCAGCAATGGCGGCAGCGTCGGCGTCGCCGACCTGCCGGCAGAGCTCACCCGCGCCGCCGCAAGCGATGATCGGCCTGTGCTCGCTTCGTCACCCCTGGCGGGGACGGGAACACTGGAAGAGGCCGAATGCCAGGCGATCCGTCAGGTTCTTGCTGCCGAGCACGGCAATCTGAGCCGGGCAGCCCGCCGGCTCGGCGTCTCTCGTCCCACGCTGTACCGCAAGCTGGACCAGTATGGCATTCGCCGCGGCTTCTTCTGAATTCTCGTGAGTTTGCTTGGCTTGCGGGCAGAAGCGGCGCGCTGGTTCTTGGCCCTCCCCCTCCAGGGGAGGGTATTGCCACCCATGGAGGGCTGCGCCGCAAGCCTTCACGCGCGGTTCTCCGACCGGGTCACGCCAGATCGAAGCGGTCGGCGTTCATGACCTTTGTCCAGGCTGCGACGAAGTCGGTGACGAACTTGGCGTT
>NZ_JAGIPY010000123.1:0-243 GCF_017813775.1 Labrys sp. LIt4
CGCCCCGGACGGCATCAGCCCGATCGAACTGCATGGCGTGTTGGGCCGGCGCATCGGCCCGGACCTGGCCGCCTACGACCTCAGCCAAAGCCCGGCCGAAGAAATCGAGCGCCTGCGCGACTATATCCTCCAGGCCCATCGCCAGGCCCACCCCGACCTGCACACTCAGGTGTCGAGCTGACCGGCCAGAAACTGCCGCAACCGCTGACGCATCACACTGCCCTGCGCCCCCAGGCAGGCAAT
>NZ_JAGIPY010000124.1:0-242 GCF_017813775.1 Labrys sp. LIt4
GCGCTTCGCCGGCTGGCGCACGCCGCGCTGGAAGGCGCGCTTGCTGGCCGAACTGCAGGCGGCGCTGGCCGGGCCCGACGGTCGACTGAGCCTGAGCTTCGAGATCGTCCAGGGCCACGCCTTCCAGCCGCCGCCGCGCCTGCGCGTCGCGGCGGAAACGCGGGTGCCGGTCGAGACGCTGCGCAGTCTCGCGCGGGCGGGCCAGCGGCCACCGACGCCCTGAACGACGCCGGAAGACCCAT
>NZ_JAGIPY010000024.1:0-89230 GCF_017813775.1 Labrys sp. LIt4
CCCGGCCTCGACATCCGCCAGATGTTCGGCCAGGTCCGGGCCGATGTCGACCAGTCGACCCAGGGCGGCCAGACCCCCTGGGTGAACGAAGCCATCATCGGCTCCTTCGCCATGGCCGGAAAAGTGGAAACGCCGCAGCCGGTCAAGGCAATAGAGGTCGAACCTCAAGCTGCTGCTCAGCCAGCGCCCCAGCCGGTCGTGGAGCCCCAGGCGCAGCCCGAGCTACAGCAGCAGGCGGCGGTCGAGCCGGTAGAACCCACGCCTGCGCCCCGCAACAACCAGGTTGAATTCATTTTGCCGGATTCAGGCACCAGGCGATTGAACTGGAACGATATTTCGGGCCTGTCCGGACAGCAATTGCGCCTGGCCCGCAACGAAATCTATGCGCGCCGCGGCCGCTATATGAAGGACACGCAATTGCGCGCCTATTTTTCCCAATTCTCCTGGTACCGCCCCTGGACCTGGAATGTCGAACTCAGCGCCGTCGAGAAAGCCAATGTCGCTCTGATCCAGCGCGCCGAGGCTGGTCAATGAGAAGTGTCATGCGTGCCGGAATGCTGGCCTTCGGGCTGTCGACAACGCTCGTGTCGACGGCGATGGCCGACCCGGCCTTGGATGTCCTCGTGGCGGCCTATCCCGACTTCATTGCGGGCTACGACGCCAAGGATCTCATCCTTAAGAATGGCCAGCACATCGCGCTTTCCGACGGCGCCGCCGACAAGACGCCGCAACAGCGCATCGAGAAGGCGGATATCCGGGACATGTTCGTCATGCCCTATACGCTCGGGGCCGGTTACAAGCGGCCGGCCACGCCGGCAGACGATCCCGGCCGCGCGCGCAACCAGGCGCTGTTCGATGCCATGTACGGGGATTGCACGAAAGGCCAGGTCAAGCTCAAGACCATCCAGTGGCTTCCCCGCTTGGGCGGCGGTTCGCTGCGGGTAACCACCGCCAACGGCGTTGCCGATCGGCTGGAAGCCGTCTCGCGCGACCTCGAAGCCCTGCCGGCCAAATTTCATGTCTATCTCAAGCCTTCGGCTGGTACTTTCAACTGCCGCGTGATCGCCGGCACGTCACGCATGAGCATGCATGCCTATGCTGCGGCGATCGACATCAATGTGAAGTTCACCGATTATTGGCGCTGGGGCGGGGCCAAGAAAGAGACGGACAAGGTTTCCTACAAGAACCGCATCCCGATGGAGATTGTCGAGGTTTTCGAAAAGCACGGTTTCATCTGGGGTGGGAAATGGTACCACTACGACACCATGCATTTCGAATACAGGCCTGAAATCATATCGTTGGCAAAGAATTCCAAGTGATTGATTGATGAAGCGTCTGATGTTGTTGCGGCACGCTAAGTCGGACTATCCCGCCGGCGTTTCCGATCACGAGCGCCCCCTTGCGCCGCGGGGGCAGCGTGACGCCCCACGCATGGGACGGGAGATCGCACGCCGCGGCCTGTTGCCCGATCATGTGGTCGTCTCGACTGCTCGCCGCACACGCGAGACGCTAGCCTTGATCGAAGGTAGCCTGCGGCCGCATACGCTGCATTTCGAACGGGCGATCTACGAGGCGCCGCCGGAAACGATATTGCGCGTGATCCGGGCGGTGACGCCCGACGTGCAGACGCTACTGGTCGTCGGGCATAATCCCGGCTTGGAACAGATCGCGGCCTTCCTCACGCGGGGCGCGGGGACGGCAGCCGACCCGCTCAGCGGCAAATTTCCTACGGCCGCGCTTGCCGTTCTCGACTTCGAGCTCGATGATTGGGCCGGGATTGCCGGCCACCAGGCCACGCTGGCCTTGTTCCTTTCGCCGAAGATGCTGGATCGCTAGAGCGGTTGCGATTTGACGGAACATAGAGTTGGAGAAAGTGCGGTCTGGAGAAGCTGCGCTTTGCTCTAGAGCAAATTCTCGCCTGATTTTCTTGCAAATGCAGGAGATTGGAAGGAGAAGCTTATGCGATTGATCGGGAACCTGATCTGGTTCGTCTTCGGGGGCGTCGTTCTTGGCATCGCCTGGTTTCTGCTCGGCCTGCTTGCCTTCATCACCATCGTCGGCATTCCGTGGGGACGGGCTTGCCTAACGATCTCGAATTTCTGCTTCTTTCCGTTCGGGCGCGAGGCGATCAGCCGGCGCGAACTCTATCAGAGGGACGATATCGGTACCGGCGGCCTCGGCCTGATCGGCAATGTGATCTGGTTCGTCTTCGCCGGCCTTTGGCTGGCGATCGGCCATGTCTGCTCGGCGCTTTTCTGCTTCATCACCATCATTGGCATTCCCTTCGGCATCCAGCATCTCAAGCTTGCCGGCATCGCCATTGCCCCGATCGGGCAGACCATCGTCTCCAGGGAGGTGGCCGAGGCAGCTCGGCAAAACAGCGCGCAAGCGCGCGTCGAGACACTGAGACGCCGATAAACAGGCAATGCCGATAATGCGCTGGATGACAGCGTGTTAGTCGAACTCTTTCAGGAATTGGCTCACGCGTGCCAAGCCCTCGCGCAGGACGGTGCTGGCATTGGCATAGCCGATGCGCAGATATCCCTCCATGTCCATGGCGCTGCCAGGCGTGAACAGCACGCCGGTGCGCTCCAGCAGGCGGATGCAGAAGGCTTCCGAAGCGATGGGGAGGTCGTATTTCAGGAGGGCCGTGGTGCCTGAGCGAGGCTTGATATAGCTGATCCGCGGCTCGTCCCTGATCCAGGCATCGAGAATGGCGAGATTGCCGCGCACGATCGAGCGGCTGCGTGCCAGGACCTTGTCGCGATTTTCCAGCGCCATGGTGGCGAAATGATCGTCGATCATGCCGACGCTGATGGTGTTGTAGTCGCGATGGACGGAAACGGCGTGGATCAGATCCATGGGCCCTGCGATCCAGCCCAGGCGCAGGCCCGCGAGCGAATAAGCCTTGGACATGCTGGCGGTGCTGATGCCCTTTTCGTAGAGATCGGCCATGGAGGCGGTGAAGCCCTCGCCCTCCTGGTCGATGCCGCGATAGACCTCGTCGCACAGCACATAGGCGCCGCAGGCGCGGGCGATGGCGGCGATCTCTCTCAAAAAGGCTTCGTCCATCAGAGCGCCGGTGGGATTGTTGGGGTTGTTGATGGCGATCAGCTTGGTGCCGGGGAGGGCGAGGCGGCGCAATTCTTCGAGATCGGGAAGGAAGCCGTTCTCCTCGCGCAGTTTCAGGATCTGTACGTCGGCGCCGTAACTGGCGGGGATCGAGTAATGCTGCTGATAGGTCGGCAGCACCGAAATTACGCGGTCGCCCGGGTCGACCAGGGTCTCATGCACCAGGGCATTGGCCCCAATGGCGCCATGGGCCACCACGATGTTCTCGATCTTCTGCCTGGCATAGGTCGCCGCGATGGCGGCACGCAGCCGATCGCTCCCCTCGATGGCACCATAGGTCATCTTCATCGCGAGCAGGTCTTCGAGGGCGCTGCGGGGCTTGCCTGCGATCTCGAGCAATTGCGCGATTGTCAGCGACTCGACGCAGGTCTCCGCCAGATTGTGTGAACAATGGTTCTCATACCCGTTCATCCAAATCTCGACGCCGAAATTGCGAATTTTCATGCCGATTGCCGTCCTGCCTGTTGCGCATTATATTGCTCATTCATATGTGCATTATATTGCGCAGTCAAGGAACGAGATGAAATGGCGGATGTGCTCGTCCATGTCGGGGCCAATGTCAGACGCCTGCGCGCGGCGGCAGGATTGAGCCAGGCGGCTCTCGCGGAAGCCAGCGGCCTCAGCCGGCGGCTGATCGTGGCTGTGGAGGCCGGGGACGCCAATATCTCCCTGGCCAATCTCGACCGGCTGGCCGGTGTCCTCGGCGTGGATTTTGGAACCATTGTCCGCGATCCGGGCCAGGCCGGCAATCAGCGCGTCGACCAGCTCGGCTGGCGTGGGATGCATCCCGACAGCCGCGCCGCTTTCCTGGGGGCTGCTCCGGCGCGAAACACTGCGGAGCTCTGGATCTGGAGCCTCGGCGCCGGCGATCGCTATGACGCGCTACCGGACGCCGAAGGCTGGCGCGAAATACTCTACGTCGTCGAAGGCGTGCTGATCGTCGAGACGGCCGGCGGCGGCAAGGTCGTCACGACAGGCGATTTCCTGATCTTCGACAGTTCGCAATCCTACAGCTACGTCAATGCGGGGCAGGGCGTCGTGCGCTTCGTGCGTAATGTGGTGTCGTGACGGAAGCGAAGAGGCGGACGAGACGTCGGCGGTCCCAGCCGCGGAGGTTCCTGCGCAAACCTTGTTCGGTTCACGAGGGTAGCGCCGAGACGGGGACCGCGGACGTCTCGTCGGCCTCTTCGCCTCTGACGGTTGTCGTCGCGGGTTTCAGGACGAGTGCTGGAATTTTGCCGCGCTTGCCCTTAAGTGATGCGGACCATGCCGCCACAAGCCTCCTCCTGGATGTCCGTGTTCGACGAAGCGCTGATCGCGGCCAAGAGCCTGGCGGGCTTCGCGGCGTCGAGCTTCAATCCGACCGTCCGGCTTGGCGTCACCGGCCTTTCGCGCGCCGGCAAGACCGTGTTCATCACCGCTCTGGTGCAGGCCCTGGTCGAGGGAGGCCGCCTGCCGGTGTTCCGTGCGCAGGCCGAGGGACGCATTGCCGGCTCCTCCCTGTCGCCGCAGCCGGACGACACCGTGCCGCGTTTCGACTACGAAGCCCATCTGGCGGATCTGGCTGGCCCGGCGCGGCGCTGGCCCGATTCGACGCGCCAGATCTCGGAACTGCGTCTGGTCATCGATTTCCAGTCCAACCGGCGCTTTGCCGCCGGCATGTCGCGTCTCACCCTCGACATCGTCGACTATCCCGGCGAATGGCTGCTCGATCTGCCGTTGCTCAATATGAGCTATGCCGAATGGTCGGCGCAGACGATTGCCGCCAGCCGCGAGGGATCGCGCCTGGCCATTGCCGGCCCTTGGCACGAAATACTGGCCAGGCTCGATCCGGCGGCCCCGGAGAACGAGACTTTGGCGCGCGAGGCGGCGGCCTTGTTCACCGCCTATCTCAAAGCCGGGCGCGACGAGCGCTTCGCGCTCTCGACCCTGCCGCCGGGGCGCTTCCTGCTGCCGGGCGATCTAGACGGTTCGCCGGCCCTGACCTTCGCGCCGCTTGATCTCTCCAGGGCCGGGGAGGTCAAGGCCGGCTCTCTCCATGCCATGATGGAGCGACGTTTCGAGGCCTATAAGCACAAGATCGTGCGCCCCTTCTTCACGCATCATTTCGCCCGGCTCGACCGCCAGATCGTGCTGGTCGACGCGTTGTCCGCCCTCAATGCCGGCCCCCAGGCCGTGCATGATCTCGAGACTGCCCTGACGTCGGTGCTGTCGGCCTTCCGGGTGGGCGCGAACAACTGGTGGTCGGCGATCTTCCGGCCGCGCATCCAGAAGATCCTGTTCGCCGCGACCAAGGCCGACCATCTCCATCACACCAGCCATGACCGGCTCGAGGCGATCCTGCGCAAGATGGCGGATGGCGCCATCGGCCGGGCCGCCTTTTCGGGGGCCAGCGTGGATGTGGTGGCACTCGCCTCCATTCGCGCCACCAGGGAGGCCAGCGTCAAGCAGGGGCGCGAGAACCTGCCCTGCATCATCGGTACGCCCATGGCCGGCGAGCGCTCGGCCGACGAGGTTTTCGATGGCGAGGCCGAGATCGCCGTGTTCCCGGGCGAACTGCCCGAAGACCCCAATGCCGTGTTCTCGGGGGGCGGCTTCAACGGTCTCGAAAACCTCCGGGAAGGCGGGGTCGACTACCGTTTCATCCGCTTCCGGCCGCCGAGGCTGGAAGACGGCCAGATCTTTCCCCATATTCGCCTGGACCGGGCACTCGAATTCCTGATCGGTGACAAACTGGCGTGAGTGAATAATGACGGAACCCCGCAAGCCGCGCGCCTTCCGCCTCGACGACCCCAATGTGGTGATGGCCGACACGCCGGTTGCGGCTGCGATGCGGCGCGGCCATGTCGTGGTGACGCCCGAACCGGAAATTTTCGAGGAGGTGGCTGCCGAACCCGTCCCGCAACGGCCGCACCGTTCGCGCTGGGGCACCTTGTTCTGGTCGGCGGTGGGCGGGCTCGTGTCCCTGACTATCGGCCTTTCTCTTACCAAGCTGATCGACGACCTCTTTTCCTATGCCGGCTGGCTCGGCTGGCTCGGCGCTGGCCTCGCCGGGCTGGCGGCGTTGGCTTTCGCGGTCATCGCCATCCGCGAGATCACCGGCTTGATGCGGCTGTCGCGCATCGAGCATCTGCACGACAGGGCGCTGCTGGCCATTGCCAAGGATGACCGCGACGCGGCACGCGGGCTGTCGCGCGATCTCGTCAAGCTCTATGCCGCCAATCCGCGCATGGCCAGGGCCCGCGCGGCAGTGGAGGCGGCGGCCGGCGATATCGTCGACGGTGCGGACCTGATCAGGGTCACAGAGCGCGAACTGATGGGACCGCTCGATGCGGAGGCCCAGCGGATCATTGCCGATGCGGCCAAGCGGGTGTCGCTGGTCACCGCTGTCAGCCCGCGCGCCGTGGTCGACATGTTTTTCGTGGGGGCGGAGACGCTACGCGTGATCCGGCGGCTCGCGACCCTCTATGGGGGGCGGCCGGGCGGGCTGGGCATGATGCGCCTCCTGCGCCATGCCCTCGGCAATCTTGCCGTCACCGGCGGGATGGCCGCCGGCGATTCCCTGATCAGCCAAGCTCTCGGCCATGGCCTGGCCTCGCGCATATCGGCCAAGCTTGGGGAAGGCGTCCTGAACGGCATCCTGACGGCACGCCTCGGGCTTGCGGCCATGATGGCCTCCCGGCCGATGCCCTTCGATGCCTTGCCGAGGCCGGGTGTGACGGACGTCGCCGGAGGCCTCATTCTAAAGAGCAAGGAGGACGCGGCCGGCTAAGCCATGTGCACAACTTTATCGTTTTCAACGAATCGGTGACAACGAAGAGCATTGTCGTAACGCGTCACTGCGACTATAGACCTCTCGCCCAGTAGCGGAGTGTTGGGATTCTTACATGACTTCATTGAGTGTAGATACCAATTATCGGCCGACTGACGACGAGCCTTTCATGAACGAGCGTCAGCGGGACTATTTCCGGCGCAAGCTCAATGCCTGGAAGCTCGACATCCTGCGCGAAGCGCAGGATACCATCGCCAATCTGCAGGCCGAGAACGAGAACCACCCCGATCTAGCCGATCGTGCCTCTTCGGAAACGGATCGTGCCATCGAACTGCGAGCCCGGGATCGCCAGCGCAAGCTGATCTCGAAGATCGATGCGGCTCTTGCCCGTATCGATGACGGCTCCTACGGTTATTGCGAAGAAACGGGCGAACCGATCTCGCTCAAACGTCTTGACGCCAGGCCGATCGCGACCTTGTCCCTGGAGGCCCAGGAACGGCATGAGCGCCGCGAGCGTGTCTATCGCGACGACTAGAGCGCCCGACGATCGCCGGGTCATTCCGGAATCGCGTGGACGCATCGAAACAGGCGAGTGAGGCAAGCGCGCGTTCAGGCATGAATGCGTTGAGCTCAAGAGATTTGTCGACTGCCGGTCTTCTCAGCTTCATCGGGCGATGGAGCTGAGAAGACCGGCATTTTTGTTTTCGGGGATGCCTGATGGCCCGCCTTGGCCCGGGCTGTTCATGCGCCATGGCGCCGCCTTGACTTTCGGCGATGGCTTAGCTGCATATGCGGCCATGGTTCTGTCCCGCCACCTCCCATTGCTGCGGCAATGCCTGGCCGCCTTGCTTGCCCTTGGGCTGCTGCTCAATGGCATGGGTGGTTCGCTGGCAAGCGAGGAGAACCGGGGAGGCACCGCGACCGTCGTCATCGCCGGCACGATCGTGACGGTCTGCCAGTTGGGTGATGCAGACGCTGGCGGCAAGGTCCATGGCGGCCACTCCTGTGACCAATGCGCACTCCGTCTGGCGCCGGTGCTGCCGCAGGCCCTTGCGGTCGCCAGCATCATCCGCTTCCCGCAGATCGTCAGGCGCCGCCCCCCACAGGGCTTTTTCGCGGCAATCCGGCAGGACCACAGGCCTGTCTGGCCACGCGGACCGCCGATAGGCTGAACGGTTCATCGCTTTCGCCCGCCCTTCTCTGCAGCCTGTGCAGGGCTGCTCGATTCCGTTCAGGTATTCCCCATGAAACTCGCTCCATTTTTCGGCGCTCTCGCGCTTTCCTCCGCGCTCGCTTTTCCCGCGCTCGCCCATGACTACAAGGCCGGCACGCTCCAGATCGCCCATCCCTGGACCCGGGCCACGCCGCAGGGGGCTCCGGTGGCAGGCGGCTACACCATCATCGAGAATACGGGCGATCAGCCCGACAAGCTGATCGGCGGCAGTTTCTCGGTATCCTCCGGTTTTTCGATCCACCAGATGTCGAACCAGGACGGCGTCATGAAGATGGCGCCCGTCGAAGGTGGACTGGAAATTCCTGCTCACGGCAAGGTTGAACTCAGCCCGTCATCCTTCCATCTGATGTTCACGGGGCTCAAGCAGCAGCTCAAGCCCAACCAGTCCATCGACGGCACGCTCGTATTCGAGAAAGCCGGGGCGGTGCCGGTGAAATTCAAGGTCGAGGCCATCGGCGCCAAGCAGCCTGCGCAGGCTGACCACAGCAACCATTGAGATGGGAGGCGTCCATGGCCCTCAAATCCAATCGTCTGCAACTGGTGGTTCTCGTTGCGTTGCTCGCCGTGCTGGCGGCGGCCGGCGTGCTCGCCCTGCAGAGCATGGGCGGCAAGCCGACGGCCCAGTCCAGCTTTATCGGCGGTGATTTCAGCCTGACCAATCAGGATGGCAAGCCGGTGACCCAGGCCACTTTCCTGGGCAAGCCGACGGCCTATTTCTTCGGCTACACCAATTGTCCGGATGCCTGCCCGACCACGCTGACCGACATGACCGACCGCCTCAAGGCGCTCGGGCCTGACGGAGACAAGTTCAACGTCGTGTTCGTCTCGGTGGACCCGGCACGCGATACGCCGCAACTGCTCAAGACCTATCTGGAAAGCTTCGATCCGCGCATCACCGCCGCCACCGGCACGCCCGAGCAGGTGGCCGACATCATCAAGAAATTCCGCGTCTACGCCAAGAAGGTCGGGGAGGGGGACGGCTACACCTTCGATCATTCCACGGCGGTCTACATGATGAACGCCAAGGGCGAACTGGTGACGCTGATCGACTACCAGGCGCCCCGTGAGGAGGCGCTGGAAAAGATGCGCCGCGCGCTCACCTCGTGAACAGGCTCGTCTGGTTCGGTCTGGCCGCGGCACTCGGTGGTGTTGCGGTCGGGACTTTCATTGCCTTGCGTTCCGTCGGCGAGGTCGCGCCGCCTCCACCGCCTGCGCAAGCCGTTGCCGACATCCGCCCACCGGACGCAACCTTCGACCCGGTGTTCGAACCTTGCGCCCACTGCCACCAGATCGGGCGCGGCGCGCGCTCGGCGACGGGGCCGATCCTGCAGGGGCTTGCAGGCCGCAAGGCCGGCACGCTGCAGGGCTATCCTTTCTCGCCGGCCATGCGGGCGAGCGGGTTGACCTGGGACGCCGCAACGCTCGACCGCTTCATCGCCGCGCCGCAGGCCGTGGTGCCGGGCACCCGCATGATCTATCCCGGAATGGAGGATGCCGACCGGCGCAAGGCCCTGGTCGAGTTCATTCTGAAAGCCGGCTCGGGCTCCTGAGGGCTCGATCCGTAAATCGATTCACCAAATGGTTGCATTCGAACCAGCCCCTTGCGCGATGGGCGTGCAGACGCCATCATCATGGACGGGGCTGGTCGTCCCTCGTCGGGATTCTCCCCCAAGATCAAGACGCTGCAGGCGCACGTTCAGTCTGAGGAGAGTACCCATGACCGTTGCACAGATCCTGAAGGGCAAGGGCCGCGACATCGTCACTCTGTCGCCGGACGCCACCATTGCCGACGCTTCGCGGACGCTCGCCGAAAAGCGCATCGGCGCGGTGTTGATCACCAACAAGAACGGCAGCATCGCCGGCATCCTGTCGGAGCGCGATATCGTTCGCGCGTTGGCCAAGGCTTCGGCCGAAGGGTTCGAACATCCTGTCTCCAAGCATATGACGGCCAAGGTCGAGACCGTTCACGAGCAGGACACCATTCCCCACATCATGGAAAGGATGACTTCCGGCAAGTTCCGCCACATGCCGGTGGTCGAAAATGGCCTGCCGGTCGGCATCGTCTCGATCGGCGACGTGGTGAAGTTCCGCCTGGCCGAAATGGAGGCGGAGGCCAAGGCGATGCGAGAATATATTACGGCCTGACCTTAAAGTATTTTGTGATCCGGCGGAGGTGGCTTGCCCCGGCATCGCTCACGCGACCTTTTTCGGAAGGAGAGGCTGGCTCAGGCTCTCCCTCATGATTTCGCTCAGTCGATCCGTGGCGGCGTTGTGCTGCGCCTGCGTGCGGTGCAGCAGCAGCGGCAGCATCGGCAGCCGCGTCGGCAGCCCGCTTTCCTCGCCGAGCGCGGCAAGATGGCCCGGCAGCCCGATCTCGGTGCGCAGGGTCACGCCCAGCCCACTCGAAATGGCCGCCCATAGACCGGCCAGACTGGTGCTCGTCACCGCGATACGCCAGGCAATGCCGGCACGGTCCAGCGTTTCGGTCGCGACGCTGCGGAAGAGGCATGGGGCTTCGAACATCACCAGCGGCAATGGTTCATCCGGCTGTGGCTGCCGATCGCCGGGGCGCTGCCCGGGCAGGCCGCCGCGGGGGCCGATCCAACGCATGGCGATATCGGCGAGATGCTCGCCGGCCATGGCCGCCGGAGCCTCTCTTGTTTGGTCTCCCCAGGCGATGGCGAGGTCGAGCTCGGCACTGGCGATCCGTTTCAGCAGGTCGGCGTTGCGGGCAAGCCGGGTTTCGATGCGTGTCTTCGGGTGGGCGCGTGCGAAGCGCCCGAGGATTTGCGGCAGCAGCGTTTCTCCCAGATCCTCCTGCACGCCGAAGCGGACATGGCCGGCAAGATCGGCCCCGCTCAGAGCGGATACCGCTTCGTCGTTGAGAGCCAGCAGGCGGCGCGCATAGGTCAGCAGCGTTTCGCCCGCCTCGGTCAGGGCCAGGCCGCGACCGGCCCGGCGGAACAGGGCGGTTCCAGCCTGTTCTTCCAGCTTCTTGAGCTGGGCGCTCACGGCGGAGGTCGAGCGGCCGAGATGGTCCGCGGCGCGGGCATAGCTGCCCAGTTCCATGCCGGTGACGAAGCTGCGCAGGACGTCGATATCGAAATTGACCAGACGCATGAGAATTATCCCGTTTTTCAGGATTATATATCAAATATTTCCTGATTTTCAGGATGAATATGCGGTGACATGATGATCTGGTCAAGGCAGCAGGCCTTGCAGTCGAGGACATCACTCATGCCTTTCGCCCGCATTTCGCTCCGCAAGGGAAAATCTCCCGATTATCTCCGCGCCCTGTCGGACAATCTGCATCGCGCCCTGGTCGAAGCCTTCGAGGTTCCCCCGGCCGACCGTTTCCAGGTCATCGAACAGCTCGATCCGGAGGCGCTGGTCTACGACCGCGGCTATTTCAGCGGCGAGCGTTCCGATGATTTCGTGCTCATCGCCATCACGGCCGGGCGTCCGCGTAGCACGGCGGTGAAGCAGCAATTCTACCGGCGCGTGGTGGAACTGCTCGGGCAGGCGCCGGGCCTTCGCCCCGACGATGTCATGGTCGTCGTCACCACCACCGAACGCGACGGCTGGTCCTTCAGCAATGGCCTCACCCAGATGGCGGTGGAAGAGGTACCGGCATGACCGGGCCGGGCCTTCCCCGCGAGATGGCCGTAATCCGGGCCGGCGGGGCGATAGAGATGGCACCTGAGGGTATCGCATCCGCGCCTTTCCGGGTGGAACATCTGATCGCGGGAGCGCGGGATGGCGAGCCCACGGCGATGCGCGCCATGCTGGATCCGGGCGTGCGCACGCATTGGCACAGCCATCCCCTCGGACAATTGCTGCTGGCGGTGAGCGGCAGCGGCCTGGCGCAGCGGCGCAACGGCCCGCTCGTCGAACTCGATCCGGGCGACGCGGTCTGGTTCGCGCCCGGGGAGTTGCATTGGCACGGAGCTGGCCAGGTCGATGCCTTCGTCTATGTCAGCGTCCAGGCCCTGCAGAACGACCGGGCCGTCGATTGGCACGAGCCGGTATGAGGAGAGCCCCGATGGAAGCGATGCACTATGCCATCACCCTGCCGGCCGATTACGACATGGGGATCATCCGTGCCCGGGTCGCCAGCAAGGGTCCCTTGCTCGACGATTTTCCGGGGCTGGGGCTCAAGGCCTATCTGATCCGGGAAAGGGGCGTGCGCGGCTCCACAGTCAACCTCTATGCCCCCTTCTATCTCTGGGTTTCGCCCGAGGGCATGGGCCGGTTTCTCTGGGAGGGCGGAGGCTTTGCCGGCCTCGTCGCCTCTTTCGGCCGGCCGTCGGTGCGGCGCGGGGCTGGAATTTCCTGCCTGCCCGGCCCGTCATCGCTGTCCCAAGCCCGCTTCGCGACACTGCGGGAGCAGTCGATCGCGGCCGACAGCGATCCGGCGAGTGCCATCGCCGAGGCACGCGAGCAACTGGCCCTTGAAGCTGCCGGGGATGGTAGCTGCCTGTCGGCCTTGGCGGTCGATCCGACCGACTGGAAGCTGACGGTGTTTCGCCTGTGGGATCGCGAGCCGCCCGGCGAGGTGGGGACGGTTTATCAGGTGCTGCATCTGTCGAGGCCCGGCGGCGCCGGTCTGTTCGCCGCCCAATGATGCGGCTGCCGGTCCTCCGCGCCGTTGGAGGCGGGAGGCTTGCGCCGCGTGAACGGAGCTAGGCCAGCGCCGCCATGGTTTCCTTGATGTCGTCGAGGGACTTCAAGGCGGCCTCGGCGCCCATGTCGATCGCCTCGGCGGCACGATGGAAATCGAAGGGCGAGATTCGTCCGAGGCGCGGCCCGATCGAGACATCGGGGGGATCGCCGGCCAGCCGCGAGCGCGAGATGCGATCCTGGGTGATGTTGAAGGCTTCCATCATCACCGTATGGATGCCGGGGGAGTTGCGCCGCTGGCGTGCCTCGCTTGGCCGGGCGAAGCCGAAGCCGCGGCGGACCATCGAAGTGGCGGCGCCGAGGCCATTGCGCTTGCGCACGGGCACCGGCGGATCGTCCATTTCGTTCGAGGTGGCGCCGAACGTATGGATGACGCCTCCGCGGCCGGTCAACTCGCCATTGAGATTGACAGCGATCACCGCCCGGGCGCCGAGGGCGCGCGCGGCCGAGACGGGCACGGGGTTGACCAGTGCGCCGTCCATCAGCCAGCGTCCGCCGATGCGCACGGGCTCGAAAATGCCCGGCAGGGCATAGGAAGCCCGCATGGCGGTGACCAGATTGCCGCGCGTCAGCCAGATTTCATGGCCCGGGCCGATTTCGGTGGCGATCGCCACGAAGGGAATGCGCAAATTCTCGATCTGCATGCCATCGAGCCCGTTCTGCAGGAGGAGGGCCAGCTTGGTGCCGGACATCAGCCCGCTGCCCCCGAAATTGAGATCGAGAAAATTGAGAACACGGCGCTTGGTGAGACTGCGGGCCCACTCCTCGATGTCGTCGAGCCTGCCGGCAATATAGCAGCCGCCGACCACCGCTCCGATCGAGGTGCCCGCGATGACGTCGACGTCGTAGCCTGCTTCGACCAGCACGCGGATCACGCCGATATGGGCAAATCCCCGCGCGGCGCCCCCGCCCAGAGCAAGACCCAGAACTGGGCGCGGCGGCTTGACAACTTCGTCCTGCGGAGGCGGAGGCAATTCCGCCACGTTACCCTGACCTCGCCACGGCAAACTCTGAAACATGATGCATTCCTGACCCGAGAAATACGCCACTGGACCCAATAAGAAAATATGGGCAATCCATCCGGATAGAACAGGGATGGAACCCTCAATGGCGCTACAATAGCACGTGATCGGACGATTTGCCCTGTATCATAAGGTCTACGACTTGCTCCGAATCAGGCACTTTCGGTAAGTCAACCGCATGGATGAGATGGACGATCCGCCGGAAGGCGATGGAGTCAGGACGGTCAATCTGCGCGAGGAGCTCGAGCAGCGCTACCTTGCCTATGCGCTCTCGACGATCACGCAACGAGCCTTGCCGGATGCGCGCGATGGCTTGAAGCCGGTGCATCGGCGCATCCTGCACGCCATGCGCCTGCTGCGCCTGGATCCCGACCAGGCCTTCAAGAAGTGCGCCCGCGTGGTCGGCGACGTCATCGGTAAGTTTCACCCGCATGGCGACCAGGCGGTCTACGACGCGCTGGTGCGCCTGGCGCAGGATTTCGCCCAGCGCTATCCGCTGGTGGATGGGCAGGGCAATTTCGGCAATATCGACGGCGACAATGCCGCGGCCTACCGCTACACCGAGGCGCGGCTGACCGAGGTGGCCACGCTGATCCTGGAAGGGATCAACGAGGACGCTGTCGATTTCCGCCCGACCTATAATGGCGAGGACGAGGAGCCGGTGGTAATGCCCGGCGCCTTCCCGAATCTGCTCGCCAATGGCGTGCAGGGCATCGCAGTCGGCATGGCGACCTCGATTCCCCCGCACAATGCCTATGAGCTCTGCCAGGCAGCCTTGCATCTGATCGAGAACCCCAAGGCCTCGACGTCGGATCTGCTGCAATTCGTCAAAGGCCCCGATTTTCCCACCGGCGGTATCTGCGTGGAGAGCGCCGGCTCGATCGAGGAAAGCTACCGCACCGGCCGCGGCGGTTTCCGGGTGCGGGCGCGCTGGCACAAGGAAGATCTCGGGCGCGGCACCTGGGTGATCGTGATCACCGAGATTCCGTGGGCGGTGCAGAAGGGTCGCCTGATCGAGAAGCTGGCCGAGCTTCTTGAAGAGCGCAAGCTGCCGCTGGTGGGCGACGTCCGCGACGAATCGGCCGAGGACGTGCGCATCGTCATCGAGCCGAAGTCGCGCAATGTCGACGAGGCCGTGCTGATGGAATCGCTGTTCAAGCTCTCGGAGCTCGAAAGCCGCATTCCGCTCAACATGAACGTGCTGGTCGACGGCCAAGTGCCGCGCGTTCTCTCCCTCGGCGAGGCGCTGCAGCAATGGCTTGGGCATCGCCGCGTCGTGCTGGTCCGCCGCTCAAAATACCGCCTCGCGGCCGTCGAGAAGCGCATGGAGGTGCTGGCCGGCTATATCGTCGCCTATCTCAATCTCGACGAGGTCATCCGCATCATCCGCTACGAGGATGAACCGAAGGACGAGTTGATCAAGGCCTTCGATCTGTCGGATGTGCAGGCCGAGGCGATCCTCAACATGCGCCTGCGCAATCTGCGCAAGCTCGAGGAGATGGAGCTTCGGCGCGAGCACGACGATCTCGCCAAGGAGAAGGTCGGCATCGAGAAACTGCTGGCCTCCGAGGCGCTGCAGTGGAAGACGGTGGGCTGGCAGGTCAGCGAAGTCGCCAAGAAGTTCGGCCCGGACACCCCGCTCGGAAAGCGCCGCACCGACATCGATGCGTCCAAGGCGGGCACCATCGATCTGTCGGTGGTGGCCGAGGCGATGGTCGAGCGCGAGCCGATCACCGTGATCGTGTCGGAAAAGGGCTGGATCCGCGCCCAGAAGGGGCATCTCAGCGATCTTTCGGGGCTCAGCTTCAAGGCTGACGACCGGCTCAAGCTCGGCTTCCAGACCGAGACGACGGCCAAGCTTCTCATCCTCGCCACCAATGGCAAGGTCTACACGCTGGAGGCCTCGAAGCTCCCGGGCGGCCGCAGCATGGGCGAGCCGATCCGCCTGATGGTCGATATCGACGAGGGCGCCGACGTCGTCGACGTGTTCGCCTATCAGGGCGGACGCCGGCTGCTGATCGCGGCGACCGACGGACGCGGCTTCCTGGTGCCCGAGGACGATATCCTGGCCAATACCCGCAAGGGCAAGTCGGTCCTGAATGTCGATGCGCCGACGGAAGCCAAGCTGATCGTGCCCGCCATCGGCGACACGGTCGCCGTGATCGGCGAGAACCGCAAAATGCTGATCTTCCCGCTGCACCAGATCACCGAGATGGCGCGGGGCAGGGGCGTAAGGCTGCAGAAATACAAGGATGGAGGCCTCTCCGATGCGCGCGTTTTCGACAAGGCGCAGGGATTGACCTGGAGCGATTCCTCCGACCGGACCTGGACCGTGACCGATCTGGTAGAATGGACCGGAAATCGTGCCGATGCCGGGCGTTTGCCCCCCAAGGGCTTTCCCAAGAACAACAGGTTCACGGGCAAATAAAGCTGCGCGGCTGCTCTCAAGTACTTTGCGGTTTGATTGAAGCCTGTTGGGTCGCAAAGCCTGGCATTGGAGCGCCGGATTGCCTCAGTCCAGCAGAGAGGTCACGCGATCGAGGAAACTCTCGATGTCCTCGAGGCTCGCGTCGATGGACATCGGCCTGCCTGCGGCCGGCCAGAGGCATCCGCGCGTCAGGTAGACCCCTTGCTGCTCGAACGCTTCGCCCAAACGCATCTGGATGGCATTCCAATGCCCGATGCAGCCGATCACGGTTCCCGGCCCGGCAAACACGGAACCATGCAGCGCCGAGCCATATTCGCCGATGAGAGCACAAGCCTGCGACAGCGTTGCGATCTGGTCGACCAGGCTCAGTTCCTCGGGGCGGATGATCTCGAAACCACGCCGCCTGGCTTCCTGCTCGAAGAAATCGCGCTGCGCGAAGGGGCGATTGGCCGAGAGGGCGGGACCGCCGCGTGAAAGGCACAGACGCCGGCGGGCCGCCCCCAAGGCCGGGGCCAGCGACCCGTAGAACTCACGCATATAGGGATGGAAGGTATACTCGCCGGAAAAGCAGAAGGTCGGTATCACCGCGCGCTCGAAGAGCAATCGCTCCTGCCCCGGTGCATAGCGCAGGATGGCGTCCCGGCGGACATTGCAGGCCGCCAGCAGCAACTCTTCGACCCAGACGGGCGTATCATGCGGCAGCGGGATGACCCACTCCTCGCGCAACGGCGGAAGCAACCGGCTGGCGATGGCAACACGCGGCAGGAATTCAACGAGCCAATGGCCCCAGATGGCGTGACCGGGCCCGGCCACGATAAGGGCGGGGCGGTCGACACGCCTTGCCTGAGCCCGCTCCGCGAAGCGCGATGGAAAGCCTGCATCGGCACGGGTCATGGATAAAGCGACATCGGTGGACAGATTGGCGTCGTCGACAACCTGTCCATCCTGGACGAGGATGCCGGGGCGCCAGACCTCGATGTCGCGCAGCAGGAAGCAGCCGATCGGATCGACCGTCGTTCTCGGTTTCTTCCAATGGAGATCGTAAACCCAGCCTGGCTTGCCGCCTTCACCCAGCAGATGGGCGGGGCGGGCCTTCGCTGCCTCCTGGGACGGACGAAATTCGAGAAAACCACGCCACTCCCGCGCCGCTGCTTCGGCGGAAGGCGAGGCGGCCAGGGCGGATATCGGAACCGTTGCAATACTCATGCTGGCTGCCCTCAAGGCATGGAAGGTGCTTTCGATAAGCAACTCGCGGCCAGTGATCAACATCACGTTCCGCAAGGACGAGCGATCCCATGTGAATACACACTGAACAAAGGGTTAAAAAATAGCGACTTTCTGCCGCTGCCATTGCCACAATTACGCCCGCCGTTTCCGAGATTGTCACAGCCATCTTGCCTTGCATTGCCCTGCAGGGCGCAACCCCGGGCGTTCTTCCGGGACGTGTGGTTCTCGACATGACGATTGCAAGAAAAGCACTCTTATCCGTTTTTGCCCTGTTGACGATCGCAGGGACGGCCCAGGCCCAGGAGTGGGGCTATCCTCCGGAGGACGGCTATTATCAGGACGACGGCTTCTCCCGTCCGCGCCAGTGGCGGGAACCTCAGCCAACCTATCGGGCGGATCGCAATTTCGAGGAGCCCTATGACTATCAGGAGGATCCCTATGGCTATTATGGCGACCAAGATGGCGATGTGACGCCGGGCCGGCGTCCGCAGCGCCAGGCCTCGATCGATCCCAACAGCATCTCCCCTAATCTCGACCCCGGTGTTAAGGATGACGAGCAGGCCATGCTGGCGCAGTCTCCGATCCCGCGCACGGTGGTGCCCTTCTCCGGCTACAGCCCCGGTACCATCGTCATCTCGACCAAGGAGAAGCGGCTCTATCTGGTGCAGGACGACGGCACGGCGCTTCGATATGGCATCGGCGTCGGCAAGCAGGGTTTCACCTGGAAGGGCACGGAAACCATCAGCCGCAAGGCCGAATGGCCGAGCTGGACGCCGCCCAAGGAGATGATCGCCCGTCGTCCCGAACTGCCCGATCACATGGAAGGCGGCCTCAACAATCCGCTGGGCGCTCGGGCGCTCTATCTGGGTTCCACGCTCTATCGGATTCACGGCACCAACGAGCCGAACACGATCGGCCGGGCGGTCTCCTCCGGCTGTATTCGCATGGCCAACCCGGATGTGATGGACCTCTACCAGCGGGTCGGGGTCGGCACCAAGGTGGTGGTGCTCTAGAGCAAAGCGCGTTCAAGCGTGAACGCTAATTTGCTCTAACTCATTGTTCTGACGCGTCTTTGCGATTCTAGGTGACTCCGTCTGATCGCAAAACGCTCTAGCACATTGTCTGGACGCGTCGTTTCGGTACCTGACATCACCGTCAAGCCACCGGCGCTCCAGACGGGTACCAAGGATGCTGGTTGGCCCGGGGATGGCAGCCCCTGGACGTGCCTGCGCTCTCGCGGTTTGCTACGATCCGACCATGACGATACCGAATCTGATCACCATCCTGCGCTTTTGCCTGGTACCGCTGGCGGTGCTGTGCATCACCTCGGGGGCGTGGGGCTGGGCTTTCGTCACTTTCCTGGTCGCCGGCATTTCCGACGGCGTCGATGGCTTCATCGCCAAGCGTTTCGACATGCGCAGTGAATTGGGGGCCGTGCTCGATCCCCTGGCGGACAAGGCCCTGCTGGTCTCGATTTTCGTCACGCTGGGGATCGTCGGCGTGGTGCCCGTCTGGCTGGTGATCCTCACCGTCTTCCGCGATTTCATGATCATCGGCGCCGTGTTGGTGTCCTGGGTCATGAGCCAGCCGGTGCAGATCGCTCCACTGATGCTTTCCAAGCTCAACACCGCGGTGCAGATCGCTTTCGTCGCGTTGGTGCTGTTCGCCAGGGGCACGGGCTGGCCCTTTCCATTCCTGATCGAAGTGGGATCCATCCTGGTCACGCTCTTGACCATTGCCTCGGCTGCCGCCTATCTGCGGCAGTGGCTCAACCATATGGCCGGATGACACTCCCGGCATCGGAAAGCCATCCGCCATCCCAGCCGTTTCGGTCGAGGCTTGTTGGGCCGGGGGAGGACGGTGTGGATCGAGCTTCAGGAGCGAATGGATGAGCCTTCAACGGCAGGTATTCTTCTGGCTCGGTGCGCTGGCCTTGCTCATCGCGCTGATCTGGCTGCTACAGGGTATGATATGGCCCTTCGTCGGCGGCTTGGTGATCGCCTATTTCCTCGATCCCGTCGCCGACAGGCTGGAGAAACTGGGATTGCCGCGCTGGGCCGCAGCCTCCCTGATCCTGCTCGGCTTCATCTTTCTCATCGTGCTGGCAATCCTCCTGCTGGTGCCGATGCTGGGTGAGCAGTTCAACGGCTTGCGCGAGAGGCTGCCGAGCATCGTGGCTTCCATGCAGCGCATTCTGGAGGAGCTCAACCAAAGCTGGCTCGGCGGTCTGCTCAGCGAAAGGCTGCGCGACATCCAGAAATCGCTCGGCGACTATGTCGGGCAGGGCGCCCAGGTCCTTGCCACCTTCGTCTCCTCCCTCTGGTCGGGCAGCCAGGCGGTCATCGGGGTGATCAGCATCCTGATCGTCACGCCGGTGGTGGCGTTCTACATCCTGCTCGACTGGGACCATATGGTGGCGCGTGTCGACAGCTGGTTGCCGCGTGACCATGCCGACGCCATCCGCGGCATTTTCCGTGACATCGATGCCGCCATCGCCGGCTTCGTGCGGGGGCAGGCGACGGTCTGCTTCCTGCTCGGCCTGTTCTACGGCTCCTGCCTGACCTTTCTCGGCGTCAGCTTCGGCTTTCTCATCGGCCTGTGCACGGGCCTCGCCTCCTTCATCCCCTATGTCGGGTCCATCCTCGGCTTCGTGGTCAGCGTCAGCGTGGCGCTGGTCCAGGTCTGGCCGGACTGGCACTTGCCGGTCTATGCCGCCCTGGTCTTCGTGGCGGGGCAGATTCTCGAAGGCTATGTGCTCTCGCCGAGGCTGGTTGGCGGCTCGGTCGGGCTGCATCCCGTCTGGCTGATGTTCGCCCTGCTGGCCGCCGGCAGCCTGTTCGGCTTCGTCGGTCTGCTGATTGCCGTGCCGGTGGCGGCGGCGATCGGCGTCCTGGTGCGCTTTGCCCTGTCGCGCTACCTCGCCAGCCGGTATTATACCGGGCATGTCGGCCAGGATCAGGCCGTGGTGCTGCCATCGGACCCATCGTCGTGACGCCGCCTCGCCAATTGGCGCTCGACCTGCCGCTGCAAGCCTCGTTTGCCCGCGAGGACTTCCTGGTCTCGCCCTCCAACGAGGCCGCCTATGCCTTCATCGAGCGCTGGCCCGACTGGCCGTCCCGCCGTGCCCTGCTGATCGGGCCGAGCGGTTCGGGCAAGAGCCATCTGGCGGCGATCTGGTCCGAGACCGCCGGCGCGGTGACGCTGGCCGGCGCGGCGCTCGAGGAGGAAGGCGTTCCCGTGCTGGTCTCGCACAAGGCGGTGGTGATCGAGGATGCCGGGCGCGGCATCGACGAGACGGCGCTTTTTCACCTGCTCAACCTCACCGGCGAGGCGGGCGCCTCGCTGCTGGTCACCGCCCACGAGCCGCCAGAGCGCTGGGGCCTTGCGCTCCCCGACCTCATCTCCCGCCTGCGGGCGATGACAGCCCTGACCATCGCCACGCCGGACGACGATCTCTTCCGCATGCTGCTGGTGAAGCTCTTCCTCGACCGGCAGCTGATCGTCGATACGAGCCTGGTCGATTTTCTCGTCCGGCGCATCGAGCGCTCTTTCGCCGCCGCACGCCAGGTGGTCGCCGTGCTCGACCGCGAAGGCCTGTCTCGCGGCCGCCGGATCACCAGGGCACTCGCCGCCGAGCTTTTGAAGGAAGTGCTGGCCGCCCCGCCCGAGGATGAGTGAGGTCGGTCGCGCCGTCATGGCGCGAGCTCTATCGTAGACGGACACACTGCCCGACAGTGTTCATCTGCAGCTGACCGCCGGCGAAAGAAGCTGCTCCGACGATATGGAGAGGAGAACTTTGCGTTTTCGTGGTGAGGTCGAACACGAACGGGCCGATACCCCGGATCTCTGCGCCCGACCATTCGCCGCTCTCCATGAACATGCCTTGTCCGGGGGCGGCCGGCATCTCGGCGGGTTCTGTGCTGAACGCACCTTGAAAAGCACGGACTTTCACGCCTGCGGCCGGCAGGAGCTGGAGCCGGGCATGGCAGCTCCACACGCCGGGTGCGAGGGAGAGTATTCCGATATCGCGGGCGATCCGGTCGGTCATGTCGACCGGTGGCGGCGATGTCTGCACGAGTTCGCCGGCAAGGCCCTGATAGAGGGCCGATTGAGCATCCGAAGCGGCCCATGAGAATGCATTGGGCGGCGGCGGCCTGGGGTTGAAGAACTCGGTGAAGAGATTTCCGGCGACGACCACCCCGCTGGTGCCGGCGGTCTTGACGATCATGGCCACCGACGTCTTCAAGCCCCGGTACTCGATCTTGTTGTTTCTAATCTGCACATCCGATGCGCCGGTTCCGTTTGGAATGCCGCAGGAATCGGTGGTGACATTGATCAGAGAGCGAACCTCGAGGGGCTGAGCATTGTTGGAAATCCAGGCTCCCTCGAGACGTACAGTGGAAGCCCGGCAAAAATTGAAGAAGTTCTTGCCGGCCGGCGTCCAGGAACCCGTGGCAGGGTGGATCAGCCAGTTGCCGCCCCTGATGGACAGATGCGAGACCTGCCTTGCGTCGACATGGCCCTCATAGGCGTCGCAAGAGAAATTGTCCGCGACATATTGCAGAGGAGAGTAGCCCTTGTAGTCGGAATCGATCTGGATGCAGGTGCCGACACCCCCGGCCGCCGAATTGATCAGGCTCTGGTCCTCGAGCCCCAGCATCTTCGGAGGATTGGTGGACTGGAAGCGATAGCCGATCCTGTAATGCTGCGTCAGCGTGTTCTGGATGTGATTGACGAAAGTGTTCGTCCCGCGAAACCAGATGCCGGTTCCGGTACTGGCGAGGCCTCTTCGAGAGGCGCCGGCGTGGATCATGCCGCCCTCGATCATGGTGCCTGCCGAGTTGACCAGGATCATGCCGGTGTTGAAGTTGTCGAGGGCGAAGTTGGAATAGGTTCCGTTGACGCCAGGCGTGAATCTCGCGTTGATCCCGACCGTGCTGGTGGAAGCGATGTCGCTGGACTGGAGCCTGATGCCTTGGAGTTCCAGCTTATCTGGTTTCGGAGAGCCCATCGGGCAGTGGTCCCAGCCATTGCTGGCACCGAAACGGAATATGGTGAGTTCCGGACCGGCTCCCTCGAAACGGATGCTCTTGCCGCAGGTGGAACTGATCGGTGTGGAGAAACGGGCAGTCAATGGCCCCAGCCGGAATTTCAGCGCGCCCGGATTCATCTGGATCAGAGAGTTGATGACGGCGCCGTCGATCTCGTCGGAAAGGGCGCGTGCCGCCGGGAGCACCGTCTGCCACTGTGCCAATGACCAGCCAGCGGTGCTCCGGCCGTTCAGAGCGGTGACGCTGGACAAGGGATGGCTCTGTCCGTCGCCCCGAAAACCATAGGATCTGAGGACACGCTCATCGATGTCGCCCTGGTTGCGCAGATTGGAAGGCGTTTCGAAGGCGCCCGTCACCGGGTTGATGCAACCGATGAGGGCGCCTCCATTTTCGTTCGGATTGCCGGAAACGCGCGCCGAGACACATCCCGATGCAGCGGACCGGTCGGTTTGAAACGTTGGGGAGGGATCAGTCTGGGCTGTGGCAATCGCCGTCTGGAAGAGCGAGCCGAGCAATATGAGCGTGGGAAAATGTGCGAGCATGCGCATGCCGGTGTTGCTCCTGGAGCGGACGGATCATTGCGCCCGCCGGGCATGAAAGGCACGAGGGCTGCACGGAAGATGCCTCAAGCCGTCAGGCCGGGTCCAGTTCGTTGGGGCGAGCCCGTGGCGGTTCCACAGGCGGGAGTGCGGAGTTTGCGAATTTTCCCCAGTGTGGCCATTTTATGTGACAGCATTGTCATATAGGCGGCCTAAGCAGGCTTCCCCATGACGGGCGGCGATTCCGATCGGCGGGACCTTGGGCGGCCTGGGACATAGCGAGCGGCATTGACGACCATGACCAGCACGGCACAGACGGCGGAGGAGAGCGCGATGCGAGGCGATGAGGCGCGGGAGGCGGCGCGTGACGTGCTTCCCTCCCAGGATCCGATTGCGTTGCGCGTCAGCCCGGACCGGTTCATCAACCGTGAAATCTCCTGGCTGCAATTCAACCGCCGCGTGCTGGAGGAGGCGTCCAACAAGAGCCACCCCCTGCTCGAGCAGTTGCGCTTCCTGTCGATCTCGGCCAGCAATCTCGACGAGTTCTTCATGGTGCGCGTTGCCGGCCTGATCGGGCAGGTGCGCGAAGATGTGACGGCGCGCAGCCCCGATGGTCTGTCGCCGGCCGAGCAGCTCGTCAAGATCGGCGAGGCTGTGTCCAAGCTCGCCAGCGACCAGCAGAAACGCTGGAACGAATTGCGCGACGACCTGCTGCTGGAAGGTATCGTGATCACCGAGCCGCGCGACCTGTCCAAGGCGGAGCGGGCTTGGCTGGACGATTATTTCCTCAGCTACATCTTTCCCATCCTGACGCCGCTCGCCGTCGATCCGGCCCATCCGTTCCCGTTCATTCCCAATCTCGGCTTCACCATCGCCCTGCAGCTCAAGCGCATGAGCGACGGGCGCATGCTGAACGCCCTGATCCGTGCGCCCCACAAGGTCGAGCGCTTCATCCGCCTGCCGGACTTCGCCGAGACCGGGGCGGCCCGCTACATCACGCTCGAAAATCTGGCGGTGCTGTTCATCGCCAAGCTTTTCCCCGGCTATACCGTGAAAGGGCAGGGCTCCTTCCGTGTCATCCGTGACTCGGATCTGGAAGTCGAGGAAGAGGCGGAAGACCTGGTGCTGCTGTTCGAGACGGCGTTGAAGCAGCGTCGACGCGGCGTGGTGATCCGCCTCGAGATCGAAGCGGGCATGCCCGACAGCATCCGCCAGTTCGTCACCGAGGAACTCGATGTCGCCGATGACGCGGTCTTTCGCGTGGAGGGCATGCTCGCCCTCAACGAATTGTCGCAACTCGTCGGGCTCGATCGCCCGGACCTCAAATTCAAGCCCTATTCGCCGCGTTCGCCCGAGCGCATTCGCGATCACGGGGCCGATGCCTTCGCCGCCATTCGGCAGAAGGACATCCTGGTGCACCACCCCTATGAATCCTTCGACGTGGTGGTGCAGTTCCTCAATCAGGCGGCGCGCGATCCGAACGTGGTCGCCATCAAGCAGACGCTGTACCGCACCTCCTCCAACAGTCCGATCGTCAAGGCGCTTGCCGAGGCGGCCGAGGCCGGCAAGTCGGTCACGGCGCTGGTGGAACTGAAGGCGCGCTTCGACGAGGAAGCCAACATACGCTGGGCCCGCGATCTCGAACGCGCCGGCGTGCAGGTGGTATTCGGCTTCATCGAGCTCAAGACCCACGCCAAGCTCTCGCTCGTGGTGCGGCGCGAGATGGGGCAGCTCGTCTCCTATTGCCATGTCGGCACGGGCAATTATCACCCGATCACAGCGCGCATCTATACGGACCTGTCCTTCTTCACCGCCGATCCGGTGATCGCGCGCGACGTCTCGCGCATCTTCAACTTCATCACCGGTTATGCCGAGCCGGCGGCGTTGGAGCGTATGGCGGTCTCGCCCGTCTCGCTGAAGCAGCGCATCCTCGATCACATCAATGCGGAGATCGAGCACGCCAAGGCCGGCAGGCCGGCGGCGATCTGGGCCAAATGCAACTCGCTGGTCGATACCATGATCATCGATGCGCTCTACACGGCCAGCCAGGCGGGCGTGCAGGTCGATCTGGTGGTGCGCGGCATCTGCTGCCTGAGGCCGGGTGTGCCGGGCCTGTCGGAGAACATCCGCGTCAAATCGATCGTCGGACGGTTCCTGGAGCATGGCCGCATCTATGCCTTTGGCAACGGCCATGGCCTGCCGCACCAGAAGGCGGCCGTCTACATCTCTTCGGCCGATCTGATGGAGCGCAATCTCGACCGCCGGGTCGAAGCGCTCTGCCCGATCCTCAATCCGACGGTGCACGAGCAGGTGCTCGATCAGATCATGATCGCCAATCTTATCGACAATCAACAGAGCTGGAGCATCTTGCCCGACGGGACCGCCGAACGCATAGTCCCGCAGCCTGATGAAGAGCCCTTCAACGCCCACAAATATTTCATGACCAATCCCAGCCTATCGGGACGAGGCAAATCTCTTGAACACAACTCTCCCCGAACGCTCCTCAGCCGCCGACGCTGACACGTTTCCCCATGTCCCGACCGCCGACCCGGCGGGACCGAGGCCGGGGCAGCCCGGTTTCGCGCAGGGACGCATCTGCCAGGGGCCGCCGATCGCCACCATCGACATTGGCTCCAACTCGGTTCGCCTCGTCGTCTATGAAGGGCTGACACGCGCTCCGACGGCGGTCTTCAACGAAAAGGTGCTGTGCGGCCTCGGGCGCGGCGTGATGACCACCAAGCGCCTCGATCCCGCCGCCGTGGCCAAGGCCTATGCCGCCCTCATACGGTTCCGGGCCTTGTGCGACACCATGGGCGTGAAGGACCTCTATGTCCTGGCGACGGCCGCGGCGCGCGACGCCGAGGATGGCGAGGAGTTCATCACCCGCGCCCAGGCGATCTGCCGGACCGAAATCGAGGTTCTGTCCGGCAAGCGCGAGGCGCGCCTTTCGGCCTACGGCGTGATTTCGGGCTTCCACATGCCGGACGGTGTCGTCGGCGACATGGGCGGTGGTTCGCTCGAACTGATCGAGGTGCATGGCCATCGCGCCGGCGCGGGCATGACGACGCCGCTCGGCGGGCTCGCTCTGCAGGACACGTCCGGCCAGTCGGTGCGCAAGGCGGCCAAGATCGCGCAGGACAAGCTGACCAGGGCTGACCCTCTCAAACACCTGAAGGATCGTACCTTCTATGCGGTCGGGGGCACTTGGCGCTCGCTCGCCAAGCTGCACATGATGCAACTCGGCTACCCCTTGCATATCATGCATGGCTACAGCGTGCCCGCGCGCGAGATGCTCGATTTCTGCAAGCTGATCATGCGCGTCGACAACACCACACTGATCGGCAAGGACACCGTCTCCGCCGGGCGTCTGCCTCTGCTCGCCTATGGCGCGGCGGTGATGAGCGAGGTCATCAAGGCCGGCAAGCCGCGCGATGTGGTGATCTCGGCCCAGGGCGTGCGTGAGGGACTGCTCTATTCGCTTCTCGACGAGGAGAGCCGCAAGCTCGACCCGCTGATCACGGCGGCCAGCGAGCTCAACATCCTGCGCTCGCGCTCGCCGCAGCATGGCGAAGAGCTGGTGCGCTGGGGCGACCGCTTCATGGCATCGACCCATATCGACGAGACGGCCGACGAAAAACGCCAACGCCATGCCGCCTGCCTGGTGGCCGATATCGGCTGGCGTGCCCACCCCGACTATCGCGGCGAGCAGAGCCTGAACATCATCGCCAACGCCGCCTTTGTCGGCGTCGACCATCGCGGCCGGGCCTATATGGCGGTGGCGAACTATTTCCGCCATGTCGGCCTGAACGAGGAAGAACTCTCCCCGCGCATCCGCGAGATTGCCACGGCGCGCATTCTCGACCGGGCGCGCATCCTCGGAGGACTGATGAGGGTGGGCTATATCCTGTCTGCCTCGATGCCGGGCGTGCTGCCGCGAGCACCGCTCTATGTCAGTCACGGCAAGTTGCTGCTGGACGTTCCTCGTGATCTGGAGGGCCTGGTCGGCGATCGGCTCAACGCCCGCATGAAGGCGCTCGGGCGTCTGATCGGCCGCGAGGCGAGGATCCGCATCGTCGATCGGGAGACCGTCACGGTGGCGGCGGAATAGGCGAGGGGGTATGCGAGGAGGCAGGAACGGCTTTCCTTCGCGGCGCATCCGGCGCAATCATGCGGCGGTGCTGCTCGCTCTCCTCGCCGCCCAGCTTGCCGCGAATCCGGCACAGGCCGGGAGCGCCAATCCCCGGCGCGATTGCAAGCAACCCGGGGGTTCGGTGCAGCAAGCCATCTGCGCCGCTCCGAACCTGATCGCGGCCGAAAGCCGGATCGCCGACCTTTATGCTGAGCTGCGCGCCGCCCTGCCGGCCGAAACGAGGCAGAGCCTCCAGGCCGAGCAACGGGCCTGGGCCGTCGCATTGGATGAATGCGGCAAGGCCGCTGAGGCCGGCACCGGATCCTGCCTGGCGGCACGCATGAATCTTCGCCTCGCCGAACTGCGCCGGATGAAGTCGCAATTGGCTATCGAGACCGCGGTGGCCGGCATTCCCGACGATCCGAAAAAGTCTGCCGAGACATTGCGCGCCTTCGGAGGCGAGCCTCGTGCTGCGGCATGGCTTGCCTATCTCGCCCGCTTCGAGCCTGCCAGCGGTGTGACCGCCGGCGAAGGCGACGCGGCCCGCCTGCGCGCTGTGGCGGAGGCGGGCAAGGGCGGCGGCATGCTGGAGGGAGATGCCGATCCGGGCAAGGATGCGGGATTGCTCCTGCTGCTGCGTCTCACCATGCAAAACGACCAAAACGAACGTCTGTTGGCCTGCCCGCATCTCTTCCTGTTCAAACGGCACGGCGCACTGGCCTATGACGCTTTCGGGCCGATTCACGGCTCCTCGCTCGATGCCGGCGCGCCCTATTGCAAACCCGCGGACGGCCTGTTCACCCAACCGGCCTGGCGTGCCGTCGCCAGGGCCTTCGAGCCCGCCAGGCAGCCTCGCAGCGAAGCGCCGGGCTCGATCCGCTTTGCCTATCTCGCCCGGATTGCGACCGAGGAATTGCGCATGTCCTTGCAGCCGCAGGATTTTGCCGCGGGTGGTCCGGCGCGCCTTGGCAAAGCGATCGGTACGATCCGGCAATGGCCGGACAACAAGGCGTGGCCCCGACAGGACCGCGAGAGATTGATTGCCGCGCTTCCAGCCGCCGAACGGCAGATGGCACAATGGCTGATCGACAAGCGCGGCTTTACGCCAAAGGCGGCCAAGAGGACGGCCACCGGCCTGGTCGCGACCTATCTCGAACAATGGAATGGCTTCGTCGAGAATCCGGATGGCGGTTGAGCCAGACGATCACCCCCCGTAGCGGCTCAATCCCAGATCCGTGACCTCGATCTCCGGTTTCTTGCCGCTGACGATATCCGCCATCACCCGGCCGGAGCCGCAGGCCATGGTCCAGCCCAGCGTGCCGTGGCCGGTGTTGAGCAGCAGGTTCTTGTAGCGGGTGCGGCCGATCACCGGGGTGCCGTCCGGTGTCATCGGGCGCAGGCCCGACCAGAAGCTTGCTGCCGCCAGATTGCCCGAACCCCCGAAGAGGTCGTTGACCGACTGGGCCAGCGTATCGCGGCGGGCCGGCGGCAGGTCCTTGCTGAAGCCGGAAATCTCGGCCATGCCGCCGACGCGGATCCGATCACCGAGCCGGGTGATCGCGATCTTGTAGGTCTCGTCCATGATGGTGGAGACCGGAGCCCGGCTCTCGTCGACGATCGGAATGGTGAGGGAATAGCCCTTGACCGGATAGACCGGCACTTTGAGGCCGAGCGGCGCGACGAAACCGGGCGTGTAGCTGCCGAAGGCCGCGATATAGGCGTCAGCCTTTTCGACGCCGGTGCTGGTCTCGACGCCTTCGATGCTGTCGCCGGCGAATAGCAGCCGCTTGACCTCGACGCCGTAGCGAAAGCGCACGCCGAGTGTTTCGGCGAGCTCCGCCAGCGCGCCGGTGAATTTGTAGCAGTCGCCGGTTTCGTCATTGGGCAGCCTGAGCCCGCCGCGGATCAGGGAACGAACATGGGCGAGAGCCGGTTCTGCGGCGATGCAGCCATCCGGGTCGAGGACCTCGAAGGGGACGCCGTCGCGCTTGAGCACCTCGACATCCTTGCCGATGCCGTCGAGCTGCTTCTGCGTCCGGAAGAGCTGCAGGGTGCCCTGCATGCGTTCGTCATAGCGAATGCCGGTGGCAGCCCTCAGTTCGATCAGCTTGTCGCGGCTATACTCGGCCAGCCGCACCATGCGGCTCTTGTTGACGGCATAGCGCGCCGAGGTGCAGTTGGTGAGCATGCGCAGGACCCAGGCCACCATGGCCGGATCGGGACGGGGGCGCAGAATCAGCGGGGCATGCTTCATCAACAGCCACTTGATTGCCTTTTGCGGAATGCCGGGGGCGGCCCAGGGCGAGGCATAACCGGGTGAAACCTCGCCCGCATTGGCAAAGCTGGTTTCGAGGGCCGGACCGGACTGGCGGTCCAGGACGACGACCTCATGTCCTGCCTTGGCCAGATAATAAGCGGAAGTCACCCCGATCACGCCGCTGCCGAGAACCGCGACCTTCATTTATGCCCACACTCCTGCCTGCACCACGCTGAAAGGCCCGGCGAACCGAGCGATTCGCCCAGCCTTCGCCCGGCTCATAGCGCAAATCAATTACAGGCAGCTATCGGCTAATTGCCGCGACCCTGCCGCGTTCGATCGCCAGTGCCAGCTTGCCGTGCTTGAGTGCGAGGGCCTTCTCGCCGAACAGTTCCCG
The DNA here is from genome assembly GCF_017813775.1 of Labrys sp. LIt4. Classification (NCBI taxonomy): domain Bacteria; kingdom Pseudomonadati; phylum Pseudomonadota; class Alphaproteobacteria; order Hyphomicrobiales; family Xanthobacteraceae; genus Labrys; species Labrys sp. LIt4. Next base: position 29,869 of record NZ_JAGIPY010000024.1, read on the forward strand.
GCGCCAGCCATGCAGGGCAGGGACATCGGCGGTATCGCTGTCGGCGATCATGTCGAGATCGTCGGTGGTGGCGATCACCTTGGCAGCAACGCCCTGGCTTTCGGCCACCATCTTCAGCAGCACCTTGAGCAGTTCCACCGTGGCCCCGGCGCCATTGCTGGCGATCCGCGGCGGCGCCTGGCGCGGCAGGGTGGCGGGGTCGCGAGCCAGGCCCGCCTTCACAGCCTCGATCAGATCCAGAGCCGGCCTGGAGCGCTCCCATCCCTTGGGAATCATGCGGATGCCCGCCAGCTTCTCCGGCGTGTCCGGGGCCTGCAACGCCACCTCGGTTATGGCGTCGTCCTTGAGCACGCGCGAACGCGGCACGTTCTTCGACTGGGCTTCGCGCTCGCGCCAGGCCGCCACCTCGATCAGCACGGCAAGATCGCGCGGCTTGCGCACGCGCCCGCTGACCCGTCGCCAGGCATCTTCGGGGGCCTGGCGGTAGGTGTCCGGCGATGTCAAAATAGACATTTCATCGCCCACCCAATGGGTTCTCTTTCTTTTCTCGAGCGAAGCCGCAAGCTTGAGATAGACGTCGCGCAGATGAGTGACGTCCGACACGGCATAATTGATCTGCGCGTGGGTGAGGGGGCGCTTCGACCAGTCCGTGAAACGGGACGACTTGTCGATATGGGCGTTGGTGATGCGCTGGACCAACTGGTCATAGGCGATGGAGTCGCCATAGCCCAGCACCATGGCGGCGACCTGCGTGTCGAAGAGCGGCGCGGGAATGAACCCGGCGAGATGCCAGACGATCTCGATATCCTGCCGAGCGGCATGGAAGACCTTCAGCACCTTCTCATTGCGCAGAAGCTCGAACAGGGGGGTCAGATCGAGGCCCTCGGCCAGGGCGTCGATGACCACGGCCTCCTCGGGGCTGGCGACCTGCACGACGCAGAGCTTGGGCCAGAAGGTGGTTTCACGCAGGAACTCCGTGTCGACGGTCACGAAGGCATGAGCGGCGAGGCGGGCGCAGGCGGCTTCCAGATCCGGGGTTGTGGTGATGATGACGGCGGGGTGGGCGGAAGATTGTGGCATGAATATGCTTATCGGGCACGCGGCGTCACATGGCAAGGTTTTAGGCCCTGAATGCCTGTTCGGACCCGTCCGGCACTGCAGAAGGCAAGCTCAACCTTGACGACGACCGTGGCGTTGGGGTCTATGACCTCAAACTCCAGAGAGCAAAGCGCGTTTCGGCGAAAACGCACTTATACTCTGGCACCATGATTTGACGCGTCCTTGCGATTCTCGGTGGTCCCGTCCATTCGCAAACGCTTTGTCCGGAAAGACACGCTTATGCACCGTTACCGCTCTCACACCTGCGCCGATCTTCGCCTCGACCATGTCGGGCAGGACGTGCGGCTTTCCGGCTGGTGCCACCGCATCCGCGACCATGGCGGCCTGCTGTTCATCGACCTGCGTGACCATTACGGCCTGACCCAATGCGTGGTCGACCCGGATTCGCCGGCTTTCAAGGTGGCCGAGACCCTGCGTTCGGAATGGGTCGTGCGTGTGGACGGCAAGCTGCGCAAGCGCCCGGAGGGCACCGAGAACCACGAGATGCCGACGGGCCTCGTCGAGGTCTATGTCACCGAAATCGAGGTGCTCGGCCAGGCTTCCGAACTGCCGCTGCCGGTGTTCGGCGACCAGGACTATCCGGAAGAGACCCGCCTCAAATATCGCTTTCTGGATCTGAGGCGCGAGCGCATCCACAACAACATCATGCTGCGCGGCAAGGTGGTGGACAGCATGCGCACGCGCATGAAGGCCGCGGGCTTCAACGAGTTCCAGACGCCGATCCTGACGGCCTCCTCGCCGGAAGGCGCGCGCGACTTCCTGGTGCCCTCGCGCATCCATCCCGGCAAGTTCTACGCTTTGCCGCAGGCGCCGCAGCAATATAAGCAGCTCTTGATGATGGCGGGCTTCGACCGCTACTTCCAGATCGCGCCCTGCTTCCGCGACGAGGACCCGCGCGCCGACCGCCTGCCCGGCGAATTCTACCAGCTCGACCTCGAAATGAGCTTCGTCACCCAGGAAGACGTCTTCGCCACCATCGAACCGGTGATCACCGGCATTTTCGAGGAATTCGGCAAGGGCAAGAGCGTCACCAAGGGCTGGCCGCGCATTCCCTATGCGGAGGCGCTGCGCAAATATGGCTCGGACAAGCCGGACCTGCGCAACCCGCTGATCATGCAGGAGGTGTCCGAGCATTTCAGGGGCTCGAACTTCAAGGTCTTCGCGCGCATGCTCGAAGACCCGGCCAACCAGGTGTGGGCCATCCCGGGGCCCGGCGGTGGCCAGCGCACCTTCGCCGACCGCATGAACTCCTGGGCCCAGAGCGAAGGTCAGCCGGGGCTCGGCTACATCCTGTTCTTCGACAAGGCGACCGACGAGACCAGCAAGCAAGCGGACCCGAACGCCGAGGGAATCGGCGCGCGCGGGCCGATCGCCAACAATATCGGCCCCGAAAGGGCCGAGGCGATCCGGCTGCAGCTCGGCCTGAAGGCCGGCGACGCCGCCTTCTTCGTCGCGGGCGATCCGAGCAAGTTCTACAAGTTTGCCGGCGCCGCCCGCACCAAGGTCGGCACCGATCTCAAGCTGGTGGACGAGAGCCGTTTCGAGTTCGCCTGGATCGTCGACTTCCCGATGTTCGAGTGGAACGAGGACGAGAAGAAGGTCGATTTCTCGCACAACCCCTTCTCGATGCCGCAGGGGGGGCTCGAGGCGCTCAACACCCAGGATCCGCTGACGCTGAAGGCCTATCAGTACGACATCGCCTGCAACGGCTTCGAGCTCGCCTCCGGCGGTATCCGCAACCACAAGCCGGAAGCGATGGTGAAGGCTTTCGAGATCGCCGGTTATGGCGAGGAGACGGTGATCGAGCGCTTCGGCGGCATGTACCGAGCTTTCCAGTACGGCGCTCCGCCGCATGGCGGCATGGCGGCCGGCGTCGATCGCATCGTCATGCTGCTGGCGGGTGAGCAGAATCTGCGTGAGATCTCGCTGTTCCCCATGAACCAGCGCGCCGAGGACATCCTGATGGGCGCTCCCTCGGAGGCCACGCCCAAGCAACTGCGCGAACTGCATATTCGCCTGAACGTGCAGGAAAAATAACGGGCCCGGGCTGGCGTCCCCTACGTCATGCGCTAAAACCAACAAGGCCAGGGCCGGTTGAAGGCCCGGCCCACACAACAAGACGGGAAACGCAATGTCAGATGTCCAGGCCGGCTCGGCAGCCCCCACGAATTCCTCGACCATGTCCGAGGATTTGCGGACCGGGGCACTGATCTACCATCGCTATCCCAAGCCGGGAAAACTGGAGATCCAGGCGACCAAGCCGCTTGGTAACCAGCGCGACCTCGCCTTGGCCTATTCGCCGGGCGTGGCGGCGGCCTGCGAGGCGATCCACGCCGATCCGCTCGAGGCCGCCAATCTGACGGCCCGTTCCAATCTCGTCGCCGTCGTCTCCAACGGCACCGCCGTGCTCGGCCTGGGCGATATCGGTCCGCTTGCCTCCAAGCCCGTGATGGAAGGCAAGGCCGTCCTCTTCAAGAAGTTCGCCGGCATCGATGTCTTCGACATCGAGATCGCTTCCAGGTCGATCGAGGAGATCGTCACCGTGGTCGCTGCGCTCGAGCCGACCTTCGGCGGCATCAACCTGGAGGACATCAAGGCGCCCGAATGTTTCGAGGTCGAGCGCCTCCTGCGCGAGCGCATGGCGATCCCGGTCTTCCACGACGATCAGCATGGCACGGCCATCATCGTCGGGGCCGCCGTTCGCAACGGCCTGGAACTTGCCGGCAAGGCAATCGGCGAGGTCAAGATCGTGGCCTCCGGCGCCGGCGCCGCGGCGCTCGCCTGTCTCAATCTCCTGGTCTCGCTCGGCGCCAAGCGCGAGAACATCTTCATCTCCGATATCAAGGGCGTGGTCTACAAGGGCCGCACCGAGCTGATGGATCCCTGGAAGGACGTCTACGCCCAGGAGACCGAGGCGCGCACCCTCAACGACATCATCGAAGGGGCCGACGTGTTCCTCGGCCTCTCCGCCGGCGGCGTGCTCAAGCCCGAGATGATCGCGCGCATGGCGCATAACCCGCTGATCATGGCGCTCGCCAATCCATTCCCGGAGATCATGCCGGAACTCGCCAAGGCAACCCGCCCGGACGCGATGATCTGCACCGGACGCTCGGATTTCCCGAACCAGGTCAACAATGTCCTGTGCTTCCCGTATATCTTCCGCGGCGCTCTCGACTGCGGGGCCACCACCATCAATGAGGAGATGAAGCACGCTGCCGTCGAGGCGATCGCGGCTCTCGCCCGCGAGACGCCCTCGGATGTGGTGGCGCGTGCCTATGGCGGCGAGAGCCGCCGCTTCGGCGCCGATTCCCTCATTCCTTCGCCCTTCGATCCGCGCCTGATCCTGCGCATCGCTCCAGCCGTGGCGCGCGCCGCGCAGGAAACCGGCGTTGCGACCCGCCCGATCACCGATCTGGAAGCCTATGCCGAGAGCCTGACGCGTTTCGTCTTCCGCTCCGGCTTTGTGATGAAGCCGCTCTTCGCCGCCGCCAAGGCCGACCCTAAGCGCGTGGTCTATGCCGAAGGCGAGGACGAACGCGTGCTGCGCGCGGCCCAGGTCGTGCTGGAGGAAGGGCTTGCCCGACCGATCCTGATCGGGCGCCCTTCGGTGATCGAGACCCGCATCCAGCGTTTCGGCCTGACGATCCGGCCGGGCCAGGATTTCGAGGTGATCGATCCGGCCGATGATCCGCGCTACAAGGATTACTGGTCGCTCTATCATCATCTGGCCGGGCGTGGAGGCGTGACCCAAGACACCGCGCGTACCATCGTGCGCTCGAATACGTCGGTGATCGCGGCCCTGGCCCTGCATCGCGGCGATGCCGATGCGATGATCTGCGGGCTGGAAGGGGCCTATATGCGCCATCTGCGCTATGTGCGCCAGATCATCGGCCTGGCGCCGGGCGTGCGTGACTATTCGGCCCTGTCCCTGGTCCTGACGGCCAAGGGCGCCTTCTTCATCTGCGATACCCAGGTCAAACCCGACCCTTGCGCGGAGGAGATCGCTGAGATGGCGATCCTGGCGGCCGAGCATGTCCGCCGTTTCGGCATCGACCCCAAGATTGCCCTGCTGTCGCATTCCGATTTCGGCTCCTACGACACTGATGCGGCACGCAAGATGCGCAGGGCCCTAGAGCTCCTGGTCGAGCAGCGCCCCGATCTGGAGGCCGATGGCGAGATGCAGGCGGATACGGCGCTGTCCGAAAGCCTGCGCGACCTCAAGCTGAGCTCGTCGCGACTGAGGGGCGAGGCGAATGTGCTGGTGATGCCCAATCTCGACGCGGCCAACATCGCCTTCCAGCTCACCCGCATGCTGGCGGATGCCTTGCCCGTCGGCCCGATCCTGATCGGTGCCGCCAAGCCGGCTCACATCCTCAACCGGGCCGTGACCGTGCGCGGCGTGGTCAACATGACGGCGGTGGCCGTGGCCGAGGCGCAGGCCGGGCAGGGATAAAGGGTGATCCTCAGCCACGACGTGCGGGACACGTCGTGGCGGGCTGGCGCTGCAGCGCAGGGGACGACATAGCTGGCGCTTCACGCCAGCATCTGGCCGAGGCCGCGTATGGTGTTCCAGTTGCGCGCTGTGCCGATGCCGAGCCGCTTGGTGGAGAGGGCGCCCGCAAGACGGCTCTCACTCGGGGCGCCGGCAAAGGCGATCCATAGATCGCCGCCGACCAGGGCAAGACGCTCACCTCCATCGAGATAGCGTTCCAGCTTGCCCAGCGTCTCTTCGCCCAGCGGGGCACGCATCAGGCGGGCGATGACGAGGCTGCCGTCGCGTTCGGCCTCGGCCGGGAACGGATTGCCGGCCACCGTGCTCCGCCAGCCCTCCGCGCTCCGCACGATGATGTCGACATGTTTGCCGTAATGGCTCCGGAAACCGGCCTCCAGCCGGGTCTCGATGGCGGCAATATCCTGTTCGGGCGCTTCGAAGACGAGATTTCCGGTCGACGCCAGAGTGCGGGGATGGTCATACCCGCACCCGGCGGCGATCGCTCGCAACTCCTCCATCACGACCCGCCGCTGGGGCGTCAGCACGATGCTGTAGAGCAGGGCGACATAGCCGGCCATGGCGAAGGGCTCGTCGGGATGGTCCGGCACGGGCCACGAGAACCCGCCGGCTCGCAGGGAGATCAGGAAACGGCCACGGGCTGGAAGCGCGTTTCGATGGATTCCACATCCGCCCGGGTGGGCAGCTTGGCCTCGTTGCCGAGGAACTGGATCGCGTGGGTGGAAGCGCCGCGCGCGAAGCGGAAATGCTCTTCCCAGCGCGACAGGGGGCGGCTGAGATAGGAATACATGTAGGCGCCATGGAAGATGTCGCCGGCGCCGTTGGTATCGACCACCGAAGCCTTGGGCACGTTGAGGGCCGGCAGGCGCTGCACCTTGCCGCTCTCGTCATACCACAGCATGCCGCGCTCGCCGGCAGTCACCCCGGCGATCTTGCATCCCTTCCCCTTGAGATAATCGAGCATCTCGGTCTCGCTCAGATTCATCTGCTCGCACAGGCGCTCGGCCACCACCGCGACGTCGACATAGTTGAGCAATTCGTCGGTGTTGGAGCGCAGGCCGCCACCATCGAGCGAAACCAGGCGCCCGAGCTTGCGGAATTCCTTGGCGTAATAGAGCGCGGCATCGGCCAGATGGCCGTCGAGATGCAGGGCGCGGCAATTGCCGAGATTGAGATGCGGATAGGGATGCAGATACTCGTCATCGCGCGCACGCACGATGGCGCGCTTGCCATCCTTGGGCATGATGAAGGAGAGCGAGGAGCGCCTTACTTTGCGGGGATGGACGGAGATGCCGTATTTCGCCGCCATGTCCATGAACATGCGACCGAGCCAGTCGTTCGAATTGGTTGTGATGAGATCCGGGATCACACCCAGCTTGGCGCAGCAGAAGGCGGCCGTCGTGGCGTTTCCGCCGAACGCCACGGCATAGTCCTTGGCCACCGACTTCTCATCGCCACGCGGCATGTCATCCGCAACGAAGGTCACGTCGATATAGGCATGGCCGATGAAGAGCGCTTCCATCGCTTGTCGCTCCAAACTATCTAGATTTCCGGACATTCCCGCTTAATCGTCATGACGCGCCGGTGCAAGCGGCCTTTTCGCAGTTGCGAGAGAAGGGGCCTTTCGGGGAAGGGGCGCAGGTCTCTTCGAAAGGGCACCGGTACACGGAAGGGAACTTGTCTTCGCCGCAGAAGTTTGTATGTCGGTGACATGCGTCATTTCGGTTGAGTCGGCAGTGAAATGCTTGGCTTTGGCAGAAAGCGATGGCATCTGAAGCACGAGCTATCCTTACGTAGTCATTCATCTCCGGTTCATGGTGTGCATGATGTAAGAATCGGGCTTTGCTCTCGGTTGTATCTGTATATGATCGATACGGATCGGCATCCACGGAGGATCTCCCCATGAAGAAACTTTTGATCGTAGCAGCTGCCGGGCTTTTGCTCGCGGGTTGCTCGGAATATTCGCGTGGTGACCGCGCGCTCGGTGGCGCAGCCATCGGTGCTGGCGGCGGCGCGCTGATCGGTGGCCTGGCCACGCGTTCGGCTGGCGGCGCGATCGTCGGCGGCGTGCTCGGCGGTGCTGCCGGTGCCATCGTCGGTGCCGAAACCACCCCGCGTGCTTGCACCCGCCGTTACTATGACTACTACGGCAACGTGCGGTATCGCCGCGTGCAGTGCCCGTAAGGGGGGAGATCCCCTAGAGCAAGGCACGTTTTCACGAAAGCGCACTTTGCTCTAGTTCCTCGTTTGGACGCGTCTTTGCGATGCTTGACGATTTCGTCAGATCGAAAAACGCCGTGAGGATCGCCATCTGACGCAAGTCACGCCCACGCAGTTCGCTGCGTGGGTTTTTTTCATGGAAAGGCCCAGCTTGTCCTTCTCCGATCTGACCTTGCCAGGTTTGAGCGTGTTGGCGTGGGCCTATTTCTATTCGGAATGGGCCGTTCGCCTCGTCATGATCGTGGTGGTACCGTTCCGGCGTAATTCGGATGCGGCGCGAAGCTGGCTGCTGCTGGTGATGTTCCTGCCCTGGCCGGCCCTGCTGCTCTACCTCCTGATCGGGCGCGCCACCTATCCGCGCTGGCGGCGTAAGCGGTTCGAGCGCCTTCCGGATATCCTGAGCCTGTCCGCCGACAAGGTACGCGAGCTGACCGACGTCGGGCGCGAGCGGCTGCCCCGGCGCTTCACGCGCGCTGCGGTGCTGATCGAAAGAGTGGGCAGGCTGCCGGTCGTGGATGGGGCGAGGGTGGACTTCCTCGGCGATTATTCACGGATGATCGATCGGCTGGTTTCCGATATCGACGCTGCGCAGCATCATGTCCATCTGCTGTTTTACATCTTCTCCGACGACGAGGTGGGGCAGAAGGTGATGCAGGCCCTCGGCCGCGCCCAGATGCGCGGCGTGAAATGCCGCGTGCTCATCGACGCCATCGGTTCGCGGCCATGGGCGCGCAGCGTGCTGAGGACGCTTGCCGAATATGGCGTGGAGGCCCGTCCCATCCTCCCGGTGACCTTCTTCCGCCGCAAATCTGCCCGGGCAGACCTGCGCAATCATCGCAAGATCGCGGTGATGGACGGGCGGGTGGGCTATGCCGGCTCCCAGAACATCATCGCGGCCCGCTCGGTGCTCGACATCTCGAACCAGGAGCTGATGTTGCGCATGGAAGGGCCGGTGGTGCTGGAATTGCAGGCCGTTTTCATTGCCGACTGGTTCCTGGAAACCGAAGAAGCGCTGCCGCTCGACAGCGTGATGTCGCCGACGCCTGCCTGCGGCACGCTGGCGATGCAGGTCCTGCCGAGCGGGCCGGACTACCGGGTCGGGGGCATAGAGAGCCTGATCGTCACCGCCATTCATTCGGCCCTGCAGCGCGTGGTGATCGTCACGCCCTACTTCATTCCGAGCGAGGCCGTTCACAAGGCGATGCAGATTGCCGTGCTGCGCGGCGTCGCCGTGCATCTGGTCGTACCCAAGATTACGGACCACCGCCTGGTGCGTTTCGCCCAGCAGTCCTACTATGGCGGATTGCTGGCCGCCGGGGTGAGCATCCACCTTTTCCGCGATAAATTCCTGCACGCCAAGAACGTCTCCGTGGACACCGACCTCGCCCTGATCGGTTCGAGCAACATGGATATGCGCTCCTTCGTGCTGAATTCGGAGATCACAGTCGTGATCTATGACCGGGAGGTCACGCAGCAATTGCGACGCATGCAGGATGACTACATCGCCAACAGCGATCGGATGGACCTCGACAGATGGCGCCGGCGCCCCTGGATCCGCAAGGTCGCCGAAAATCTGGCCCGGCTTGTCAGCCCGCTTCTATAGCCGGGCGTCCCGAATTGCCGCGGGGGGCGCAGACGGGTGCCAGCACTGCAATAATCACGGTGAACACCGCCGCCACGTAGAAGATGCCGGCGAGCGAGGACACATGGGCGACGGCCCCCAGCAAAGGCGGGGCTACCAGCAGGCCGGCATAGCCCATGGTCGACACCGTTGCGATCTGCACCTCCGGGCGGGGCATGGCTCCGGCGGTGCTGAACAGGACGGGCACCACATTGGCAAAGCCGATGCCGGTCAAGCCATAGCCGACGATCGCGGCATAGACATTGCCGGAGAGCGGCCCCAACAAGAGTCCGATCACGGCAAGCAGGCAGCCGCCTCGGACCAGATAGACACCATCGACATGACGGCGTATGGGGTCGCCCAGGAAACGCACGCTCGCCATCGCCCCGGCGAAGACGGCATAGCCGAGATTGGCAAGTTCCTGGCCGGCTCCCAATTGCTCGCGCAGGAAGATAGCGGCCCAATCCAGCACGACGCCTTCTCCGCTGAAGGCGAGCGCCGCCATCAGGCCGACCACCACGGCAAGGAAGGCTGGGCGCAAGGAGGGCGATTTACCGGCGCTGGCGGTCGCCGCGACCTTGCCGGGGGCGAGGCCTCTCTGCCCCCACGCAAAGATCGCGACAAGGCCCAACGTCAGGATGAGCGCCTGGACGGCGCCATCGGTCCAGCGAAGCATCAAAGTGGCGATACCGGCCCCGGTCAGGCCGCCCAGACTCCACATGCCATGGAAGGAAGACATATAGGGGCGCCCGACCTGCTTCTCGATCCGGGCGGCATCGGCGTTCATTGCCACGTCCATGCAGCCGCCGCTGGCGCCGAACAGGAAGACGACGACGGAGAGAAGCCAGACATCCGGCATGAGGGGAATGGTGGGCAGCAGGGCTGCGAAAATCGCGCCGCTCAATCGGATGAGCGCCGCCGTGCCGATGCGTTGGATGATCCAGCCGCTGCCGGCCATCGCGAGCACCGCCCCTGCGCCGAGCATCAGCAGGACGATGCTCAGCACGATGGGATCGAGCCCCAGCCGCTCCTTGGCGAGAGGAATCTGGGTGGCCCAAACGCCATAGAGCGCCCCATTGACGTAGAAGGTCGAGGCGGTCGGATGCCAGACCCGCCAGCCGGGCCGATAGGAGGACGTTTCAGACAAGATGGATCTCCACGCCACTTTCGCTGTAGCGCTGCAGGATGGTGTTCGAGCTCGCATTCTCTGTGACCATCCGCTCGAGGCGATTGAAGGGCATGACCTGATAGGTCGAGCGTGTGTCGAGCTTCTCGGCGGTGACCAGGGCCAGTGTCGAGCGGGAGGCCGCGACCATGGCGCGCTTGAGGTGAGCATCGTCATGGTCGACAACTGTCACGCCCTCGATCAGGTCGACGGCGCAGGCCCCCAGGAAGCACAGGTCCGGCTTGAGATAGGCGATCTGTTCCAAGGCACCGGCACCGCTGGCGCTGCGTGACTGGGGATCGACCTGCCCGCCGATCAGCACCAGCTTGCCGATGCCGCGATCGAGCACGGCGACCGCGATGTCGGGCGAGGGCGTAATCACGGTGAGGCCAGCCTCGACCGGAAGCTGGCGCGCCAGCATCAGGTTGCTGGTGCTTTGGTCGAGCAGGACGACCATGCCCGGTTCGACGAAACGGAGAGCATAGGCCGCCAACTGCTTCTTCTGCGCCTCGTTGCTGACCAGGCGCCGATCAAATCGATGTGAAGCGCGGGACTTGCGCAGGGCGCCGCCATGCACGCGCTCGATCAGGCCGGCATCGGCGAGCTCCTTGAGGTCGCGGCGAATAGTGTCCTCCGACACCGCGAAATCCACTGCCGCTTGGACGGAGGCGATGCGGCCATCCTGTTCGATGCGCTGCAGGAGCAGGCGCTGCCGTTCGGCAGGGATGAGGCCGGCATCAAGAAGGGATGAGGTTTCCATGGTGCGCGAAATCCGATGAATGACCTGCTTATGTCGCCTAAGCGGGAGCGACGCAAGTATGAAAGTGCAAAAAGACGCACAAACACGCGAATACATGCATGCGATCGGCTGTCGTACGCGCTACTCACTTACCCTTGAGGATGACTCTGCGGGACGAGCGGCTATAGTCGAGGCGGAGAGTGATTCATGGTTGCACAATCCGGCGGGAAGCCTGCCGACGCGCCGAGCAACGAGCCGGCGGACAAGCCTGGACAGTCTGAGCAGTCGATGGGCGGGCTGCTGCTGCAGCTCAACATGATGGCTCGCGCCTTCGTCTCTTCGCCCCATCGCAACCAATTGCTCCTGCTGCTCGTCGGGGTCGTCCTGGTGATCGCGGTCACCGGCTATTTCCAGATCCTGCTGAATGCCTGGAACCAGCCCTTTTACGATGCCCTGGCCCGCAAGGACCTGGCGCAATTCCTGCAACAGCTTCTGGTCTTCATCGCCATTGCGGGTGGATTGCTGATCCTCAATGTCACCCAGACCTGGCTGAGCTGGATGGTCAAGCTCAAGTTGCGGCAAGGTCTGGTGGAAGATCTCATCGGCCAGTGGATGCGGCCTCGCCGTGCGTTTCGTCTCGCCAATTCCAGCAAGATCGGCGTCAATCCGGACCAGCGCCTGCATGAGGATGCTCGCCACCTGACCGAACTGTCGACCGATCTCGGCATCGGGCTTCTGTCGGCCTCGATCTATCTGGCAAGTTTCATCACGGTGCTGTGGAGCCTGTCGAGCGGTTTCGTCTTCAACATCGAAGGCTACAGCTTTGCCATTCCCGGCTACATGGTCTGGGCCGCCTTGTTTTATGCCGTCACGGCTTCTCTGCTCTCATGGCATGTCGGCGGTACGCTGATCGGATTGAATGCGGATCGCTATGCGCGGGAGGCAGAGTTTCGCTTCTCGCTCGTGCGGGTCAGCGAGCATGTCGATGCCATCACGCTGAACAATGGCGAGAAAGACGAGGAACGCCAGCTCAATCTCGACCTCAAGGCGGTCTTGCAGGCAATGCGGCGGCTGGTGACAGCCACCGCGAGGCTCGCCTGGGTAACCTCCGGCTATGGCTGGTTCACCCAGGTTGCTCCGTTCCTGGTCGCCGCCCCAATCTATTTTGCCGGAAACTTGACGTTCGGCGGCCTCATGGTGGCCGTCGGCGCCTTCAACCAGGTGCAATCGCAATTGCGCTGGTTTGTCGACAACTTCAACACCATCGCCGACTGGCGCGCGACGCTCCTGCGCGTGGCAAATTTCCGTTACGCCGTCACCAACGTCGATACGCAAGAGACGGCAGCCAGCCATATCAAATTCACCGAGACCGAAAATGACGGTATCCGTCTCGATGATCTGGTGATCGAAGCGCCGAACGGACACAGCCGGCTCAATGAGAATCATGTCCAGATCAAGCCGGGCGAGCGGGTTCTGGTGGTCAGCGAGGCGGGAGCGAACAAGACGCTGTTGTTTCGCACCATGGCCGGCCTGTGGCCGTTCGGCTCAGGCCAGGTCAGCATTCCCAAAGGCGGTCAGGTCACCTTCATGCCGCGTCGTCCTTATCTGCCCCAGGGGACGCTCAGGCAGGTCCTGTCCTATCCCCAGCCCGTGGCCCAATTCGAGCAGACCGATTTCGAGCATGCCCTGTCGGCGGTAGGACTTGGTCATCTGGCCGATGATCTCGACCGCAATGTGCGTTGGGACAAGGACCTTGCCGACGAGGAGCAGCAGACGGTGGCTTTTGCCCGCCTGGCTCTGCAGAAGCCGGCCTGGATCGTTATCGATGAGGCTCTTGAAGGCTTGGACGAGGGCACGCGCGACAAGGTTTTCGCCATTTTCGAAAAGGATCTCGGCCAATCCGCCATCATCCATATCGGCCGGCCCGGCTCCAAGGCTAGCTTCTTCCCGCGCACTCTTCGCCTTCTCAATGATCGGACGCAGACGGATCGCGCGGCAGGGCAGACGGCACCGGGTGACGCGGGCGGATCCGGCGGTTCTGTATAGAATATTTATTTTTCAATGATGTAGACGCTTCTGTTGAAGCGTTAGTCTAGAGATCGATCAGGCAGCCTCTTGGCTTGCAACGGGTGAAAGACGGGACGATGGCAAAGGACAAGGCCGGCAAGAAGAAGCCCTCGAAGGGCGACAAGAAGATCGCGGCGGAGAAGGCGGCCAAAGGCATGACCAAGGCCGGGCCGTTCTACAAGGCGGCCGATCTCATCGACCTGCCTGACGAAGAATTGCTGGAAGCCGTGCAGCGCCAGACCTTCCGTTTCTTCTGGGAGGGCGCGGAGCCGGTGAGCGGCATGGCGCGCGACCGCACCACCCGCACCGTGGATACGCCCAACGATCTGGTGGCGATCGGCGGGACGGGTTTCGGTATCATGGCCATGATCGTGGCGATGGAACGGGGTTGGATCAGCCGCGCCGAAGGGTTGGAGCGGTTGACGAGGATCGTCGACGTCATCGAGCCGACCACCTGTTTCCACGGCGCCTATTCGCATTTCATGCATGGCGAGACCGGCAAGGTCTGGCCGTTCAGCCGCAAGGACGATGGCGGCGATCTCATCGAAACCGCCTTCCTGTTCCAGGGCCTGCTCTGCGCCCGGGAATATTTCGATGCCGCCACTCCCGCCGAGACGAGGCTGCGCCAACGTATCACCGGGCTATGGGGCGAGATCGAGTGGAACTGGTACACGCAGGGGCGCCATGCGCTCTATTGGCATTGGAGCCCCAATAACGGCTTCGTGCTCGACCATGACATCCATGGCTGGAACGAGTGCCTGATCGCCTATGTGATGGCGGTATCGGCGCCGCGCTATCCCATCGATCCCGCCGCCTATCATCGCGGCTTCGCGGCCAGCAAGGATTTCGGCGCACCGCGCTGCTATTACGACATCGAATTGCCGCTGGGCCCTGACAGGGGCGGACCGCTGTTCTGGGCGCACTATTCCTTCATGGGGCTCGATCCCCGGGGCCTGAAGGATCGCTACGCCGATTATTGGCAGCAGAACGTCGCCCACACGATGATCAATTATCGCCATTGCGTGCTCAATCCGCATGGCCATAAGGGCTATGGGCCCGACTGCTGGGGGCTGACGGCGAGCGACGATCCGGACGGCTATGCCGCCCATCAGCCGAGCGAGGACAATGGCGTGATCAGCCCGACGGCAGCCCTGTCGAGCTTTCCCTATGCGCCGAAGGAGGCGATGGCGGCCCTGCGCCACTTCCTTGCCAAATATGGCGACAAGGTCTGGGGACGCTTCGGTTTCGTCGACGCCTTCAGCGAGGAGCGGGACTGGTTCGCCGACACCTTCCTGTCGATCGACCAGGGCCCCATCATCGTGATGATCGAGAACTATCGCACGGGCCTGATCTGGAACCTGTTCATGCGCATTCCCGAGATCCAGGCCGGTTTGCGCAAGCTCGGCTTCGAAAGCCCACATCTCGAGGCGGGAGCAGGGGCCTGAGTGAGGGCGTGCCTGTCATCCCGCGTCCAGAACGCACTTCATCCCGCCTGCGATCCCGGATCTGCGCCGCATCACTGCGTGCTGCAGCGCGTCCGGAATGACACTCGCCGTCATTACTCCCGCCCGCGCCCGACATTGCGCACCAGCACTGCAGCCAGAATGATCAGGCCGGTGAGGATGTCCTGCATGTAGTTGGGCACGCCGAGAATGGTGAGGCCATTCGCCACCACGGCGATGATCACCGCGCCCAGCAGGGTGCCGAGCGCGTTGGCGTCGCCGCCGCGGAAAGCCGTCATGCCGAGAAAGGCGGCGGCATAGGCCTGGAGCAGGAAGCCGTTGCCGCCGGTCGGGTGGGCGCTGCCCAGCCTCGCCACCAGCAGCAGGCCGACAAGCCCGGCGAACAGGGTGCAGATCGCAAAGCCG
Source organism: Labrys sp. LIt4 (assembly GCF_017813775.1). NCBI lineage: Bacteria > Pseudomonadati > Pseudomonadota > Alphaproteobacteria > Hyphomicrobiales > Xanthobacteraceae > Labrys > Labrys sp. LIt4. Next base: position 45,178 of record NZ_JAGIPY010000024.1, read on the forward strand.
AGTACCGTGCTGCGCACGATCGGCACACCGGTCAGGCGGGCGGCCTCGCGATTGCCGCCGATGGCCGCCATGCGCCGGCCGGACTCGGTGTAGTCCAGCAGGACGACGCAGAGCGCCGTCATGGCGACGGCCCACAGCGTCAGCACCGGCACCCCGGCCAGCGAGCCGCGCCCGAGACCACGGAACGCGGGTGGGATGTTGCCGAACAGCGTGGCGCCGTCGCTGATCCAGAAGGTGAAGCCGCCGACCACGGTGCCGATGGCCAGGGTCGCGATGAAGCTCGGCACCCTCAGGCGTGAAACGAGATAGCCGCTGATGCACCCGACCATCGCCGAGGACAGCAGCGTGGCGAGAACGGTGGCCGGAATGCCCCAGCCTTGAGCGAACAGGCTGACGGCGAGGATGCCGGCCCAGGATACCACCGCGCCGACCGAGAGGTCGAATTCCGACAGCACCATCACACAGGTCGCGCCGAGCGCCACGATGGCCAGCAGCGAAGATTGCTGGGTGATGTTGATCAGATTGGAGGCCTGAGCGAAGGAGCCCGGCGACAGCGCCGCGAAAACCCCGAGGATGACAAAAAGGCCGAAAAGCGTGCCGTAGCGGGCGGTGAAGTTCAAGCTGTCCTCCGGGAATGATCGGCCCGATGCGGTCTTGCCGTGCGGAAGGTTGCCGCGAGCACCTGCTGGCGGGTCAAGCCGGCGGTCGGAGCGTCCAGTACGATCTCGCCCTTGACCATCACCAAGATGCGCCCGGCCAGGGCGAACAGTTCCTCGATGTCGCTGGTGGCAAACAGGATCAGGGTGCCGTCGCCTGCGAGCCGGCGGCAAAGGGCGTGAATCTCGGCCTTGGACCGGACGTCGACACCCCGCGTCGGCTCGTCCAGCAGGAAGAGGCGCAGGCCCGGCCTGAACCAGCGCCCGATCAGCACCTTTTGCTGATTGCCGCCGGACAGGGTGGCGATACGGTCGGCGAGGCGGCTGTAGCGCACGGCGAGCCGCTCCAGCATCGTCCCGGCATTGCGCCGCAGGGCGGGCCAGGACAGGAAGGGCAGGCCGGCCACGGCGCGACCGTCGGAAAGACGCGGCAGGGCAGCATTGTCGAGAATGGATTGGCCGAGCACCAGGCCGCTGCCGCGGCGGTCTTCCGGCGCAAAGGCAACGCCCGAGCGAATGCGGGAGGGAATGCCGCGCGGCGGCAGCGGGCGCCCGGCCAGAGACAGCTTGCCGCTTGCCTGGGGCATCGCGCCCCAGAGCGCTTTCAAAAGGCTGGAGCGTCCGCTGCCGACGATCCCGTAGACGCCGATGATTTCGCCGCCATGGGCGCGCAGATGCAGGGAGCCGTGCCGGGGCGAGGGGGAAAAACCGTCGAGCTCGAGCAGCTTTCCGGCCTGTATTGCCGGAGGCGGAACGGCGTCGCGGAGCTGGGCATCGCCCGCCATCATCGCCACGACGGCGTCGGGCGTGGTTTCGCCGATCAGGCCTTGGCCGACGGTGACGCCGTTGCGCAGCACCGTGTAATCCTGGGCGAGTTCGAAAACTTCCTCCATGCGGTGCGAGACAAAGATTACGGCGCATCCCGCCTGCGCGAGAGTGGCGACCACCTTTCGCAGGATGCCGGCCTCGCTTTCGCTCAGGGAGGCCGTCGGTTCATCCAGCACCAGGATCCGGGCCTCGTCCATCAAGGCTCGCAGGATCTCGACCAGTTGGCATTGGCCCACCGAGAGATGGCGCACCGGCACATTCAGCGGCAGGGCGATGCCGAGCCTGTCGCGTATCGCCGCCAGGCGGCGATGCATGGCCTGCCGGTCGATCAGGCCGAAACGGCGCGGATAAGGCCGGCCGACAAAGGCGTTTTCGGCGGCGGTGAAACCCGGCACCAGATTGAGTTCCTGATGCACGAAGCGCAGGCCTGCCGCCTCGGCTGCCCTGGGATCCGCGGGAGCGTACGAGGCCCCGTCGAGCTGCATCGCGCCGCCATCGGGCCGATAGACACCCGACAGGCATTTGAGCAGGCTGGACTTGCCGGCCCCGTTCTCGCCCAGCAAGGCATGAATCCGGCCCGGCGCGATGCTGAGATCGACGCCATCGAGGGCGCGTACCCCGCCGAAATGCTTTTTCAGGCCGGTGATCTCGAGCCGCGGCACGGGACGGCCGGGAGGCTGGTTCATTGCGGACAAGTCGCGCCCAGGCTTGCCCGGTCGACGACCTTGGCCTCGACCTGGATTTCCTGTTTGCTGACGGGCTTGCCCTCCAGCACGTTGGCGATTTCCGTCACGGCGCTATGCGCGATTCCCGGAAAATCCTGGCGGACGGTGGCGATCAAGTCGGTGCATTGCTTGATCAGGTCCACGGCCTGCGGATTTCCGTCGATACCCGCGATCACCATCTTGGAATCGGGCGCGTCGCTCTGCTGGGCGAGGAGGGCGCCGATCGCCGGCTCGTCCCAAGCGGCCCATACGCCGTCGATCTCGGTGCCGTGCTGGCGAATGAAGGTTTCCATGGCGAGGCGGGAATCGTCGATCGGGCCGGGGACCTTCACATAATGCTCGGCGATCACCTTGATGCCGGGATTGGCCGCCAGCGCCTTGTCGAGCGCGAGTTCGCGCTGATGCACGCCGGGATGGGCCGAATAGTAGAACTTGACGATATTGCCTTTGCCGCCCAACTGCTTGAAGAGCTTGTCCGACAGGATGGTGCCGAGCGCGAAATTGTCGGTGGCGATGCTGGCCGTCACGCCGGGTGCCAGGGCGCCGTCGAGGGCGAAGACGGGAATCTTCTTGGCGGCCGCGGCCGCGACCTGATCGCCGATCTGCTTGGGGTCGACGCTGACCAGGACGATGGCCTTGACGCCGGCATTGGTGACGTCCTCGACCCGGCTCGCCAGCTGCTGAAGGTCGCCGCGGGTATCGACGACATTGACGTTCCAGCCCTTGCCGGCGGCGTCCTTCTTGAAGGTTTCGACGATCTCGTTGGTGGCGACCGAGCTGATATAGGGCGTCAGTACGGCGATATCTTCGGCCTGGGCCGCGTTTGCGACGACGCTGGCCAAGGTCATGGCCAAGATTGAAACACCGATCTTCACGTGGATCCCCCGATACCCTTGTTCCCCGGGCCGATCTCCCGGGCAGTTTCTTTGCGTTGCTATGGCATAGTCCGCGGCAGTTCGCGCGCGAAATCCGACGCGGCGTGGTAGCTGTGATAGCGCCGATCCGCGGCTTCAGCGCGAGAAGGATGAGGCTCGACCGTGACGCTGCCCGCTCGCTCTCGCACGGGCTCGAAGCCGAGCCTGGGGGCGAGCATGCGGTAAATGCCAAGCGCCGGCATCTCCTGGCTGGCGGCCGGCACGATCACGGGCCGGTTCAGTGCATCTGCCAAAAAGCGTTGCTGCAACGGGCTGCGGGCGCCCCCGCCGATCACCGTCAGCGGCTGGCATGGCAGGCCGGCGGCTTCCAGATTGTGGCGGATGGCAAGGGCGATACCCTCCAGCACGGCGCGGCACAATGCGCCGGGGCCGTGACCGCGATCGAGGCCGAGGAAGGCGCCGCGAACCAAGCGATCCTCGAAGGGAGAACGTTCGCCGAAGAGATAGGGCAGGAACAGCGGATGGGGCGCCTCGCCAGCGGCCGCGGCATGGTCAAGCAGCGCCTCCACCGGCAACGACGTGAGGTCGCTCAGCCAGTCGAGCGCCGCGCCGGCGCACAGGAAGGGCGTGATGACGATCGCGCGACCGCCCTCGACGGGATCGGCCAGTGTGTAGCTGTCGCGTGGCGGGCGGGCATCGGCAAGGTCCATGGTGCCTGCAACCCAGCCGGTCGTGCCGATATAGGCATAGGCAGTGTTGGGCGCATCGGCGAAGGCGCCCCAGGTCGCCGCTGCGCCATCGCCCGCACCATTGTAGACGGGAATGTCGCGCGGCAGGCCGAGGACGGCAGCGGCCTCAGCCGTCAGCTGGCCGGCGAGCGCGTCCGCAGCCAGGATTTTCGGCATCTGCGCAGGCCCGACGCCGGCCGCCGCCAACAAGGTCTCGTCCCAGGTACCGCTGGCGATGTTGTAGAGCCCGGTGGTGGTTGCCGTGGTAGGATCGATCACACTGGACCCGGTCAGGCGCCGGATCACCGCGTCCTTGGCCCCGAAGAGAAAGCCCGCGACGGCATCGAGCGGCAGGCCGGGAAGGAAGCGCTCGAGCCGCATCAGCTTGAGGATGGAATGGGCTGGATCGAGGTGATTGCCGGTGCGCCGGCCGTAATCGTCGGGAAGCCGGTCGCCCAATGCCGCCACTTCCTGCTGGTCGAGGCGGCGATCGGAATAGAGTATCGCGGGGCCGGTGGGCTCGCCTGCGGAGGAATGAGCGATGAGATTCTGCATGGAGCCCGCCAGGCCGATCGCGCAGACATCGGCCCGGAACGGCAGCTCGCTCACCGCTGCCTGCGTTGCGGCCCACCATTCCCGCGCATCCTGCTCGACGGAGCCGTCCGAGCGGGTCTGCGTGGTCAGGGGTCGCGTTGCCGAGGCCACGGCCGTAGCGGTGCGGTCATACAGCACCGCCTTGAGGGCGGTGGAGCCCACATCGAGAATGAGAAGCTTGTTGCCCACGTCTTGCTTCCAAGGGCTCCGATGGCCGCGACCAATGGCGGTGCGTTCGCAATGCCGGCTTGTGGAGAAACGCCTTAGGCTTCGCCGATCTGGAGGAAAGCCACGCAGGTCGGCGTGCCGATCTGGACTTCGGTGCCGGTCGGGGTCAGCTCACCGCTCTCCCTGTTGATGGCGAAGACGACGAGCTTGTCGCTGTTCTGGCTGGCTGCCACCAGGAAGTTGCCCGAGGGGTCGATGGCGAAATGGCGGGGAAACTGCCCGCCGCAGGGCACGTTGTGCTCCAGCTCCATCCCGCCTTCGCTGTCGAGGGCGATGATGCCGATGCTGTCGTGGCCGCGATTGCCGACATAGAGATAGGCGCCGTCGCCGGAAATCGCGATTTCCGAACAGAAGCTGCCGGATCCGGCCGATTCAGGCAGTGCGGAAATCGTGCTGATCAAGGTGAGCTTGGCCTGGTCCGCCTCGAAGGCGAAGGAGGACACGGTGGAATCGAGTTCGTTGGCGACGTAGAGCAGATTGCCGCGCGGATGGAAGACGAAGTGGCGCGGGCCGGCGCCGGCCGGGACCGAAGCGGCCCCGGCGCGGGCGATCGCGCCCGTCTGGGCATCGAAACGATAGACCACCAGCAGGTCGAGCCCGAGATCGGCAACCACGATGTAACGATTGTCCGGCGTAACGCGCACGCAATGGGGGTGAGGGCGCTCCTGCCGCTCCGGATCGGGTCCCGTGCCGGCATGGGCGGCGTCGCTGACCGCCGCCTTCAGGCCGCCATCCTCGCGGATCGGCAGCACGGCGATCGCCTTGTTGGGCAATTCACCTTCCGAGGTCAGGCTGTAATTGGCGACGAGCAGGAAGTTGGCGTTGCGGTCGTGGCTGTTGAAGGCTGCGATACTGCCCAGCGTCGGCTGCTTGTTGATGTAGCTCAGCGTGCCGTCTGCGGGGTCGACGGCATAGGCCGACACCGTGCCCTCGTTCCAGCCGAACACTTCGCTGTTGACATGCAGGACCTTGCGCTTGGCATCGACGCCGATCCAGGTGGGATTGTCGATGCCTTCGATCAGGCCGACAGGCGCAATCGCACCGGTAGCCTGGTCGAAGGAGAAAGTGGATATGCCCTTGGCGTTGTGGGTCGGATAGTATGGCGTGGGCCGCGTGGGGCCGCCGACATAGAGATAGGTGCGCTGCTCGGACATAATCCCGCCTTGTCAGACTCAGAAACTCGATGCGGCGCCGACCATATGGGACAGGGATGGCCCGGGCAACCGGGCCAGAGGTAGGTTCATGCCCTTTCGGGATGAGAACCGGAGTGCCGCTCACAACCTGCAACGATTGGCATTTGAATAAATCATACAAATGCAGGTATCAATCGGTCGGTGTATCGGCCTGCCTGAAATTGCACGTCAAGCCCACGCGCCAAGTCGACCGAACCATACGCCAAGTCTATTGAACGATGAACCGGCATTAGCCCGAACTCGACCACGGAGAGTGAAATGTCCCAATCCCTGCAGGGCAAGACAGCCCTCGTCACCGCAGCCGCCCAGGGAATCGGCCGCGCGTCGGCGATTGCATTGGCCCGTGCCGGGGCACGTGTGGTCGCCACCGACATTGCCGAGGACAAGCTGGCGGATCTCGCCGGGATTGAAGGCATCGCCGTCGAGCGGCTGGACGTGCTGTCGCCGGAAGCAATCGCCGCTTTTGCCGAGCGCCATGGCCCCCGGGCGGACATTCTCTTCAATTGCGCCGGCGTGGTGCATGCCGGCACCATTCTCGAATGCAGCGAGAAGGACTGGAACTTCGCCTTCGACCTCAACGTCACCGCGATGTTTCGCATGATCCGGGCCTTCCTGCCCCATATGCTGGAGCGTGGCGACGGCAGCATCATCAACATGTCGTCGGTGGCCTCGTCGGTGAAGGGAATTCCCAATCGTTTCGCCTACCAGGCCTCGAAGGCCGCCGTGGTCGGGATTACCAAATCGGTGGCAGCCGACTATGTCGCCAAGGGCATACGCTGCAACGCCATCGCGCCCGGCACGGTCGAAAGTCCCTCCCTCCGCGAAAGGCTGGAGGCGACGGGCGATTATGAGGCGGCACGCGCCGCTTTCATCGCGCGCCAGCCGATCGGGCGAATCGGTCAGCCCGAGGAGATTGCCGATCTCGTCGTCTATCTTGCCGGTGCCACCTACACGACCGGACAGATCCATATCATCGACGGCGGTTGGACCGGCTGAAGCCGGTGGGCCGAATTTTCGGCGGTTTGCACCCTCGGCCGAGGCTAAATTTAGCCCTGGCCGTTGGTAGTATGTGACAATCCGATCTGCCATAGCTCCGTTCCGTCATGAAACTGTCATCGAGTGGCCCGGTCGGCCTGGAGGTGGCGTCTCTCGGAGTAAGGACGTGGAAACAGGCAGTAGACCCGCACCGGTAGTGCCCGCACAGACATTGCCGGCCCCGGCTGCCAATCGGGAGATCGAGCTCAAGCTGTTGGCGCCCGCCGGCAGCTTCGATTCCCTGGCGTCGGTGCCGGTCATTGCCCAGCATGCGCGCAATCGCGGCGTCTTCCGTAATTTCGAGAATGCCTATTACGACACGCCCGACCGCCAGCTCTATCGCAACAGGATCGCCCTCAGGGTACGCAAGAGCGGCAAGAGCTTCATTCAGACTCTGAAACGTCCGGCCGACGGCACCAATCCTCTGGCTCGCCATGAATGGGAAGTGCCGGTGCCGAGCCTGGAGCCGGATCTGGCCCTGCTGCCGCCCGCGGCGTTGGAAATCGGAATGGATGGCGTCGGCAACGGCGTGCTCGAGCCCGTTTTCGTCACCAAGTTTCGCAGGCGCATCCAGGCGCTCGACCTGCCGGCTGCCAATCTGGAGCTTGCCTTCGATCAGGGCGAGATTCGGGCCGGCGAGCGCCGCGAGGCCATCAGCGAACTCGAGCTCGAACTCAAGGGCGGCGACGCCGGTGCCCTCTACGACGTTGCCCTGGCCCTGCTCGATGTCGCCCCCCTTCGCGTAGGCACGCTGGCCAAGGCCGATCGCGGCTACAGGCTCGCCTATGATCCGCCCGCCGCGGGCGTGCGGGCCAGCAAGGGCAGCATCGGTGCCGCCGACAATGTCGACGAGATCGTGGCCAAGCTGCTCGGCGACTGCCAGCGCCACATGGTGGCCAATCAGGCCGTGGTGGAGGAGGGCAGGACGCCGGAAGGCGTGCACCAGATGCGGGTGGCGCTGCGGCGCATGCGCACGGCGATTTCGATCCTCCAGCGCCAGATCGGCTCACCCACGCTCGCATTGCTGGCGGTCGAGGCTAAGTGGCTGGCGTCCACACTGGGGCCGGTGCGCAACTGGGATGTGCTGGTGGTGGATACCATTCCGGGCATTGAAACACATTGCCCAGACGAGAGGGCCTTTGCCGCCTTGCGGGCCCATGTCGAGCCGCGGCGGCTGCATGGCTATGAGCATCTGCGCGAGTTGTTCGCCGGTGCCCGCTACAATCGTTTCCTGCTGACGCTCGGGCGCACTGTCGAAAGACGCGCCTGGCGCAACGACATCGCCAGCGGTTCGCTCGGCATCCTGGCGCAGACGGCGGATGAGTTCGCTCGCCAGGCGCTCGAGCGGCTGCATCGCAAAGCCCTGAAAGGCGGGAAGCATTTCAGGCGGCTGGAACCGGTGGCCCAGCACGAGTTGCGGCTCGTGCTCAAGAAGCTGCGCTACGGCGCCGAATTCTTCCGCGGCGTCTTCGACACCAAGGAGGAGGCGCAGCGTTATCTTGCCCGGCTCGCGGACCTCCAGGAAGGGCTCGGTCTGGCCAATGACGCGGCGACGACGGGCGGCCTGCTGGCCATGCTCACCGATGACACGCAGGATGCCGCCCTGCATCGGGGTGCCGGCCTGATCACCGGCTGGCAGACCCGCGACAAGGAATTCGCCGCCGGCTCGCTGCACAAGCTCTGGAAGCGGTTTGCCCAGGGCGCGCCTTTCTGGCTGCCGTGATGGCCGATCGCGGGTTGTCACTGACCTGAATCTGCGGCACACCGTCTGAGTTGCCAAATCCTGGCCGGGTCCTGGTGGCGGCCTTTGCCGCCCGGTCCGGTCGATGCTTTCCTGAGGCTGTCATGAGCCGCATCGCCTATGTGAACGGGATCTATGTGCCGCTGCGCGACGCCTGCGTGCATGTCGAGGACCGTGGTTTCCAGTTTGCCGACGGGGTCTATGAGGTTTGCGAGGTTTTCGGCGGCCGGCTCGTCGACCAAACCCGGCATCTTGCCCGCCTCAAGCGCTCGCTTTCCGAACTGGGCATCGGCATGCCGGTCGGGGAGGGGGCGCTCAAAGTGATTCTGCGCGAGACGGTCCGGCGCAACCGCGTGCGCGACGGCCTGGTGTATCTGCAGGTCACGCGCGGCGCCGCCAAGCGCGATTTCGTGTTTCCGGCGCCGGATACGCCGCCCACTCTGGTGGTGACCGCCCGCTCCGTCGACCGCAGCAAGGCCGAGGCCGGCGCCGCCAACGGCATTTCGGTGATCAGCCTGCCGGATAATCGCTGGGAGCGGGTCGACATCAAATCCACCGGCCTTTTGCCCAATGCGCTGGCACGGCAGCGGGCCAAGGAGCGCGGCGCCAAGGAGGCCTGGTTCGTCGACAGGGACGGCTATGTCACCGAAGGAGCGGCCAGCAATGCCTGGATCATCACCCGCGAAAATACTTTGCTGACGCGCCCCGCCGAGAGCGGCATTCTGCGTGGCGTGACCCGCACCACACTGCTGGACCTTGCGCGGCGCGACAATCTGCTGGTCAGCGAACGGCCCTTCACGCTGGCGGAAGCCAAGGCAGCCAAGGAAGCCTTCGTGACGGCGGCAACGGCGCTGATCATGCCGGTGGTACGCATCGACGACACGGTGATCGGCGATGGCAAGCCGGGGGCTCTCACCGCGCGGTTGCGGGCGCGTTTTCACGAGGTGGCCGAGCGTTCACTTTAGCGTTTGACATACCATTGCTGCTTGACAGATGATGGCTTGACCTCCATCTGCGATCATTCCGACAGATTGCGCGGAATGACGTGTTGCGATTGCAAACTTTTGCTTGCGCGACGCGGCATCCCCGTCGACTATGTAGGATAATTGCATGAAAGGCAGGCGCGTCAGCGTTGGCTGATTTTGCTTGTGCATGTCCGCGGATCAACCGCGGTCAAGGAGTTTCGGGGGTATTATGGCGGCGGAGCGCACCCAAAATCTACAGGACACGTTTCTCAACAATGTCCGCAAGAACAAGATCCCGCTCACGATCTTCCTGGTGAATGGTGTGAAGTTGCAAGGCGTTGTGACCTGGTTTGACAATTTTTGCGTGCTTTTGCGTCGCGATGGTCATTCCCAGCTGGTCTATAAGCATGCGATTTCGACGATCATGCCGGGCCATCCCGTCCAGCTCTTCGAAGGCGGTGAGATCGAAGGCGCGGACAAGCTTTGATTCTTGCCGTATCGGCGGTGGCGGGAGCGCTCCCGCCCGAAAGTTGACGTTTGACAGCAAATACTCTCAAGGATCCGGCGCATCGCATCGATGCGCATGAGCTGGAAGTTGCTTCCGGCACAAGGACCTTCGTCGTCGCTCCGGTGCTTTCTCGCCGGAGCGAGAGCGACCTCGTACGATCACCGGAAGCCAAGCTCGACGAAGCCGTCGGTCTTGCCGGCGCCATCGATCTCAATGTGGTGGGCGCCGTCGTGGTCACGCTCGGCGAAATCCGCCCTTCGACCTATATCGGCAAGGGCAAGGTCGATGAGATCAAGGCCGTCGTCGAGGCCGAGGACATCACCCTCGTGCTGATGGATTGCGCCCTGTCGCCTGTGCAGCAGCGCAATCTCGAAAAGGCCTGGGGCGCCAAGGTGATCGACCGAACCGGCCTGATTCTCGAAATCTTCGGCCGGCGCGCGCGCACCAAGGAAGGCACTCTGCAGGTCGAACTCGCCCATCTCAACTATCAAAAGGGGCGTCTGGTCCGCTCCTGGACCCATCTCGAACGCCAGCGCGGCGGCGGAGGCTTCCTCGGCGGTCCGGGCGAAACCCAGATCGAATCGGACCGGCGCCTCCTGCAGGACCGTATCGTCAAGCTGGAGCGCGAACTGGAACAGGTGAAGCGCACGCGCGCTCTGCATCGCGTCAGCCGGCGCAAGGTGCCTTATCCGATCGTGGCGCTGGTCGGCTATACCAATGCCGGCAAATCGACCCTGTTCAACCGCCTGACCCGAGCCGAGGTGCTGGCGGAGGACATGCTGTTCGCCACGCTCGATCCGACGTTGCGCGCGCTCAAGCTGCCGCATGGCACCAAGGCCATCCTGTCGGATACGGTGGGCTTCATCTCCGAATTGCCGACCATGCTGGTCGCCGCCTTCCGGGCCACGCTGGAAGAAGTGCTGGAGGCCAATGTCATCCTGCATGTGCGCGATATTTCCCATGGCGATACCGAAGCCCAGGCCAGCGATGTTCGCTCCATCCTCAACAGCCTCGGCATCGAGGAAGGCACCGGGCAGGCGGTGATCGAGGTCTGGAACAAGGTCGATTTGCTCGAGGCTCCCGCGCGCGAGGCGCTGCTGACGGCGTCGCGCCGCGATGGCGAAAATCGTCCGATCGTGGTCTCCGCCGTGACTGGCGAAGGGGTGCCGGCATTGCTCGATCGGGTCGAGGCGGTCGTTGCCGCCGGGCGGCTGACGCTTTCCGTCGACATCCCACCGGCGGACGGAGCAGGCCTTGCCTGGCTCCATGCCAATACGGATGTGCTGGCCCGCGAGACCGACGAGGACGGCGTCACCCATGTCTCGATTCGCGTTGCGCCGGAGCGGGCGGAACAGGTAAGGCGGCGGTTCGGGATCTCGGCCGTTGAGTGAGCTGAGCGCTCACAATGGTTCGACAGCCTTTGATTCTCGATAACTCCGCCCGGCCAATGGCCTGAGGCTGCCGTCAACACGGGCCCGGGCGGATCGTCTGGGGCCCGGTGATGGTGCAGTGGCAGTCGGATCCGTCCCAATGCACGCTGTGCGATACCCAGGAAGGGCGCCGGCCGCAGGCATGGACCGGCGGCGAGCAGGTCGGGCAGACGAAGGCCCCCGCATTGTTCAGGGTGATTTCGCCCGCTCCGTCCGCGGGGCTGGCCGCGATGCCGAAATCTCCGGTGCGGTAGAGGAAGACCTTCATCTGTCCGCGACCGTCCAGTCCCTTCCAACCGTAGATCGCGCGCGGCGTCTCCGGATCGGCTTCGACGGCAAGAAGCCTGCCGCCGGAGCCGGCCGCCTTCTGGAGCCCGGCGAAGTCGTGGATCTCCCGCAGGGAAGTAATCCACTCCTTTGTAATGGCTATGCTCGCTTCGGGCTGGCCGGGATCATGTGGCGGCCACGGCGCCAGTTCCGAGGGGACTGCGGACAGGGCCGGCCAGATCGCCAGAATGATGGTTCCCGCCAAACCCGTGACCAGCCTCGACATCGAGGGCGCTCCGCTCATGCCGCACAATGACAGCCGGACTATGACGCTCGGCGGGCCCGAAGGTCAAATGCAGGGCGGACTGGTACCAATATGCCTTCGTCCGGCTGGCGCACAGAGGCCTGTAGTCTAGCCGGGAGCTTGGAACGCCGGCTTCAGAACCAGCTGGTTCGCGCCGGCTCGGGCGTTGTGACGAGACCGACGACGGCGCCTGTGGTCGCCCCGATGGCACCGCCGACCAGTGCGCCGGTGGTCGGCTGGCGGGCGACCAGGCTGCCGACGATGGCGCCGCTGGTGCCGCCGATCAGGGCGCCGTTGAAGGCTCGCCCTGCCGGGCTGGAACTGCAGGAAGCGGTGCTGACGGCAAGGCCGGTGATCAGGATCAACCCGGGAAGTCTCTTCATGGTTGAGCATCCTTACGCTACGCTACGACGAATGGCTCATTTACTGAAAATTAACAGTTGGTTCCGAATCGGACAGAAGAAAGGCTTGGCCAGACAAAATTCAGACAAATATATTAATGGCGATTGGCCGGAATGGTATTTTCGGAGGATTTACTGTCTGAATTGACGTAAATAGCGGCCGAAATAGCTGGATTTCCTGACTTTCGCGGAAGATCGGCAAGCCGTCTCCATTCTAGCGGCATGGTTAATCTTGAGGCCTCCCGAGGCTGCTGAACCAACACGGCCGGCCATCCTGGCACGGCAGGGACGATCGCTATGGCACGGGAGCACCGGGTACGGGCAATCCCAATTTCTGGCGCAGCGCCGTCAACACTGCGTCGCCCATGGCGGCCTGACCGAGTGCGTTTGGATGAAAGGAGCCGCTGAGGGTGGCAGCCAGGACCGGCTGGGCGCGGCCGTTCATATGTGGATCGCCGCCGCTGCCCGCCAGCGTGCGCATGGTGTTGGCGGTGAGGAAGGCATCGTTCGGCGTGACAAACCAGCGCTGACGCGGGCGATAGGCTTGCCAGCGCGGTGGTGAAAACGGGGTCCAGCGTTGCCCGGTCGGTGTGCTGACCGGAAAACGGAGCCCGTCCGGGCCGTTGCTGCCGTCCGCCATGCCGGGCTGGCACAAGGCGTGGCCCTTGAACTCATCGGCGAAGCCGGTCACCACCTGCCAGCCAATGCCGGCACCGAGAGCGCGAATCTTGGCATTGAGGCCGTCGACGAAGGCGACCGAGTCAGCACCCGTGGGCGGCTTGCTGATCCGGAAGATCTCGTGAAGGTCCATACCGGCTGTGCCCGCTTCGCCGCTGGAGGCATGCGGGCAAGTGCCGCTGCCCGTGTGCAGCATTTGAGGATAGCCGGTCTGAATGATCTGGGACGCATTCAGCCCCAACAGCCGTTCGAAGGCCTGGGCCAGGATGCGATACCGGTCGGACAGCGAACTCTGCGCAGCCGTGGCATCCCGAAACGTGATGGGGCCGGCTCCCTTGATCCACAGTCTTTCGGCCGCTCGCCGAAGCGACAGGAAATGACTGCCCGCAACCAGGGCCTCGCCGGCAATGACCCGCGAAAAGCCGATATCATTCCCGCCGATGCTGAGCAGCAGGATGTCGGGGGCCCGCTTGAAGGCTGCGCAACGTTTGAGATCGCTTTGCCAGGAAAAATGTGGGGGTGGCGAGAACCGGTTGAAGCCCTTCAGAGGTCTGGGGCAAAGGTCACGCAAGGCGCGCATCACCTGTGGCGAAGCGTCATACTGGCCCGCCTTGCCCGGCCGGTCTTTGGGAACGTCATCGCGGGCCGCCCAGTAGCCGAGAAGCCCCTCGAAGACCTCCGCCCCCGTGCAGCCATAGCCGAGATAGGTCACACGGACATGCGGCGCTTCCAGGGCGATCGCCAGGGCGGCCTTGAGCTGGTGGGAATAGAGCGAGCGATGGCATTGCTGATTGATCCATAGGGCGCCGATCCCGAAACTTTTGTCGAAATTGTGCTTGTAGCGGAGGGGGTAAAGCCGCAGCCGGCCGCGCCATCCCGATTCACCCGGCAGGCGGGACGATTCCTGGAAATTGTTGACGTCGGTGCCGAGCACAGCGGCCTTGTCCGGATTGCCTTCCCCGGAGGCGAAGGAATCGCCCATGCCGAGAATGGTAACCGGCCGAATGGTCTGGCCGGGTGCTTCCGCCACGGCCGAACCGTCGGCCCTGGCGGCCAGGGTGAAGGCTGTGCCGATGGGGAGGTCGGCAAGGCGTATCTGCTTGTCGCATGCTGCCGTTGCAGCCACGGTACCATTGACCAGCCATTGACAGTCACGGCCCGCGAGGGGCTCGGTGAGGCTCGCCAGGATGTCGGCCCTGCGTGCACCGACATAGTCCTCGCCATTGGTCAGCCTGCAGGCCCAGTGTCCGCGATTGGTCGCACTGAAGCAGGTGCTGCGGACAAGGGCCGAGGCCCAGCCGAAACGCCAGATCGTTGAGGGATCGCCGAAAACCTTGTCGAGTTGCCTGGCATCGGCGCGCTTTTCCAGCTCGACCTCCAGCGCCATCACGGGCCGGTTCTGGCGGTCGGCCAGGGGGAGGCCGGCATAGATGCCGGCGAGGGCACGGAAATGGTCCTCGTTGCGGAACAGGGGGAAGCGATTGGCGACTTCCCATCGGATGGCGGGCGCAGATTCGGCCGCTCCTGCCGCACAGGCAAGGCCGAAGACGAGGGCTCCGAGACTTGCCCGGCCTCCACCATGCCGCCAGCTTGATCGTCCGGTCCTGACAACGTCCATACGTGACATGGCAGCTCCCCGCATGCGATCGGCTCGCCACATTAGGGAGAAAGGCGTGATGGCGGCGTTATCGCGACGGCGGCGCTGACGTCAGCGAAGTTCGATAAACCGGAGCAATGCGTCGACGGTCGCTTGCACCGGCTGGCGCGTATCGATCTCGAAGTCGGCTGATTGGCGCAAAAGCGGCTCAATCGTGCCGATCAGTTCGGCAACCTTGCGGCGTTCCTCCTCGGTATGGCCGTAACCGGAGCCTGTACGGGCCGCCAGCCGCGCCAGGATGGTCGGGAGGGGAGCCGACAGCAGGACCACGGCGTCGAACAGGTGCAGGACGCCTGGCATGTTCTCGGCACAGCCGCTCACGAAGAGAGGTCCCGGGGTTGGCCGCGACAGCAGGGCCTCGACCTTGTCGAGCTGCCAGACCCAGTCCTCGCCCTGGCCGGGCGTCAGATCATCGCCCGGGGCGGCCGCGACCCAATGCGACCATTCCGCTGTGTCGAGGTCGTGGGCTTGGTTGCCGCGCGCCAGCAATTCGCGGATCACCGAAGTCTTGCCGGTTCCGGACATGCCGGTGATCAGGACGCGTTTCATGGTCGCCTTGCCTGCAAGGCGACCGGAGGGACGCCCATGATGGTTCGCAAACTGCCATGACCGGGCATAACGCTGCAATGACGGCAATAAAAATGGCCGGTCGAGCCGGCCATTTTCGGGAGCGGGACGGTTCGGTCCGGGACCTTCCCGTCACATCATGCCGGTCGCCTTGGCGAGCATGAGGGCGACGATACCGCCGATCACCGGACCGACGACGGGCACCCAGGAATAACCCCAGTCCGAGCCGCCCTTGCCGGCGATCGGCAGCACGGCGTGCGCAATGCGCGGGCCGAGGTCGCGGGCCGGATTGATGGCATAGCCGGTGGGGCCGCCGAGCGAGACGCCGATGCCCCAGACCACCATGCCGACGATGAAGGGCGCAAGATAGCCCGGCGTCGCCACGGCCTTGGAGCCGATGGCGGCGACGACGAAGAGCAGGGCGAAGCCGCCGATGATCTCCGTCACCAGATTGGCGCCATAGTTGCGGATGGCGGGGCCGGTGCAGAAAACGGCGAGCTTGAGGCCCTGGTCTTCGGTTTCGCCCCAATGCATCAGATGGGCGAGCCACACCAGGATCGCCCCGATGAAAGCGCCGATGAACTGGGCCGCGATGAAGGGAACGACATTGCTCCAATCGCCGGTCGCGGTGGCGAAGGCGAGGGTCACCGCCGGGTTGAGATGGCCCGGGGCACCCGCCGCAACGGCGACGAGCACGCCGCAGAGAACGGCGAAGGCCCAGCCGGCCGTGATGACGATCCAACCCGAATTCTGGCCCTTGTTCTTGGCCAGCAGCACATTGGCCACGACACCGTCCCCGAACAGGATGAGCGTGGCCGTGCCCATGAGTTCGCCGACAAACCCAACTGCCATGTTTTTCTTCCCTGTGTTGTGGGGCCGTCACCCCCCGGGTGCGGCCCTGCTTGATTGTTGTGGTCAGACTGCCCAGTCGAGTGAACGGGTGACGGCCTTGTTCCAGGCACTGAAGAGCTTGCTGCGCTGCTCTTCCTTCATCATCGGGTGCCAGCGCTTGTCGACGCCCCAATTGTCGGAGATGTCCTTGGTGGAATTCCAGTACCCGGTCGCCAGGCCGGCCGCATAGGCCGA
The DNA here is from genome assembly GCF_017813775.1 of Labrys sp. LIt4. NCBI lineage: Bacteria > Pseudomonadati > Pseudomonadota > Alphaproteobacteria > Hyphomicrobiales > Xanthobacteraceae > Labrys > Labrys sp. LIt4. Next base: position 61,644 of record NZ_JAGIPY010000024.1, read on the forward strand.
GCCCAGGGCGGTGGTCTCGATGACCTTGGGCCGCACGACGGGCACGTTGAGGATGTCGGACTGGAACTGCATCAGGAGTTCGTTGACGACCATGCCGCCATCCGTCCGCAATTCCTTGATCTGCACGCCCGAATCCTTGGTCATGGCATCGAGCACTTCGCGGGTCTGATAGGCGGTCGCCTCCAGGGCGGCGCGCGCGATATGGCCCTTGTTGGCGAAACGGGTGAGGCCGGCGATCACGCCGCGGGCGCTTTCCTTCCAGTGCGGCGCATAGAGGCCGGAGAAGGCCGGCACGAAATAGACGTCGCCATTGTCCTTCACGGTATTGGCGAGAGACTCGATCTCCGGCGCCGTCTTCACCAGGTTGAGGTTGTCGCGCAGCCATTGCACCAGGGCGCCGGCAATGGCGATCGAGCCTTCCAGGGCGTAGACGGGCTTGTTGTCGCCAAGCTTGTAGCCGAGCGTGGTGACCAGGCCGGCTGTGGAGTGGAAGGGCTTTTCGCCGGTGTTCATCAGCATGAAGCAGCCGGTGCCGTAGGTGTTCTTCGCTTCGCCCGGCTGCAGGCAGGCCTGGCCGAACAGGGCGGCTTGCTGATCGCCGAGAATGCCGGCGACCGGGACATCGGCCAGAACGCCCGTGCACTTGCCGTAGACTTCGCTGGAGGAACGGATCTGCGGCAGGCAGGCGCGGGGGATGTCGAACAGATTGAGAATGTCCGTCTCCCAATCCAGCGTCTCCAGGTTCATCAGCTGGGTGCGGGAGGCATTGGTGACGTCGGTCAGGTGCAGGCCGCCCTGGGTGCCGCCGGTGAGGTTCCACACCAGCCAGGTGTCGAGATTGCCGAACAGGAGATCGCCGGCCTCGGCCGCCTTCTGGGCGCCGGGCACGTTGTCGAGCAGCCAGCGCAGCTTCAGGCCGGAGAAATAGGTGGCAAGCGGCAGGCCGGTCTTGGCGCGCAGCCGATCCTGTCCACCTTCCTTGGCGAATTTGGCGACCAACTGGTCTGTGCGGGTGTCCATCCACACCACGGCATTATGCACCGCTGCACCGGTTTTGCGGTTCCAGAGCACCGCCGTCTCGCGCTGGTTGGTGATGCCGACGGAGACGAGATTAGCCGTGGTCAGGCCTTTCTTCTTCAAGGCGCCGGCGATCACGCTCTGGGTGTTGCGCCAGATCTCCGCCGGGTCATGCTCGACCCAGCCGGGCTTGGGATAGATCTGCTCGTGCTCCTTCTGGTCGACGGAGATGATCTCGCCGCGACGGTCGAAGATGATGAAGCGGGTACTGGTCGTGCCTTGATCGATGGACCCGACATATTTGGTCATGCTTTCCTCCTCGATATGTTCTTGCAGTCCGTTTGGGTCTGGGAACGAGTTCAGTGGGGAACGGGCGCCTTCTGCCTGGCGGCCAGATAGGCGGAGATCTCACCGGCCACCTCGGGCGGCAGATGCAGGCCGAGCTTGGAGCGGCGCCAGAGAATATCCTCGGCAGTCACGGCCCATTCCTGGTCGACCAGATAGTCGATCTCGGCGGCGGTGAGGCCCATGCCGAAGTCCCGGCCGAGATCGGCCATGGCGTTGGCGCCTTCCAGGAAGTGGAGGGCCCGCGTGCCGTAGGCCTTGGCCAGGCGCCGGGCGAGAGCAGGGGACAGGAAGGGCTTGCGCGCCATCAGCGAGCGGATGAAGGCGTCGAGATCGGCATTGGGCATGTCGCCGCCCGGCAGCGGCGCGTCGGCGGTCCAGGGCTTGCCCCTGGCGCCCAAGGTCTTCTCGATATGCTCGAGGATCGATTCCGACAGACGGCGGTAGGTGGTGATCTTGCCGCCGAAAATATTGATCAGCGGCGCGCCGTCGATCAGCTCTTCCTTGATCACATAGTCGCGCGTGGCGGCCTGGGCGGCGGTGGCATGATCGTCATAGAGCGGACGTACGCCCGAATAGGTCCAGACGATGTCGGCGGGCGTGATCTCCTTGGCGAAATACTCGCTCGCCGCCTTGCAAAGATAGTCCGTTTCGCCGGGCGTGATCGCGACTTTGGCCGGATCGTCCTTGTAGTCCTGGTCGGTGGTGCCGATCAGGGTGAATTCATCCTCATAGGGGATGGCGAATATGATACGGCCATCCGGGTTCTGGAAGATGTAGCAGCGGTCGTGGTCGAAGAGCTTGGGCACGATGATATGGCTGCCCTGGACCAGGCGTACTTGGTTCGGTTCCTTGTGGGCGACCACATCCGCCAGAACGGCGTCGACCCAGGGGCCGGCCGCATTGACGACGAGACGGGCCGTGACCTCGTTCTCCCTGCCATTGATCTGGTCCTGGAGCCGGATGCGCCACAGGCCGCTGTCCCGGCGTGCCGAGACGACCTTGCAGCGTGTGCGGACGATGGCGCCCCGGTCGGCGGCGTCACGGGCGTTAAGGGCGACGAAGCGGGCGTCATTCACCCAGCAGTCGGAATATTCGAAGGCCTTGGAGAAGATCGGCTTCAACGGCCGACCGGCCTCGTCGCGCCGAAGGTCGAGCGTGCGGGTGGGCGGCAATTTCTTGCGGCCGCCGATATAGTCGTAGAGAAACAGGCCGATCCGCAGCATCCAGGCCGGACGAAGCCCTTTGAAATAGGGCAGTACGAAACGGAGCGGATGGACGAGATGCGGTGCGTTGCGCCAGACGATCTCGCGTTCCGTGAGGGCTTCGCGCACCAGGCGGAACTCGTAATATTCGAGATAGCGCAGGCCGCCATGGATCAGCTTGGTGGCTTTGGAGGATGTGCCGCTGGCAAGATCGTTCATCTCGGCCAGGTAGACCGAATAGCCCCGCCCGACGGCATCGCGGGCAATGCCGCAGCCATTGACGCCCCCACCAATCACGAAGACGTCGACGATGTCGTTGGAGGATGCCTGATCGCTCATCGCGCGACACCGCGGATCGAGATGGCGGTCGGGACTTCTATCGAGCATGGCGAGATGGCTTGAACCATTGCGTTCCGTCTCCCTGCATTCGCCCCTCATCGGTGAGGGCGTCATATTCGGAAGGCATGTTGGCGAGGTTTTCTATTTTCGCAATAGAAAATTTTTGTTTTCGTTTATGCATAAACGAAAACTTTGCTTTGTTTCAAAAATTGAACTGCTTTGGATCATCAATAACACAATACCGCCAGCGCGCCGTCTATTTCCCGATCGAGGCCGTGGATCTGACCAGTGGCAGTCGTATTCTGAATATTTGAGGTAAAATAGTAGGTGATGTAATGCTTCTGGATATTTCTAATTACAATTCCTGGGTGTTGAATTTTGAATCCTCGCGGAGAGGCAATGTTCGCAACGTTCCAATTCGAAAGCGGATCAAAGTCGATTTTTTGGTGACAAACCGTGTCACAAATGAAAATGGCGCCGCATGAAATTGGCACGAATGGCCGCCGCGGTGTCAGGCGCTGGCGATGTGAAGCTCCGTGCCGCTGCTCGCCAGCAATTCGGCGAGCGCCCGGGGAGGTGCCTTGTCGACGAAGACGGCGCTCACTTCGGTGATCGAGGCCATGCGCAGCAGGGGCCTGCGCTGGAACTTGGTATGGTCGGTAACGAGATAGGTCTTGCGCGCGTTGCGCAGGATGGTCTGGGCGGCACGAATCTCGTCATAGTCGAAATCGAGCAGCGTGCCGTCTGTATCGATGCCGCTGATGCCGATGATGCCGATATCGACGCGGAACTGGCTGATCATGTCCACGCAGGCCGGGCCGAGCACGCCGCCATCCCGGTTGCGCACCGAACCGCCGGTTATGGTGATCTCGAAATCCGTGTGCCGCGAGAGAATCGTCGCTACGTTGAGATTGTTGGTGATCACCCTGAGGTCCTGATGGTGGATCAGCGCGGCCGCCACCGCCTCGGTGGTGGTGCCGATATTCATGAAGATGGAGACGTGATCGGGAACGTGACGCGCCACCAGCTTGGCGATCTGCTCCTTTTCGGCCTGATTCATGATCTGGCGGGCGCTGTAGTCGATATTGGCGACGCTCGACGGCAGGCCTCCGCCACCGCGATACCGGGCCAGCCTTCCTTCGCCGCTCAGATCATTGAGATCGCGTCGGATGGTCTGGACGGTGACGCCGAAACGGCTCGCCAGCATTTCGACCCCGACAAAGCCGTGCTGACGCACCAGATTGACGATGGCTTCGCGCCGTTCCTCCACATTGAAGGCGGCTGATGCATCGGCGGGCGGCAGGCTGGATGACATGGCAGGTCACGCGGGACGGGGAAATGCAGCTATCCCCGGGTTTGTCGCACGGAATGCTGCGCACGACCAGCGAAGCAGTGTGAGATCGACACTCCAATCCCACGCCATCCCGCCAGGTTGGCGCCCATGGGCGCGGACCCTGGACAAGAGGCGGAGAAGGGCTATAGGCCTGCGCGCTTGGCCTCGTTCCACAATGCGTCCATTTCGTCCAGGCTCGACCGGGCCGGGGTCGTGCCCTTCTCGCCCAGCCGGGCTTCGATGAAGTGGAAGCGCCTCTCGAATTTGGCATTGGCGCCGCGCAACGCGCCTTCCGCGTCGACATTCGCATGGCGGGCGACATTGGCGACGGCGAACAGCAGATCGCCGATTTCCGCCGTCAACGCATCCTTGCCGGCGCCCTCGTCAAGGGCAGCTTCGATCTCGTCCGCCTCTTCGCGTACCTTGGCGAGCACCATGCGGATGTCGTTCCAGTCGAATCCGACCTTGCCCGCCTTCTCCTGCAGCTTGACCGCCCGCGTCAAGGCCGGCATGGCGGCGGGAACGCCTTCGAGGGCACTGGCCTGGCCTGCCGGCGGATGGCGGCGCGCGCGTTCGGCCTTTTCCTGTGCCTTGATCTCGGCCCAGAGCTTCTTCACCTCCGCCGGCGGCAGGTTGCGGGCTTCGCCGAAGACATGCGGGTGGCGGCGGATCAGCTTGGTGGTGATAGCCTCCACGACGCTGCCGAAATCGAACAGGCCTTCTTCGCGCGCCATCTGGGCGTGAAACACCACCTGCAGCAGCAGGTCGCCGAGTTCGTCGGTGAGATCGGCCATATCGCCGCGCTGGATCGCGTCGGCGACCTCATAGGCTTCCTCGATTGTGTAGGGGGCGATGCTGGCAAAGTCCTGCTCGAGGTCCCAGGGGCAGCCGGTGCCGGGTGTTCGCAAGGCGGCCATGATATCGAGCAGGCGTTCGATGTCCCGGCTGGGCATGACGGCCGTGTTCGATTTGGCGGTGCTGTTCATCCGGTCTCTCCTGGCGGCTTCCGAAGGCGTGGTGCGATGGGACGGAATCACTGGAAATGAAAGACGCGTCGCAACCAGGAATCGGAGCAAGGGCATTTTCGCTAGAACGCATGGTGATCTAAAGCAAAGCTCTCGCGAACGGAATGCCGCGTCGTGTCCGCGCCTGCTTCCCGCGTTCCTGTCATTGTCGACACCGACCCTGGGCCTATACGGGTTTTCCTGCGCCGAGCCAGCGATTTCCCGCCTCGATCCGAGAGGAGGCAGGCCAGCGAGAGAGAGGAGATGACAATACCCGTCATAAAGCTTGGGGCCGGTTGCGATTTTACCTTGATTGCCGGGGCGGGATTGTCTATCCGGAGGGCATTGGAGACGTGGCCGAGAGGCTGAAGGCACTCGTTTGCTAAATGAGCATACCCCACAAGGGTATCCAGGGTTCGAATCCCTGCGTCTCCGCCATCCCCCTTCCTGTACAGCCCGGTTGTTAGCCCAGCGTCCTCGGGTCACGCCTTGAGCAGGGTGCTCACGGCCTGACGCCTCTATCCGCGGGATCATCCTCATGCGATCGGCAGGGGCACGCCCATGGCTTCATCGCAGGGCCATGAGGGCAGGGGCCTGGTCCTATAGCGAAGGGCGGCAGTGCGGCGGCGAATCGGCACGAGCCGACATCGAGGGCAAAAGAAAACCCCACCGGATCGGCAGGGTGTTCGGGCAGGCTGGAAACCTGATGAAAGCCGCTCGGGCCTTGCGGTGCAGCATCACGCAAATGCCGCCTCGGCCGCTCGGATGATCGGCAAGGGAACTTATGAACGGTGCGCCGGGCTCACCGCGGGAACGGCGTATCCGGGCCGACGACGTAAGCCGGACGGCGGTCGGCCTGGCCGTAGTCGCTAGCGCAGGCTGCCAAGCCGGCCAGGACGAAAACAGCGGTGAGGATTTTCAGAATTGTCATTGTCGCTTCCATTTTTTCGGACGGCAGCGATGTAGGTCTAACACCGAACCATTACCGAGGGCACTTTTGTCTTCATCGCATAATGCTGCAAAAGCGTAAACGTTTCTTGCTGGCAATCGCTCCTCCCGTCGTTCTCGCCGTTTTTTCGACCTCGTGTCATGTATCGATTGAAAGCCGGTACCAGCATGCTACCTTGAGTAGTGACGGTGCCGCAGCCGCCATGCCGACACTTCAGCAGCCAAGTCTTTATCGACGACCAGGTCCGTATCGAAAGGCCGGTTCTACATCGAGGCAAGAGTTGTGACGCGCGGAACTGTCCGCCGCCCATCTGGCTGCTATCGAGGATGGCTCGCCTGCAGCGTGATAAACGCTCCCGTCACGGAGACTATTGAATGTGTCATGTGCGTTTCGGCACCTCGTTTCAGATCTTGACGGGGCCTAGTGCTGCTGTACCGGCTCAAGGCCGGTTCTGAACGTCCACCGCTCTTTCACCGACCCCACGCGTGCGCACCTCATAATTTTGGGTTAAGAGTGCGCCGCGAAACGGCTTCCCACCCACTGAAGGAAACTCCATGCAACTTCTTCGCATGAAACGCCGCAGTCCGGCCGCCAGGCTGGCCTTTCGGAGCACGCTGCTGGCCGCGACGCTGCTGAGCGCTCCCGCCTTTGCGCAGGGCGTATCGGCGGATGGCGCCAAGCAACTGCGGGACAGCCTTGCCAAGACATTCGGCAGCGGCCTTTTCGAGAAGGGCATCCTGTCGATCACCCCGCAGGGCAATGCCTACGCCGTGAAGCTCGACCTGAGCGCCACCCTGGCGCAGCTCAAGGGAGCCGGCGTCACCGCAAGCTTCGATCCGATCACCTATCTGGCGACGCCCAATTCGGACGGCACCTATGCGGTGACCAGCGAATCGCCGATCAACTACAATTTCAGCGGCAGCCAGGGCGGCAAGCCTTTCGCCATGAAGGTTGCGGCGCCTTGCAAGTCCTCGGGCGTGTTCGATCCCAAGATCTCGACCTTCTCGACCTATGAGACGACTTGCGCCTCGATGTCGATGGACATGGATGATGCCGAGAGCACCGTGACCGCGAGCATGGGCGCGATCAGCTCCAAGCTGACCGGGACCGCCGGCAGCGCGGGGGGCGTCAATATCAGCACCACCGGTTCGGCCACCGATTTCGTCGAGAACATCGCCGGCAAGACCAAGCCCCTCACCATCAAGGTGGCGGCCAAGTCGCTGAGCACGGATGGCAAGATCGACAATCTCCAGCTCACGACGGTGCTGGAATTCATCGGCATGGCGGCCAATTCCAAGGATCCCAAGGAATTGATCGCCAAGCAGGCGGAGATCAAGCAGAAGCTGACCGCGGCCCTGCCGCTGTGGAACAACCTGTCCGGCACGACCAAGCTGAATGAGGTCACCATCGACACGCCGATCGGCCCGGTCAAGCTGGGCAGCCTCAGCTACGGCGTCGGCATGACGGGCGCGGTCAAGAATGCCTCCTACGGCATCGACATCAAGTATGATGGCCTGGCTCTGCCGCAGTCTCCGGCCATTCCCAGCTGGGTGGCTCCGCTCGTCCCGGGGGATGGCAATATCGACGTGAAGTTCGAGGGCGTCGACCTCGAGGCCATCACCAAGCTGGCGATCGAGAATTTCGATGCCACCAAGGATCCGCCGATCCCCAATGAACTGACGCCGCAATTCCTGGCTCTCTTCATGGCCGGACAGCCGCATGTGACCCTGGCGCCCAGCACCTTCACCGCTCCGGCCGGTGCCGTGAGCGCCGAAGGCCAGATGAGCGTCATGCCGAGCCAGAAGGGCAAGGTGACGATTTCGGCCACCAATCTCGACCAGATCATCGCGGCGGTGAACGCCGCCCAGGTTCCCAACAAGGAATCGGCCCTGATGGGGATCGCCCTGATCAAGGGCCTGGCCAAGACCGGTGCTGACGGCAAGGCGGTTTGGGATGTCGACTTCGACGCGGGGACCAAGGCCGTGAGCGTCAATGGCCAGGTGCTCAGCCCCGGCAACGGTGGCGGTGCCGGGCCCGGCGGGGCCGATGAAGGCGGCAGCGGCGACGACGACGGTGATGGCGACAACGCCCAGTAAGGAGCGATTGTCGGTCCCAATGCCGATAGGATGAACGGGGGCAGGCGCGAGCCTGCCCCTTTCGTTTGCGCCGAGCCTCGATCAGCGAGGCGAAATCACTCCTGGCCGCAACGCGCTTGCTTTCGGCATCTCGCAGGGAGACGGAAAGCCAACAAAAAACCCCCGCGGATCGCTCCGCGGGGGTGATGTTTCCAGCGTCGAGGAACGGCTCAGTCGGCCTTGGCTTCGCCGGCCGGCGCTTCGGTTGCGGCCGGCTGCTGGGTCGCCTCGGCGGCGCGCGCATTATGCAGCGGGCGGATCGTCTGGAAGGAGGCGCGCTCCTGAGCTGCGGGGCGGCCGGTCAGGCTGACGACATCGCGGCGGATCGAGGCGATCAGCTCGCGGATGGAACCACTGTCGCCATCGGGACGATACTCTTCACCGAGCACGTCGAGTTTGGCGCAGAGCTCGACGGCGTTCTTGGCGGGAGCGCGTGAAATCGAATTGGCGATGGAGCGCAGCTCGGCGACCAACTCGTCGCGCAGGCCCTTCTGGTCATCCGCGTCGATGATCGGGGAAGCGAGCATGCCGCGCAAAGCGGCGCGCCGCAAACCCAGAGCCGCTACCGTGTTGGCTCCGTCGGTCGCTTCGCGCTGTTGTCCTGGTCCTGCCATGTTGCTGCCCTCGTATGGAACTAAGAAATGGAGTGTGCGGCTCCCCTGCACGCCCAATGTGGCGAAAGAGCGATGACGGAAAGCGCGGCCCTGATTTTCGCCCTGCTTGTTGGGCAAGTTAGCGGCCAAAGGCAAGGTTTTCTTGGCCGGATAGCGCAGATTCCCACATGATTCGAGCCGGAACGGCTGGCTTCGGCGTGATGCCGCCTTTGGTGCGGTCTGGTAAGCGAACCGTTAAGACGGTCTTGCATTGTGCGAACAAATATGGAACAAAAACTAATTGTGCACGAAGCCAATTCCCTTGCGGGCGTGGCGCCGGGAGCATGCTAGAGCAGAAATGATGGAGGCGCCTCCCGGGGCGCCATGGGGCGTGCGGGCCGTTTCGGCCGGCAGGCTGTGAAGCGAAGGAAGGAAGCCTCGATGTCGGGCTCGGTGAACAAGGTCATTCTGGTCGGTAATCTCGGCCGCGATCCGGAAGTGCGGCGACTCAATTCGGGTGAGCCGGTCGTCAACCTGCGCATCGCTACCACGGAAAGCTGGCGCGACAAGGCTACCGGCGAACGCAAGGAGAAGACCGAGTGGCACAGCGTGGTCATCTTCAACGAGGGGCTGGCGCGCATCGCCGAGCAATATCTGAAGAAGGGCTCCAAGGTTTATATCGAGGGCCAGCTTCAGACCCGCAAATACAACGACGCCTCGGGCGTGGAGAAATATTCCACCGAGATCGTGCTGCAGCGTTATCGCGGCGAGATGACCCTCCTGGATTCGCGCGGCGGCGGGCAGGGCGAGGGCGGCCGGGACTATCAGGGCAATGATTTCGGCTCGTCGAGCCCGATGGAACGCCGTCCGGCTCCGGCCGGTTCGAGCAAGTTCTCTTCGGCTGACATGGATGACGACATTCCGTTCTGACGGCGGACGAGGTCTATCGATATGCCCCCAGGCGCCGGCTACCTTCGTGGCCGGCGTTTTGCTGTCGGGCGCGATCGAAAGGACCGATCGTCGCCCTGCCCAGGCGAAGGAGAGCGCGAATGCGCCAGGGAACCGCTATCCCGCCACGATGGCCCTGACCCCGTCGACGATGAACTGCACGGCGAGGGCCGAGAGCACGATGCCGAGAAGCCGCGTCAGCACGATATTGCCCGTGATCCCCAAGAGTTTGTTGATCACTCCGGCGAGGCGGAAGGAGACATAGCAGCAGGCGGTGACGAAGGCGATGACGAGAAAGAGGGAGGCGAATTTGGCCGGCTCGCCATGGGCCTGGGCCGAGAGCAGCATCACCGCGGTGATGGCGCCAGGACCCGCGATCAGCGGGATCGCGAGCGGGAAGGCGGCGACATTGGAGATGAAGTCCTTGGTGATGGCGGTCTCCGCCGTCTCGTTCTTGCGGACATTGGAACGATCGAACACCATTTCATAGGCGATGGCGAACAGCAGGAGGCCGCCGGCAATGCGGAAGGCCGGCGTGGTAATGCCGAGCAGCCGGAGGAAGGGCTCCCCGGCGATGGCGAAGAAAGCAAGCACGCCGAAGCCGATCACGCTGGCGCGCCAGCCGACCGAATGCTGCTGTTCCCTATTCATGCCGCGCGTGACGCCCAGGAAGATCGGGCCCAGGCCGGGCGGGTCGACCACCACCAGCAAAGTGACGAGGGCGGCGGTCAGATAATCCAGAATCGGCGTCATCAAGCCCCTCGATCGATCATTTGCTCGCGCCAAGATTCTCGCGCCAAGATTGACGCTGCGGCCCGGCCTGAATATGGCTGTGCCTTCCGCTTGCGGTCGAGGGAAATCAAGCCGTCGCGCACGCCGCCTGGCTTCTCATCCACAAGCAGCAGAAAGAAATCGGATCGAACATGTCAAATCTCTATCCGGCCGAGCTCGTCGCGGCCGCCAATGTTTCCGCCGCCTGGCCATTCGAGGAGGCGAGGAAGCTCGTCGCCCGTTTGCAGAAGCGCGCCGGCGACAAAAAAGAGGTGCTGTTCGAGACCGGGTACGGCCCCTCCGGCCTGCCGCATATCGGCACCTTCGGCGAGGTCGCGCGCACCACCATGGTGCGCAATGCGTTTCGCCTGCTGACGGAAGATCGCATCCCGACCCGGCTGCTCTGCTTCTCCGACGATATGGATGGCATGCGGAAGATCCCGGACAACGTGCCGGATCCCGAAGCGCTCAAGCCTTATTTGCAGATGCCGCTGACCCGTGTTCCCAACCCGTTCGGCGGCGACTACAAGAGCTTCGGCGATCACAACAACGCCATGCTCCGCCGGTTCCTCGATACGTTCGGCTTTGATTACGAATTCGCCAGCGCGACGGAATACTACACATCCGGCAAGCTCGACGCCGTGCTGCTGAAGGCCGCCGAGAAGTACAACGAGATCATGGCCGTCATGCTGCCGACCCTCGGCGAGGAGCGGCAGGCGACCTATTCGCCGTTCCTGCCGATCTCTCCGAGCAGCGGGCGGGTGCTCTATGTGCCGCTCAAGGATGTGAATGCCAAGCAAGGGACCATCACCTTCACCGACGAGGACGGCGTCGACAAGACGCTGCCGGTCACCGGCGGCAATGTGAAGCTGCAGTGGAAGCCGGATTTCGGAGCGCGCTGGGCGGCGCTCGATGTCGACTTCGAGATGTTCGGCAAGGACCACCAGACCAACGCGCCAGTCTATGACGCTATTTGTGAGATCCTCGGCGGCACCGCCCCGGAGCATTATGTCTACGAGCTCTTCCTCGACCAGCACGGTCAGAAGATCTCGAAGTCGAAGGGCAACGGTCTGACTATCGACGAATGGCTGACCTATGCCACGCCCGAGAGCTTGGCGTTGTACATGTACCAGTCGCCACGCTCGGCCAAGAAGCTGCATTTCGACGTCATTCCACGAGCCGTCGACGACTATCTGCAGTTTCTGGGCGGATTCGGGCGGCAGGATGCAAAGAACCGGCTCGGCAACCCGGTCTGGCATATTCATGGCGGAAATCCGCCGGCCCCGGAGACGATTGGCCAGGAAGGCGCGCGCACTACGATCAATTTCGCGCTGCTGCTCAATCTGGTGGCCGTCGCCAATGCGGAGAATAAAGACGTGCTGTGGGGCTTCCTGCGCCGCCATGCGCCGGACGCATCGCCGCAGACCCATCCGCAGCTCGACAGGCTGGTCGAGTACGCGATCCGCTATTTCCGGGACTTCGTGAAGCCGGCCAAGCAGTATTCGGTGCCGACCGAGGAGGAGAGGGCGGCGCTGCAGAAATTGTCCGACGCGCTCGGGGCCCTGCCGGCCGATGCCGATGCGGCGGCGATCCAGGAGGCGGTCTATGATGTCGGCCGCGCCCTGCCGCCCTATCAGGACTTCAAGGCCAAGGGCGCCACAGCAGAGCGTCCCGGCGTCTCGCTGGAGTGGTTCAACACCCTCTATCGCATTCTCCTGGGCGAGCAACGCGGTCCGCGTTTCGGGTCGTTTGCGGCGATCTACGGTATCCCGGAGACGAGGGCGCTGATCGCCAAGGCCCTGTCGGGCGAACTTCTGCGCGAGCACGAGGCCTTCGTCGCCACCCGGCGGGCAAATTAAGCTCACGAGCGGGGGGCTGGCGCTGCTCATGCCAGCTTCCCATATGACGGGGGTAGTCAGCGGGCCTCGCTTCGTGTAGGAACGCGCCCGAATTCTTTCCGGATCAGTCCATGCAAACCGTTCTCATCTCGATCCACCTGATGGTGGTCCTGGCCCTTGTTGTTGTGGTGCTGCTGCAGCGCTCCGAAGGCGGAGGGCTCGGCATCGGCGGCGGGACGGGCGGTTTCATGACTGGACGCGGCCAGGCGAATCTGCTGACGCGGACGACGGCCGGTCTTGCGGCCGCCTTCTTCATCACCAGCCTGCTCCTGACGATTCTCGCCAACCAGCAGAGTCGCCCGGGCGGTTCGCTGCTCGATCAGGTCCGCCCGGCCGCGCCGACCAGCCAGCCGGCCACCCCGGCCCAGCCTGCGCCGGCAGCCCCGGCTCCGTCCAATGGCGGTTCGGTGTTCGACCAGCTGCAGGGCGGTGGCGAACCGGCGGCTCCGGCCAAGCCGTAATCGTGTTGCCCGGCAGGCAGCTGTCGGGCTGAGAACTGTCGCGTCTTTGCGTCAACTGAAAATAATTCTGCGGGCAGCGATTGCCCGCTCGTCGAATCATTGTGTTTTTGTCTAAGTGGGGGTCCATGACGCGGTACATCTTCATCACCGGCGGCGTGGTTTCATCGCTTGGCAAGGGCTTGGCCTCGGCAGCCCTGGGCGCGCTCTTGCAGGCGCGCGGCTACAAGGTCCGCCTTCGCAAACTCGATCCCTATCTCAATGTCGATCCGGGCACGATGAGCCCGTATGAGCATGGCGAGGTGTTCGTCACCGACGACGGGGCCGAGACCGATCTCGATCTCGGCCATTACGAGCGCTTCACCGGGCGTCCGGCCTCCAAGGACGACAACATCACCACGGGCCGGATCTATCTCGACATCATCACCAAGGAGCGGCGCGGCGACTATCTCGGCGCCACAATCCAGGTCATTCCGCATGTCACCAATGCCATCAAGGACTTCGTCCTCAAGGGCAATGATGGCGTCGATTTCGTGCTGGTGGAGATCGGCGGCACCGTCGGCGACATCGAGGGCCTGCCCTTCTTCGAGGCGATCCGGCAGATCAAGTCCGACCTGCCGCGCGGCGCCTGCATCTACACCCATCTGACGCTGCTGCCCTTCATTCCCTCGGCGGGCGAGCTCAAGACTAAGCCGACGCAGCATTCGGTGGCCGAGCTGCGCTCGATCGGCATCCAGCCCGATATCCTGCTTTGCCGTTCCGACCGGGAGATTCCCAAGGAGGAACGCCGCAAGCTCGCCCTGTTCTGCAATGTGCGCGAGACCGCGGTGATCGAGGCACGCGACGTCGCCTCGATCTACGACGTGCCGATCGCCTATCACGAGCAAGGCCTGGACACCGAAGTGCTGGCGGCCTTCGGCATCGAGGATGCGCCCAAGCCCGATCTGTCGCGCTGGCGCAAGATCTCCCAGACCATCCACAATCCCGAGGGCGAGGTCACCATCGCCATCGTCGGCAAATATACCGGCCTGAAGGATGCCTATAAGTCGCTGACCGAGGCGCTGACCCATGGCGGCATCGCCAATGGCGTCAAGGTCAAGCTGGACTGGATCGAGAGCGAGATCTTCGAACAGGACGATCCGGCACCGCATCTGGAGCATGTCCATGGCATTCTGGTGCCTGGTGGCTTCGGCCAGCGCGGCGCAGAGGGCAAGATCAAGGCCGTGACCTTCGCCCGCGAGCGCAAGGTGCCTTATTTCGGCATCTGCTTCGGCATGCAGATGGCGGTGATCGAGGGCGCCCGTTCACTCGCCGGGATCAAGAATGCCAATTCGACCGAATTCGGCGCGACGAAGGAGCCGGTCGTCGGCCTGATGACCGAGTGGATGAAGGGCAACGAGCTCGAGCAGCGCGCCCAAGGCGGCGATCTCGGCGGCACCATGCGGCTTGGCGCCTATCAGGCGACGCTGAAGAGCGGCTCCAAGATTGCCGACATCTATCACTCGACCTCGATCTCCGAGCGCCATCGCCATCGCTACGAAGTGAATATGAGCTATCGCGAGCGCCTGGAAGACAAGGGCATGGTGTTCTGCGGCACCTCGCCGGACGGCCTCCTGCCGGAGACGATCGAATATGCCGATCACCCCTGGTTCATCGGCGTGCAGTACCATCCCGAATTGAAGTCGCGCCCCTTCGAGCCGCATCCTTTGTTCTCGAGCTTCATTGCGGCCGCCGTCGAACAGAGCCGGCTGGTGTGACCGGAGGGCGGATCTTCGGACCCGCCTGAAAACACCGCGCCCGCCGACGAAGAAGAGCCGGGTCTGAAGACCCGCCCCCATGGAGCAACGCCATGTCCCGCGGTCTCGACCACCTCGTTCTTGCCGTTCGCGATCTCGAGGCCGCAGCCGCGCATTACCGGGCGATGGGATTTACCGTCGGTGCCCGCAACCGTCATCCCTGGGGCACAGAGAACCATGTGGTCCAGTTTCCGGGCAGTTTCCTGGAACTGATCACGGTCGGCGCGGAAGGCATCACCGACGCGGCTTGGGCCGAGCGCTCGCGTTTTGCCACCTTCTCCCGAGGCTATCTTGCCCGTTACGGAGACGGTTTCGCCATGCTGGTGGTGGAGGCGCAGGATGCCGCCGCCGACAAGCTGGCCTTTGACGAGGCCGGCATCGGCGGCTTCGAGCCGTTCTTCTTCGAACGCCAGGCGAAGCGGCCTGATGGCTCCGAGGTCCGTGTCGCCTTCACGCTGGCCTTCGCCGCAGACGCGGCCGTGCCGGCGGCGGGTTTTTTCGCCACGCAGCAGCACGAGCCGCAGAATTTCTGGAACCCCGACTTCCAGCGCCACGAGAACGGAGCCGTCAAACTCGGCGGCGTCGTCATGCTGGCCGGAGAGCCGGCGGCATCAGTGCCCTTCTTCGAGGCCTTCACGGGCGCCCGGGCGGTCTGCGCCAGTGCCCGCAACATGGCGATCGTCACGCCACGCGGGACGGTGGAGGCGATGTCGCCGGATTGCTACCGCGACGTGCTCGGCCTCGAACCGGCGCTGTCGCTCGCCGATGGCCCCCGTCTCGCCGCCTTCAAGGTGACGGCGCCGCTGGACGCCATGGCCGCCCGCCTGGAGCAGGCCGGCATCCCCTTCATCCGCCACCGCAAGCATCTGGCCGTGGCCGCAGCCGACAATTTCGGGACGGGCCTGATTTTCGAAGAGCCCAGGGCTTGATCGAAGACGACGGGGTTGGTGTGCCGATCTCCAGATCGGCATCTTCCTTT
The DNA here is from genome assembly GCF_017813775.1 of Labrys sp. LIt4. Lineage (NCBI taxonomy): Bacteria > Pseudomonadati > Pseudomonadota > Alphaproteobacteria > Hyphomicrobiales > Xanthobacteraceae > Labrys > Labrys sp. LIt4. The sequence continues at coordinate 77,414 of NZ_JAGIPY010000024.1, forward strand.
TCCGGCAAATCCATCGTTCCGGGAATGCTGATCTGGAGATCGGCACACCAATCCCGCACCTGTCTCGGTAAGGTCAGTGCACGGAAGCGAGACGGTTGCGGTCCCGCGATATGCGCCAAACTTGCCTTCCCATCCTGTCGGCCTTATCTCCCGCATGACAATTCAACTTCAGGAGCGCCCATGACCGCCGCCAACTCCGTCGTCTCCCTCGGCAAGCTCCGCATCGGCAACGCGCTGCCGCTCACCGTGATCGCGGGCCCGTGCCAGATGGAGAGCCGGGATCATGCCATGGAGATGGCGACTGGCATCAAGGCGATCACCGACAAGCTCGGCCTGGGCCTGATCTACAAGAGCTCGTTCGACAAGGCCAACCGCACCTCGGCCAAGGGGGCTCGCGGTGTCGGTCTCGAAAAGGCTCTGCCGATCTTCGCGGAAATCCGCGAGAAATTCGGCGTGCCCGTCATCACCGACATCCATGAAAACGATCAATGCGCCAAGGTCGCTGAGGTCGTCGACGTGCTGCAGATTCCCGCCTTCCTGTCGCGGCAGACCGATCTGCTGGTGGCTGCTGCCCGCACCGGGCGGGTCGTCAACGTGAAGAAGGGGCAGTTCCTGGCCCCCTGGGACATGAAGAACGTCGTCGCCAAGATCACGGAGGCCGGCAATCCCAATGTGCTGGTGACCGAGCGCGGCGCCTCCTTCGGCTACAATACGCTGGTGACCGATATGCGCGCCTTGCCGATCATGGCCGAGCAGATCGGTGCGCCGGTGGTGTTCGATGCCACCCATTCGGTGCAGCAGCCGGGCGGGCAGGGGACATCGAGCGGCGGCCAGCGCGAATTCGTACCGGTGCTGGCTCGCGCCGCCGTGGCGGTCGGCGTGGCCGCCGTCTTCATCGAGACGCATCAGGATCCCGATCACGCCCCGTCCGACGGCCCCAACATGGTGCCGCTCAACCAGCTCGAGGCATTGCTCGCGCGCTTGAAGCAGTTCGACGCCATCGCCAAGGGCTGAGTTCGGGAAGGGAGCTTCCCTCCATGAGCGCTGGCATTATGATCGTGGCGTAAGATTGGACGGTCGATCTCCAGATCGACCGTCTTGTGAACTTCGAGCGAAATAGAGGGCGAAGGTGGTCGATCTGGAGATCGCCCCTCCATCTTCCCGCGCCTTACCTCCCAAGTCAGCGCCCAGAGGCGTTCTCTCTCCCTCAGCCCCGCCCGCGATAGCTCGGAACGCCTTGATCCGGCAGCCAGAGTTCCTCCGGCGGCTTGCCTGTCTGCCAGAACACGTCGATGGGAATGCCGCCGCGCGGATACCAGTAGCCGCCGATCCGCAGCCAGCGCGGTTCCAGAAGGTCGACGAGCCGGCGGCCGACGGCCACGGTGCAGTCCTCGTGGAAGGCGCCGTGATTGCGGAAGCTCGTGAGGTAGAGCTTGAGCGACTTTGATTCCACCAGCCAGTCCTTCGGCGCATAGTCGATGACGAGATGAGCGAAATCGGGCTGGCCCGTCACCGGGCACAGCGAGGTGAATTCGGGGCAGGTAAAACGGGCGAGATAAAGGGTGTCCGCCTGTGGATTGGGAACGCGGTCGAGCCTGGCTTCCTCGGGAGAGGAGGGGATCTTGCTTTCGCTGCCGAGTTGCAGCGTGGAAGGGTCGAAACTGGGCATGTCTGTCTCCCATGCACGGATAATCGGCTCGCCAATCGGCGATTTTCAGCATCCATGCAAGCTGTTTCCCAGGGCATTTCGCGATTGGCCGCCATCACCAAGGATTGCGGTCAAAACAGACTGTGAGCGCAAACAGGTGTTTCTGCGTGAACAGGCTTTGCGCGGGGCAATGTCGGCCGTCGTGACAATGTGACTTTTTCGTGGCAAGACCTCCATACTAACGCTGGGGAATACCATGCCGGTCATTGCTTTGATCCTGAGTGCCTTCATGGGCTGGTTCGTCTTTTGGTTGATCCGCTTTGACGGGCACGAAGTCATCGCTTCCTATTTCAGCGCGGCGGCGCGCCAGCGGCGCATGCAGCGGGCTCGGGACGCGGAGGCGAAAGCGGCGGTACGCTCCGTGACGGAAGCGCGCGATGGCGCTCTCGCCCTGCTGATTAAGCTGGGCAGCGTCGATCACGCTGTGCTGCCGGCTGCGGAAAGGCTGATCGAGGATGCCGCCCGCAACGTGTTCGGCTATGGCGACAAGCTGGTCGAACATCGGACCTTTGCCGAATATGTCGCCCGCAACACCCCGAGCTTCTCGGTGCTGTTCCGTGAATTGGCGCCGCTGTTCGACAAGCAGCTGGCGGCAGACGAGCGCAAGGACCTGATCGATCTCATGCATAAGGTGGCCGAGGCTGCCGGTGGTATGACACCGACGCGCCGGGAAATGCTCGACGAAGTACAGGCCCGTCTGTTGCCGTCCAAGGCCGCGCGCGTCTGAGATGGCAGTTTGGTGACGTTGTTTTGCTCTTTCGCCATGGCCATTCATCCGCTATGAGCGCGACAACGATCCGTGATTGCAAACAGGAGCAGCCCCATGACCGCTATCAGCGACATCATCGCCCGCGAAATTCTGGACAGCCGTGGCAATCCGACGGTCGAGGTCGATGTCTTGCTGGAGGACGGTTCGACAGGGCGCGCGGCCGTGCCTTCCGGCGCCTCCACCGGTGCGCATGAGGCGGTCGAGTTGCGCGACGGCGGCAAGCGCTATGGCGGCAAGGGCGTGGAAAAGGCGGTCGAGGCCGTCAATGGCGAGATCTATGAAGCGCTCGGCGGCCTGGACGCCGAGGACCAGATCCAGATCGACCAGACCATGATCGATCTCGACGGCACGCCGAACAAGTCGCGCCTGGGCGCCAACGCCATTCTCGGCGTCTCCCTCGCCGTGGCCAAGGCAGCAGCCCAGTCGGCCGGCCTGCCGCTGTGGCGTTACGTTGGCGGTCCGGCCGCCCGCGTCCTGCCGGTGCCGATGATGAACATCGTCAATGGCGGCGTGCATGCCGACAACCCCATCGACTTCCAGGAATTCATGGTGATGCCGGTCGGTGCGCCGACCTTCGCCGAAGGCCTGCGCATGGGCGCCGAGATCTTCCACACTTTGAAGAAGGGGCTGAAGGATGCCGGCCACAATACCAATGTCGGCGACGAGGGCGGTTTTGCTCCCAACCTGCCGTCGGCCAAGGCCGCGCTCGATTTCGTGATGAGCGCCATCGAGAAGGCCGGCTACAAGCCGGGCGAGGACGTGATGCTGGCGCTCGACTGTGCCGCCACCGAGTTCTTCAAGGGCGGCGTCTACGATTACAGCGGCGAAGGCGTGAAGCGTTCGATCGCCGAACAGGCCGACTATCTGGCCCAGCTCACGGCGGACTATCCGATCGTCTCGATCGAGGACGGCCTGTCGGAAGACGATTTCGATGGCTGGAAGCAACTCACCGACAAGATCGGCAGCAAGGTGCAGCTCGTCGGCGACGACCTGTTCGTCACCAACACCGAGCGCCTGTCGATGGGCATCAAGAAGGGGCTGGGCAACGCGATCCTGGTCAAGGTCAACCAGATCGGCACCTTGACCGAGACGCTCGCGGCCGTTGAGATGGCCCACAAGGCCGGCTATCGCGCCGTGATGTCCCACCGCTCGGGGGAGACCGAAGACTCCACCATCGCCGACCTCGCCGTCGCCACCAATTGCGGGCAGATCAAGACCGGTTCGCTTGCCCGCTCGGATCGCACGGCCAAGTACAACCAGCTCCTGCGCATCGAAGAGGCCCTCGGCACCCAGGCGCTCTATGGCGGCCGCGCTGCTCTGAAGGCGCTCGCCTGAGCCTGATTCATCGGCGTTGAAGACGATGGCCGGGGAGCTTCTGCTCCCCGGCTTTTTATTTGGGCCGCATTTTTGCATGGCGGTCCTGCCGGCCCGGCATGCGGAAGGGGCTTAAAGGCTGCTGATTTTGCGCTGCAGCAAGCGGCGTCAACGGAATATCAACCATCCGGGCCTAGCATGCCCTTATGGTCATTCGCACACGCATCCGCGCCATCTTGAACCAGCTCGCGCTTCTGGCGGGAGCGGCCGCAGCCATCGCATATTTCTCCTATCAAGCCTTCAATGGCGAGCATGGCATCCAGGCACAGCATCAATTCGACCAGCAGAAGCAGGATTTGGGCAATGAACTGGCTCTGCTGCAGAAGGAGCATGCCGCTCTCGATCGGCGTGTGAACCTGCTCAGGTCACAGGCGATCGATCCGGACATGCTCGACGAGAAAGCGCGGGACGTGCTCGGGCTGGTTCATCCCAATGACGAAGTAGTCTTGCTGGGCAAATAGGCTCGGCTTTCCACTTGTTGCGGTATCCTCCCCGGTAAATCGATTTCCATTTCGACGGCGCTGTCCGGCGACGCCGAAGTTTGACATAAGTGTGTCAAATAATAACAGGAATTGAGTTTATTGCTAAATAAACTGAATTCGAGTTAATCCATAATTATGTTGCATGTTCAATATGTTGCAGTGCAGCATTTGGGTGTGGCTCTCGCTTTTTGATATTGGATGCGCTAGCACTTCCTCAGCTTAGCCACCAATAATCGGAGGGTTCATGGCCGCTACAGCCGCAAAGGCCGCTGCTACCGCTAGCAAGGCTTCGAAGACTGCCGCCCGCTCGGGCAAGGCAGCGGGGGCAACCAAGACGGCATCGTCGTTCTCCCGCGAACAGGAGCTCAGCGCTTATCGCGAGATGCTGCTGATCCGCCGCTTCGAGGAGAAGGCGGGGCAGATGTACGGCATGGGCCTGATCGGCGGTTTCTGCCATCTCTATATCGGGCAGGAAGCCGTCGTGGTCGGGCTGCAGACGGCTTCGCGCGAAGGCGACCAGGTCATCACCGGCTATCGCGACCATGGGCATATGATCGCGGCCGGCATGGCGCCCCGCGGCGTCATGGCCGAGCTGACCGGACGCCGGGGCGGCTATTCGCACGGCAAGGGCGGCTCGATGCACATGTTCTCGGTGGAGAAGGCCTTCTATGGCGGCCATGGCATCGTGGGCGCGCAGGTGTCTCTCGGGACGGGCCTGGCTTTCGCCAATGCCTATCGCTCCGACGGCAAGGTAAGCCTGACCTATTTCGGCGACGGCGCCGCCAATCAGGGCCAGGTCTATGAGAGCTTCAACATGGCGGCCCTGTGGAAGCTGCCCGTTGTCTACGTGATCGAGAACAACAAATACGCCATGGGCACTTCGGTGAGCCGCGCTTCGGCCCAGACCGATTTCTCCCGCCGTGGCCTTTCCTTCAACATTCCCGGCGAGCAGGTCGACGGCATGGATGTGCGCGCCGTCTATGCGGCCGGCCAGAAGGCGATCGAGCACGCCCGCTCCGGCAAGGGGCCCTATATCCTGGAAATGCTGACCTACCGCTATCGCGGCCACTCGATGTCGGATCCGGCGAAGTACCGTTCGAAGGACGAAGTCCAGAAGATGCGGACCGAGCATGATCCGATCGAGCAGAGCCGCGCGCGCCTGCTCGGCGAGCATGGCGTAAGCGAGGAGGAGCTGAAGAAGATCGATTCCGAGATCCGCGACATCGTCAACGATGCTGCCGATTTCGCGACCAACGATCCCGAGCCCGATCCTTCGGAGCTGTGGACCGACATCCTGAAGTGATCGTCGGCCGTCCCGGCCTGCTCGCGTACATCCCATTCTCCAGACTTCGAGGCACCCATGCCTGATATCCTGATGCCGGCCCTCTCCCCCACCATGGAGCAGGGCAAACTCTCAAAATGGCTCAAAAAAGAAGGCGATACCATCAAGTCCGGCGACGTGATCGCCGAGATCGAGACCGACAAGGCGACGATGGAAGTCGAAGCCGTCGATGAAGGCGTGCTCACGCAGATCCTGGTGCCCGAGGGCACCGACAATGTCGCCGTCAACACGAAGATCGCTTTCATCCAGGGGGAGGGCGAGGCCGCAGCGCCGGCCGCTTCCGCCCCGGCCCCGCAGCCCGCTGCTGCTCCCGCCGCGGCTGCGCAGCCTGCCGCCGCTCCAGCCGTTGCCGCTCCCGCTGTGGCGCAGTCGGCTCCGGCGCCGGTCGAGGCCCATGATGCCTCCGGCGAGATCCCGGCCGGCACCGAGTTCGTCACCCAGACGGTCCGCGAAGCGCTGCGCGATGCGATGGCCGAGGAAATGCGCCGCGACGAGAACGTCTTCGTGATCGGCGAAGAGGTCGCCGAATATCAGGGCGCCTACAAGATCACGCAGGGGCTGCTGCAGGAGTTCAGCGCGCGGCGCGTGGTCGACACGCCGATCACCGAGCATGGCTTCGCTGGCATTGCCACCGGCGCGGCCATGACGGGCCTGCGGCCGATCGTGGAGTTCATGACCTTCAACTTCGCCATGCAGGCGATCGATCACATCATCAACTCCGCCGCCAAGACGCTCTACATGTCCGGCGGCCAGATGGGTTGCCCGATCGTGTTCCGCGGCCCCAACGGCGCGGCAGCCCGCGTGGCGGCCCAGCACAGCCAGGATTACGGTGCCTGGTACTCGCATGTCCCCGGCCTCAAGGTGGTGGCGCCCTATTCGGCCGCCGATGCCAAGGGCCTGCTCAAGGCTGCCATTCGCGATCCCAATCCGGTGATCTTCCTCGAGAACGAAATCCTCTACGGCCACAGCCACCCCGTGCCCAAGCTCGACGACTTCGTGCTGCCGATCGGCAAGGCCAAGGTGGTCAAGCCGGGCAAGGACGTCACGCTCGTCGCCTGGTCGATCGGCATGACCTATGCGCTGAAGGCCGCCGAAGCGCTGGCAGGCGAGGGGATCGACGTCGAGATCATCGACATGCGCTCGCTGCGTCCGCTCGATACCGATACGGTGATCGCCTCGGTGCAGAAGACGGGCCGCTGCGTGGTGGTCGAGGAAGGCTGGCAGCAATCGGGCGTGGGTTCGGAAATCGCCGCCCGCGTCAACGAGCAGGCCTTCGACTATCTCGACGCGCCGGTCGCGCGCGTTTCGGGCAAGGACGTGCCGATGCCCTATGCCGCCAACCTCGAAAAGCTTGCCTTGCCGAGCGTGGCCGAAGTCGTCGGGGCGGCCAAAGCCGTCCTCTATCGCTGAGGAGTTGCCGATGCCCGTGAATGTATTGATGCCGGCTCTGTCTCCCACGATGGAGAAGGGCAATCTGGCCAAATGGCTGAAGAAGGAAGGCGACACCATCAAGTCCGGCGACGTGCTGGCTGAGATCGAGACCGACAAGGCGACGATGGAAGTCGAGGCCGTCGACGAAGGCGTGCTGGCCAAGATCGTCGTGCCGGAAGGCACCGCCGACGTGCCGGTCAACGAACTCATCGCCGTGATCGCCGGCGAGGGCGAGGACGCCAAGGCGGTTGCCGCCGCCGGCGGCGCGCCGGCCCCCAAGGCCGCTGCCGCTGCCGCTCCGGCGGCTGCGGCTCCCGCGACTTCGAGCGCTCCTGCTCCGGCCGCCCCTGCGCCTGCCGCCGCCTCTGCGCCGGCCGTTCCCGCGCCCGCACCTGCTCCGTCCCAGGCCGGTGCGAGGATCTTCGCCTCGCCTCTGGCCAAGCGTCTCGCCAAGGAGGCCGGCCTCGACCTCGGCGCCATCCAGGGCTCCGGCCCGCATGGCCGCATCATCGAGAAGGACGTCAAGGCTGCCATCGCCGGCGGCGGCGCCAAGGCCGCTCCGGCGGCGGCACCTGCCCAGGCCGCGGCAGCTCCCCAGGCAGCGCCGGCTCCCGCCGCGCCGGCTGGTGCCTCCGACGAAACCACCAAGAAGCTGTTCGCGCCTGGTTCCTTCGAGGAGATCCCGCATGACGGCATGCGCAAGACCATTGCGCGCCGCCTGACGGAGGCCAAGTCGACCATCCCGCATTTCTATCTGACGGTAGAGGTCGAGATCGACGCGCTGCTGGCCCTGCGCGAGCAGATCAACCATGGCGCGCCGCTGACCAAGGAAGGCAAGCCCGCCTTCAAGGTCTCGGTCAACGACATGGTGATCAAGGCCTATGCGCTGGCGCTCAAGGCCGTGCCGGACGCCAATGTCTCCTGGACCGATGGCGCCATGCTCAAGCACAAGCACGCCGATGTCGGCGTCGCCGTCTCCATTCCGGGCGGGCTGATCACCCCGATCATCCGCAATGCCGAGGCCAAGACGCTTTCCGCCATCTCCAACGAGATGAAGGACCTCGCAGCCCGGGCCAAGAGCCGCAAGCTCAAGCCCGAGGAATATCAGGGCGGCACCGGTTCGGTCTCCAATCTCGGCATGTTCGGGGTGAAGTCCTTCGCGGCCATCGTCAACCCGCCGCACGCCACCATCCTGGCGGTCGGCGCCGGCATCAAGCAGCCGGTGGTGCAGGGCGGCGAGGTCAAGGTGGCGACCATCATGTCGCTGACGCTTTCCACCGACCATCGCGCCGTCGACGGCGCACTCGGGGCCGAGTTGATGCAGGCCTTCAAGGGCTATATCGAAAAGCCCATGGGGATGCTGGTGTGAGCGGCAGGGCCGCAGGACGAGTTTGCATGCCGGGTCTGGCGATCCTGGCGCTGGCGGCAGGCCTAGGAGGGTGCAACGCCCCTGGCCTGGCCGAAAAGCCCGTCGTTGCGGCCCCGCCCAAGCCTGAGCCGACCATGGATCAGGCGCGCGAGATCGCCATGTCCGGCGTTGCTTCCATCGGTGACGGCTATCGCGTCACGCTCGACCCGGATGGTTCGGGCCGGGCTTGGCGGGACGGTGTTCCCGGTGTGGTTCCGGTCGCCTGGAGCGTACTGGATTCGAGCAAGACCACGCTTGAACGCCCGTCGGCGCCCGGCCAGCCCGCCGCCGCGCCGGCAATCGATCCCGCGACCGGCCAGCCGCTGCCGCAGCAGGGAACGGGCAAGCCCGTGATCTGCGTGGAGCTGCCGCGGACCCTCAATATCGCGACGGGGTATTACAGATGCGCCTTCGCGCGCGATTGGAAGACCCAGCCGCGGAACTCTCCGGCGGGCGCAGCGCCGGCCGGGACGACCCCAACTCCGACGCCTGCCGCCAATGCAGGCTAGGGCGAAGTGCGATTTTCCTGAATCGCACTTTCCCCCTAACTCTTTGTTTTAACGCGTTTTCTTAATCGAAGGTCCGCCGACTTTCTGGAAAATGCTGTAGCGGACGATCTGAGACCTGATTTCCGGCCCGGTGTCGAGGCGAGCAGCATTCCCGGCTCCGGGCCCAAGAGGAGACCCCAAATGAGTTCCTACGACGTCATCGTGATCGGCTCCGGCCCCGGCGGTTACGTCACCGCCATTCGTTCCGCCCAGCTCGGCCTGAAGACGGCCGTGGTGGAGCGTGAGCATCTGGGCGGTATCTGCCTCAACTGGGGCTGCATCCCGACCAAGGCGCTGCTGCGCTCGGCCGAGGTGCTGCACAATTCCCAGCACGCCAAGGATTTCGGCCTGGTGCTCAACGGTTCGGTCACGGCCGACGTCGGCGCGGTGGTCAAGCGTTCGCGCGGCGTCTCCGCCCAACTCGCCACCGGCGTCGGCTTCCTCCTGAAGAAGAACAAGGTCGACGTGATCTGGGGCGAGGCCGAGATCACCAAGCCAGGCGAGATCGTAGTCAAGGCCTCGACCAAGTCGGTGCAGGGGCCGGCCATCCCCGCGCCGAAGGGGGCTCAGGGGCCGGGGACCTATCAGGCCAAGAACATCATCGTCGCCACCGGTGCCCGTCCGCGCGTGCTGCCGGGCCTGGAGCCGGACAAGAAGCTGATCTGGACCTATTTCGACGCCATGGTGCCGCCGGACATGCCCAAATCGCTGATCGTGGTCGGCTCGGGCGCCATCGGCATCGAGTTCGCCTCCTTCTATCGCACCCTCGGCGCCGAGGTGACGGTGGTCGAGGTGCTGCCCCAGATCCTGCCGGTCGAGGACGAGGAAATCGCCGCCCATGCGCGCAAGCGTTTCGAGAAGGCCGGCATGAAGATCCTGTCGGGCGCCAAGGTGACCAAGGTCGAAAAGACGGCCAATTCGGTCAAGGCGACGGTGGAAACGGGCGACGGCAAGTCCCAGGTGATCGAGGCCGACCGCATGATCTCGGCCGTCGGTGTGGTCGGCAATATCGAGAATCTCGGCCTGGAAAAGCTCGGGGTGAAGACCGATCGCGGCTGCGTGGTGGTGGATGGCTTCGGCAAGACCAATGTGCCCGGTATCTTCGCCATCGGGGACGTCGCCGGCCCGCCCATGCTGGCGCACAAGGCCGAGCATGAGGGCGTGGTCTGCGTCGAGGCGATCGCGGGCAAGAACCCGCATGCCTTCGAAAAGGACAAGATCCCCGGCTGCACCTATTGCACGCCGCAGATCGCCAGCGTCGGCCTGACCGAGAAGAAGGCCAAGGAAGCCGGCTTCACCGTCAAGGTCGGCCGCTTCCCCTTCATCGGCAACGGCAAGGCCATCGCTCTCGGCGAACCCGAAGGCCTGGTCAAGACGGTGTTCGACGCCAAGACCGGCAAGCTTCTCGGAGCCCACATGGTGGGCGCCGAAGTGACCGAGCTGATCCAGGGCTTCGTGATCGCCATGAACCTCGAGACCACCGAGGAAGAGCTCATGCATGCGGTGTTCCCGCATCCGACCCTGTCGGAAATGATGCATGAGAGCGTCCTGGACGCCTATGGCCGCGCTATCCATATGTAGGCAACACTTGGCTCCACAGCATGCCTGCGATCGTGCAGGCATGCATGCGCGAGGGAGTTGCCGGGCTTGTCCGGCAATGGTGAAGGGCCGGCTTTCCTGATATATCGGCCGCAGTGAACCGAAAGGCTTGTCATGGCTGTCGTCCTCGATCTCCTCAACAACGACAACCGGCCGCGTCATCCCGAGAAGGCGCATCGGCCCGATCAGCCCATGCTACGCAAGCCGGACTGGATCCGCGTCAAGGCGCCGGGCTCGCCGGGCTGGCGCGACACCCAGGCCATCGTCAAGGAGAACAAGCTCGTCACCGTCTGCGAGGAGGCGGGCTGCCCAAATATCGGCGAATGCTGGGACAAGAAGCACGCCACCTTCATGATCATGGGCGACACCTGCACGCGGGCCTGCGCTTTCTGCAACGTCAAGACCGGCATGCCCGGGCCGCTCGACCCCAAGGAACCCGAGCATACCGGCATCGCCGTGGCCAAGCTCGGGCTCAGCCATGTGGTGATCACCTCGGTGGATCGCGACGATCTCAAGGATGGCGGTGCCCAGCATTTCGCCGAGGTGATCAAGGCGATCCGCCACCATTCGCCCGGCACCACCATCGAGATCCTGACGCCCGACTTCCTGCGCAAGGATGGCGCGCTCGAGATCGTGGTGGCGGCCAAGCCCGACGTGTTCAATCACAATATGGAAACGGTCGCTTCCAATTACCTCACCGTCCGCCCCGGCGCCCGCTACTTCCATTCGATGCGGCTGCTGCAGCGGGTGAAGGAGCTCGACCCCTCCATCTTCACCAAGTCCGGTATCATGGTCGGCCTCGGCGAGAAGCGGAACGAGGTCCTGCAGCTGATGGACGACCTGCGCTCCGCCAATGTCGACTTCATTACCATCGGCCAATATCTGGCGCCCTCGCGCAAGCACCATCCGGTGGTCGCCTACATCACGCCGGACGAGTTCAAGAGCTATGAGACGGTGGCCTATACCAAGGGCTTCCTGATGGTCTCCTCCTCGCCGCTGACCCGTTCGTCCCACCATGCGGGCGATGATTTCGCCCGGCTCAAAGCCAACCGGGCGGCGAAGCTGGGGCGCTGACGGCATAGTCTCCCGTGAAGTAGTCGCGTTCAAGGGGCTTTGCCGTTGGCGGTGCGCGATCGCGAGCCGACGAGCGCGGCCA
>NZ_JAGIPY010000125.1:0-240 GCF_017813775.1 Labrys sp. LIt4
GTTCGATGCCAGTGTCTGGATATCAAACTTCTTGTTGTACATACACTTCTCACGACTTTCCTTCAACTTTCCTCATACTTTTTCTTCCCAGGATTATTGTGTTCTCTTGGTTGTGTTCTATTTTACTTGGGCCTTTCTTTGATTTCGGGCTTAAACAACTTGTTTACCCGTTTCGTGCCTGTATACTACGATAATACAGCAGGTGCTAATCGTGTCACCTTATCCTCGACCCGTTCATTC
>NZ_JAGIPY010000126.1:0-240 GCF_017813775.1 Labrys sp. LIt4
TCTCGACCGTTGCCCTGCCTACCCCGCTGATGCCTCAGCGCAGTACGTATTCGCGGCACACCGAGAACGGCAACCTGCGTGCGCAGCAGGACATCTTCGTGATGGCCCCACCACCACCGGCCACCGTCACCCTGACCAGCCAGACACCCAGCCTGAACCTCACCGAGGCCAATGGCACCGGCGCCTGGTACGCGCAGTCGGCCCTCAACCCGGCAGCCGGCAGCATCCTGACGCTGAGCG
>NZ_JAGIPY010000025.1:0-74475 GCF_017813775.1 Labrys sp. LIt4
GGCCGCGCTCGTCGGCTCGCGATCGCGCACCGCCAACGGCAAAGCCCCTTGAACGCGACTACTTCACGGGAGACTAAAATCATGCCAGGCATTCACCCAAATCTGTTCCCTTCCAGCGCCTTCGCGCTTAAGTTTGCGCGCCGACGGTGCATCGGCCTTGCAGCCTGCTCCGGCAGGCATCGAGGCCGCTAGCCGCCACCCCGTCATTCGGCTCCCGCCCGGATGGCTGCAAGATCTGCGATCTCGCGGCAACCGTTCGGGAACACTGGACGGGCGGGCTGCGTTTCGTAGCCATGCCCATCGCCACCATGTCACTTCATGAGGAACGCCATGTCCTTCACGCTTCCCGACCTGACCTACTCCTATGACGCCCTCGCGCCCTACATGTCCCGCGAGACGCTGGAGTTCCATCACGACAAGCATCATCTTGCCTATGTGAACAACGGCAACAACCTGCTCAAGGGCACGGAGTGGGAAGGCAAGAGCCTCGAGGACATCGTCAAGGGCTCCTTCGGCAAGAATGCCGGCCTGTTCAACAATGCCGGCCAGCACTACAATCATCTGCACTTCTGGAAGTGGCTGAAGCCGAATGGCGGCGGTGCTATTCCCGGTAATCTCGAGAAAGCCATTGTCGATGGCCTCGGCTCGGTCGAGAAGGCCAAGGAAGACTTCATCCAGGCCGGCGTCACCCAGTTCGGCTCCGGCTGGGCCTGGCTCGCCGTCAAGGACGGCAAGGTCATCGTCACCAAGACCCCGAACGGCGAGAGCCCGCTGGTGCACGGCGCCACGCCGATCCTGGGCGTCGACGTCTGGGAGCACTCCTATTATATCGACTACCGCAACCGCCGCCCCGACTATCTCAAGGCTTTCGTCGACAATCTCGTGAACTGGGAATATGTCGCCGAACTCTACGAAGCGGCCGTGAAGTAAGCCATCCCGGAGCGTCATTCCGCCATTCGGATCGAATGGCGCTCTCCTCGAAAACATTGCCTGGGCATCCGGCGATCCCTCGGGCTGCAAGGCCGTTTTCGATCATTCGGCGAGAAGCTGGAAGGGCGGAGCTTTCTCCGCCCTTTGCATTTTAGGAGATTTCTCCGGCCTTTGGTTCGTCCGACGACAGGCCTTGTCCGATTTTTGGCACAAATCTCGAAGGGTGAATCTTGGAAAGCTCGTTCAAACTACTGATATTGTTGCGCTTTTCGAGAAATCGGTAGCCAGGCACCTGCAAGCGCCACGCATGGCTCGCCTAGCAGCCATGCAAACTCAGCAATTGTTTATTGTGCGGCGCACACTAAACTAATCCTCATCAAACGGCGCGGAACATTTCCCCGTTTGATAGCCCTCCTTGGGCGTTTCCTCCCTAGACTTGGGCCGCAGCGCAAGCTGCGGCCTCTTTCTTTTCCAGGGGCCGCCGCACTCTGACGCAATCGCCGAGAATCGCAAGGCCCATGGAAACGGCGGCATCGGGACAAGCCAGCGCTCCATATGAGCGCAACCAGCTCGAACGGCAGCTTCTCCACCGCAAATCCACGCCTCCGTCACCCGCCAGCAGCACTTTGAGGGCGATAGTGCCTGTTCCCGCCAGCCAAAGCCGCGTATAGGGCGGAGCTGACATCACGATAGGCCCTATCCTTGCTGAAGAACATTCTTTCCATCGGCGCCTGGACCATGGTGTCGCGCGTGACCGGCTTTGTCCGGGACGCCCTGATGGCCGCCCTGATGGGAAGCGGCCCGGCGGCCGAGGCCTTCATCGTCGCCTTCCGCCTGCCGAACAATTTCCGCGCCATCTTCGGCGAAGGGGCTTTCAACGCCTCCTTCGTGCCGGCCTATACCAAGGTCCATCAGCAGGAAGGAGACGACGCCGCGAGGCTGTTCCAGGGGCGGATCGTATCGATATTGCTGATCTCGCAGGTCATCCTGCTGGGATTGGTGCTGATCTTCACGCCGCAATTCGTCGGCTTGAATGCGCCGGGCTTCGAGGACGAGCGCTTCGATCTCGCCGTCACGCTCACCCGCATCACCTTTCCCTATCTTATCCTGATCACCCTTGCCACGCTCTATGGCGGCGTGCTCAACGCCGTCGGGCGCTTCACGGCGGCGGCGGCCGCGCCGATCCTGCTCAACGTGGCGATGATCGCCACCCTGCTGGCGCATCATTGGTTTCCGACCACCGCCCACGCGGCAGCCTGGGGCCTCACCATCTCCGGTGTCCTGCAGCTCGGTTTCATGCTGTGGGCGGCGCACCGGGCCCGCGTGCTCGCCAAGCCCGAGCCGATCAAGCTGGATACGCCGGTGAGAGCCTTCTTCAAGGCGCTGGGACCCGCCACCATCGGCTCGATGGGCACCCAGATCGCCATCTTTGCCGACACCATCATCGCCTCGCTGCTATCGGCCGGCGCGGTGGCAGCCCTCTATTATGCCGACCGCATCAATCAATTGCCGCTCGGCATCATCGGCATCGCCGCCGGCACGGTGATTCTGCCGCAGATGAGCCGCCTGCTGGCGGCCGGTCAGGTCGAGGAAGCGCATGCCGCGCAGCGCCGCACTATCTTCCTGACCTGGTTGCTGGCAGCGCCTTTCCTTGCCGGTTTTCTCGCCGTTCCCGACCTCATCATGCGCGCGCTGTTCATGCGCGGCGCCTTCACGGCGGCTGACGCGGAGGCCGCTTCCAGCGCCCTTCTCGCCTATGGCGCTGGCTTGCCGGCCGTGGTGCTGATCCGCTCGGCCGTCGCCAGCTTCTATGCCCGCGGCGATACCGCGACGCCCCTTTGGGCCTCCCTCACCGGCATCGCCGTCAATATCGTGCTGAAGATCGTCCTGATGGGTCCGCTGCAGCAGGCGGGCCTCGCCCTGGCGACCTCCCTCGGCGCCTGGGTCAATCTCGGCCTACTGACGGTCCTGGCCAGCCGCCGCGGCTTCATGCATCTCGACCGGCGCCTCTATGCCATGCTGGCTTGTGTCGCCCTGGCGACCATGACTGCCGGCCTGGCCATGTATGCCGCCGCGACCGCCCTCGCGCCGCTCCTGGCCGGGCTCGCCCATATCGGCGACATCATAGGCCTCGTTTTCGTCGGCCTCGTCGGCGCCGCGTTTTACGGCGCCACCGTCTACTGTGCGTTCGGCACAGCCGGCATGGATCTCAAAAGCGCGTTACGACGCTGATGCCGATGCCATCAAAGCGGTCCATGCGCATCAGGGCTTCCGGCGCTTCCTCGAGGCCGATGCGGCTGCCGATCAGCTTCTGAGGCATCAACTTGCCGGCGGCGATCATGTCGAACATCGCCTGGTAGCGGAAAGCCTGCATGCCGTGGCTGCCGAGGATCTCGAGCTCATAGGCGATCACCCGATCCATCGGTATCGGCGGCCGGGCGTGGTCGCCCAGCATCAGGCCAACCTGGACGTGGCGGCCGCGCCGGCGCAGATTGCTGATGGAGTTGGCGCTGGTGACGGGGTGGCCCAGCGCATCCAGCGACACTTGGGCACCGCCGCCGGTGAGATCGCGGACAGCGGCCACGACATCCTCGGTCCGCGCCGCATTGATGGTCGCCACCGCACCGAGCTGGCGGGCGAAATCCAGTTTTTCATCGGTCAGGTCGATGGCCACCACATTGGCGCCGACGGCACTGGCGATCATGATCGCCGACAGCCCGACGCCGCCGCAGCCATGCACGGCAACCCAGTCCCCTGCCCGGACCCGCCCCTGGTCGACCACGGCCCTGAAGGAGGTGGCAAAGCGGCAGCCAAGGCTCGCCGCCGTCGCCGAGTCGAGCGTTTCGGGCAATTCGACCAGATTGGCGTCGGCGAAATCGAGCGCCACGAACTCGGCAAAGGAGCCCCAGCCCGTGAAGCCCGGCTGGAACTGCTGCTCGCAGACCTGCTGGTTGCCGCCCGCACATTCCCGGCAATGACCGCAGCCGGCGACGAAAGGCACGGTGACGCGCTGACCCGCACGCCAGCGCCGGACCTGGCTGCCGACCGCCACGATGGTGCCCGCCAATTCATGCCCGGGCACATGGGGCAGCACGATGTCGGGGTCGTGCCCCATCCAGCCATGCCAGTCGCTGCGGCACAGGCCCGTGGCCTCGACCTTGACGACCACCCCCTCCGGCGAGGGCGTCGGGTCGGGAACGCCCTGAAGTGTCGGCGGCTGCCTGAACTGTTCGAAGACCACGGCTTTCATGATGGATCCGTATCGCGCCCTTGAAGAGAGGGCCGGTGCCGGCACCGACCCCGCTCAGGGCTCTTCTTATTTGGCAAGCGCATCGAGAATACGCACCCAGGAGCGGATGCCCCTGTGGAAGCTGCGAACATCATATTTCTCGTTGGGCGAATGGATCTGATCGTCTTCCAGGGCAAAGCCGATCAGCAGCGAATCGATGCCGAGAATGCGCTGCATGTCGCCCACCACCGGAATCGAGCCGCCCGATCCGATCACCGGCGCGGTGCGTCCCCATTCCTCGGCCAGGGCCGCGCGCGCCTTGGCGAGAGGCTCGCTGTCGGCCGGCACGGCGATGGCCGGGCCGAGGCCGTGGGAGAGGAACTCCGCCCGGCAGTCCGCTGGCAGGCGATCGGTCACGAATTTACGGAAGGCAGCCTGCACCTTTTCGGGCTCCTGGCCCGCCACGAGGCGGAAGGACACCTTGGCGGAGGCCTGCGCGGCAATAACCGTCTTGGCACCCTCGCCCTCATAGCCGCCGCTGATGCCGTTGACGTCGCAGGTCGGGCGCACGGTGATCTGCTCGAGCACCGTGCGATCCTTCTCGCCGGCCGGCACTTTCAGGCCGACTTCGGCAAGATAGGCTTCGCCGTCGAAATCGAGCGCGGCCCACTCGGCCTTCACCGCATCGGGCAATTCCTTCACGCCGTCGTAGAAGCCCGGCAGGGTGACGCGGCCGTCGTCGTCATGCAGGGCGGCCAGGATCTTCGACAGGACCCGAATCGGGTTCTGGGCAGCGCCGCCATACATGCCGGAATGCAGGTCGCGACTGGCGGCCTTGATGGTGACTTCCTCATAGACCATGCCCCGCAGCATGGTGGTGATCGCCGGCGTTTCGCGATCCCACATATCGGTATCGCAGACCAGGCAGAAATCGGCCTTCAGCTCGTCCTTGTTCTCCTTGAGGAAGGGAATGAGGCTGCGCGAGGACGATTCTTCCTCGCCCTCCAGGAACACGGTCACGTCGATCGGCAGTTCTCCCCGCGTCTCGATCAGGGCACGGCAGGCCTCGATGAAGGTCATCACCTGGCCCTTGTCGTCGGAAGCGCCCCTGGCCACGATGATGTCGCCGTGGGGACCGGGCTTGCGCACCGGCTCAAACGGCTTGGTGTGCCACAGATTGAGCGGATCCGGCGGCTGCACGTCATAATGACCGTAGAACAGGACATGCGGGACGCCCGGCTTGCCGGTGCGGCGATGCCCCACCACCATGGGATGGCCGATGGTCTTGCGCGGGGAGGCGTCGAAGCCAATGTCTCTCAAGGCCGCGGCAGCCCATTCGGCGGCCTTCTGGCAATCGCCGGCATAGGCGCTGTCGGCGGAGATCGAAGGAATGCGGAGAAATTCGAACAGCCGGTCAAGGCTGGCATCGAGTGCCTTATCGGCAGCATCGAGTGCTTTATTGATGTCAGACATGGTCCCTAACGATGCGGGTGAGAAAGCGCCAAGCTAACCCGCCTTGCCCGCTCTGGGTAGGGCCGACTTGCCTCCCGATGGTATTTTCGCTGCCCGTCATTCCACCCTCCCCTCAGCGGGAAGGGCGAAAACAGGGTTGGTCAGCTCGCGAGGCTCCGCATCCGGGCGGTGAGTCGCGTGCGCTGGATCATCGACCCCACCCGTCGATAGATCTGCCGCGGCGAGACCGGTTCGGTGAGCACGGCATCGAACCCAGCCTGGGTCGCGGTGAGAAGCGCGGCGCGGTTCGGCTGGTTTGCGATCAGCAGAATCGGGACTTCGCGCAGCTCGCCCCCCTCGTCCTGGCTCAATGCTCCCAACAACGCAAAAGCATCGGCAAGCACCGGCAACGCGATCACCACGCCCAATGGCGGGTCCCGGCGCGCCATCTCCAAAGCATCCACGATGCCCGAAGCAAGTCTGACTTTGGTCATGCCGAAATCCAGGAGGTTCTCGCGCCAAAACTCGGCAACTTCCCGGTTTGGATTGACTAGCAAAACATCGGCAGATTGTATTACTTTTCTATTCGCCCGATCGTTCAGTATAGTTGTGCCATCCATCGCCCAAGAGCCTCCAGCAATCGCGCTCAAAAAGCTCATACGCCAAGGGTACCCAAACGTATATGCTGATCCCAATACCTCACCAGGAGGCCTAAGAACGCAATACGGGAAATTTGACGTAGGCGGGCCGAATAACGGCAAACTGGTAGTAATTATATACTGACTCTTCAGCTATGGGTTGTAAAATGACAACCCTAGCGCCGCGAACGCCCCCCGAGGACTCCTCTCAAAATCGCTTGGGTAATCTCGCGGCCCGCCGTCGTCGCGATCGTGCGGGTTACTGAGCGGATCACGGCTTGCGAGGTCGTCATGCGGCCGGAGGAGCGCCCCCCGCTGCTGCCCGAACCGAATACGCTTCCCAGCACGCTGCCAAGGAAACCGCCGCCCTCCTCCGCCTGCTCGGCCGGTGCGGCCTCGCCGGTGACCCGGCGCTGAAGCATTTCGAAGGCCGATTCGCGATCGACCACGGTTTCATATTTGCCGCGCAGTGGGGACGCCTGCTGGATCGCCTGGCGTTCGGCGGGCGTGATGGCACCCACCCGCGCTGCCGGCGGCAGGATGAGGGCGCGCTGCACGATGGACGGCACGCCATTGCCTTCGAGGAAGGAGATCAGGGCCTCCCCCTTGCCGAGTTCCGAGATGACCTTGGCCGTGTCGAGCTCAGGATTGGGGCGGAAGGTCTCGGCAGCCGCCTTGACCGCCTTCTGGTCGCGGGGGGTAAAGGCGCGCAGCGCATGCTGCACGCGATTCCCGAGCTGGCCGAGCACGGTGTCGGGCACATCGAGCGGGTTCTGGGTGACAAAATAGACGCCGATCCCCTTGGAGCGGATCAGGCGCACCACCTGCTCGATCTTCTGCAGCAATGCGGGCGGGGCATCGTTGAAGAGAAGATGCGCCTCGTCGAAGAAGAACACCAGCTTGGGCTTGTCGAGGTCACCGACCTCGGGCAATTGCTCGAAGAGTTCGGACAGCAGCCAAAGCAGGAAAGTGGCGTAGAGCTGGGGCGCCATCATCAGCTTGTCGGCCGCCAGAATATTGATGGTACCGCGCCCCTTGGCATCGAGCAGGCCGATATCGGCGAGCGACAGGGCAGGCTCGCCGAAAAATTTATCGCCACCCTGCTGTTCCAGCGCCAGCAGCTGGCGCTGGATCGCCCCCACCGTCGCCTTGGAGACATTGCCATAGCTCTTGATCAGTTCGGCGGCCTTGTCGGCCATGTCGGACAGCAGGGCCTGCAGGTCCTTGAGATCGAGCAGCAGCAGGCCCTGGTCGTCGGCAAGCTTGAAGGCGGCGTTGAGCACGCCCTCCTGGACGTCGTTGAGCTGCAGCATCCGGGCCAGCAGGAGCGGTCCGACATCGGAGACGGTCGCGCGGATCGGTGTCCCCTGCTCGCCGAAGACGTCCCAGAACTGCACCGGAAACTGGTCGGGCTGATAGGTGATGCCGACCTCGGTGGCGCGCTTGACGATGAAGTCCTTGGCTTCGCCACGCTGGGAAACGCCGGACAGATCGCCCTTGATGTCCGCCGCGAAGACCGGCACGCCGCGGGCGGAGAATCCCTCGGCCAGCACCTGCAGCGTCACCGTCTTGCCGGTTCCCGTGGCCCCGGTGATCAGCCCATGCCGATTGCCGAAGGCCAGCGCGAGATATTGGGGCTCTGCGCTCTTGGCGACGAAAATCCGGCTCTGATCGGTCATCTCTTCCTATCCTGAACGGTCAAATCGCGAGGCGAACCATACCCGCCCACGCAACATATCGCTACGGGCAACGGCTTGATGAAGCGTTACAAGTATTTAAAGCCACGGCCTTGATCTCCATGGCAAAATGGGAAACAGAGAAGAGCGGTTTGCCTATCGTGAATCTTTGGTAGCATCCACGTCACGTCAGGGAGAAGAAAAATGGAAGAGCTGGTCGCCCAATTGGGTGCTAAAATTGGCGTGAGCCCCGACGTTGCGACTCAGGCCATCGGTGCCGTGCTTGCCTTCCTGGAGCGGGAAGGCCCTGCCGACGCGGTATCGAAGCTCGTCGATTCGATCAGTGGCGCGCGTGAAGTCACCAATGAGGCCATGAATGCCCAGAGCGGCGGCTTCATGGGCATGCTGGCCGGCATGGTCGGCCATGTCGGCGGCGGCATTGCCGGCCTTGGCGGCCAGTTGATGGCTCTCGGCCTCGACCTCAACCAGATCCAGGCGATCGGCAAGGAACTCTTCGCCTATGCCGAGAAGGAAGCCGGGCCGGAAGTGGTCGGCAAGATCGTCGCCGAAATTCCCGAACTCGGCCAGTTCGTCTGAACCATGGCGGAGGCGGGTGCGGATGAGGCCCGTTGGCGCGATGCCGTCGCCGGCGTACTCAAGGGAGCCTCCTTCGAGGACAGGCTGACCAGCCTGTTGCCGGACGGTGCGCGCCTGCAGCCCATCTATGCCCGCAAGGCCGGCGCCCTGCCCATTCCCGGGCGCCCGCCGGCCTCGCCCTGGACCATCATCCAGCGCGCCGATCATCCCGATGTCGCGCCGGCGAACGGCCAGCTTCTGGAAGATCTCGAGGGCGGCGCCGGCGGCATCGCGCTGGTGACCACGCAAAGCCCGTTCGCGCGCGGCTTCGGCGTTGCGATTTCCACGCCCGGCAACCTGGACGGCCTTTTGGCCGGCGTCTTGCGCAATGCAATCGAGATCCGGCTCGAGGCAGGGTCGCAAACTCTCGAAGTGGCACGCTGGCTCAGCGAGATCGACGACGGCACTGTTCATTATGGCTACGACCCGATCGGCCTGCTCGCCACCACCGGCAACCTGCCGACGGGCTGGCCCTCCACCGCCTCGGTCCTGGCCAATCACCGCCAGGGCGGCACCGTTCTGACGGCGGACGGGCGCCCCCTTCACGAAGCGGGCGCCACGCCGGGGCTGGAGCTTGCCGGCATGCTCAGTGCGGCCCTGTCCTATCTGCGCGTCCTGGAGGCGACCGGCTTGCGCCTCGAGGAGGCGCGCCATTGCGTCGGATTTGCGATCGCCGCCGACCAGGACGTGTTCACCACCATCGCCAAGCTCCGGGCCCTGCGCCTGCTTTGGCTCGAGATCGAGGACGCCTGCGACCTCGCCGCCAGTCCGATCCATATCCACGCGGAAACCGCCTGGCGCATGCTGAGCCGGCGCGACCCGGCCACCAACATGCTGCGCAACGGGCTGGCCGCCGCCGCCGCCGGGCTGGGCGGCGCCGACAGCATCGCCATTCTCCCTCATACGGCCGCCAATGGGCTCGCCGACGCCCATGCCCGGCGCGTCGCCCGCAATTGCCAGCACGTCCTGATCAGCGAAGCCAATCTGCACCGCATCGCAGACCCGGCAGCCGGCTCCGGCGGGCTGGAGGCGATGACCGATGCCCTTCGCGAGGCGGGCTGGGCCCAGTTCCAAGCCATCGAGCGCCAGGGTGGCATCATCAATGTGATCCAGTCAGGCTGGCTGCAGGAAGAGATCGAGCGGCTGCGCCAGCCTGTCGGCACCATCATCGGCGCCAATAAATACGCGCTGGCCAAAGAACCGGCCGTTTCAGTGCTGCGGCCGGCCCCCGCCGACACCGCGTCGCCTGCCGCCCTGGCCCTGAGCCGCAGGCGCGATGCAGTCCCGTTCGAGAGTGCGCCCGAAAGCGCGCCAGGAGGCGCCGCATGAGCCGCATCCCCGATTTCTCGAACCTTCCCCTGCGCCGGCTTTCGCCAGGCCCGCTCCTGACCGGCGAGGTCTGGCAAACGCCTGAAGGTATCGACATCAAGGCCGTGCATGGGGAGAGCGACCTGATCGGCCTGCAGGCCGTCGATTCCTGGCCGGGCCTGCCGCCCTTCCTGCGCGGCCCCTACTCGACCATGTATGTCCAGCAGCCCTGGACCATCCGCCAATATGCCGGCTTCTCCACCGCCGAGGAATCCAACGCCTTCTATCGCCGCAACCTCGCGGCCGGCCAGAAGGGGCTGTCGATCGCCTTCGACCTCGCCACCCATCGCGGCTATGATTCCGACCATCCCCGTGTGACCGGCGATGTCGGCATGGCCGGCGTCGCCATCGATTCCATCATCGACATGCGCACCCTGTTCCAGGGCATTCCGCTCGATGAGATGTCGGTATCGATGACCATGAACGGCGCCGTGCTGCCGATCCTGGCGCTCTATATCGTCGCGGCCGAAGAGCAAGGCGTCTCGCCCGACAAGCTGGCAGGGACCATTCAGAACGACATTCTGAAGGAGTTCATGGTCCGCAACACCTATATCTACCCGCCGGGCCCCTCCATGCGCATCGTCGGCGACATCATCGCCTATACCGCGCAGAACATGCCGAAATTCAACGCGATCTCGATTTCCGGCTACCACATGCAGGAAGCCGGCGCGACGCAGGACCTGGAGCTCGGCTACACCCTGGCCGACGGGGTCGAATACATCAAGGCCGGGCTGAAGGCCGGGCTCGACATCGACCATTTCGCTCCGCGCCTGTCCTTCTTCTTCGCCATCGGCATGAATTTCTACATGGAGGTGGCCAAGCTGCGCGCCGCCCGCTTGCTGTGGACGCGCCTGGTAGAGCAGTTCCATCCGAAATCGGCCAAATCCCTGGTCTTGCGCACGCATTGCCAGACTTCCGGCTGGTCGCTGACCGCGCAGGATGTCTACAACAACGTCACCCGCACCTTGATCGAGGCGATGGCGGCCACGCAAGGCGGCACCCAATCCCTGCATACCAACGCCCTCGACGAGGCCCTGGCGCTGCCGACGGATTTTTCGGCCCGCATCGCGCGAAACACCCAGCTCGTGCTGCAGCAGGAGAGCGGCACCACGAGGCTGATCGATCCGTGGGGCGGGGCCCACGCCATCGAAAGCCTCACCGCCGACCTCGCAGCCAAGGCCTGGCAGCATATCGAGGAAGTCGAGGCGATGGGCGGCATGGCCAAGGCAATTGAAGCCGGCCTGCCCAAGTTGCGCATCGAAGAAGCTGCCAGCCGGACCCAGGCCCGCATCGATGCCGGCGAACAGGCGGTGATCGGCGTCAATATCTACAAGCCCCCTTCGGAGCCGCCGCTCGACCTGCTCAAGGTCGACAATTCGGCCGTGCGTGCGGCCCAGATCGCCAAGCTCGGGCAGTTGAAGGCCGAGCGCGATCCGGCTGCCCTGGAGCAGGCCCTGGATGCCTTGAGCAAGGGCGCGGAAGGCGATGCCAATCTCCTGGCCCTCGCCGTCGATGCCGCCCGGGCCAAGGCGACCGTCGGCGAGATCTCCTCGGCGCTCGAAAAGGTGTTCAGCCGCCACAAGGCGGAGATCCGCGCCACCTCTGGTATCTACAAGGCTGCGATGAGCGGGGACGGCATCGAGAAGGTGCAGCGCCAGACTGCCCTCTTCCGCGAGGAGGAAGGGCGTCCACCCAAGATCCTCGTCGCCAAGATGGGACAGGACGGGCATGACCGGGGCCAGAAGGTCATCGCCTCCGCCTTCGGCGATCTCGGTTTCGAGGTCGAGATCGGCCCCCTGTTCGCCACGCCTGCCGAAGTCGCCAGGCAGGCGGCCGACAGCGATGTCCATATCGTCGGCGTTTCGTCCCTCACCGCCGGCCATCTCACTTTGGTCCCCGCCTTGCGCAAGGCCCTGGTAGCCGAGGGGCGGCCCGATATCATGATCGTGGTGGGCGGCGTGGTACCCGAACAGGATTTCGAGGCGCTTTATGCGGCTGGTGCCCAGGCAATCTTCCCGCCCGGCACGGTGATCACAGAGGCGGCCAGTGGCCTGCTCGACGAATTGCTGAATCAATTGCGTCACCGCCATCACAACCGGCGTTGATGCGATGGCGGCGGATCCTCTCGGCGAGGCCATCCGGCCCCCCCCCCCAGCCTCGCCACATCCGCTCGTGATCGCCTGACAATCGCGCGGATTCTGCGCGTCAATCACGCCGGCGAATATGGCGCCATCCGGATTTATGGCGCCCAGATTGCTGTCTCAAAACTGGTGTGGCCCGACATGGTACCGCATCTGTCCGGCATGCTCGCCGACGAAATCCGACATTGCGCCCTGTTCCGGGCAGCGATGCCGACCCGACAATCGCGCCCCTGCCGCATCATGCAGCTATGGAGCCTGGGTGGTTTCGTCCTCGGCTTCCTCACCGCCTTGGCTGGCCGGCAGGCAATCTGGGTCTGCACGGCGGCCGTGGAGGCGGCGGTGCATCGCCATCTCGGCGACCAGCTTCACTTCCTGGCGGGCCGCGACGAGGGCGCAAGAACCATCATTCTCGATATCAACGAGGAGGAGGTCGCCCATTTAACCACCGCGCAAAGCCAGTTGACCGAGCCGGGACTGCCGAAACGCGTTCTCCATGGTGTGATCACCGCGCTGACCGACATGATGATCTTCCTGTCGACATGGGGCGATTCCGTTCGTATGGCGCGCGCACTGGCCGAGCAGGCCCAGGATACAGGCCGGAAATAGCTCGTCACGACTTCGCGGAAATCGCGCTCAATTCTTCCAGATCGAGGTCGCGTTCCAGCTCGTGCAGCGTCTCGTTGTCGATCTTCCCGGCCCGGTGAAGCCTGATCAGCTCGTCGCGCCCGGTGGCGATCGCGGCCAGGACGACGTCGAAATGCGCATGAAGGCCCGGCTGGTATTCTTCGGTGCGCTCGGCATAGTCGATGATCATCGTGGCCCTGCGCTGGTAGCGCTCCAGCAGCCGGGGATGAATGAGATTGCCCTCGCTGTCGTAGGCCAGCTTCTGGATGGTCACCAATTGCTTCTGCGCCATGGCGGCTTCGGCCTGGGCCATGGTAAGGCGTGCCCTTTCCGATTCCGGCTCGACCGGCTTTACCCAGCCGATCATCTGCCCCAGGGTGGTGCCCTGGACGAGCACCGTTCCCAGAATCACGGCGAACGAGGTCACCAGGATGAAGTCGCGGCCGGGGAATCCTTCCGGCACGCTCAGTGCCAGGGCCAGGGTGACGACACCGCGTACGCCGGCCCAGCTCAGGATGGTGGCGTTTGCAAGGCCGAGCGGGGTGTAGCGCTTGAACCCCACAGCCACGCAGAGCCGGATCACCAGATCGGAGCCGAACACCCAGGCAAAGCGTGCGAGGGTGAGCGCCAGCAGGATCACGAGAATGGGGACGAGCATGGTGTCGGCCACGACGCCGAAGCCGCCACCACGTTCCACCACGCCCCGCAGGGTGAAGCCGATCAGGATGAAGACCGCCGCCTCCATCAGAAAGATCATCACGGTCCAGAACGCCGTACCGCGCATGCGTATCGAGGCCGAAAACACGGTGTGCTGATACCAGCCCGCAATCAGGCCCGTGGTGACCGTGGCGATCACGCCGGAGACATGGATCATCTCGCCGAGCAGGTAGGATGACCAGGACAACAGGCATGTGGCGGCGATGATCAGATATTCGTCGCCGAGGCGGCGTGCGAGCAGGACCCATGTACCACCGGCGGCGACACCGACGAGGACGCCGCCCAATGCCAGCAGAAAGAACTCGCCGACGGCATCCACCGCGCTGAAAGTACCGGTGACGCCCGCCGCGATGGCAAAGCGAAACAGCACAAGCCCGCTCGCATCGTTGAGCAGGCTTTCGCCCTCGAGCAGAATCTGCAGGCGCCGAGGCAGTTTCACCCGCTGCAGCACGGCACGGGCGGAGACGGCATCGGGCGGCGAGACGATCGCGCCGAGCGCCGCACAAGCGGCCCAGGGCAACGATGGAAAGAGCAGATGGGTGACCACGGCCACGACGACGCAGGTGAAGACCACCGCCCCGACCGCCAGCGAGGCAATGCCGATCATGTGACGTCGCAATCGCCCGAGCGCGATGAACCAGGCCCCGTCCATCAGGAGCGGCGGCAGGAAGATCACGAGCACCAGGTTGGGATCGAGCGCGATGGCGGGCAGGCCCGGCAGAAAGGCAAGCGACGCTCCGCCGACCAGCAGGGCCACGGATGGCGGCAAGCCGAGCTTGCCCGCGGCATAATGCAGGACGATGATCGCGAGAAACATCGCGATCACCAGTTCGAACAGCTGAATTGGGTCCATCCGCCTCTGCCCCGATTTGGCTTTTGCAGACCCTATAACGTCACGTCGGAAATGAAAGCCGGCGTTCGAGCACCGATCCAGCGGGTGATGGGCTACACACATCTTCCTCCACGTCGAAAGGCGCCCTCCTCCGCTCAGCGCGGAGCGGTGACGATCACGTTCCAGGAGCCCGGCATGAGCCTGGCCTGCAGGCGGTCTCCCTCCAGGCTCACTTTTTCGATCGGCGCCGGCGCGACGGTATCCTGAGCGTCCTTGGTATTGACCGCCTTCATGTTGGGATGATGGATCTGCAACGCCTCCACCACCTGTCGGTTGCCGCCGAAGCCGCGCAGCAGGACTTCGAGGTCCATCGGTTCGCCGAGATGGCGGTTCAGGGCGAAGATGGTGACCTGGCCGGTCGTCTCGTCCTCGGTGACACAGGCATGGAGGTAGGGAATTTCCGGCGCCGTCTTGCCGGCATAGGAGGGTGAAGAGATCAGCGAACGCAGCACGCGGCCATGGGCATGGCGTGCCGTGAGAGCGAAGGGATGGAAGATGGTCTGGCGCCAGGCCGCCCCGCCCGGCTCCGTCATGATCGGCCCGATGATGTTGACCAGCTGGGCGATGCAGGCGCATTTCACCCGGTCGGCATTATTGAGCAGCGTGATCAGCGCACCACCCACCAGGAGCGCATCCTCGGTATTGTAGACTTCCTCGATCAGCGGCGGGTGCTCGGGCCAGCCCGGCTTGCGCAGATGCTCATGCGTGCGGGCCTTGTACCAGACGTTCCACTCGTCGAGAGATAGCATGATCCGCTTGGGCGAGCGGCGCGTGGCGGCCACGGCGTCGGCGATGGCCACCACCTCCCGGATGAAGGCTTCCAGGAGCTCGATATTGCCGAGGAACTCCTCGGTGCTGTCATGCGGGTTCTGGAAATAGGTGTGCAGGGAGATGAAGTCGACATAGTCGAAGCAATGGTCGAGAACCTCGTACTCCCAGCGGGCATAGGTAGCCATGTCGCGGTTGGACGAGCCGCAGGCCGCCAGCTCAATGGAGGGATCGACCCAGCGCATCACCTTGGCCGTCTCATGGGCGATGCGGCCATATTCGCCCGCCGTCTTGGCACCGATCTGCCAGGGACCGTCCATCTCGTTGCCCAGGCACCAGAACTTGATGTCGTGCGGCTTTTCATAGCCGTGGCTCTTGCGCAGCTCCGAGAGCTCCGTGCCGCCGGGATGGTTGCAATATTCGATGAAGCGGCGTGCCTCGTCATGGTCGCGGGTGCCGAGATTGACGCCAAACATCGGCTCCACCCCGACCTTCCGGGACCAGTCGATGAATTCATTGGTGCCGAAGGCGTTGGTTTCCGTCGAGAACCAGGCAAGGTCGAGCCGGCGCGGCCGCTTCTCCACCGGGCCGACGCCGTCTTCCCAATTGTAGCCGGACAGGAAATTGCCGCCGGGATAGCGCACGATGGTGGTGCCGAGTTCGCGGGTCAGCTCGGCGACATCCTGGCGGAACCCCTGCTCATCCGCAGTGGGATGGCCGGGCTCGAAGATACCGGTGTAGACGCACCGTCCCATATGCTCGACGAAGGTACCGAAGATGCGGCGGTCGAGATCGGAGATGATGAAATCGTGATCGACGATCAGGCGGGCGGACGGCATGGCAAAAACTGACCTTTGAACCTGGAAGAGATTTGGCGGGAAAGGGACCCACGGCGGGAGGAGAGCCGTGGGTCCTATGGCGTTTTGCGGCGGGGTCACCACGAACCGCAAAGACGCGTCGACTCAAAGAGTTGGAGCGAATGAGCGTTCACACTTGAGCGCGCTTTGCTCTGGGCGTGACGAAACGCGGCCTTATTTCGCGTTCGCCAGCAGTTCATTGATGCGGGACTGGGCATCGGCGAGCGCGGCGTCGATCTCCTTGTCCCCGGTCACGCCGGCGGTGACCTCGTCATTCTCGATCTCCTGGATCGCGAACTGGCGCTTCACCGCCGCCGGGCGGGCGGCGCCATTTGTGGTCAGCGGCGCGAGATCGGCCCGATGCGGCAGGGCCTTGAATTCGGCGCTGTCGGCCACGGATTTGCGGATGGGCAGATGCCCGGTGCGCGACCACTGGAAATCATTGTCCCACAGGAATTTCAGGAATGCGTAGGCCGACTTGCGCTGCGCATCGGAAAGATCGGCCTTGAGGATTACCCAGCTATGCCCATCGGCCCAGACGCGAGGACTGCCGGGATAGAGCTGCGGGAAAGGCACTACCGCATAGCCGTTGGACAAGGGCGCGCCGCTCTTCTTGGATTCCTGGTCGTAGGTATCGACCAGCCAGGTGCCGCAGATGAACACGCCCGCATCCCCGGCCGCGAAGCTGGCAACCGAGGCGGCATAATCCTGCCCCCTGGTGGTGTCGCCATTCTGGTAGAGCGTCTTCAGCAGCGTCGCGGCATTCTTGGCCTCGGGCGTGGTGAAATTGACCTTGGTCGGATCGGCGAAGAACTCCGAGTTCTGCTGGTAGAGCAGCGTGTCGAAGGTACGGGTGAAGAAGGCCCGCTCATTAGCG
This sequence comes from Labrys sp. LIt4, assembly GCF_017813775.1. Classification (NCBI taxonomy): domain Bacteria; kingdom Pseudomonadati; phylum Pseudomonadota; class Alphaproteobacteria; order Hyphomicrobiales; family Xanthobacteraceae; genus Labrys; species Labrys sp. LIt4. The sequence continues at coordinate 16,806 of NZ_JAGIPY010000025.1, forward strand.
ATGGTCCAGACGAAATAGGGCTTGCCCGTCTTTTCCTTGAACTGCTTGGCCTGGGCCAGCAGTTCCTCGCTGTTCTTGGGCAGGATCGGCTTGCCGGCGGCATCGACCAGCCCGGCCTGTTTGAACAGGTTCAGATTGATGTGCCAAAGCCAGGTATGGGTGTCGAACGGCAGGGCAAAGGTCTTGCCGTCCTTGGTGACGCCGGCCTTGGCGGCATCGGTGAAGTCGGCGGTATCGACACCCGCCGCCTTCAGGCCCTCATCGAGGGGTTCGAGCAGGCCGCGCGAGGAATAGTCGCTGATGACGGCCTCGTGCATCACCGAGATGGTCGGCGGCTCGCCCGAGCGGATGCGCGCGGTGAGCTGGTCATAGCCCGGCCATTCGACGATATCGACCTTGACGTGGGTATCCTTGCTCTCGGCATTGAACTTGTTGATCAGCGCCGTGATGATGCCGCACTCGCCATTGGCCTTGGCGACATCCGTCACCTTGCCGTAGTCGGCCTCACAGGCGCCGAAGAAGCGCGACACCGAGATCTCGGTCTTGTCCTGGGCGAGGCCGGCCTGCGACGACAGCAGAAGCACGGCCCCGGCATAGAGCAATCGTTTCAAACCGATCATGCATTTCCTCCGTTTCGGCCGATTTTGTTCAAGGTCGAGCGCGCGGCCGGGACGCGGAACCAGGAGATCTCGTTGCCTTCAGCGGATCGCGGCGCCGGCCACGGCGCGAACGATGTATTTCTGGAAGAACAGGTAGACGATGAAGACGGGCAGCCCGGCGAAAACGGCCTGCGCCATCAGGAAGCCGAGCCCCTCCGACTGGGCGAAATTGGTCTGCGTCGAGGCCATCCCGACGGTGAGGGTGAACATGTCGGGCTTGGTCGCCGAGATCAGCGGCCACAGATAGTCGTTCCACGCCGAAAGGAAGGTGAAGATTCCGAGCGTGGCCTGGGCCGGGATGGTCAGCGGCAGCACCACTTTCCAGAAGATCTTGAAGCGGGAGGCATTGTCGAGCATCGCCGCCTCGTCGATGTCGCGCGGGATGGCCTTGAAATATTGCGTCATCAGGAAGACGCCGAAGGCATGGGAGAGCCCTGGCAGGATCAGCGCCGGATAGCCATTGTGCATCTTCCAGTCGGTGAACATCTGATGGCGGGCGATGATCACCGCCTGCTCGGGAATGGCAAGGCCGAGCAGCACCAGCACGAACAGGATGTCCCGCCCCGGAAACTCGGTGCGGGCAAAGCCGTAGCCGGCCAGGGAGGACAGCACCAGCGTGCCGATGGTCATGCCGCCGGCCACGATCATGCTGTTGACGAGCCAGCGGAACACGCCGGACGAGGCGATGATGTCGGTGTAGTTCTTGAATGTATAGGGCGGATGCAGGACCGTCGCGGTCGAGAACATCAGCTCCGAATTGGGCTTGAACGAGAGCACGATCACCCAGGCGACGGGGATCAGCCAGGCGACGGCGAGGACCAGCACGCCAGCCAGGATCACCCGGTCTCCGGCGGTGCGGCCGACGAATTGCTGCGCGCTCGCCATGGCTAGCCCTCCGTCCGCCGGCGGGCGGCGACATATTGCAGGATCGCGGCAATCGCCATCAACAGGAAGAGCACCTCCGAGGCCGCGGCGGCATAGCCGACATTCCAGCGCTGGAAGCCTTCCTCATAGATGAACTGCACGATGGGGCGCGAGGCGTTGTTTGGGCCTCCCCGCGTGAGAAGCTGGGCCTGGCCGAACAGCTGGAACTGCGCCACGATCTCGTAGATCGCCACGACGACGACGCTGCGCCGGATCGAGGGCAGCGTGATCGACCAGAAGGATCGCCAGCGCCCGGCATTGTCCAGGGCGGCCGCCTCATAGAGCTCGCCCGGTATCTGCTGCAGGGCGGCGAGGAACAGCATCATCGGCAGGCCAATCACCCACCACAGCGTGCACAGCGCAATGGCCGGCAAAGCAAGTTCCTGGCTGGTCAGGAACTGGATCGGCGGCAGCCCGAAGATCGCGAGTATGCCGGCGATCAGGCCCCGATCGGGCAGATACATCATCTTCCAGATGATGGTGACTATGGTCACCGACAGGACCGAGGTGCCGAAGAAGATCGCCCGCAGCGCGGCGCTGCCCTTGCTCTCCCGGTTGAGCGCGAGAGCGAGGCCAAGGCCGATGCCGACGAAAACCGGCACCGTCATCAGCACGAAGACAAACGTGTTGCTCACCGTGCCCAGGAAGACCTTGTCGGCGAACAGGCGCCGGAAATTCGCCAGGCCGGCAAAGGAAGCCGTCTGGTCGAACATGTCGTATTCCTGCAGGCTGATCCAGATGCCACGAAACAGCGGGTAGACCAAGAGGACGCCGTAGACGGCAAGGAAAGGCAGGACGAACAGGAGATTGCGCCAGCTCGGCCCGATCGAGGCGCCGGCATAGCGGGGTACGGGCGACGCAGCCGCTGCGGCGGGAAGGCTTTGCGTGGACATGGGCCCTCCTCACGCGGCATGGAAGGCAAGGCCGCCATCATCGAACAGATGCGCGGCCTGCGAATCCACCGAAAAGCGGGCCTCGCCCCCGGCGACGGCGGTCGAGGCGCCCTTGTCTTCGGCAACCAGCGAGGTGCCATCCGGCAGGCGCACATAAAGATGGGTGCGATCGCCGAGGCGTTCGACCACCTCGATCCGGCCGGCCAGGGCACCTGCCGGATCGGCCCGCACGGCTTCCGCCCTCACCCCCAGGCGCAGATTGGCGCCTCGCGGCAGGGTGGCGGCGGGCACGCGGGTGGTGATGGCGGTGCCATCCGCCAGAGTGGCGACTGCCAGACCGCCCTGCTCGGCGACCGTCACGGGCAGGAAGTTCATGGCGGGAGAACCGACGAAACGCGCCACGAATTCCGTGGCGGGCCGTGAATAGACTTCCATCGGCGTGCCCACCTGCTCGATCTTGCGGGCGTTCATCACCACGATGCGCTCGGCCAGCGTCATCGCCTCGACCTGATCATGGGTGACGAAGATGGTGGTGGCCTGGACCTGCTGGTGCAGGCGGGCCAGCTCGACACGGGTGCGTACGCGCAGCGCCGCATCGAGATTGGAAAGCGGCTCGTCGAACAGATAGGCCTTGGGGCTTTTCACCAGGGCGCGGCCGATGGCGACGCGCTGGCGCTGGCCGCCGGAGAGCTGGCCGGGCTTGCGGGCGAGGAGCGGCTCGATCTCCAGGATGCGCGCCGCTTCCTTCACCCGGCGGTCGATCTCCTGGCCGGGCATGGCGATGTTGCGCAGGCCGAACGCCATGTTCTCGTAGATCGTCATATGCGGATAGAGCGCGTAGTGCTGGAACACCATGGCGACGCCGCGCGCGCCCGGCGGCAGCCGGTCGACCCGCTGGCCGCCGATCGAGATCGAGCCGCCATCAACACGCTCCAACCCCGCAATCATGCGCAGCAAAGTGGACTTTCCGCAGCCCGACGGCCCGAGGAAGGCAATGAACTCGCCCGAGCGGATCTTCAAAGAGAGGTCTGCGATGACGTTCACGGCGCCAAAGGTCTTGGACACCCTGTCGATGTCGATGGCACTCAAGGCCTCTTCCTCCTACCATCTTTTCTTATTATCATCTGATGATAAGATAGAGGCAATCGCGATCCGGTGTCAATCGCCGCCGACGTGAAGAATGGCAATTTGTAGGAGGATTTCCCATTGGCAGGAGGGTTGCTGGGCGCTTTGTTCCTCCCCGATAGCAGTGTTAAGAGGTGGGGAGCCTCTCAGATCGCGGCGGCACCAGCCGGCGCGAAGAGCACGGTGCCGCCCGCATCCAGCAACGGGCTGGTTTGGAGATGAGTATGTTCGAGCGGGATACCGCCATCAGCACGATGAGCGCGCAGGTCGCGCGCATCATCGGCACCCGCATCACTTCGGGAGAATTTCGCCCCGGCGACACCCTGCCCATCGAGAACGAACTCTGCCAGGCCTATGGCGTCAGCCGCTCGACGGTGCGCGAGGCCGTGAAGAACCTGGCGGCCAAGGGACTGGTCGAGGTTTCCCCCAAGACCGGCACACGCGTGCTGCCCTTCGCCGACTGGAACCTGCTCGACCAGGATGTGCTCTCCTGGCGCCTGAACGCCCAGTTCGACGAGCGCATCATCGAGGATCTCTACGAAATGCGGAACTGCTTCGAGCCGCGCGCCTGCTTCCTGGCGGCGCGGGACGGCTCGGCGGATGACCTCGAACGCATCCGCATGCGCTTCTCCGACCTCGTCTCCATGCTCGGGCAGCCGGCTCTGGCGGCGGGCGCCGAGACGGAATTCCACCTCGCCATCATGACGGCCACCCATAACGGCCTGTTCGTCACCATCGGGCGGGCGGTCAAGACGGCCCTGAAGGTTTCCTTCGGCCTGACGCAGCGCAGCGCCAACGGCCAGGCGATGGACCTGCAGCCCTATCAGGCCGTGGTCTCGGCCATCCTCGCCCGCAAGGCTGACGAGGCCTCGCGGGCCATGAGCCAGTTGCTGGAAATTTCGCGGGCCCGCATGCTGGAGGCCCTGCGCAATGCCCCGCGTGCCGTCGAGAAGACGGCCGGCGAATAGGAGCCGCTCCGGCCGGGTCGGCATGCGCGGGACAATGCTGCAAACCTGTGCTTATCTTCCCTCCGTGGCTGGACAGCGAGGTGAGGTCCGATGATCCGCAGCGAGGAACTATTCGTCCGGTCCGGTGACGCCGAATGGCAGTCGACGCCGGACGGCAATCGGCGACGCGTCCTTGTCTACACCGACGAACTGATGCTGGTCGAATTCGCTTTCGAGAAGGATGGCGTGGGCTGGCTGCATTCCCATCCCCACATACAGTCCAGCTACGTCGCCGAGGGGCGGTTCGAGGTCACCATCGCGGGCAGAACCGAAACGCTCGCCGCCGGCGACAGCTTCATCGTGCCATCCGGCCTCGAACATGGCGTCAAGGCTCTGGAGAAAGGCCGGCTGGTCGACTGCTTCACCCCGCACCGCGCCGATTTCCTGGCATGATTGGGTTGCGCCGTTTCCCCCGGCCTGCTCCGAAGGGTTACTGATCGGCGTTCTCGATCGCGCGCGCAACCACGGCGCGCACTTCCTCACGGCTCATGAAGATATCGTGGTTGATGAAACCGGAGCCGAAATCGGAGGCGTCGACGACCTTCACGCCGGTCTTCTGCAGTTCCTCGCTGTCGCCGGAGCCGACGCGCGGCACGCCGCCGGCGAGCTTGGTTGAGATCTCCAGAGCGCGATCGTTCTTGGAGACGATCACCGTCATCTTCGACGACAGCGACGACAGCCGCTTCATCTGGCGACGGAAGAGGTCGAGGTCGACATCGGGATTGGCCAGCACGATGGCACCGAAATGGTTCGGGAGCGAGGCTCCCATGCGATCCGACATCGAACGCAGAGCTTCCATCATCACCATGCTGCCCATGGAATGGGCGATCAGGTTGATGCGCCCGACCTTGGGATCGTTGGCGAGCGCCGTGAGCGTGTCTTCGAGGGCATCGCGCGACCACATCGCGCTGTCCTTGTCGGTGACGTAATCCAAGAGGGCCGCACGCGAGGGCCAGGAGAATAGCACGGGCACGCCCGAAAACTTGATGCCGTCGACCAGCTTGGCATAGCTCGTCGCCGCGCTGTCGAAGGTCTCGTTATAGCCGTGGACATAGACGATGACGTCGCGCCCCTCGGCCTGCGCCGCCAGGGACGCGGCGGGCTCGTCCCCCGGCAAGGCACTCACCCCCGCCACCGACCAGCCAGGCGTACTGACGGGGTTGACCGAGGCCAGCAGCGACTTGGACGGCGGATACATCACGAGGCGCGCCGCCGTCGGGTCGGAAGCGCGCTTGGCACCGAACCAGGGCTCCTTGTTGCCGGTGGCGTTGCGGGTGGTCATCACCAGCATGGTCATGCCGCCGCGCCAGATGCCGAGCGGAGCCGTGTTGGCCGCCTGATCGTTCGAAGCCGTGTTGGTCAGCACGGGCTTGAGAGATGAGGTTGCATCGCCGGAATCGTCATCGAAGCCGACGCAGCCCGTCAGGACCAATGCCGAAGCGATCAAAGCGAAGAGCGAGGCGACCCGCATCGAAACCCAATCCTGTTGCTGAGCTGCCTTCAATGCAGCAGAAGGGGTGAATAGTCAGTGAACGGGCGAAAATGAGGCAGAGGCGAGCGAAAGTAATGATTTGGCCGGAATTCTGCATTTTTCTGGACAACACCGACAAAAATGTCACGGATTCCGGGGTGCCTTCGAGTTGCCCAGAGATTTACCATAGGGAAGGATGATCGGCGGGATGCATCGATCGGCCGCATGCCTGGGCAGGGCAACCGGCGTCCGTCCGAGGCGAGACATCCCATGTCGGCAACCCCAGCCGGTTCGGCTTCGGCCTAAAGCGTTTTGCGATTTGGCGTAATCGCCAAGAATCGCAAAGATGCGTCAATCAAAACGTTCGAGCAAACAAGCGTTTCCGTTCAAACCCGCTTTTCTTCTGCCTGAAGCGGGAAATCATGCTCTACGCCCTGCTCGGCCTCTTTCTTGCGGGATTATCGGAGGCAATCTGGCGGCAGGCCGCCGACTGAGGCTTCCCCCGAAAAGCCGACGCCCCGGAACCTGGATCGGTCCGGGGCGCGGAGCAGAGCTTGCAGCCCTTCAATGCGGGAAGGCGATGGTTTCGGGCCTCAGCCGAGACCGCCTACGCAGACATATTTGGCATCGATATAATCCTCGATGCCGTATTTGGAGCCTTCCTTGCCCATGCCGGATTCCTTGACACCGCCGAAGGGCGCGACCTCGGTGGTGATCAGGCCTTCATTGATGCCGACCATGCCGTATTTCAGCGCCTCGGCGACCCGGAAGGCCCGGCCGAGATCCTTGGTGTAGAAGTATGAAGCCAATCCGAACTCGGTATCGTTGGCCATCTGGATGGCCTGCTTCTCGGTCTCGAACTTGAACACCGGGGCGAGCGGCCCGAAGGTCTCGTCGCGTGCCACCAGCATGTCCGGGGTCACGCCGGTCACCACCGTCGGCTCGAAGAAGGTATGGCCGAGCGCATGGCGCTTGCCGCCCGCCACCACCTTGCCGCCCTTGGCAAGGGCGTCGTTGATGTGCTCCTCGACCTTTGCAACCGCCTTCTCGTCGATCAGCGGGCCCTGCTGCACGCCGGCCTCGAGGCCATTGCCGACCTTGAGCGCGTTGGAGGCAGCGATCAGCTTCTCGACGAATTTGTCGTGAATGCCGGCCTGCACCAGGAAACGGTTGGTGCACACGCAGGTCTGGCCGGAATTGCGGTATTTAGCGATCATCGCACCCTCGATCGCCCTGTCGACGTCGGCATCGTCGAACACGATGAAGGGGGCGTTGCCGCCGAGTTCCATCGAAACCTTCTTGAGCGTCTTGGCCGACTGCTCGACCAGCAGCTTGCCGATCGGCGTGGAGCCGGTGAAGGTGATCTTGCGCACCAGCGGGTTCGAGGTGAGCTCGCCGCCGATGGCGCTGGCCGAGCCGGTGACGACGTTGACGACACCGGCCGGAATGCCGGCCATCTCGGCCAGAGCGCCCCAGGCCAGACCCGAATAGGGTGTTTGCATGGCAGGCTTGATCACGATGGTGCAGCCGGCGGCCAGGGCCGGGCCGAGCTTGCGGGCGATCATCGAGGAGGGGAAGTTCCAGGGCGTGATGGCGCCGACGACGCCCACCGGCTCCTTGGTGACCAGGATGCGGCGGCCCGGCCAGGGGGAAGGGATCACGTCGCCATAGACGCGCTGCGCTTCCTCGGCGAACCAGCGCACATAGGCGGCCGAGAACACTACCTCGCCGCGCGCCTCGGTGAGCGACTTGCCCTGCTCGACGGTGAGCAGCACGCCGAGCGCCTCGGCATTGGCCTCGATGAGATCGGCGAGCTTGTGCAGGATCTTGGCCCGCTCCTTTGCGGTCTTGGCACGCCAGGCCGGAAAAGCGGCATCGGCGGCGGCAATGGCGCGCGCCGTTTCGTCCTTCCCGCAATCGGGCACGCTGCCGATGAGCTCGCCGGTGGCGGGATTGGTGACCGGCACGGTCTTGCCGCTGTCGGCGGCGATCCATTGACCGTTGACGTAGGCGGCCTCACGCTTGAATTCGAGTGTCTGCGCCAGTTTTTCCAACATGCGCCTTCCTCCGTTGTGTCTCTCGCTGGCGCTTAGATAGGCGTTCGGCGCACGCGGATCAATGCAGAAATGTGATCACATATTCGGCGATTGCCTCCAGGCGCGAAGACTGCGATGGAGGCCAAGCAGAATATCCCGATAATGCCGATCCGTGGGCACGATCGGGATATTCTGCAAGAGTTTGAAATCCTGCATATTCCTCCTGATCGATCCCTGGTCGACCAGGAGGAATATGCAGCTAGCACATAGGGAAAGTCCGCTAGCATGTCCAATCCCATTCTGGCCGAACTCATTCGTGGCGGCCTGGTCGAGAGCCGGCATAGCGGCGCCATAGCGGTGAGCGATCCCGAAGGGCGTCTGGTACTCTCGCTCGGCGATGTCACCAGGCCGGTTTTTCCCCGCTCGGCCGTGAAGGCCTTCCAGGCCCTGCCCTTGCTGGAATCCGGAGCCGCCGACAGGCTCGGCCTCACCGACGCGGACATCGCCCTCGCCGTCTCCTCCCATGGCGGCGAGCCGCGCCATGTCGAGACGGCAGCCGCCATGCTGGCCAAGGCGGGCCGGGATGCCGGCACGCTCGAATGCGGCGTCCACGCGCCGAGCTTTCGCCCGGCCGCCTGGGCCCTGCTGCGCGCCGGCGAGGAGCCCTCGGCCCTGCACAACAACTGCTCGGGCAAGCATGCCGGCTTCATCTGCCTGGCCTGCGCCAGCGACCGCGATCCGCATCGTTACATCGAGGCCGGGCATCCGGTGATGCGCGAGGTGATGGGAGCCGTGAACGAAATGAGCGGGGCTGCCCTTGACGGCGATGGCGTCGGCATCGATGGCTGCTCCATCCCTACCCAGGCCGCGCCGCTTGCAGGCGTGGCGCGGGGCTTTGCCCGCTTCGGCACCGGCGCCCATCTCGGCCCCGAACGGGCGAAGGCCGCCGCCCGCATCCGCCGCGCGGCTGCGGCCGAGCCATTCCTGGTCGCCGGCACCAAGCGCTTCTGCACCGAGATCATGACGATCTTCGGTGAGCGCGTCTTCGTGAAAACCGGCGCCGAGGGCGTGTTCTGCGCGGCCTTTCCCGAACTCGGCTACGGCATCGCCCTCAAATGCGACGATGGCGGCACAAGGGCGGCCGAGCTGATGATGGCCGGCGTGATCGCCAAGCTGCTGCCGCTGTCGGAGGACGAGACCGAAGCGTTGAAGCGCTTCCTCGAGCCGGTGCAGAAGAACTGGAACGGCATCGAGGTGGGCAGGCTGAGGCTGGCCGGAGTGCTGGCGTGAGATAACGACAACCTGCTCGAACCAAGGCGTTTTCAGGCTGTCCGCAAAGCGCTGCCGGCATCGCGTCGCTCTTGCTGGCTGCCGATGCCTTGTCGTCACGCTCCGTTGCAGATCGGGCAGCCATGGGCATGCCTGATCAGGCCGTGTGCCCGGCAGCGCTCGAATTGGGGCGCTGACCACAGCCCTTCCCGGTTCGTCGCTCCGGCGCGAATATCCGCCGGCGCGAACGCCGCCAGCAGCACCTGGAATTTATCCAGGCATGGCGTGAGCCATTCTTCCTTCGGCTCGTAGCCGAGCCCGCGCCAGCCGTCTTTCGCTTTCGCAGTAGCAATCGCGCGCAGGAGGAAGGAGCGGTCTTCGACGAAATTTTCGATTTCCCAGGGCATCTCCGAGACATCGAAGCCCACGGTTCCGAGGCCATAGACGCCCTGGTCCCTTGCGGCGATCCAGGATGCAAGCTGGCAGTGCCGACGGGTCGCAGCCAATGACGAGGCAGCCAACGCCAATACGCCGATGAACACCGACGTCAGCGAATTGTTCATCTGCAGAAATGGCAGATCAGGCCGCGCCTCATAGGTGATCGAATTCGCCATCGGGTAAGGTCCGACTTGCTCCTGCGGCGCAGAAAGTACCAGACAGATCAACCATGGCGCAGCTCCGTTCCGGGTGCGCGGCCATGATGCCCGCGTATCCGAACGAAAAGCGCATTATCCCGCTCACACCTGCCCGAAGCGATACTGCGTTTCTTCGTTGTAGACCTCGCCCGGCCGGATGATCGAGGACGGGAAATGCGCCTTGTTCACGGCATCCGGCAGGTTCTGGGTCTCCAGGCAGAAGCCGGCGAAGCCACCATATTTGGCGCCGCCGAGACCGGGCACCGGCACGTCGAGTTTGGCGGCGTCGTAAAGCTGCACGCCGGGCTGCGTCGTCCAGGTTTCCAGGCTGACGCCGCTCTTGGGCGACCAGGCATGCGCCGCCCGTGTCAGCGTGCCGGCGCTGCGCAGCACGAAATTGATATCATATTTGAACGGCCCCTCCGGCGTGTCGAAACGCAGCGGACGCGGCGTGCGAAAATCATAGGGCGTGCCGGCAACCGAGAGGATCTCGCCGGTGGTGATGAGATCGCCATCCGTCGGCGTGTAAAAATCGGCCGCGATCTCGATGCGATGGTCGAGCACGTCGGCCGAACCATCGAGATTGAAATAGGAATGCTGGGCGAGATTGATCGGCGTCGCCTTGTCGGTGGTGGCGGTGAAGATCACCTGCAGCGTCGCCGGCTCCAGCAGGCGGTAGGTACAGGTGGTCACCACGCGGCCCGGAAAGCCCATGTCGCCATCCTCGGAGACCAGTACCAAAGTGGCCGAGCGCTGGTCCGATTGCACCAGGGACCAGACACGCTTGCCGAAGCCGGTGGCGCCGCCATGCAGCGTGTGCGGCCCGCCATGGCTCTTGGAGAGATCGTAGGTCACGCCATCGAGAGTAAAGCGCCCGAAGCCGATGCGATTGGCGACCCGGCCGGGATTGGCGCCGAAATGCGGGGAATATTTGGGATAGTCCTCGAAAGTCTCGAAGCCGAGCACCACGCGCTGCGGCCCGTTCTTCGAGGGCACCAGGAGATCGCGTATCACGCCGCCATAGGTGATGATCCGGGCTTCGGCACCGGCATCGGAGCGCAGGGTGACCTCGAGCACATCGGCGCCGTTGAAGGTTCCGAACAGGACAGGCTTGGACATGGGATTTCCTTGGTGGGAAGAATGCGTGCGGAGCAGCAAAGTGTCATTGCGAGCGGAGCGAAGCAATCCAGTCTTTCACACACACACGGCGCCAGCTGGATTGCTTCGCTCCGCTCGCAATGACAATGCAAAACAATATTCATGCGACATAGCATCATACAGTCCACCAATAGCGGACCACATGGAAGAAGATCGGCGCAGCGAACACGACGGAATCGAGCCTGTCGAGCATGCCGCCATGTCCTTCGATCAGATGCCCCCAATCCTTGACGCCGCGGTCGCGCTTGATCGCCGACATCACCAGCCCGCCGAAGAACCCCATCAGGGTGATCACCAGGGCCACCAGCCCGGCCTGCCAGAAGGAGAAGGGCGTGATCCACCACAGGCCGGCTCCGAGCAGCGTGGCGCTTGCCACCCCTCCGATCAGGCCTTCCCAGGTCTTGGACGGCGACAGTTTCGGCGCGACTTTGTGCCGGCCGAACAGCTTGCCCCAGACATATTGCAGCACGTCGCTCATCTGCACGACGATGACCAGGAAGGCGATGAGCAGGAGCTTGCGGCCCTCAAAACCCGGGATGTCCAGCGTCAGCAGCGCCGGGACGTGGGACAGGCAGAAGATCGCGATCATCACGCCCCACTGCATCTCGGCGATGCGGGTCATGAATTTGGCCGTATCGCCCCTGAGCGCGATCAGGATCGGCAGGAGCAGGAAGACATAGACGGGAATGAAGATCGAATAGAGCCCGTACCACTCGATCCAGATCAGGTAATACTGCACCGGCAGCACTACGAAGAACATTGCGAACAGAGTGCGGTGGTCGGCCCGGCGCGTGGGCGTCAGCGTCAGGAATTCGCGCAGGGCGGCAAAGGAGGCGAAGGCGAACAGCGCTATTACCCCGGCCTTGCCGATGAGGAAGGCGCCGCCCATCAGCGCCACCATCACCCACCAGGCGCGGATGCGCGCATTGAGATTGTCGATGGCGGCATTGCCTTGCGGCCCGGCCCGGCGGTCGAGCTGCCAGCCGACCAGCGAGACGACGACCAGGAAGGCGACGATTCCCGTAAACAAGGCCAGGGTATGGTTCTCGAACATCGACCCTCAGTCCCCCTCATGCGGCCTGAGGGCCAGCAGGGCATTGCGGCTGCGATCGAGGAAGGCCTGCTTCTCCTCCCCGGGACCCAGGCGCAGCGGCGCCCCGAAGGTGACGGTGCACAGGAACGGCACCGGCAGGAACTCGCCCTTGGGCATCACCCGGTTGAGGTTCTCGATCCAGACCGGCACCATTTCGATCTCCGGCTGGCGCTTGGCGAGCCAGAACAGGCCGGATTTGAAGGGCAGCAGCGGCTCCTCGCTCATATTGCGTGTCCCCTCCGGGAACAGGATCAGCGAGGACCCCGCTTCCAGCGCCGAGGCCATCTGGCCGATCGGGTCGACGCTGCGGGTGGCGCTTTCACGATCGATCAGTACGGCATCGAAGACATTATGGGCGAGGAAGCGCCGCGTCGCGCCGGCGCTCCAATAATCGCGTGCCGCCACCGGGCGTGCCGCCGCACGCAAGGCCGATGGAAAGACCGTCCAGACCAGGATGAAATCGCCATGGCTGGCATGGTTGGCAAAATAGATGCGCGGCTTGCGCGCTGGCAGGCAGCCCTGCCAGTTGCCGCGTACACCGGTGACGAGCCGGGCAAAACCGATGGTGGCGATCCCCACCAGCCGGCCAAGCAGGGAACGGCCATCCCGCACCACGATGTCGCTCACAGCGCGGCCCCGAGCAGTGGCAGGGCCAGCAAACACAGGACCTGCAGAGCCAGGAAAATGGCCTGCCGGCGGACCAGGATCATGGCGCCACGGGCCCGCTCTGACATCGGACGCGAAGGACGGTCCTGCGCGAACAGGCCGAGACGCTTCATCGCTCCGTCGAAATTGGTGGTGCTGAAGGCATTGCCCGCCAAATGGCCGAATATCTCGGCGTCGAAACCCGCGCGCAGGGCGAAATAGCTCTGCACCAGGCCGAAAAGCAGAACAAGCAGAACGGGGACGCTGACCCACAGGGGCGCCGAGGCATAGGCAGCGGCCAGGATACCTCCGGCGCCGAGCAAGGTGAGTCCTCGCGAAATCCAGTCGAGCGCCCTGCCCTGCCGCAGATAGGAAGCGGCAATGGCGGCAATCACCGCCGGATTCTCCTGTGCCTCAGCCATCGACGCCGACCATCCTTCCAGCCGCCGCAATGGCGGCACGCGCATCCGATCCCAGCACGATTCGAGGCCTGATGGCACGTATGATCGCAATGGCCTCGTCCACCGTCCCAGCCTCGCCACTGGCGAGCAGCCAGGTCGCAACGGCGGCGGCGCTGCGCGAATAGCCGAGCGCACAGCACACCAAAACCCTGCCCTGCCCGCGCGCCGCTTCAATTGCCTTCGCCGTGGCCACGAGGCTGGCCGCCTCCGGCGCGATCAGGTCGAGCATCGGCACCGCCTGAGTCGGCAAGCCCCGCAGGGCCGGGAGTTCGGCGGCAAGATCGATGACGGCGCCACAGTCTTCCGGCGTCCGATCGAAACGCGAGGGGATACGGCCGAGATAGACCCCCGGCCTGACCGCGCCGGCGGAAGGCGCCCGGCGCGTCCACCAGCGCGAATTGAGAAAGGCGCCGAGGTGGTAGGGTGCGAAAAGGAGCCGGGCCGATAGCGGCATCGAACCGTCGGCACGCTTCTGGAAGCCGGCGGCCCCCCGCCAGAGATAATTGGCCGCGACGAGGGCGAGCGATACCGCGGGATAGCACAGCCACAGCCCCCAGCCGCCGACCCAGAGGCCGACAAATACGCAGCTGAGCGCGCCAAGGCCATAGAAGGCTGCGAGTTTGTGACGTTTGGCCTTATTTCCCGGATGCGCGGACGTCTCGTCCGCTCTGGGAAACGCCGCGTTTGCAGGCTCGGAAGAGCGGACGAGACGTCCGCGCACCCGGAATTCTTCATCCGGCCACAGCCACAGGCAGAACAGGCCGAGCAAGGCGCCGGTCGGTATGTCGAAGAAATGATGCTGGTAGGTGGTGAGGACGGAGAGGCCGATCAGAGCGAACCATGGATGAAGCAGCCAGCGGGCCCATGACGGCAGATGGCTGATGTAATGCACCCACAGGATCACCAGCAGCGCGATATGCAGAGAAGGCGCCTGGTTGTAGGGCTTGTCGAAACTGAGCAGGGCATCGAACATGAAGCCGGGCAGACCGCCGCCGATCTCCGGCTTGGCAAAGCTGAAGCGCAGCGGAAAGGCGAGGAAACAGGCAACGGCGATGACCTGCGCGGTCAGCAGCCGGCGGCCCAGCGTATCCAGCTCCGCGCGGCTGGTGCAGACGAACAGCGAGGCGGCATAGAACAGGTTGACCGACCAATAGGGAATGATCGTCCAGGGCAGGAACGGAATGCCGCGTTCCCAGCCGAACACGATCGACGGCACGAAGGGGCGCTGCTCGGCCAGATAATTGGCGAGGCCATAGCTCGAATAGAAGAAGATCCCGAGCCCCGCGAGCCAGACAAGCGCCCTGCCCCAGGGACGCTTTTCCCGGCGGCCGCCATCGACAGGCCTGGCCGGTACCGCCATGGTCATGGCGCAGCCTTGCGGCGGGCGAGCGACACCGAGAAGATGCCCCATTCGTCGATACGCTGTTCGAGCTTCTCGAAACCGGCGGCCTCGACGAGCTGGTCCATCTCCGCCTGCGTCCGCCGGCGCATCACCCAGGCCTGCCCTTGGCGGTGGCTGGTGAGGGCCCGCGCGATGAATTCAAGCTGCGGATGCCAGGGCTGGCCGGTATAGATCAGATAGCCCCCGGCCGGGATGGCGGCCGCGAGGCCTCCAAGCGACCATTTGATCAGGTTGTTGTCGGCGAAGAGCTCGTAGAGGCCCGAGACCAGCCCCAGAGTCGGCTTGGGCTCGATGCCGGCAAGGCTGGCGGCATCGAAGGCGTCGCCCTTGACGAAGCGCGCTATGTCGGACAGGCCCTTCTCGGCGATCAGCCGCCCGCCCGCCTCGACATTGATGTCGCTGTAGTCGCGCAGCAGGATCGAGTCGGGCCGCGACACGCCTTCCGCCTCCAGGGCCTCGAGCACATAGCGGCCGTGGCCGGCGGCGATGTCGACGATGGAGACCGGCTGCCCCTCTTCCCGCAGCCGGGCGATGCCGACACGCAGCAATTCCTCGACATGGAGTTTGCGCTGGCGGATGCCGCGCCAGCCGATCGCTTCGAGATAGTTCCTGTCGGCCAGCCGTCCGAGAGCCGAACGTCCCGACGGCGTGTTGCGGTAGACGTAATCGAGAGTGGAGCCGGAATCGAAGCCGGTCTCATGGCCGAGCCTGATGCCGTCGGAGATCAGCCCGGTCGCCTTCAGCCCCAGCCGCGTACCGGCCCAGTAGAGCCCTTTCGGCGAGGCGAGCGGCAAGGGCGAGGCAAGCCTATCGGCCTCGTCGCGGGTGAAGCCCAGCCGGTCGGCCTCGGTAAGAATGGTGCGCTCCAGAGGCGCGGCGAAACGCTCGCCGAGGAAACGCCGGACATGGCCGATCGCCAGCGCCCTGTCCTTTTCGCCGAGCGTGTCGTGGTAGAACCCCGGCAGCACGTGCCGTTCCTTGGTGGCAGATCCCAGATTTTCGTAGAAGCGGTGCTGGGGCCCGTGATGCACCACCCAGTCGGCGCCCGAAACGAGCAATTGCGTCGGCACCGTGATGGCCCGGGCATCCTCGACTACCCGTCGCGCTGCCTCATAGAGCCCGAGGAGGATACGCACCGAGATCGCCCGGGTGATCTTCGGGTCGGCGTCGAAGGTCGCCTGGCGCTCGAGATCATGGGTGAGGAACTTGGCCTTCACATAGGATTGCACGAAGAAATTGCCCTTGTAGGCCTGCCACAGCTTCAGGCCCGGCCGGGCGAAGGGCACATAGAGCTTCACCTTGAAGGCTGGCGAGGCCACCACCAAAGCACGGATCCTGGGCGCATAGTCATGTACCCAGGCCGAGGCGACGACGGCCCCGACGCTCTGGGCAAGCACGGCGATGTCGGCCGGCGCGAAACCATGCGCAGCACCGATATGGTCGATGAAGCTCTGCACATCGCGCACCAGGGCGCCGAAACTCGGGGCATCGCCGCGTTCGCCGGGCGAGTCGCCGTGGCCCCGGGCATCCCAGGCGAAGAACTCATAATCGGGCATGGCGAGTTCGTCGGGCAGATGCGCCATGCGTCCCGAATGCTCATGGCCGCGATGGAACAGCACGACCGCCGCCTTTGCGGGCGCATTAAGCGCCGGCCAGTGGCGGTAGAACAACTCGATACCGTCATGGCTGCGGAAAAAACCGGTCTCAGAGGGACGCATCATGGCTCCTGCCATTATTGGGCTTGCTCGGCGCGCGCTTCACGAAGGCCCTTATGCACACGATTGACGATGGTCAGTGTGAGAAAAAGCACGGCAAGCGGCATCAGCCAGGCGAACCAGCCCGGCAAAGGCAGGCCGAGGCCGATCCACAGTCCAAGCGCGCCGAACACGAAAGCGCGGTCGCTCTTGCCGAGCGGGCCGTCATAGCGCCGGGATGCTCCCACCAGCGGCCCCATTACACCCGCGAACTCGCTGATCACCGCAAGCACGATCACTGCGCCGGTCCAGAACGGACCGAAGACCGGCAGGGTGGCAAAAGGCAGGATCAGCGCGGCATCGGAGACGACATCGGCAATCTCGTTGAGATAGGCCCCGAGCAGGCTTTTCTGGCCGAATTCGCGCGCGAGCATGCCATCGATGGCGTTGAGAGCCATGCGGATGGCGAGCCAGACCGGCAAAAGCAGGAAAAGGATGCGCAGGTCCGAGAGCCAGGCGACGCCGAGGCCGACCACGAGAGAGCCCGCTGCCGCCGCCAGCGTGACCTGGTTCGCGGTCGTGCCCCGCTCGGCCATGCGTGTGACGCGCGGGCGCAAAAGAGCCTGAAAACGGGGCTTGAGAGCATACAGACTCACGGGACTGTCCAGATTCGCGATGCAGCCGGCGATCATGGCTCAGCCGCCGGGCCTCATGCAACCCGACGGACCCGCCAGCGCGTACTGGTGCATGGCATGCATGGCGGTTTCAAGAGCGGACGAGACGTCCGTGGCCCCAGTCTTGGCGCCTCCGGTACGAACCTTGCCGGCATCGCGCGGGAGGCTGCGGGCTGGGACCGTGGACGTCTCGTCCGCCTCTCCTATCCGGCAGGCGCGGCACAGCCATCGGAAACGCCGATGATGCTATCGGTTTCTTCCGTTTTCCAGGCCGCCGCCGATCTGAGATGCCCATGCGCAGTTCCATCGGGATCGAAAGGAAACGCTTCATCATGAGTCTTGCAGATTCGAGAGTTCTCATCGCCGGAGGCAGTTCCGGCATGGGCCTTGCGCTGGCGCGGCGCTGCCTCGATGCCGGCGCGCGTGTCATCATCGTCGGCCGGAGCGAGGAGAGATTGGCTGAGGCCCGCTCGAGC
The DNA here is from genome assembly GCF_017813775.1 of Labrys sp. LIt4. Classification (NCBI taxonomy): domain Bacteria; kingdom Pseudomonadati; phylum Pseudomonadota; class Alphaproteobacteria; order Hyphomicrobiales; family Xanthobacteraceae; genus Labrys; species Labrys sp. LIt4. The sequence continues at coordinate 34,428 of NZ_JAGIPY010000025.1, forward strand.
CTGGGAGGGCCCGGCGCGCTCGATACCGTCTGCGCCGACATCACCCGGGAGCATCAGGTCGCGGCACTGTTCGAGCGCACCGGCCGGCTCGATCACATCGTCAGCACCGCTGCCGATATCGAGGGCGCCTATGCGCTTTTGCCTTCGCTCGACCTGAAGGCTGTCCAGCGGGCCGTGGAGAGCAAGGTCTACGGCCCGCTCCTCCTGGCCAAGCACGGCGCGGGGAAACTCAGGCCCGCCGGTTCCCTGACTTTCGTCTCCGGTATCGCGGCCTATCGCCCCCTGGCACGGGGCGCGGCGGTCGCCGCCGTCAATGCCGCGCTGGAAGGGCTGGTCAAGGCGCTCGCCGTGGAACTCGCGCCGCTGAGGGTCAATGCCGTTTCGCCGGGCTGGGTGGATACCCCGATCTGGACCTTCGTCGCCGGCGACAGGAAGGACGAGACCCTGGCAGCCATGGCGGCAAAACTGCCGGTCGGCAGGGTCGGCCGCCCCGACGATATCGCCGATGCCCTGGCCTTCGTGATGGGAAACGGCTTCACGACGGGAGCGGTTCTGCATGTCGAGGGCGGGCATCGCCTGGTCTGAGCCCATCGAGCCCGGTGCTCGCCGAGGCGAGCAGCAGCTTCAGCGCCGGCGGCTGCACCCGCCGCCGGCGCCAGATCATCACCAGGTCTGCGGCCAGAGCGGCAGTTTGGGCCGGGCCCGGCCAGGAAAGTTCGGTCACTTCGCCCCGCGCGAGTGCGTCGGCAACCGCCAGGCGCGGCACTAGGCCGAGGCCCGTTCCCGCAGCCACCAGCCGGGCTATCGCACCGATGCTGCCGGCTTCGGCCGCCAGGTTCGGCGCAGCAAGCCCCGCGCGGGCAAAGGCCGCATCGAACAAATGGCGGTAGACACAGCCCGCTTCAGTCACCACGAACCGCTTCGCGGCAAGAATGGCCAGTCCTTCGCCAGGCGGCAGCGGCGGCTCGCCGGCCGGCGCTATCAGGACCAGCGGTTCCCTGGAAATGCTGCGCGTGGCGAAACGTTCGTCGAAGTCCCCTCTGTCGAAGCAGAAGACGACATCCACCTCGCCATCCTCCAGCTTGCGCAGGAGGTCACCCGTGCCCGCGACCGACAAGCGAAGCGCGATTTCCGGATGGGCCTGGCCGAAGCGCGAGAGCCAGGCCGGCAGACGGACCGCCGCGATCGTCTCCAAAGCGCCGATCGAAACCGCTCCCCGCTCCTGCCCGGCGGTCATGGCCACGGCGCCGCGCGCCTCATCCGTCAGCGTCAGGATCTCTTCGGCATAGGGCTGCAGCGCCGCTCCGGCAGCCGTCAGCTGCAAGCCGGACCGCGACCGCGCGAACAAGGGCGTTCCGAGTTCGGCCTCCAGCGCCTGGATCTGGTCGCTCACGCTCGATTGAGCCAGATGCACCGCCTCGGCTGCCCGGGTGACATTGCGATGGCGGGCAACGGCGAGAAAGGTCTTGAGCAATCTAGGATGCATGGTTCTTCAGACCTCGGTCTCGAATAGGTCAGCAGGGTCCCGAGCATGTTTCAATAGGGCAAGAGACGCATGCCCGTTACGAGGCACAAGATAATACCGGAAATCGGGGCATATGCCGCGATGATAGCAACAGGCCCTCGGGCTCCAGTCGTTGCCCAGGCCTCCCTTCCAGCGGCCCAACCCCTCGTATGACTATTCCCTCCGCCCCGCCTGCCGCATCGCCTCGAACACCGCCTTGGCCTCCTCGGTTTCCAGCATGGCATGGACATCGAGGTCGAGGCGGCGGCGCCAGTTGGGATATTCGCGATCGGTCCCCGGCAGGTTGACCGGCTCTGCCTCCCCGGCGAGATCCTCGACCTGCGCGGCGACGAGGCCGGAGGAAGCGGAGGCCAGGAAGCCGTGGATGGCGCCGACGAGGGCCGGCGTCAACGCAGTCTCCTCGCTGCCGATGGCCTGGAGCAGCGCCTGCCTGTCCTCGGCGCGTGCCGCTTCCGCATCCGCGGCGACCGGCCGGCCGAGCGAACGCTCCAGCGCGATATCGGCGCCGTTCCACCAGCCGCGCAGCGTCGGCAGATCATGCGTGGCGACGCAGGCCAGCGACCCTGCCGGATAGAGTTCCGGGCGGCGGAAGACCGCACCGTCACGCTCGAAGAACAGCACGCGATAGGAATAGAGCGCGGCTTCGGACAGCCGCTCGCGCAGGCCCTCCGGCACGGTGCCCAGATCCTCCCCCACCACCATGCAGCGATTGCGCACGCTCTCCTCGGCCAGCACCTCCAACATTCCTTCGAGCGGATAGCTCAGATACGCACCCTCGCTCGCCGGCGCGCCGTCGGGCACCACGAAGAGGCGGGTCAGTGCCATGACATGGTCGATGCGCAGCGCCCCCGCGTGGCGCATATTGGCGGCGAGCAGCTCGCGGTAATGGGCATAACCGCTCTGGCGGAGGGCGACGGGATCGAGGGGAGGTATGTGCCAGACCTGGCCACTGGCGGAGAAGGGATCGGGCGGCGCACCGGCCGAGACCCCTTTCAGGAAGGCATCGGGCGCCGTCCAGACCTCGGCGCCATCCGGCGCCGCTCCCACGGCGAGATCGCGGCAAAAGCCGATGGCAAGACCGCTGCGGCTGGCGGCCGCAAGCTGTTCCTCCGCCAGGAATTGCAGATAACAGGCAAAATCGGCGGCATGCTGCAGGTCCGGCGGCAAAGCCGCCGTCGACATCGCCGGGATCGCGGTCGATCCGGCCTGCTCTTCGAGCGCCTGGAACAGGCAGAAGCGGGCCAGAGCCTCGCCGCCCGACGTTTGGAAGGCGCGAAAGGCTGCCACGCGCGCGGGCCGTTCAGGCAGGATGGCAAAGGCTTGAGCCAGCGCCGCACGTTTGTAGCGCCAGACTTCGGGCCAGTCGATGAAGCGCCCGGCTGGCGGCGGCGCCGACAGCCGGGCCTCGAGTTCAGGCACGGCATCGAGCGCGATCAGGGCCGGATCGAGGAAGCGCCGGTCGGAAGGCTGATAGGGACTGGCCCGCTGCCGGTCGGAGGGGAACATGGCATGGAAGGGATTGAGGGCGATCAGGCTGGCACCCTTGCCGGCCGCGTCCCTGGCAAAAGCCTCCAGCGTGCGAAAGTCTCCGACACCCTGGTCCGCCTCCCGCCGCAGTGTATAGAGCTGGGCGGAGAGGCCGAAACGCTTGCCGCCATCGGCAAGCGCTGCCGGCAGGAAGGCCTTGGATCTTTGGCGTTCGACCACTGCACCGAGTGAGCGCAGATGCTCGAGGCTCTCGCGCGCCTGGGCGAGCGAATGATGCGGCAGGCCCATGGCGGTGAGCAGAGCACGCTTGGTCTCCTCCGACACCAGGGTGTGCCGCCCCGAAACCTCCCACCATTCCGGTGCGATGCCGGCAGCCTTGGCCAACAGCTCGAGAATTTCGGGCGGCGCATCGCCGTCGCGCCGCGGTGCACGCCCCGGCTCGGCGATGAATACGCCGACGGAACGCGGCGCAAGCTCCATGATGTCGAAGGCGCCGTAGAGGGTCGGCGGCGCGAAGGCCTGGTATTCGTCGCTGACATGAGCAAGCCGCCAGACCAGCCCGGGTGCGAGATCCGGCAGCCGGGCATGCAGCGGCTCGGCGCCGGCATGGAACCAGATCAGCGCTTTCGAGCCATCCTGTCCGGTAAGCGCCATGCCGAGGCTGCGCAGGGCCGGATTGCCCCATTCATTGTCCTGCAAAGGCTGGCCGCTCGGGCCGAGCCAGATCACGTCGGGCACCCCATCGGCCCCGTGGCCGGAATGGGGCTTGCCGGTCAGGAACCGATCCGCCGTCACCAATGGCAGCGACTTGCGCAGGCGCGTCAGGCTCGCCACGAACTGAATCAGGGAGCGGTCGGCATTGGCCCAGTCGATCCAGGTAATCGCATTGTCCTGCGCATAGGCGTTGTTGTTGCCGCGCTGGCTGCGGCCGAGTTCGTCGCCCATGGCGATCATCGGCGTGCCCCGCGACACCAGAAGGCTGGCCAGCAAGGCCCGGACGTGGCTGCGCCTGAGCGACACGATCTCGGGGGCCGTGCTGGGCCCCTCCGCGCCGTCGTTCCAGCTCACCTCGCCCGAATGCCCGTCGCGGTTGCTCTCGCCATTGGCTTCGTTGTGCTTGCCGGCGAAGCTCACCGTATCGGCCAGCGTGAAACCGTCATGGGCCGCGACGAAATCGATGCTGTCGGTCGGGCGGCGGCTGGCGGGATCGAACAGGTCCGAGGAACCGGCCAGGCGCGTCGCCAGAGCGCCGATGCCGCCATCGCCGCGCCAGAACCGCCTGACATCGTCGCGGTAGCGGTCGTTCCATTCCGCCCACCCTTGCGGAAAATGACCGAGCTGATAGCCCCCCAGACCGATATCCCAGGGTTCGGCGATCATCAGGCGGCCGCTCAGGACAGGGTCGGCGGCAATGGCGGCGAACAGGGGTGCCTGCCGATCGAAACCACCGGGCCGGCGGCCCAGCACCGGAGCGAGATCGAAGCGGAAGCCGTCGAAGCCGCCGATCTCCGCCCAATGCCGGAGAGCCGCGAGGGTGAGGCCGAGACCGGGCTCACGATCGAGAGCCAGCGTGTTTCCGCAGCCAGTGTCATTGGCATAAAAGCGAGGATTGTCGGCAAGCCGGTAGTAGGAACGATTGTCGAGCCCACGCAGCGAATGGGTGCCGCCGCGCTCGTCGCTTTCGGAGGTGTGGTTGTAGACGACGTCGAGCAGCACCTCGAAACCGGCCTCGTGCAGCCGGTCCACCGTCTGCGCAATCTCGGCCATGCCGCCGGGGGCAAGGCGCGGATCGGGCGCCAGGAAGCAGGCGGGATTGTAGCCCCAATAGTTCCTCAGACCGAGCGGCTCGAGATGCCGCTCGTCGATCGCGGCGGCGAGCGGCATCAATTCGAGCGTGGTGATGCCGAGTTCGGTGAAATGAGCGATCGCCGCCGGATGGGCCAGGGCGGCGACGGTCCCGCGCAGATCGGGCGGGATGTCGGGATGGGTCTGGCTGAAGCCCTTCACATGGACTTCATAGATGATGCGGGTTTGCGGCTTCACGCCGGCAGGACGGGTCTTGCCCGGCGCCGGCCGCTCCAGCACGGCCTTCGGCATGATCGCGGCGGTATCCGTGCCGTCCAGAACAAGGTCGTCCACGCCCTGGGCGCCTTTCACCGGCAGGGCCGACGTCATGCCCTCCGGCAGGACGAGGCGGGTGGCATGGGGATCGATCAGGAGACGCGCCGGATTGAAGCGCAGCCCCTCCTCCGGGCGCCAGGGACCATGGGCGCGCAGCCCGTAAAGCTGCCCCTCGGCAAGGCCACCGATGCGACCATGATGCACGGCGCCGCTGCGGCCCGGGAGCAGGATCCTTTGGCTCTCGGTGCCATCGGCATCGAATAGGCAAAGCTCGATGTGCTCGGCCTCGGCAGCGTGGACGGCGAAATTGACCTCTTCCCCGATCCAGCTTGCTCCGAGCGGAGCTGCCGCACCGGGATTCGCCATGCTTGAACGTGCCATACGGTCCTTGCCTCGACTGTCGAATGCCTGTCGTACTTTCCTGGCATCTTGGACGATCAAAACGCAAAGGCTAGATGACAGGATCCGGCGAAAATTTCCGCCACACATGGATTAGGCGTGAATCGTAGCCGGCCAATGTCCTTGCTGGGCGTTTTGCTGTAGGAACGTCCGGGGCGACGAGAGCGCTCCGGAGCAATGCCCGTTGAGACAGAAGCGTTGCTCGCATTTTTGATTGGATGCGTCTTTGCGATTCCCGGCGTAGCCGCCAAATCGCAGAACGCCTTAGGGAAATCCATGGTTCGCCACACCGCCCACCCCGCCGGGACCGAAGCCGTCCAGTTCACCTATGCGGATCCGACCTTTTCCAAACCGAAACGAGCCCTGATCCGCGCCATCGAGAAGGTGACCGGGCAGCCCCGGCTGAAGCGGCTCTATCTCGAGAACCACCGCAATCCGGTGGCCGGCGAGAGTTTTTTCGCCGCCGCCGTGCGCCAGTTGCGGCTCGATGTGCAGTTCGACAGGGCCCAGCTCGACAAGATTCCGAAGACCGGGCCCTGCGTCATCGTCGCCAATCATCCCTATGGCGTGCTCGACGGCATCACCATCGCCTGGCTGATCGGCCTGGTCCGCCAGGATTTCGTCATCCTCACCAACGCCGTGCTGCTGCACGCGCCGGAGGCGCAGGGCTATCTGCTGCCGGTAGATTTCGCAGAGACCGCAGAGGCAATGCAGACCAATCTGCGCACCCGCGCCGAAGCGCGCCAACTGCTCGACCGCGGCGGCTGCGTAATCGTGTTTCCCGCCGGCGGCGTTTCGACCTCACCCGACAAGCTCGGACGACGCCCCGCCATGGACGCCCCCTGGCAGCCCTTCACGGTGCAGTTGATCCAGCGCTCCAAGGCCACGGTGGTGCCGATCTTCTTCGGCGGCCAGAACAGCCGCCTGTTCCAGATCGCCAGCCATCTCAACCAGACCCTGCGCTTGTCCCTGATCTTCAAGGAGGTGCGCGATCGCATCGGCACGAACCTGCCGATCGCGATCGGCGATCCCATCGATGGCGCCGCTTTTGCGGCCGCCACCGACCGCAAAGCGGTCGCGCTGGAGCTGATGCGGCGCACCTATGCCCTGGCGGGCCAGCTGACGGACGACCGCACCGCCAAGCGCATCGCCGCCGGCCATCTCGAACCGGTGGTGCTGAACCAGCCGAAGCTCTGCGCCCCGCGGGTGTAGGATTTCCTTCTCCCCTTGCGGGAGAAGGTGGCACGAAGTGCCGGATGAGGGGTCGTGCCGAGCTATCAAAGGGTAGCGCGACCCCTCATCCGCCTGCCGGCACCTTCTCCCGCAAGGGGAGAAGCGCGGCCGCCCCTTACGTCACCACACTCGGTTCGGCCATGCCGGTCTTCTCGGCGATGCCGCTGAGCTGGCGGGCGACGGCGATCACATCGGCGAGGGCGGCCTGCGTCTCGATGCCATGCTGGGCGGGATCGGCTTCGTAGCGTTCGAGATAGACGCGCAAGGTCGCGCCTTCCGTGCCCGTGCCGGAGAGGCGGTAGACGATGCGCGAGCCGTTTTCGAACAGGACACGCAGGCCCTGGTTCTTCGAATCCGATCCATCGACCGGATCGTGATAGGCGAAGTCGTCGGCCGACTTGACCTTGAGGGCGCCGAAGCTCTTGCCGGGCAGGCTGGTGATCTGCGAGCGGACCGCCTCCATCACCGCATTGGCGGCTTCCGTGGGCACGGCTTCATAGTCGTGGCGCGAATAATAGTTCCGGCCATATTTGGCCCAATGCTCGCGCACGATGTCGAGCGTGGGCTGGCGGCGCTTGGCCAGCAAGGTGAGCCAGAGCAGCACCGCCCACAGCCCGTCCTTCTCGCGGACGTGGTTGGAGCCGGTGCCGGCGCTCTCCTCGCCGCAGATGGTGACGCGATCGGCGTCGAGCAGGTTGCCGAAGAACTTCCAGCCGGTCGGCGTCTCGTAGATGCCGACGCCCATCGCCTTGGCGACCTGGTCGGCCGCAAGGCTGGTTGGCATCGAACGGGCGATGCCGGAAATGCCCTTGGCATAGCCCGGCGCCAGATGGGCATGGGCGGCCAGGATGGCCAGGCTGTCCGACGGCGTGACGAAGATGCCGCGGCCGATGATGAGATTGCGGTCGCCGTCGCCATCCGACGCCGCCCCGAAATCGGGTGCGTTCGGGCCCATCATGAGATCGTAGAGATCCTTGGCGTTGACGGGATTGGGGTCCGGATGATGGCCGCCGAAATCGGGCAGCGGGGTCGAGTTCACCACCGTGCCGGCAGCCGCACCCAGCTGATCCTCGAGGATGCGGCGGGCATAGGGGCCGGTGATGGCCGACATCGCGTCGAAGCGCATGGTGAAGCCGGACTTGAACAGGTCCCGGATGGCATCGAAGTCGAAGAGCTTGCCCATCAGTTCGGCATAGTCGGCAACCGGATCGACCACCTCGACCACGGTGTCGCCGATCTTCGTCTCGCCGAGCTGATCGATATCGATGTCGGGTACGTCGGCGATCTTGAACTCGCTGATCGACTTGGTGCGGGCAAAGATGGCATCGGTGATCTTCTCGGGCGCCGGACCGCCATTGCCGATATTGTACTTGATGCCGAAATCCCCCTCCGGCCCGCCGGGATTATGGGAAGCAGACAGCACGATGCCGCCAAAGGCCCCATATTTGCGGATGACGGCCGAGACGGCAGGCGTCGACATCAGGCCTCCCTGCCCCACCTTGATGCGTCCGAAGCCGGCGGCGGCCGCCATTTTGAGGATCTTCTGAACGACCTCGCGGTTGTAGAAGCGCCCATCGCCGCCCACCACCAATGTTTTGCCGGCAAATCCCTCCAGCGTGTCGAAAATCGACTGGACGAAATTCTCGACATAATGCGGCTGCTGGAACACCGGCACCTTCTTGCGCAAGCCGGACGTGCCGGGCTTCTGGCCATCGAAGGGTTGGGTCGGGACGGTACGGATCATAGCGAGGTTCCGGTTCTGGTTTATCGGAAGTTCTATCGGTCAAAAGCGAGAGGAGCGCATCCCCACGCCCTCGAAAAGCTGCCGACAAGCCCCCTTCATGCCAACAACTCGCGATAGAGCTTGGCATAGCTGGCGGCCCTGAGGTCCCAGGATTGGTCCAGCCCCATGCCGCGGCGCTGCATCGCCTGCCAGACGGGCTTGTCGTTGTAGAGCGCGATGGCTCTCGAAATCGCATCACGCAGCATGTCCGGCGTGATCGGCTGGAACTGCACGCCGGTCGCGGCCTTGAGCGTCAACGCCGCATCGTTGGCATCGACGATGGTGTCGGAGAGTCCCCCGACGCGCGCCACCACGGGAATGCAGCCATAGCGCAGGCCGTAAAGCTGGGTGAGGCCGCAAGGCTCGAAGCGCGACGGCACCAGCGTCATGTCCGAGCCGCCGAACATCAGATGCGAGAGCGCCTCGTCGAAACCGAACACCGCTCCGACGCGTCCGCGATGCTGGAGACTGGCCTGCCTGAAGATGCCCTCCAACTCCCGATCGCCGGAGCCGAGCAAGGCGAGCCGCGCCCCCGAAGAGACCAGATGCGGCAACGCTTCGGCGAGAATGTCGATGCCTTTCTGCCAGGTCATGCGACTGACCAGGCAAAACAGCGGCGAGTTGTCGTGGTCGAGGCCGAAACGCTCTTCCAGAGCCTTGCGATTGCCCGCGCGCCTGGCCAGTGACTTGGCATCGTAATTGACGACCAGGTTCGGATCGGTCTGGGGATTCCACACGCGCTCGTCGATACCGTTGACGATGCCGGAGAGCACGTCGGCGCGGCCGGACAGCAGCCCTTCCAGCCCCATGCCGGCCTCCGCCGTCTTGATTTCGGCGGCATAGCGCGGCGAGACGGTGGTGATGCGGTCGGCAAAATGCAGTCCGGCCTTCAGGAAACCGATCATGCCGTAATACTCGACCCCGTCCAGGGCAAAGGCCCGCTGAGGCAGGCCGAGACTGCCGAGGATGGAGCGGGGATATTGGCCCTGGAAGGCCAGATTATGCACCGTGATTACCGATTTCGGCCTGACAGCCTCGGCATAATTGAGATAGGCAAGCGTCATTGCTGCCTGCCAGTCATGCACATGGACGATGTCGGGCCTGTAAGCCTTGACCAGGCCGTGGCAGATCTCCGCAGCCGCGCTCGACAGGGCGCAATAGCGCTGGGGATTGTCGAGCCAGTCGCGCCCGTCGGCGTCGACATAAGGATTTCCCGGCCGGTCGAACAGATGCGGCGCATCTACGGCCAAGAGGTCGAGCTCGCCGATCGAGGCGCGCTTGATGGCGGTGCGGCCGCCGAAAAATCCCGGCAGCTTGGCCACCGTCTGCCAGGAATCGCTTGCCGCCATCACAGCGGGATAGCCGGGAATGACTGTCGTCACCGCCACGTCATGGCCTTTCAAGGTGGCAGGCAGCGCGCCGACGACGTCGGCGAGCCCCCCCGTCTTGATCAGCGGATGGATTTCGGACGCAACCGCGAGAACTTTGATCATCGAAAGCGCAAACTTCTTGTTGACGCATTTTCCTAGCCGAAAAGCTTGTGACTTTTCCAGAAAATGCTGCGGATCGCGTCGTCAGAGCTTCAGCTTGTCGATCATGGGCTGCGTGATTAGGCAGATACCCTTGTCCGTCCGTCGGAAGCGTTTGGCATCCAGTTCGGGATCTTCGCCGACGACGAGACCCTCTGGGATGATCACGCCGCGATCGATCACCACATTCTTGAGTTGGGCCGAACGCCCAACCTCGACATAGGGCAGGATCACGGCGTTTTCCACGCTGGAATAGGAGTTGATGCGCACACCGGTATAGAGCAGCGAGTGCTTGGCCGTTGCCCCCGAGACGACGCAGCCGCCCGATACCAGCGAGGAGATAGCCGTACCGCGCCTTCCCTCGGCGTCATGTACGAATTTAGCCGGCGGCGTAATTTCGGCGAAGGTCCAGATCGGCCATTCCTGGTCGTAGAGATCGAGCGCGGGCACCACGTCGGTGAGATCGATATTGGCTTCCCAATAGGCGTCCACCGTGCCGACGTCACGCCAATAGGACTCCTTCTCATGCTCGGAACGCACGCAGCTCGCCGGGAAGCGGTGCGCCACCGCTTTGCCATGCTTGACGATATGGGGAATGATGTCCTTGCCGAAGTCGCGGCTCGAATTGGGATCATTGGCATCCCGGTTGAGTTCCTCGGTGAGGAACTTCATCGAGAAGACGTAGATGCCCATCGATGCCAGAGCCATTTCCGGATTGCCGGGGATGCCGGGCGGATCCTTGGGCTTTTCCACGAAGGCGACGATGCGGTCCTGCTCATCGACATGCATGACGCCAAAGCCGGTGGCCTCCATGCGCGGCACTTCGAGACAGCCGATGGTGACATCGGCATTCTGCTCGACATGCTGCTTGAGCATCAGCTCGTAGTCCATTTTGTAGATATGGTCGCCCGCCAGGATGACCATGTATTCCACGCCGGTGCCGTCGATGATGTCGAGGTTCTGGTAGACCGCGTCCGCCGTGCCTCGATACCACATGTCCTCGGAAATACGCTGGCTGGCCGGCAGGATGTCGAAGCTCTCGTTGCGCTCCGGCCGCAGGAAGTTCCATCCGCGGTTGAGATGGCGGATCAGCGAATGCGCCTTGTACTGCGTAGCCACGCCGATGCGACGAATGCCCGAGTTGATCGCATTCGAAAGGGCGAAATCGATGATACGGCTCTTACCTCCGAAATAGACCGCGGGCTTGGCGCGCCGGTCGGTCAGTTCCATCAGGCGGCTGCCGCGGCCTCCGGCCAGCACATAAGCCATCGCCGAACGTGCCAGCGGCCCACCCTTCGAATGCCTCGGTTCCGTCATACAGTTCCTCCCACTGATAATCCGGGATGACGCTGCTGCCTTCTTTTTCAGCCTCGGCTCCTATGGCGGGGCCGCGACTCTCCAAAGACATGCAACGCCTACTCCCCAGCCTAGTTCCCCGCCCATTCCAGCATGATGGCCGTCAGGGGCGGCAGATTGATACGCGCGGACGCCGGTTTGCCCTTCCAATCGCCCGCATAGGCATAGACTCCGCCGGCATTGCCTCGATTCAGCCCGAAATAGCGCTCGGAATCGGTGTTGAGAATTTCCCACCACTGCCCCGCCAGCGGCAGGGGCAGCAGATAGCCGTCGCGCGCGACGGGGGTGAGATTGGCCACCACCACGATCGGCATGGCATCGGTGGCATAGCGCGCCCAGGCGAACACCGAATTGGCATTGTCGTCGACGACCATCCACTCGAAGCCGTCGCCCTCGCAATCGCGCTGATGCAGCGCCGCACGGCCGCGATAGAGATGATTGAGGTCGCGGACGAGATCGCTCAGCCCCTTGTGCGGGCCATATTGCATCAGGTCCCAGTCCAGCCCGACATTCTCGTTCCATTCGCGGCGCTGGCCGAAATCCTGGCCCATGAACAGCAGTTTCTTGCCCGGATAGGCCCACATCAGCGCGTAATAGGCCCGCAAGGTCGCGAACTTGTCCCCTTCCAGGCCCGACATCTTGTTGACGATGGAATTCTTGCCGTGAACCACCTCGTCATGGGAAAGCGGCAGCACGAAATTCTCGGCAAAGGCGTAGATGAGGCCGAAGGTCAGGTCGTCATGGTGATATTGGCGATAGACCGGCTCGCGCTGCATGTAGCTCAGCGTGTCGTGCATGAAGCCCATGTTCCACTTGAAACCGAAACCGAGCCCACCGTCATGCACAGGCTTGGACACGCCCGGCCAGGCGGTGGATTCCTCGGCGATGGTCATCACGCCGGGATGGGCGGCATAGACTTCCTTGTTCATGCGCTGCAGGAAGGCGATGGCGTCGAGATTCTCCCGTCCGCCATGGATATTGGGCAGCCACTCCCCGTCTCGGCGCGAATAGTCGAGATAGAGCATGGAAGCGACGGCATCCACGCGCAGCCCGTCGATATGGTAGCGCTCCAGCCAGAACAGGGCATTCGCAATCAGGAAATTGGCAACCTCGCGCCGGCCGAAATCATAGATCGCTGTGTTCCAGTCGGGATGGAAGCCGCGCCGCGGATCGGGGTGCTCGTAGAGCGCGCTGCCATCGAACCAGGCAAGGCCATGCGAGTCGGTCGGAAAATGCGCGGGCACCCAGTCGAGGATCACGCCGATCCCAGCGGCATGGGCGCGGTCGACGAAACGCGCAAATCCCTCGGGCGAGCCAAAGCGGCTGGTCGGTGCGAACATGCCGGTCGGCTGATAGCCCCAGGATGCATCGAGGGGATGCTCCGTCACCGGCAGCAACTCGATATGGGTGTAACCCATATGCTGGACATAGGCGATCAGCTCGTCGGCAAGCTGTTCATAGCTGAGAAAGCGCTGATGCTCGCCGCGCTTCCAGGAGCCGAGATGCACCTCATAGATCGACATCGGCGCCCGCCGCGCGTCGCGATGCGCCCGCTCCTCGAGCCATTGCTGATCCGTCCAGGCGAAGGCTTCGGATGAGGCGACCCGGGAGGCCGTGCCCGGACGCAATTCGCTGGCGAAGGCGAAGGGATCGCTCTTCAGCGGCAGCAGGGCGCCGTTGGGCCCGATGATCTCGTATTTATAATAGGCGCCGACCTTGACGCCCGGCAGGAAGATTTCCCACACGCCGGTATCGACGCGCTTGCGCATCGGATGGCGACGGCCGTCCCAGTCGTTGAAATCGCCGACAATCGATACCCGCCTGGCATGCGGGGCCCACACGGCGAAATGCACGCCCTCCATGTCGCCGTGCCGCAAGGGGCGGGCCCCGAGCTTGTCCCAGAGCCTGAGATGGGTGCCTTCCGTCAGCAGATAGTCGTCGACCTGCCCCAGCAGCGGCCCGAAACGATAGGGGTCCTCGACCTCCCACTGCCCGCCCGCATTGACGGCACGCAGGCGGTAGATCCCGACGCTGTCGGGCACCAGGCCTTCGAAGACGCCATCGTCATGCCGCCGCTCCAGGGCGACCGGCCCGGCCAGATTGGGCGCGAGCACCGACAGCGTCTCTGCATTGGGGATGAAAGCACGGACGACGAGACCCGCCGGCGTCTCATGCGGGCCGAGCACGGCAAAAGGATCGGCATGACGTCCCGCCGCAAGCGCCGCGACTTCCACATCGGACAAACGCCAATCCGCCGTCTTGCCGCGGCTGGCCGGCCGCTTGGCCAGGGGTGCCGGCTTTTCGGCTCTGGCGACGGGAGCGTTCGTCTTCGTTGTCTTTGCCAAGCGCTACGCCCCTTTTCGAACCGGATCGAAACGCCTGGTCTTTACGCGATCAGGCGTCTTCCTGTGATCCTCTCGAACACAAGCTAGGGCTTTTGCTACACCGGTCAACGATTAAACGCAGCCTGCCCAAATGGGTTATGCCGCGAGCGCCGCAGGGTGAAAAATTTGGAGGTTTCGGCCTTTGACGGCAACGGGACAGACGATCCCACCGAAAAAATCCGAGACGTTTCATGGCCCGGGCCGGCCTGATGCCGCCGCTCCACGGGCCATGCGTCGAGACACGGGCTTACCAAAAACGACATCCCGCGAAGCCAGGCTTCATGCCTCGCGGGATGCAAGTCCTGCTGGTCTTGCGACGATAGCGCCGCCTATTCCGTCGCCGTCGTCTGCACGCCCCAGATCTCGTCGGCATATTCGCGAATGGTGCGGTCGGAGGAGAACCAGCCCATGCGCGCGACGTTGAGGATCGACTTTTCCCGCCAGGCGGGCTTGGTAGCCCAGAGCGTATCGACATTGCGCTGCATGGCGGCGTAGGCGTCGAAATCGTCGGTGACGAAGAACCAGTCGCTGGAGCGCAGCGACTGCACCGTGCCGCGATGCCGTTCGCGGTCGGTCGGCGAGAACACGCCGCCTTCCACCGCATCGAGCACCTCGGCCAGGGCCGGCGAAGCCGCGATGGCGTCAGCCGGATTGCGGCCCTGGCGCTTGCGCTCCTCGACCTCATGCGCCTTCAGGCCGAAGATGAAGATGTTGTCGTTGCCGACATGCTCCTTCATCTCGACATTGGCGCCGTCCAGCGTGCCGATGGTGAGGGCGCCGTTGAGCCCGAACTTCATGTTGCCCGTGCCGGAGGCTTCCAGCCCTGCGGTCGAGATCTGCTCGGAAAGATCGGCCGCAGGGATGATGACTTCAGCAAGGCTGACATTGTAGTTCGGCATGAACACGACCTTCAGCAGGTTGCGCACGGCCGGATCCGAATTCACCACCTTGGCGACGTCGTTGATCAGCTTGATCACATATTTGGCAGCCGTGTAGCTCGCCGCCGCTTTGCCGGCAAAGATCTTCACGCGCGGAGCCCAGTCGCGCTCTGGATGGGCGCGAATGGCATTGTAGAGCGCGATGGTCTCGAGAATGTTGAGCAGCTGGCGCTTATATTCGTGGATGCGCTTGATCTGGACGTCGAACATCGCGGAGGGGTCGACGCGCAGGCCCACGGTCTGCTGCAGCACCTTGGCCAGGCGCGCCTTGTTGGCATGCTTGACGGCCGCGAAGGCCTCCTGGAAGGCGCTATCCTGGGCGTAGGGCTCCAGCGCCACCAGCTTTTCGGCATCGTCGAGATAGGCATCGCCGATGGTTTCGCGCAGCAGCGTGGTCAGCCCCGGATTGGCGGTCATCAGCCAGCGCCGTGGCGTGATGCCGTTAGTCTTGTTGGTGATGCGGCCGGGGAACAGCGTGTTGAGGTCGCGGAACACCGTTTCCTTCATCAGTTCCGAATGCAGGGCGGATACGCCATTGACCTTGTGCGAGCCGACAAAAGCGAGATTGCCCATGCGCACGCGCCGGCCGTGGCTCTCGTCGATGATCGAAACGGTGGCGATCACGGCATCGGAAGCGCCGCTCTCGCGCGCCTCGGTCAGCACGCGGGCATTGATGGCGTAGATGATCTGCATGTGCCGCGGCAGCAGCCGCTCGATCAGCGGCACCGGCCAGGTTTCCAGCGCTTCCGGCAGCAGAGTGTGGTTGGTGTAGGAGATCGTCTCGCGGGTGATGGCGAAGGCATCGGCCCAGTTCAGCCCGTGAATGTCGATCAGAATGCGCATCAGCTCGGCCACCGCGATGGCCGGATGCGTATCGTTGAGCTGGATCGCCGCCTTGGACGGCAGGGTCTTGATGTCGCGGTGCTGCTGCAGGTGGCGGCGCACGATGTCCTGCAGCGAGGAGGACGTGAAGAAATATTCCTGGCGCAGCCGCAGTTCCTGGCCGGCCGGGGTTGAATCGGCCGGATAGAGCACGCGCGAAATGGATTCGACCTTGGTCCGGTCGTTCAGCGCGCCGATATGGTCGCCGGCATTGAAGGCGTCGAGCGAAATCGGGTCGAGCGAACGGGCGGACCACAGGCGCAGCGTATTGACGCGGTTGCCGCGCCAGCCGACGGCCGGCGTGTCATGGGCAACGGCGAGCACGGTCTCCGCCGGCTTCCAGCTGTGCACGGCCGAACCGTCCCAGCCATCCGTCGCTTCGACGGCGCCGCCGAAGCCGACCTCATAGGCGACTTCCCGGCGCGGGAACTCCCAGGGATTGCCGTTCTGCAGCCAGTTCTCGGGCGATTCCGTCTGCCAGCCATCGACGATGTTCTGGCGGAACAGGCCGTTCTCGTAGCGGATGCCATATCCATAGGCGGCGATGCCGACGGTGGCCATGCTCTCCATGAAGCAGGCGGCAAGGCGCCCGAGACCGCCATTGCCGAGCGCGGCATCGGGTTCCATCTCGGCGATCATGTCGAGATCGACGCCGACGGAAGCCAGCGCCTCGCGGGCCGTGGCGACGAGGCCGAGATTGTTGAGGCCGTCCTTGAGCAGGCGGCCGATCAGGAATTCGAGCGAAAGATAATAGACGCGCTTGCCGCCCATGCGGTAGACGCCGCGCGTGGTTGCCATCCAGCGGTCGACAATGTGGTCGCGCAGTGCCAAGCTCACGGCCCGCAGCCAGTCATGGTCGCGCGCCACGATCGGGTCCTTGCCGACGGCATAGGTCAGCTTGGCGAGGATCAGGTCACGGAAGGCGCGTGCCTCGCCGGTCGCTTCCGGCAGCTTGGCCGCGTCATCACCGACAGCCATCGCCGCCTCGGCCGAATAGAGCTTGTCGTGCAACGTTGAAGTCATGTGTCGCTTCTCGATCATTGATCCCAGGACGGTGCTCCTTAACCCAAGTGCCGCCTGGTTACGAGTGCCCTTTTTGCATAAGATGTAGGCAAAAACACTGATATCTTGTGATTTAAGTCGGAACTGCCGCCATGATCATCTCATATGTTCGTCCTGCATAGCTCCGGCGGCTTGTGCGGGGTGCGCACAAAAGTCCCGATGCTGTGCCGATGGCCGTGGAGAGCGTGTGCTCCCGATGGAATCCTGGCTGAATTCCTCGGGGGATGGTGATATGCCACCGCGATGGGGCCGCGCGATTTCATGGGGATCGTCAGGAATCGCAAAACCGCGCCGAGACAAGGAGTTAGGGCAGTGAGCGCTCAGGCGCCCGGCCCTGGGAGACAGGCATGACGGCTATCTATTTTCTCGCGGTCGACGGAGGCGGCACCAATACGCGAGCGCGCCTCTACGACGCGAACGACCGGCTGATCGGCGAAGGCCTGTCGGGCTCCTCCAACCTGACCCTCGGCACCGAGATTGCCGGCCCCGCCATCGCGGCAGCCGGCGACGCCGCGATGGCCGCTGCCGGATTGGCGCCCGGCGCCAAGGCCCAAATCCGGGCCGGCCTCGGGCTTTCGGGCGGCAATATTCCGGCCCTTGCCGACGGTATCGCCGCCTTTCCCTTCGGGTATGGAGCCTTGACCGTCACCTCGGATGCCGTCACCGCCTGCCTCGGCGCCCATGCCGGCCAGGATGGCGGCATCTTCATCCTCGGCACGGGCTCGCAGGGTCTGGCCCTGGTGGACGGCAAGGAGACCTCGGTCGGCGGCTGGGGATTCGCCCTGGGCGACGACGCCTCCGGCGCCGTGCTCGGACGGGCCGCACTCAGGGCCGCCATGCTCAGTGTCGACCAGCTCGGCCCGGTGAGCGACCTGACCCGCCGCCTGCTGGCGCATTTTCACGATGATCCGAACGAAGCCGTGATCTGGGCCAGGACCGCCACGCCGCGGGATTACGGCCGCTTCGCGCCTCTGGTGTTCGAGGCCGCGGGCGGCGACGTGGTGGCGGATCACCTGATCGCTGGGGCCACGGGCTCCATCGTCGCCATGATCGATCGCCTGACAGACCTCGGCGCCCCCAGGATCGCCCTGATGGGCGGGCTCGCCGAACCCTATCGGCCCTATCTGCCGGTACGTTACGACGAGATCCTGGTTCCACCCAAAGGCGATGCCCTCGCGGGTGCCCTGGCGCTGGCGAAGAGGGGCCACTGATGATGTCGCTCGATGCTCTTGTCGCTCCCCGCCTGTTCAATGGCGAGACTTTTGTCGAGGGCCACGCCGTGTTGGTGGAGGCCGATGTCATCGTCGGCCTGGTGCCACGGGCCGACATTCCCTCCTATGCCGCCGTGACCACCCTGCCCTCCGGCGTGCTGGCCCCCGGCTTCGTCGACGCCCAGGTCAATGGCGGCGGCGGCTTTCTGTTCAACCAGTCGCCCGACGTGGCGACACTCGAGGGCATGGTCGCGGCGCATAGGCGGCATGGCAGCACCGCCCTGCTGCCGACCTACATCACCGATACGGCCGAGGGCATGAAGAGAGCTATCGCGGCCGCCCGCCAGGCGATTGCCGACGGGGTACCGGGCATGGCCGGCATTCATCTCGAAGGTCCTTTCCTCTCGGTACCGCGCAAGGGCGCCCATGACCCCGCCCTGATCCGGCCCCTGACGGACGCGGATGTCGAACTCATCCTCGGCAGCGGCATCGAAACCGTCCTGCTCACGGTGGCGCCGGAAAATGCGCCGCTTCACCTGATCCGGCGCCTGGTAGACGGGGGTGTGATCGTCAGCCTCGGCCATACCGACACCAGCTATGAGGCGGTGATGGCGGCGGCGGATGCCGGCGCCACCGGCATCACCCATCTCTTCAACGCGATGTCGCCCCTGCAGGGCCGCCATCCCGGGGTCACCGGCGCCGCCCTCGACCATGGCGGGCTGTGGGCCGGCATCATCGCCGATGGCCTCCATGTCCATCCAGGCTCGCTCTCGCTGGCCCTGCGGGCAAAGAAGGCGCCGGGGCGGCTGTTCCTCGTCACCGATGCCATGCCGACCGCCGGCGATGCCAACGATGTCTTCCATCTCAACGGGCGCAAGGTCACCCGGCGCAACGGCGCCCTGACACTGGAAGACGGCACGCTCGCCGGCTCCGATCTGACCATGGATGCGGCGCTGCGCTACAGCATCGGCCATCTCGGCGTCAGTCTTGGTGAAGCCCTGCGTATGGCCAGCCTCTATCCCGCCCAGTTCCTGCGCCTCGACAACCGTCGCGGGCGGCTGGCGCCGCGCTATCGCGCCGATCTGGTGCATCTCGACGAAAACCTGACCGCACGCGGCGTGTGGGTCGGCGGTCGCAAGCTGGCCGGGTGAAGCGACCGTCAAGCAGTGCGGTGGGGCGCGAACAGGATGACGGCCATGCCCGCAAGGCACAGAACCGCCCCGATCAGGTCCCAGCGATCGGGCCTGATCCCTTCGACGGCCCACAGCCACAGGAGCGAGGCGCCGATATAGATGCCGCCATAGGCGGCATAGGCCCGGCCCGCCGCGTCCGTCTCGATCTGGGTCAGCAAAAAGGCAAAGGCGATGAGCGCGGCTGTGCCCGGCACCAGCCACCAGACCGGCTTGCCTAGGCGAAGCCAGCTCCAGAAAGCATAGCAGCCGCCGATCTCGCCGACGGCCGCCAACGCATAGAACAGAATCGATTTCATGCCGGCCGTGAACTCCGCTTCCGCCTCAGCTTAACGGGCTGTGGCAGACGGCGGAAGGCGGCGGAGACGAGACAGCGGCAGGAGGTCGCTGCGCCCCTGCCCGCCCTGCTCAGAATTTGTAGCTGATGCCGACCAGTGCGACCGTCTCGTGGAAGCCGGCCTTGAAGCGGGTATCGGGCGCCACGCGGAAGCGCGACTTGCCGAAATCGGTATAGCGCACCTCGACGCGGCCGATCCAATTGTCGGTGAAGGCATATTCGACCCCGCCGCCGACAGTCCACCCCACCTTGGTCTTGGTGGAAGAACCCACGACATCGCCGTCGAAGAGGTTCCAGCGCTCGCGAATATCGCCGAAGGCAACACCGCCGGTGGCATAAACCAGAATTCGATCGAAGGCATAACCAAGACGTGCGCGGACCGAGCCCTGCCAGCGATTGGTCATATGCAGCCGACTGTTGCCGTTCTGGGCATCGATGACCGTATGGCTGCCCTTGATGCTGCTGAGGTCGATGTCGCCTTCCAAACCGACGACGATATTGTTGGAGAACTGTTCGTTGTAGCCGGCATGCAGACCACCAAGCACGCCATCGACGTTGAAGCTGTCGGCCGGCACGGGCGCCGACCTGCTCAAATCATCCTTTTCCCGCCCCCAGCCATAGCCGATATGGGCGCCGACATAGAAGCCGGTCCAGCTGAAGGGCGTCACCGGTACGATAGGCTCCACGGGAGCGGGTGCAAGGTCTGCCGAGAGTGCCGGCATCGGCGCAAGAAAGAGTGCCGCCAGAACGATTCTTCTCATGATCCCCACCTCATCACGACGTTGATCGGCAAGAAATCACTGTCACAATTCCTCCATATTGTCCAGATTTTCGAATTATATAGACCGAAAAACGAACTATAAATTTATCAAAATATATACTTTAGACTGAAAATACAGAAATGAATTCTTTATTTTCTAACCAAACGAGATCTATTCAAGACATTAGGGAAGCAGAGCCATATCTCCTTGGTAACCCCTCCCATGCAGAAGGCGGCCAAAAACCTTGCGTCCCGGCGAAACCACCGGGACGCAAGGCGCCAACAACAGGCAACTGGAGCAATTCGTGTTCAAGTACTCACGGCAGGTGATCGTCCTGCCGATCGAGGGCTCGGCTCATCCCTTGCTGGAGGCCGCCCAGAGATTGACGTTGCCGTCCTCGGCAGAGCGGTCGATCTCGGCCAGTTCCTCCGGCGAGAAATCGAGATTCTTCAAGGCACCGACGCAGTCCTCGATCTGGCCCGGCCGGCTGGCACCGATCAGCGCCGAGGTCATGCGGCTATCTCTGAGCACCCAGGCGATCGCCATCTGCGCCAGGGACTGGCCGCGGCGGCGGGCGATCGCATCGAGCGCGTGCAGTCTTGCCAGATTCGCTTCGGAGAGCTGGTCGGGCGAGAGCGACTTGCCGGCCGCGGCGCGGCTGTCGGCCGGGATGCCGCCGGCGCCGAGATATTTATTGGTGAGCAGCCCCTGCGCCAGCGGCGTGAAGGCGATGCAGCCCGCGCCATCGGCTTGGAGCTGGTCGAGCAGGCTGTCCTTCTCGATCCAGCGGTTGAGCATGGAATAGCTCGGCTGGTGGATGAGCAATGGCGTACCCAGGCGGCGCAGGATCGCTGCCGCCTCCTTGGTGCGCTCGGTGCCGTAGGAGGAAATGCCGGCATAATGGGCCTTGCCCTGGCGCACCGCGTCATGCAGCGCCGTCATGGTCTCTTCCAGCGGCGTGTTGGGATCGAAACGGTGTGAATAGAAGATATCGACCGTCTCGATGCCCATGCGCTTGAGGCTGGCGTCCAGGCTGGAGAGCAGATATTTGCGGCTGCCCCATTCGCCATAGGGTCCAGGCCACATACGATAGCCGGCCTTGGTGGAGATCACCAATTCGTCGCGATGACGGGCGAAATCCGTCTTCAGGATGCGCCCGAAGGTCTCCTCGGCCGAGCCGGGCGGCGGCCCGTAATTATTGGCGAGATCGAAATGGGTGATGCCGAGGTCGAAGGCCTTTCGGCAGAGCGCCCTGGCACTCTCGAAGGGAATGTCGCCACCGAAATTATGCCACAGGCCGAGCGAAAGGGCTGGAAGCTGAAGGCCCGAACGGCCGGAACGGCGATATTGCATGGCGTCATAGCGCGCATCATCCGCGACATAGGTCATTGGTGGCTCCAAAGGTGAGGGAATGCGAATCCGCAACAATTCATCAGACAAACTGACCGGCCCCGGTCGATTGTTCAACCACCCCTGCGCCGCCCTTGCAACCCGCCGCACATGAAAAGGCCGGCGTCGCCGCCGGCCTTTCCGGTTTCGGTTATGGGCGTGTCAGGAGGTGGTGACGGCGTCCTCGTAATCGGCCGATGACGTCTCGTCCTGCGTCGTGGAGCCCAGCACCATGGTCAGCACCACGGACACCACGAAGTTCAGCACCACGGCGATCACACCGATATAGAAGGACGTGCCGAACAGGGTGTAGGTCGAGACCACAGAGGTCGGGCCCCATGCCATGTAGCTGCCGGCCAGCATGCCCACCGCCCAGCCGATCAGCAGGGCCCAGCCATTGAACCAGCGTGTATAGAGGCCGGCCACCAGGGCAGGGAAGATCTGTATCATCCACACGCCACCGAGGAGCTGCAGATCGATGGCGAACTTGGTCGGCAGGAACACGATCACCACCAGGGCGCCAACCTTGACGATCAGGCTCATCAGCTTGGCAAGGTAGGATTCCTTCTGCGGCGACATAGTCGGCTCGATGAAAGGCTTCCAGACATTGCGCGTGAAGGTGTTGGCCGCCCCGATCGACATCACCGCGGCCGGCACCAGCGCGCCGATGGCGATGGCCGCAAAGCAGAAGCCCGCGAACCAGTCCGGGAACATCTTGTTGACCAGCAGCGGGATCGCCGCCTGCGCATCATCGGTCTTGATGTCGGCGGCGACAGCCATCACACCCAGGAGCGCGATGAGGCCAAGCACCAGCGAATAGGCTGGCAGTGTCACCGCATTGCGCCGGATGGCGTTGGGGCCGGTGGCCGACAGCGTGCCGGTAAGTGCGTGCGGATACATGAACAGCGCCATGGCCGAGCCGATCGACAGCGTGATGAAGGGCCAGATCTGCGAGGGCGCCAGGGTCAGGCCCACGGCTGCCGGCTTGCCGGCAGCAACAGCCGCCGCTGCCTTGGCGTCATAGACAAGCTTGGCCTTCTCGAAAATCGAACCGAAACCACCCAGCTGATAGGGAATGATGATGACCGCGGCGATCACGAAGATATAGATCATGATGTCCTTGACGAAGGCGATCATGGCCGGCGCGCGCAGTCCGCTCTTATAGGTGTAGAGCGCCAGGATGATGAAGGCGATCGTCAGGGGAAGATGCGAAGCGAAGCCCGTCGCCGAGAAGCCGAGGGCCTGGATCACCTTCTCCATGCCGACGAGCTGCAGGGCGATATAGGGCATGGTGGCGAGGATGCCGGTGAAGGCCACCGCCAGTTCCAGCCAGCGATTGCCGTAGCGCCCGGCGATGAAATCGGCCCCGGTGAGATAGCCATGCTTGTGGGTGGCGTTCCACAGCCGCGGCATGATCAGGAAGATCAGGGGATAGATCAGGATGGTATAGGGCACGGCGAAGAAGCCATAGGCGCCCACCGCATACATCAGGCCGGGCACGGCAATCACGGTGTAGGCGGTGTAGAGGTCCCCGCCCAGCAGGAACCAGGTGATCCAGGCGCCGAAGCGCCGGCCGCCGAGACCCCATTCATGCAACTGGTCGAGATCCCCCGCCTTCCAGCGCGACGCCACGAAGCCCACCACGGTGACGAGAAGGAAGAAGAAGACGAAGACCATCGCCGCCGTCCAATTGAGATTGTCCAGCATCAGCGTTCAACCTTCCAGGCGAGATAGACGAACAGCGACGAAATCGGCACCAGGACGAGCAGATAGAAATAGAAGAAGGGCAGACCGAACAGCACGGGATCGATGCTGTTATAAAGCGGTGTCAGCAATGCCAGTACGCAAGGTACCAGCAGAAGCAGGTATTTCATGGCATTTCCCCCGGACACTCTGAGAACGTGGCGGCAGCCGAATCCTCGCCCGCCGCAAACTCTTTGGGCAGATTCTTATTCCCTTGGAGAAAGATTGAGTCCAGCGGCAATGCGGGTCGCTCAACGGGAAAGGGTGTGATTTGGATAGCCAGGCTCGGCCCGGCGATCCAAAAGCCCCGCTCGACACCATCAGAGGTTGGATCGCCGGGCCAAGCCCAACGACAAGCTCTCGCCTGCCCGGCCGCGCCGTCAGATCTTGGCGGCCTTCACGAAAGTCGGATCGAAGGTCTTCTCGTAGGGAACGTTCGCGTTGGCGAGTTCCGGGTCGAGCGCCTTGAGCGCGTTCATCATCGACTCGTAGCCGTCCTTGGTGACCATGCCGTCCGGCGAATACATCTGCCGCGAATTCTGGAACGCCTGCATGTAGAGCTCGCGATTGCCGAGCAGATATTCCTTCGGCACGAGATCGGCGACATCCTCGGGCTTGGCCGTGCCGATCCATTTCAGGGCCTTCATCATGGCATTGACGACGCGCTGCGTGGTGACCGGATTGTCCTTCGCGAAGGACTGCTTGAGATAGACCGTCGCGGCCGGATTGGTGCCGCCGAACAGGGCCTTGGTGCCCTCTTCCGTGCGCGTATCGAGCAGGATGGCGATGTCGTCGTCATGCTGCAGCTGGCTGATCACCGGATCGAGATGCGAGAGGCCGTCGATGCCGCCGTTCTTGATGGCCGCGACGGCGCTGGCGCCGCCTCCGATGCCGATCTGCGCCACGTCGGCCGAGGTCAGCCCGTTCTTCTGCAGGGCATATTGCAGGAGCAGAGCCGTGGAAGACCCCGGGGCGGTGACGCCCACTTTGCGGCCCTTGAGATCGGCAATGGTCTTGATCTCGCCGGCAAGGCTCTTGCGCACCGCGATGACGATGCCCGGAAAGCGGCCGAGGTCGCAGACGGCAATGATGTCCTGCCCCTTGTTCTGCATGCGGATGGTATGCTCATAGGCACCGGTCACCACGTCCACCGAGCCGCCGACCAGGGCCTGCAGCGATTTGGAGCCGCCGGCGAAATCGTTGATGGTGACGTTGAGCCCCTCCTCCTTGAAGAAGCCCTTCTGCTCGGCCACGGTCAGCGGCAAATAATAGAGCAGCGGCTTGCCGCCGACGCCGATGGCGAGATCCGTTTTCTCGGGCTTGGCGTCTTCGGCGAAGGCCGGCAGCGTCCCGCCGAGCGAGGCGCCGAAGGCCATGCCGGTAGCACCGATCAGGAAAGTCCTGCGTTTCATCATTCTTCCTCCCAATAAGTCGCCAATATTGCTTACCCACGCCAGACCAGCAGGCGGCGCTCCACGGCCGTCATCAGCCAGTCGACGATGAGAACGAAGGCCATCAGCACGAACATGCCGGCGAAGACGCCGGTGACGTCGAATACGCCCTCGGCCTGCTGGATGAGATAGCCCAGGCCCGCAGAGGAGCCGAGATATTCGCCGACCACCGCGCCGACCACGGCAAAGCCGACCGAGGTGTGCAGGCTGGAAAACACCCAGGACATCGCCGACGGCAGATAGACATGGCGCAGGAGCTGGCGCTCGTTCATGCCGAGCATGCGCGCATTGGAGAGCACGGCCGGGCTCACTTCCTTGACGCCCTGATAGACGTTGAAGAAGACGATGAAGAACACCAGCGTGAAGCCGAGAGCCACCTTCGACCAGATGCCGAGGCCGAACCACAGCGCGAAGATGGGCGCCAGCACCACGCGGGGCAGCGCATTGGCGGCCTTGACATAAGGGTCGAAAATCGCGGCGACCACGGGCTGGCGGGCGAACCAGAAACCGAGAATGACGCCGCCCAGTGCGCCGGACAGGAAGGCAAGCGCCGATTCAGCCAGGGTGATCCACAGATGGTACCATATGGAGCCGTCGGTGAACCACTCCACGATCCGCCTCCACACGCTGAGTGGCTCGCCAAAGAAGAACGCCACCGTCTTGGGGGAGCCGAACAGCGTGGTCGTCGAGGCCAGATGCCACAGGGCGATGCCGATGATCGCGACGAGCACCTGCAGGATGAGCAAGACGATCTTGTTGTTCATTGGGTTCCCCATGACGGCCGTCTTCAGATGATTGCTTGGCTGCGCTCGCGATGACGACGAATGATCGCTCGAATTCATGTAAAAACCGCCGAACTAGCTGTAGGCCTTCATCACCTCGTCGCGCAGCGCGTCCCAGATGTCGCGATGCAGGCGGATGAAAGCAGGATCGTGGCGGATTTCGGCAATGGCGCGGGGTCGGGGCAGAGGCACGCTGAACTCCCCGATGATACCGGCTTTCGGGCCGGCCGACATGATGACGATGCGATCGGCCAAGGCTATCGCTTCATCGAGGTCGTGGGTGACGAACATCACCGCCTTGCGATCCTCCGACCAGAGCTTCAGGAGCAGGTCCCCCATGACCAGCCGGGTCTGGGCGTCGAGCGGCCCGAAGGGCTCGTCCATCAGCAACAGCTTGGGATTGCGGATGAGCACCTGCGCCAAGCCCACGCGCTTGCGCTGCCCGCCGGACAGCATGCGGGGATAGCGGTCGCCGAAACGGGCAAGACCGACCCGCTCCAGCCAGACCTGCGCCGCCTGCCTGGCTTTTTCGGCAGGCGTCCCCGCGACCTCCAGGCCGATGGCGACATTCTGCAGGACGGTCTTCCAGGGCATCAGCGATTCCTGCTGGAAGAGGTAGCCGGCCTGCCCGTTCAGGCCCTTGAGCGGCTTGCCGAACACCTCGACCGAGCCGGCCACCGGGGCGAGCAGCCCCGCCGTGGCATTGAGCAATGTGGACTTGCCGCAGCCCGTCGGCCCGACAATCGCGACGAATTCGTGGTCCCCGACCGTGAGGTCGACGTTGGCGACGGCATCAAAACGGGAATCCCTGGTTGCGAATGAAATCGAAACGCCCTTCAGCGCAACGGCTTGCGCTGCGCTCATGCGGCCTCGGCCCTTCTCATCTGCGGTCCTCCCGGATTGGTCCTACGAGTCGGCTTTGCGCGCAGTCTATACCGCGATGACAAAGGGCGGCCAGCCCCGGGATTGGGCTCATTGCGGCAAAGTGCCAGCCGCTCTCAGGAGGGCGAGAAGCGTGCGACCAACTGGTGGCGGTCTCCCGGATAGGTGAAACGCACTGCCGTGACGAACTGATCGCCGCGCCAGGTGCGCCGCTCCACCACCAGGCAGGCGCTGCCAGGCTCGAGCTTCAGCAAGGCCGCCTCCTCCCCCCGTGCCGCCGCTGCCTTGATGTGATGTTCGGCCACCGTCCAGGGCACGTGGCCCAGGAGCCATACGCCCGGGGGTTCCCACGTGAAATCGGCTTTCCCGGCCTGCGGTACCGCCTCCAGATCGATCAGGCGCTCCTCCAGGCAGAACGGGCCATCGCCGGCGAAATGGCGGCAGGTCAGCGCCAGCAATGGCCCGGAACCTTCCAGCGCGAATGTCAGGCGCTCGGCGGCCGTCGGACGGCGCTGGCGACGATGCATCAATTCGAAGCGATAAGGCAGGCCAAGCGCGGTCACCTCCGCCTCGATGCCGTGAATGGCCAGCACGGCGGCCTCGCTGCGCGGCTGCGATACGAAACTGCCAGCCTTGCGCCGGCGCTCGATCAAGCCGGCGGCGGCAAGCTGGGTCAGCACCTTGTTCACGGTCATGCGCGAGCAGCCATAGATCTCGGTCAGCTCGGTCTCGAACGGGATGCGGTAGCCGGGCGGCCATTCGCCCGAAACGATGCGGCGCTCGATATCGCCGAGGATGCGCTGATGGAGCGTCTGCGCCTTGGCATCCAGCTCGGGGGGGTCGACGCCGTTCATCAACGGCTCCCGCTGCGAGGTTGGCCGATCCTGACGGATACCGCAATCCCAGAGGCCTTTGCCTGCTTGATCATCGTCGCTTTTCCCCCCGCGCCAAACGGTACTAAACTCCCATCATTCCACTTGCGCGTCAATTAATATGTCTATACATGTTTCCGCATAACAGCAGGGTGGAGAACTCGATGTCGACAAACAGCCAAAGGCTCCGTTTGTGGCGCAATGCGCGCCTGGCCACCCTGGTCGGGGATGACCTCGGTATCGTGGAGCAGGGAGCCGTGCTTTCCGAGGGCGAGCGTATTGCTTTCGCCGGCCCCGAGAGCGACCTGCCGGCCGGCATGCGTGACAGGGCCGAGACCGTCGACCTCGAAGGCCGCTGGATCACCCCTGGCCTGATCGACTGTCATACCCATCTGGTCTTCGGCGGCGACCGGGCGCATGAATTCGAGCTGCGTCTCAAGGGGGCCAGCTATGAGGAGATCGCTCGGGCGGGCGGCGGCATCGTTTCCTCGGTCAACGCCACGCGCGCTGCCAGCGAGGACGAACTGCTCGCCAGTGCCCTGCCCCGTCTCGACCATCTGATTGCCGAAGGCGTCACCACGGTTGAGGTGAAATCGGGCTACGGCCTGGAAACCCGCACCGAACTCGCCATGCTGCGCGCCGCCCGCCGCCTCGGCGAGGCGCGCAGGGTCAATGTCTCGACCACCTTTCTCGGCGCCCATGCCCTGCCCGTCGAGGCCAAGGGCGACAAGGACGCCTATATCGACCTCGTCTGCCGGGAGATGCTGCCCGCCGTGGCCGCCGAAGGCCTCGCTGACGCCGTGGACGGCTTTTGCGAGGGCATCGCCTTCCTGCCCGAGCATATCAGCAAGGTCTTCGAGGCGGCGAAGAAGGCCGGCCTGCCGGTCAAGCTGCATGCCGACCAGCTTTCCAATCTGCACGGCGCCAAGCTTGCGGCCGATTACGGCGCGCTGTCGGCCGATCATCTCGAATATACCGACGATGAAGGCGCCGCCGCCATGCAGGCGGCCGGTACGGTCGCCGTGATCCTGCCCGGCGCCTACTACTTCATTCGCGAGACCAAGCAGCCGCCCATCGCCGCATTCCGGTCCCACAAGGTGCCGATGGCCGTGGCCACCGACTGCAATCCCGGCACCTCGCCGCTGACCTCGCTGCTGATGACCATGAACATGGCGGCGACCCTGTTCCGCATGACCGTCGACGAATGCATCGCGGGCGTTACCCGCAATGCCGCCAAGGCGCTCGGCAAGGCCCAGGACATCGGAACGCTCGAAGCCGGCAAGCGATGCGATCTTGCCATCTGGGATATCGAGCGCCCGGCCGAACTCGTCTACCGCCTAGGTTTCAATCCGCTACATCAACGCATCTGGAGAGGCCAGTGACCAATCCCGTTTTGCTGCGTCCCGGCAGCGTCTCGCTCGCACAATGGCGCGCCATCTATGACGGCGCGCCCGTCAGCTTGGACGAAGGCTGCCGCCCGCTGGTCGAGGCGAGCGCCCGGGCCGTCGCCGACATCATCGCCAAGGGCGAGCCGGTCTATGGCATCAATACCGGCTTCGGCAAGCTGGCGAGCGTGCGCATCGAGAATGCCGATCTCGCCATCCTCCAGCGTAACATCGTGCTCTCGCATGCCGCCGGCGTCGGCGATTCCCTGCCGGTCGAGGTCGTCCGGCTGATCATGGCCCTCAAGCTCGGCAGCCTGGCCCAGGGCTCCTCCGGCGTGCAATGGTCGACCATCACCACGCTGCGCGACTGCCTCGCCCGCGATCTTATCCCAGTCGTCCCCGGCCAGGGCTCCGTGGGCGCCTCGGGCGACCTGGCGCCACTCTCGCACATGACCGCTGCGCTGACCGGCGTCGGCGCCTTCTTCGTCAAGGGCGAGAAGGTGGAGGCCACGGAGGCGCTCAAGCATGTCGGGCTGTCACCGCTCGTGCTCGGGCCGAAGGAAGGCCTCGCGCTGCTCAATGGCACGCAGGTTTCCACCGGCCTGGCGCTGGCCGGCCTGTTCCAGGCTGAACGCGTGTTCCAGGGCGCGCTGGTGACAGGGGCGCTCTCGACCGATGCGGCCCGCGGCTCGGACGGTCCCTTCGATCCGCGCATCCACAAGGTCCGCGGCCATCGCGGCCAGGCCGAGGTCGCCGACACGTTGCGCGCCCTGATGGCGGGCAGCGCCATCCGCGCCTCGCACCTTACCGGGGACGAGCGCGTGCAGGATCCCTATTGCCTGCGCTGCCAGCCCCAGGTGATGGGCGCCTGCCTCGACCTCTTGCGCCAGGCCGCCGCGACGCTGACGATCGAAGCCAATGGCGTCACCGACAATCCGCTGGTCTTCACCGATACGGGCGAGGTGATCTCCGGCGGCAATTTCCACGCCGAACCTGTCGCCTTCGCCGCCGACATGATCGCCATGGCGCTGTGCGAGATCGGCTCCATCAGTGAACGGCGCATCGCCATGCTGGTCGATCCGGCGCTTTCCGGCATGCCCGCCTTCCTCACGCCCAAGCCCGGCCTCAACTCCGGCTTCATGATCCCGCAGGTCACCGCCGCCGCTCTGGTATCGGAGAACAAGCAGCGGGCCTTCCCGGCCAGCGTCGATTCGATTCCGACCTCCGCCAATCAGGAGGACCATGTCTCCATGGCCGCCCACGGCGCCCGCCGTCTCCTGGAGATGAGCCGCAACACCGCCAATGTCATCGGCATCGAATATCTCGCCGCCGTGCAGGGCTGCGACTTCCACGCGCCGCTGAAATCGAGCGAAGCGCTCGAGCAGGCCCGGGCGGCGTTGCGCGCCGAGGTGCCGCATCTTTCCGACGACCGGCACTTCGCGCCCGACATTGCCGCCGCCACCGCGCTGATCTGGAGCGGTGCGGCACAGAGGGCGGCCGGCCTCAAGACGCTGGCAAGCGTGGTGGAGGGCACGGCATGAGCCGGCCCGATTGGCTTGAGATCCGGCAGGGGCAGGCACCGCTGCTCGTCTCGCTGCCGCATACGGGCACCGAGATCCCGGCCGCGATCGAAGTGCGGCTGGTCTCGCCCTGGCTCGCCCGCAAGGACACCGACTGGTGGATCGAGACGCTCTATGATTTTGCGGCCGGGCTCGACGCCACCATCGTGCGCACGCCGATGTCGCGCACGGTCATCGACGTCAACCGTGACCCGTCCGGGGTTTCGCTCTATCCCGGCCAGGCCACCACGGAGCTGTGCCCGACCACCAGCTTCGACGGCGAGCCGCTCTACAAGGACGGCGAGGCGCCCGGCGCGGCCGAGGTCGCCGAACGGCGCGCCCTCTGGTTCGATCCCTATCACCAGGCCCTGGCCGACGAAGTCGCCAGGCTTAGGGGACGCCATCGCAACATCGCCGTCTATGACTGCCATTCGATCCGCTCGGTGATTCCGCGCCTGTTCGAGGGCACGCTGCCCGAGTTCAACATCGGCACCAATGGCGGCGTGACCTGTCATCCCGCCCTGGCCGAGACGATCGAGGCGCTCTGCCGCTCCAGCGGGCGCGAGACCGTGATGAACGGACGCTTCAAGGGCGGCTTCATCACACGCAGCCTGGGCCAGCCCGACAAGGGTGTGCATGCCGTGCAGATGGAACTGGCCTGCCGCTCCTATATCGACGAGCCGCTCGGCCCGGTCGGGGAAGCCAACTGGCCGGTTGCCTTCGATGCTGCCTACGCCCAACCCTTGCGCGAAACGCTCGGCA
This sequence comes from Labrys sp. LIt4, assembly GCF_017813775.1. Taxonomy (NCBI): domain Bacteria; kingdom Pseudomonadati; phylum Pseudomonadota; class Alphaproteobacteria; order Hyphomicrobiales; family Xanthobacteraceae; genus Labrys; species Labrys sp. LIt4. The sequence continues at coordinate 65,452 of NZ_JAGIPY010000025.1, forward strand.
GCATCCTCAATGCCTGCCTGGTGTTTGCCAGGGCATTGAAATAGGGCGTTTTCGAAGCTTGGGGAAGCCGCTGGCACCCGCTGTGCCGCCCCTCGCCCCGTTATTACGGGGCGAGGGTAAGGGTGAGGGGCAACGCACACCTCGCCGAAACAGCATGATTTCGAAACCGCGCTCCTAGGGACCCGCCATGAAGCTGATCCGTTTCGCCGATCTCGCTCGCAAGCCCTGGAAGAACGGCGGCGGCACCACCACCGAGATCGCGGCCTCGCCGGAGGGCGCCGGCTTCGAGGATTTCGACTGGCGCCTGTCGGTGGCGGAGGTGGCGAGCGACGGCCCCTTCTCGCTGTTCCCACGGATAGACCGCACTTTGACCCTGATCGAGGGCCAGGGCCTCGACATGTCGATCGAAGGGCGTGAGGCGGTGAGGCTGACCCCGGCCTCCGCTCCCCTGGCCTTCCCCGGCGACGTACCCGTCACGGCCAGCTTGGTCGACGGCCCCATCCGCGACTTCAACGTGATGACCCGGCGCGGGCGGTTCAGCCATCGGGTGACCCGGCATGATCTGGCATCCGGACTGCTGACGCTGCCGCAGGACGGCCTTCAGCTGGTGGCAGCGCTCGGCGCCGGCCCGGTGCGGATCGGCGCGGCGAGCCTCGACCTCGGCTTCGCCGACGTCGTCGCCTTCGAGGCGGGCGATACGGGCAGCATCGCAGGAGCGCTGCCCGTCTTGTTGATCGGCTTACTGCCCGCTCGAGCAAAGCGCGTTCAAGCGTGAACGCTTATTTGCTCTCACTCATTGCTCTGACGCGTCTTTGCGATTCTAGGTGACCCCGTCTAATCGCAAAACGCTATAGGGCCGGCTGATGCCGGCGCCAAACTCACTGCACCGCGTGCTTGACGGCGCGGCCGGTGGCCTTCACGTCCCGGCCGACGCCGGTCACCGTGTTGGCGCAGGCGGTCAGGGTGAGGGCGGACACCACGAGAGCAACGATCGCGAAGGAAATTTTTGACATTCGTACATTCCCCGAATTGGCTGTGCCGACAATGGCAACAAGACAGGAATCGTTATGCCATATTCGCCGGCTTTGCACAGCCGGACTTTTCCTTCCCAAAGGGAATATCCGCCCTCTACTTGCCTATCCTGACGCTCCATGAGACAGGCGGCGCCCCCCCTGAATGGCTGCCATCCCTGGAGCAAAGCGCGTTCAAGCGTTAACGCTTATTTGCTCTAACGCATTGTCCTGACGCGTCTTTTCGATTCCTGGTGACTCCGTCCAATCCCAAAACGCTATAGCGGGCCTGGCCGGCCCCCTATCCCAAGCCCGCCGATGCCGTTATGCTCCGCCCCCTCGAAGCGGCCCGACATTCGTCGCGGGCATGCAACCCCCTCAAAGGCACCTTGTTCCTCGACATTGCCATCATCGTCTTCCTGACGCTTCTCAACGGCGTCCTCGCCATGTCGGAACTCGCGATTGTCTCCTCCCGCCCAGCCAGGCTGCGTGCGCTCGCCGATCGCAAGAAGCGAGGCGCGGCGACGGCGCTGGAGCTTCTGGAAAACCCCGGACGCTTCCTCTCCACCGTCCAGATCGGCATCACGCTGGTGGGCGTGCTCTCCGGCGCCTTCTCGGGCGCGACGCTCGGCACGCGTCTTGCCGGCTGGCTGCAGGCCCAGGGCTTGTCCGTCAATGCCGCCGACACGCTCGGCGTCGGCATCGTGGTGGTGGCGATCACCTATCTGTCGCTGATCATCGGCGAACTCGTGCCCAAGCAGATCGCTTTGCGCGATCCCGAGCGCATGGCGGCCCGGGTGGCGCCGGCCATGCGGCTCCTGTCGAAATGCGCGGCGCCGCTGGTCTTCCTGCTCGACATCTCCGGACGCGCCGTGCTGAGGCTGCTCGGCCAGGGCGGCAAGAGCGAGGAAAAGGTGACGGAAGAGGAAGTGCGCACCATCCTCAAGGAAGCCGAGAGCGCCGGCGTGCTGGAGACGGCAGAGCGCGACATGATCTCCGGCGTCATGCGCTTGGGGGATCGCAGCGCCCGCTCGCTGATGACGCCGCGACGCGACGTGGAGGTGATCGACCTTTCCGATTCCGCCAAGACGATCATGGCGCAATTGCGCGCCACCAGCCGCTCGCGCCTGCCCGTGCAGGACGGCGAGGACGACAACATCGTCGGCGTCGTCATGGTCAAGGACCTGTTCCAGAGCCAGCTCGACGGCCGGGCCCTCAATGTGCGCGACCATATTCAGGCTGCGCCCATCGTGATGGACACCAACGAGGCGCTGAGCGTGCTGCAATCCCTGCGCTCCGCCAGGGCGCATATGGCGCTGGTTTTCGACGAATACGGCCATTTCGAGGGCGTGATCACCGCCAATGACGTGCTGGAGGCGATCACCGGCGCCTTCCAGGACGACGACGAGGACGAGCCGGCCATCACCATGCGCTCGGACGGCTCCTATCTGGTGTCAGGCTGGATGCAGGCCGACGAACTGGCCGAAACCCTGTCGATGCCGATCGAGCGCGGCGGCTACGAGACGGCGGCGGGTTTCATCCTGGCCGAACTCAACCGCTTGCCGCAGACCGGCGAGAGCTTCGTGCGAGACGGCTGGCGCTTCGAGGTGGTCGACCTCGACGGCAGGCGCATCGACAAGATCCTGGTATCGAAGGACGCGTAGCGCCGCAATCCTTCTCCCCTTGCGGGAGAAGGTGGCGCGCAGCGCCGGATGAGGGGAGAAACGCAACCTGGCAAAGGGAGTGCTAACACCCCTCATCCGCCCCTTCAGGGCACCTTCTCCCGCAAGGGGAGAAGGGTACTCGCGCCCCTTCCCGCCAGCCCTTCACCGTGCCTCGGCGGCGGCAAGCGGAGCGGTGTTGGCCCATTGCGTCACCGCCATGCCGCCGAGGATGAGCAGGACGCCGGCGAGGCGGGCCGGATTGACCGGCCTTGCCGCAAAACCCATTAGGCCGAAATGATCGATCGCCAGCGAGGCGATCATCTGACCGGCGATCACCGCCACCATGAAATTGGCGGCACCGAGCCGGGGGGCCAGCAGAAGCGCGGCGGTGATGTAGATCACGCCGGCCAGACCGCCCGTCCAGATCCACCACGGCCCCTTCGATGCGGCGTCGATGCTGGGGGCCGATACGCGGAAGGCCGCCATCACCGGCAGGATCACCGCGATGCTCACCGCCAGTGAAACCAGGGTGGCCCAGAGCGGATGGCCGAGCAGGCGGCCGAGCGTGGCATTGGCGCCCGCCTGGAACGGCACGACCGCGCCTGCGATCAGGGCCGGCAGCAGCAAAAGAATGGAAGCGGGGTTGGTCATCGGCGCTCTCCTTCAGTCGCGGAAGAGCTATGCCATTCCGTAATCAGATGGAAATTCCGATTTCCTATCCCTAGTATGCATCGCATGAATAATCTTGCCGGTATCGACCTCAACCTGCTCACCGTGCTCGAGGCCCTGCTGGCGGAGCGCCACGTCTCGCGCGCGGCCTTGCGCCTGAACAGGAGCCAGCCGGCCGTCAGCCATGCCCTGGCGCGGCTGCGCCTGCTGTTCGACGATCCCCTGCTGGTGCGCCAGGGCGGCGGCCTCGGCCCGACGGCACGGGCGCTCGAGATCCAGCCTCATCTCGGCGAGGCGCTCGACCGCATGCGGCATCTGCTCGCCCCGGCCGGCTTCGATCCCTCGAGCGAGCGTCGCACCTTCCGCCTGGCGATGTCGGACTATGGCGCCGCCGTGCTGCTGCCGAAGCTCGTGCCGCTCCTGCGCACCGAGGCGCCCCACAGCGACCTGCTCGTCACCCAGGCGAGCCGGGAGGCGATGGAGGCCCAGATCCTCGATGGCGAAATCGACCTGGCCCTGGCCGTGTTTCCCGATCTCGGCAAGCAGCTGGCCCGCAGCCTCCTGTTCGAGGACCGCTATGTCTGCCTCGCCGACGCGGCAGGCCAGCCGCCTTCCGGCGGGCTCGACCTTGCTGCCTATCTCGCCCGCCCGCATGCCCTGGTGGCGCTGCGTGCCGATGTCGAGAACGAGATCGACCGCGCTCTCGCCGCGCTCGGCCACAGGCGGCGGATCTGCCTGACCCTGCCGCATTGGGGCGTGGCGCCGCGCCTGATCGCCGGCACGGACATCATTCTCACCGTGGCGCGCGGCATCCTGCCGCCCTCGATCGAGGCTGACGGCCTTCGCCTGTTCGAACCGCCCTTCGCCCTGCCTGCCGTGCCCTTCACCCAGATCTGGCACCCGCGCCGCCAGGGCGATCCGGCCCATCAGTGGCTGCGCGAACGCATCGGAGGATTTTTCCGGGCGGGGTGACATTGGTGTGCCGATCTCCGGATCCGCATTTCAGAGCGTTTCTGCGTCTTCCTCTGGGAAGCGACACCGCCGCGACCAGAGCAAAGCGCGTTTAGACGGAAGCACTTGTTTGCTCTGACTCTTTGGTTCCACGCGTCTTTGCGATTCTTGGCGACTCCGCCAAATCGCAAAACACTTTAGAAAAATGCCGATCTGGAGATCGGCACACCGTGTTCGATCGCCCGTTCCAACCAGGCTGGCACATGGGAATGCGCCCTGCCGGCCGCTTGCCTCCCTTTCCCCTCAATCCCCGAGATCGATCGGCTTCAGTGTGGGATAGAGATCGCCGGGGCCTGGATTTTCAGCCGGAGAGCGGCCGCCGAGATGGGTCATCACGCCCCAGACGGCATTGAGCGCCGTCTGCACCGCGCCTTCGACCCAGGCCGGCGTCCAGCTCACGCCATCGCCGGCCATGAAGATGCCGCGCTGGCTCTCAGGCAGGTCGGCCTGCATGAAATGGCCGTACATGCGGTGATTGTAGCGATAATGCCCCGGCAGCGCGCCCTTGAAGGCGCCGAGGAAGTTCTCGTCCGCTTCCCAGCTCACGCAGATCGGCGAGCCGATGATGTGGCTGGCGATATCGAGCCCGGGATAGATCTTGCCGAGGGCGGAGAGGGCGAGCTCCACCCGCCGCTCGGCCGGCAGCGGCAGCACCTTCAGCGCATCCGTCATCCAGGAATAGGACAGGCAGATCACGCCCGGCCTGTCGTCGCCATTGTCGAACAGATAGGTGCCGCGGGTGATGCGGTCGGTCAGCGTCATCGACATCAAATCGCGGCCGGTGGCCGGGTCCTTGTCCTTCCAGAAGGGGCGGTCGACCATGATGAAGGTCTTGGCCGCCTGCATGTAGCGGGTGCGGTCGAGCGCCATCCACAGCTTCTGGTCGAACAGGTTCTCCTCGGCGGCGATCGAGGTGGTGAGCAGATGGCTCTGGCAGGTGACGACCACCGCCTCGTAATCGTCGCGATTGCCCCATTGATCCGTCACGGCAAAGCCGCCCTTGCCGTTATGGGCGATCGCCTGCGCCCGCCCCCTGGTGGCGCCGGCGTTGAGCCCGGCCAGCGTGGTGCCGGCCGGCCAATGCGCGAGCTTTTCCGGCGCCTTGGACCAGATGCCCTGCGCCACCTGCTCGACCCCGCCGACGACATAGCGCTGCTCGTCGTCGAAGGCACCGAGATTGACGCGCAGGATCTCCAGCATCGAATTGGGGAAATCCGAATCCCAGCCGCCGGTGCCGAAGCCCACCTGCCCGAACACCTCGCGATGGCGGAAGGAGAGCTTGCGGAAGGCCTGCGACGACACCACGAAATCATAGAAGGTGCGCTCGTCCCAATCGCGCACGATCGGATCCCACAGCTCCTTGATGCGTCTGGCATCGCGCGCCCGCATCGCCGCCTGCAGCGCGGAGAACTGGGCCCCCTCCTCCAGGGCCTGGTGATAGGCGTCGGCGACCTCGCGGTAGAGCGGGGGCAGGTCGTCCAGCGTGCGGGCATAGAGGGTCTCGCCCTCCAGATCGATCACGGTGGAGCCGGCTGCCGGCGTCAACGGATTGGGAAAGGGCCGCGTCTCCAGGCCGAGCTTGTCGACATAATGATAGAAGCCGCGCGAAGAGACCGGGAAACGCATGCCGCCGAGCTCGGCGATGATGCCGTCCGTGCCCTCGAAACGCTGCGAGCGCAGCCGCCCGCCGAGCCGAGCCGATTCATAGAGCACCGGCCGCAAGCCCAGGCGCATCAGCTCATAGCCCGCCACCAGCCCGGCCGCTCCCGCCCCGATGATGGCGACGCGCTTGCCATGCTTGTCGGCCGGCACGGCGCCGAGCCCGGCCGGATGGGCCAGCCACGCGTCATAGGCAAACGGAAAATCCGGCCCGAAGGCGCTGATGGCATCGGAGGGGTCGTTCGGCATGGTTGTTTCCCTGCTGGCATGATGGGCGCCGGAAAGGCGCGCGCCATCATGCGCGAGGCCGGGGAATAGGGGAAGTGGGGTGTCTGCCCTCGGCGTCGGGGTTCTTACCCCGTCACTCAAATTTAAGTGTCTCACTTCGGGGGTTGCACTCCACACGCATCAGGTACAGTCAGTTGAGTGCGCTGTCACCATAATCGCGTATCACGCCGCAATTCAAGCCAAGCCGAGCCGGCGACGGCTAGCCCTCCGCCTAATGGCGCGAAATCCGCCGAGACTCTAGTTGCCGATGGATGACAAAACTGGTTAAGTCACGATCCATGCGCATACAGCATGCAAAGGACTGAAAGTGAAATGTCCTTGTCCCACGACTATGCCCCAAAAACGGAAAGCATCTCCGGAAACCCTTTTACGATAGCCATATCGTACGGAGATTTACCAGCATTATTTTTATGGAACTTATCGGCTCCCAACTCAATTAATTTGCGAATAAGTTCATAGTTCGGCTTCGGATTCAGCACGGCTGTCCACAGTGGGCCGTTTCCATACTTATCAATCAATTCTAAATCACACCCCGCTGCAATAATATTATCAGATATATCGTACAATCCCTTCGCAATGGAATATTGTAAGGCAGTCTGTCCATTTTTGTCTTGATTATTTAAATTAACTCCTGCCTCAATGAAAGCATTTGCAAATTCAGGTCTATAGGAAATTGCTTCCTGTAGGAGCGTGCATCCAGATTGATCGATAATATTAACGTCATCAACTTGACTTAAGTTAAAGTCAACGTCTGTACGAAGTTTTGCAAAAATATCCACTGACTTATCCTCTATTAATCATTCACTGCTCGAATCTATGGTTTCGATTCAATTACGGTGACAGTGCATTCTATTCTGACCCCTGACCCGCCCACCCGACTGACGCCAACTATCCTTCCTTGGGCTTAGGCCCGCGTTTCCCCGGTCTCACCTCGCGGCCCGTCAATACCCTGATGCGGTCGATGAAGGCGTCGTCGCCAAGCGGGCGTCCGACACTCTCCGCCCGGCGGATGCGGTTGAACATCGTCTCATCCACATTATCGAGCAGATCGGAGAAATCGGCGACGCGCTGGCGAACCGGCGCAAGGCTGGTGATACAGTCTTCCTGCCCCAGAAGATGGGCCCTCGTGCTGGCCCAGCGCCAATCCCGAGTTCGTTCCAAAGGCCGACCCGAACCGGATTGATACAGACATAGCGCACCGCGTGCAGGAGATGCGCCTCATCCATGGCAACCGCGCCATAGCACCCTCGCCAAAAATGCCCGTCCGCTTCTCACGCGCATGGACATGGCCGGCATAGCGCCGATGGGTTGGCGCCAAGGCCCGCCGCAGGCCATCCGGATCAGGCGGCACGAGAATGAGATGCACGTGATTGGGCATCAAACACCAGGCCCACACCTCGACGCCGGCAGCCTGGCAATGGACCGTGAGGCAGTCACCGTAAAAGGCATAATCCTCGATACCAAAGAAAGTGCGCTGCCGCCCATTGCCGCGCTGGATGACATGATAGGGCAGACCGGGAACCACGATACGTGAAAGCTGAGCCATCAAGGTAGGATGGAGCCGAACTTGGTGCAGGCAATAGAGTGAACTGTGTAACAGCTAAGATTGCTGATCCCATCTTCCTAACCGGGAGATGAACTCGCGCCAATCCAGGGGCAGTCGTCGACGAAAACCCTCACGATGTAGAGCACGCAGTGAACCAGATGCTTTAAAAAGCGCAGTCCACCCCAAGCCTGTAATTTAGTCCTGATGTCCTTCAGAAGCCACCCGCCTGTCACTGGCGCGTCAATGGACCAACAGGGCGAATAACTTCAAGACGTCCAAACGGAAAGGCTGGGGGATCTGGGGGAGTCAAGCGAGTAAGATTAAACCGAGACAGCCCGCAGATCATTGCAAGATGTTCGACGATCTTGGTCCGATGTAAGTGCTCTACGTCTTGAGATCCACCTAATTGAAGGACCGGAGCGTAACCATAAATCTCGCCAGGCTCTAACTTACCCAGAGTCGCGAGCGCTTCATCAAAATCATCTCTATCCGAATTTATAAAAGAAGTCATCGGGGTTTGCACAAGTATATTATCATCCAACCTCTCTCCTGTACTTAAATCCAAATAATATTCATCTGGAGGAGAGTAAATTGTGGAAGTAAGAAAATCTATTCCTATAATCCGCCTTGTCTTATCCCATACCTCCAGAGAGCCAAACGCGGAATAACCAACTGTGGTCATATCTTCTGCATTATACTCTGGATCTCCCTCAAAGAGCGTTCTTAGTATAGGCTGCAAGAGCGCCGGGTCGCAGAACCAAAAGAAGCCATTCAAATAGGATCCTCTACCGTGATCGCGCCAAAATTTAAGAATTGTTTCCGGAACCTTATCAAAATACTTAGAAATTTCTTTATCAGAGACTTTTGTAGCCTGCTCGGGCCCCCCAAAATTATCCAATAGGTAGGAGAGCATATCTGATTTCGACATCTAAATATCCAATTTTTTTCATGTATAATTCGAGTTCAGGGCAGGATTACCATCGCACGTCGACAAACGCACATCCATCTTACAACGATTTTCTCTCATCTCCGCTGCGTAAGCCTCTAGCTCCTGCTGACGACTGGACGAAAATGGAATTACGGTGACAGTGCATTCTATTCTGACCCGCCCACCCGACTGACGCCAACTATCCTTCCTTGGGCTTAGGCCCGCGTTTCCCCGGTCTCACCTCGCGGC
>NZ_JAGIPY010000025.1:74575-81238 GCF_017813775.1 Labrys sp. LIt4
CAGACATAGCGCACCGCGTGCAGGAGATGCGCCTCATCCATGGCAACCGCGCCATAGCACCCTCGCCAAAAATGCCCCGTCCGCTTCTCACGCGCATGGACATGGCCGGCATAGCGCCGATGGTTGGCGCCAAGGCCCGCCGCAGGCCATCCGGATTAGGCGGCACGAGAATGCGATGCATGTGATGGGGCATCAGGCACCGGGCCCACACCTCGACGCCGGCAACCTGGCGATGGACCGTGAGGCAGTCACCGTAAAAGGCATAATCCTCGATACCAAAGAAGGTGCATTGCCGCCCATTGCCCCGCTGGGTGACATGATAAGGCAGACCGGGAACCATGATACGTGCAAGCCGAGACATAAAGGCACGACGCGCCCCACCTAGGTGCCGAATAGAGCGCACTACCGCCGTAATTGAGACGCTCTATGGCGGGCCAGCACCTTACGCGCCAATGGCGCGGACGGCGTCAATCACAAGCGCCGCCCAACAGAGCCGCAAAAATGGAGGCAAAAACTTACCGTCTCGTGAAATCGTTATGCCCAATTGGCGCGCCCAGTCGCGCCACGCGCACTCGCTGGATTCCAACGAAGTCGGCCCCGAATGCAACCTCGACCACAAGCCCTTCAGTCATAAAATGCGATATCGACTGTTCCTCTCCCCTTACAGTATCGCGGCTAAGTTTTAAAAGCGCAGTCACTGGTGTTTCATTATCACGGTCAAGGTCGAATGGCAGATTTGCATCTCTGAAAAATGTGATTTTCTCAAGAATCAAACTCTGCTCGTCCGCTGTGCCGCTCCTCGAATTTTCCCAATACTTAAAGTGTAAAATCAATGCATGAGATCGTGAATTCACCTCAAAAGGAGTATCGTGAATGCTCTCCCAGCGAGGCAATAATATATTGAGCTCTTCACAAAGTAGCGGAAAGAAAAGAGGCTCAACTAGCCGATTAACGCCTGCACACATCTGGCTGGGGGTCATCCTACTAAAGCCCCTTTACCGCCCAATTGGTGGATTTTCAGGATGTTGAATTCTCTCCCATTGAGTGCCATCAAAGCGTAGAATATCCTTCTGCCCCATCACCCACAAAGCACCATCCACAGCATCAATTTGACTTACATCTTCGATGCCGGGCGTTAAACTCGAATGAACACGCTGGAAATTTCTGCCATCGTACATGAACAAACCACGAGGTTGAGATATACTGCTTAAGTATATTATTCCATCAAATATAGCTATAGAAGTGAATGCGTGTATACCTGTGTTCGATATAATACGAAATCCCTCATCGGCATTTCCCACCATAAGTAAACCGCCGCGTCCACAGACCCATACCTTACTATGGCTTTCAGCGACAATTCCTGTCAGCGATTCTGAGAAATCACCTGCGATCTTCCGCATTACCGAGCCGTCCCAATGAAAAAAGGCCCCTTTTGCTCCGCAAAGATAAATATCATCCTCTGAAAGTCCATAAACACGGGTAAGCATGGTATTTCGGGCTCGGAGCTCTCCCTTCCGTCTGAACTCCGTGGCTTCAGATGTATTTTCCTCAAATAACTTGAACAACTTGTCCCAGCCTCCAGCGGGATCGAGGGCCTCTTCCGCCCAATCTGACGAAACATAGGGATCAAAAATCGACGTATCTAACGGACTCCATAACCCGTCAGCTTCCCTTCTGAAATTCTGCCCACCATCTCCGACGACATAGAGTCGATCTCCGATCTGCCGCATATTGAGCGATCGCCCCATGCGGTATTTTCTTTTGAAGTCAGACGCCTGTTCGGGGGTTACAGTGTACTCGCGAGCATATTCATCGTCGACATTTCGGACTTCACCCGAACCGGAGAGAACATACATCACTCGGAATTCAACCGATGGAGCTTTGAACAAGGCGAGACTCTCAGTCGAGAAATCATAATTTCTAAACGACCAATCTCCGTTATTATATTGACAAAGGCGCGTAAAAGCCGAACCAACTTCATTTGCATCCGGCACAGCTGCGATATAAAGAATATCCTTAGATACAGCGCGCATTCGCGAGAAAGTCAGCGGCGGTGGGGAAGCTGTTGTGATCATGTAGATACCCTCGCATCAATGTCTAGTCGCTGTCATGCCCCGGCTCAACGCGTCATATTGCGGTGAACCAATCGGAGGCAGTGCATCTGGTGTTGTCCTACCTAGCAAATTCGAATTGACTGGTAAAAGTTCTGCGGCAACAGCGGCTCGAATTTTCGCGATGCACTCTATATCCCCTGCTTTCATCATCAAGAGCTGGTTGGTGGCTTCCGCAGCAATTAACAGTATAGGTGCCGTTCCAGCTGGATAGTAGGACTTTCCAGAGCCTAACCCCTCAATGAGAGCATCCGCACCGTGAGCTTCAGCATGCTCTGATTGCTCCTCCGCAGCCATGCCATTCAAACAGATGGACGCTCCATCATTAAATGTGGGCATGCCTGGTATGCGCTTCCGACCTGCTACACCATCCTCCCGATTACCATATCGCTTAGTAAAATCAGGAATGATGTGATGGGCCTGTCCCTCACATTGTGCAGCTGAGCAAATCGACTTAATCTGGGAATATGTACCAACAATACAAGGGTACTGGAGGCGCCTTTTTGGATCCTGCGAGGTCCGCACATTGGGTTGGGCCTGCGGCTGCTCTTGCTCAGCGTCCCGTCGATCTCGGTTCATCTTAGCAACAGCGGCGAGAACAGCGCCATCCCCCATCATGGCACCCAACATGGGATTATCTTCTGTATCAAAAGCGTCGGGATTATTTGCAATTATATTCCCTGACCACAAGCCTAGACCGCCCCCTATTATAGTTATTCCTCCCACTAAAGGTCCAAGCCTGGCAGCAGCGGTAGGACTCGTCAATTCTGGAGGTATAGATGTAGGCCACGGCCCTCTAATTACATTACTTCCTGGCGGAGATACTGGTGGTCTTACGCTTGGAGATGGCGGATTTACTGGACTCGGTGTTGGATTCACTTGTGAATTTGGCAGAGCACTTCCTGCGAACTGAGGATTTGGCGCGGCGTTTTGTGCGTACACCCCTCTCAGCGGATCAGGAATCGCATCACTGACAACGCCCTCCTTTTCAGTCGGCGTTGGAGGTAGGCCGTGAGCTGTCGCGGGCTGGTGGACATCAACGTCCTCGATATAGCTGAGCTTACCAATGGTGTTGCGCTTGTTCATCCACCACAAATCGGTATGCCTAACGACACCGTGCCCTTCAAAACGTACAGTAGGAGACCAAGTTTTTGGCTCACAGATGCTAGCGGTCGTACCAGAAAAAATACCACCTCCAGTCCCAGCCTCGTCCCCATAGCATTTGGTGATCAATGATTTGGCAGTGTGAGAGCGCAGGCTTGTCTGCCGGACGCTTGCAGTCGTGTTCGCATCGTCGGCTTGATAAGCGTGAATGATGTAAGGTACTGGAACCATGATACCGCCAACCGGCGTCCAGCAAATATCTGGCAGAATCGAAACTAGAAGCCCTTTACCCGTGTCACGGCTTCCCTCGAGCGGATTGGGGGTTGTCCTGAGAGACAGAGGTTGCAAGGGCGATGCTACTTGCGAGGGAAGCTGCGACGATGGATTAACGCTCATATTGCTCCTCCATCCGGCGCCCCGGCGCATCTTCCAAACCAAATTCACCAACTATCGGCAGATCATGCAGTAAAGGGTGATCGAGTCTCGCTAGTTTGAGATCTACCTTGAAGAAAAGGGGGCAGACTGCGATCCAAGCCCGCCAAGTCAGATCAACACGCCAGGGGGGCCCTTCTCGCATGTCGATGTGAACGCCGTCGAGATTGAGGCGAGCAATTACCTCACGATCATCTCGCCACAGGAATCGGGCAATTGGGACCATAGCGGGTAGCACAAAGGTCAATCGCTCCTTACTCTGCGTAAGACGATATAAGGTAATAGTTTCATCTCCCCGCAAATATTCCTTCCATACAAGTTTCGGGTGCCCGCTTTGATAGAAGCTATAACTAAAATCCTTTGGTAATTGTGGATAACGTTCTCGCTTCCACGTATCGTCGTATGTACCCGCATAACGCTGGCGCCAGGCCCACCAAGGGGGTATTGGCGCCGTCCCCTGGGGTTCGGAGGCTTCAAATGGAGAAGTGACGGGTGCCTCTTCGCTATCGATTGATGGTGCAGGAAAGTTTTTATTATCCAGAACGAAACTTGGATGTAAAATGCCCGCACCACGCGGATTTCGAGGATCAGCCAAATACCGCTGTGCGCCAACAATTTCGCCACCCGCGGCCATGGCATAGTCGAGTGGAATGCGAGACAAAGGCACTGAAGCACTCAACTTCCAGATGTAGCTTGAAGCTGCGTGCTGGTGCATACTGTCTTTTGTAGATTGAGCTAACGCTTGCCAATCCCGACCAACAGCTTCCCAGGTCCGCTCGCCATGGCAACGAAGCCAATATTCGCGCCCAGCAATGCTGAGGCCGAAGTGGAAAGGGCAATTCTGTTCCTTTGGCGAGTAAGCATAGCCAAGAATCGTGACATCGCTGGCCGGTTTGAACGGGATTAAGTCGGATACACGCAACAGCGGCGTGGTATGCGGATCTCCTTCATATTCATCTGCCAAAACCACGGCTTGGGAAGGGCCGATATTCAGCTCACCGTCGGCGGATAGTTCATATGACCCACGCACGGCGACCACTGCCATGTTATCCCCGTCTCGATGCATCTGCTCGAATGCGATTGCGGCAAAGGGAGTACTATTCTTGCCGAGCATAGAGAGGCCTCACAGATTGTGATCAATGGGATGACCGATCACCTGCACATGCCCGCTGGCTTCGAAATGAAACTTCGTACCCAGGATGACAACATGTCCCTCCTTGTTCATGATCAGTTTTGAAGCTCCGCATTCGATAATGAATTGCTCACCAACTTTAATTGTCTTGGTGTGCCCAACTCGTTCCATCGCAACCGCGCCCACCGTCGTAATCTTAGCCGTGCCGACCTGCTCTGTTGAGGCCACACCCACATTCCTGGTCTGCATCCGGCCAACCGTCAGGTTATGATCCCCACCCCCTATGAGCGCCCCGAGAGCGCCAAGGGCGGCCGTACCGGCTGCGGCTATCGGTGCGCCGCCGGTCTGGAAGAGGGCTGGAGCCGCGACATTGGCGGCTGTCATCAGGGCTTTATCGAAACCACCCGAGGCGACGCCGAGCAAATTGCCTGTCAAGGCGCTGGCAATACCGCCGGCTAAGCCGCCCTGCCCACCAACATCGGCGGGCGGCACGAAAGGTGGAGTTGAGAATATGCCGCCATTGCTAGGCTGGGATTGGCCACCACCCGTCCCAGTCGCACCGCCTCCTTCCTCCCCACCGCCGCTGCCCGGCTGGCTCGCGGCCGCCTGCACGGCGATCGCCATGGCCTGCTGCAGCATGCCGGCGCTTTGGCCCATCAGGCCGGCGAGCGGCGCCAGGAGGGCAGCCGCCCCGGCGCCCGTCGTCGCCCCCACCACCTGGTTGAGCCCGCCGCCGACTTGATGGTTCATATTGGCGCCCACGGTGAGCTGGTGCTGCTGACCGTAGGAATGCAGGGCACTGGCATCCACCGTGTGGATCTGGTTGTTGAGCACTTTGCTCGTCATGTCCTTCTGGGCGTGCAGGTGGAAATTCTCCTGGCCCGGCGCGTCCTCGAAGGAGAATTCGTTGAACTTGGTCGGGTCCTTGGACTTGTAGGTGTTGGAGCGGAAGATGCTCTTGGTCTTGTGCTCGGGCAGCTGGTAGGGCACGTTTTGCGCGGCATTCGGCACCAGCGCGGTGATGATCGGCCTGTCGGGGTCGCCGCCGAGATAGGAAACGATCGCTTCCATACCCACGCGCGGGATGATCTGGCCGCCCCAATTGCCGCCGCCCCAGTTCTGCGCCACCCGGATCCAGCAGGTGTCGGTGCCGTCCTTCTTGGCGCGGCGGTCCCAGGGGAACCACACCTTCACCCGCCCATATTTGTCGGGGTGGATCTCCTCGCCCGGCGGGCCGGCGATGATGGCGATGTCGGTGCCGTCGATGCGCGGGCGCGGCGTCGAGCGGTGGGGCGTGGCCGGCACCCGGCTCGGCAGGGCCATGAAGCGGTTGGAATAGTCCGGATCCCCTTCATTGGTCTCATAGGAGCGGTCGCGCGCCACATGCACGATCTGGAAGGTGACGTGCTCCTCATAGGCATTGCCGGGATTGGCGACGTCATAGGGCTTGAAGCGCCGGCCGGGCGAGAGCGTGCGGATGGTGGAGGCCCCTTCGATGCGTTCGTAATCGGCCTCGGCCGCCTGCATCCTCAGCTTGGACTGGCGCTCGACCCGGTCATTGGCGATGCCTTCCGAGGCGCTGTCCGAGCCATAGCCGCCGACCATGGGATATTCATAGAGCTCATAAGCCTCGTTGCCCGGCAGCGAGATCAGGCTCGGCGTCTCGCCCGAGGGCACGGAGCCGGGGGTAAGGAAGTTCCAGTCTCCCGCCGAGCGCTTGCCGGGCACATAGGTGAAGCTGCGCTCGAACTTGGTGAGATGGTTGCGGTCGGTCGAGCCCATGGCGAGGCGCACGTCGGTTTCCGGCCCGCTGGTATAGCCCGAGACATGCGAGGCGATGTGCATGACATGCTTGGCGGCGACCGAGCCGGCCGAACCGCCCTC
>NZ_JAGIPY010000127.1:0-239 GCF_017813775.1 Labrys sp. LIt4
TTATGTCGGTGAGCGCAAGTAATGTGATGATGATTAACTCGTATAGGAGGGCCAAATTATCTGTGGTAAAAGCATGGCACCAAACTCCATGTACTACCAAGCCGTCGGTTTACTTGGCAAGGTGCCGTTCTAAGCGAATAACCTCGCGATGGCCCCTTGGCGTCCACATTGGTGGTGGCGATGCTCTGGGTCGCTGTCCAACCTTGGATACAACCAGAAACGTTGGCTCAGTGAGTACA
>NZ_JAGIPY010000128.1:0-238 GCF_017813775.1 Labrys sp. LIt4
TGACTTGTATACCGTGGCGAATACGCGGGCCTCAATTCCCATCGGGACATATTTTTCAGCAGGGAGAAACCCTTTCGATCCCAACACGGCGGAACGTACGGGTACCAAATTTAACTATCAGACTTTGATACATCAGACTAACGTGATGTAGAGAGCTCTCACCCAAATTTTAGCCAAGGCTGTGGAATATCGAGCTATTCGAACCCATCCAGCGCGTGGTCTCAGACGCCGGTACAGC
>NZ_JAGIPY010000026.1:0-78788 GCF_017813775.1 Labrys sp. LIt4
GGCCGCGCTCGTCGGCTCGCGATCGCGCACCGCCAACGGCAAAGCCCCTTGAACGCGACTACTTCACGGGAGACTAATTCCTTGTTTTGACGCGTTTTCTTAATCGAAAAGTCTATCAACTGTTCTGGAAAACGCTCTAGGAGGCGAAGCCGGATCGGCGCGCCCATCCCTCTCCTGGCCGGGACAGGGATGGGCAGGCACTTCAGTAATTCGCGTCCGGCATCGAGGCCTTCTTGCGTTCGATGAAATCGCGCAGGGCCTCGTCCTTGCCGGGGTCGATGGCGGGCGCCTCGTAATCGGCCAGCGTCTTCTTCCAGATCTTGTTGGCGCGCTGGGCGGCGTCCTGCTTGCCCTCGGCTTCCCACTGCTCCACCGAATTGTTGTCGGAGATGGTGGAGCGGTAGAAGGCGGTCTCGAAATTGGCCTGGGTGTGGGCGCAGCCGAGGAAGTGGCCGCCCGGCTCGACCTGGCGGAAGGCGTCCATGGCCTGGCCGTTCTCGGACATGTCGACGCCCTTGGCCAGCACATGCATGGCGCCGAGCTGGTCGAAATCCATCACGAACTTCTCGTAGGAGGCGGAGAGACCGCCTTCGAGCCAGCCGGCCGAATGCAGCATGAAGTTCACGCCGCCGAACATCGCCGGGATCAGCGTGTTGGCGCTCTCATAGGCGGCCTGGGCGTCCGGGATCTTGGAGGCGCAGAGCGAGCCGCCGGAGCGGAAGGGCAGCTTCATGCGGCGGGCGAGCTGGCCCGCGCCGTAGATGGCGAGCGCGGCCTCCGGCGTGCCGAAGGTCGGCGCGCCCGACTGCATCGAGAGCGTGGAGACGAAGGTGCCGAAGATGGCGGGCGCGCCGGGACGCACTAACTGCAGGAAGGAGACGCCGGCCAGCACCTCGGCCAGCACCTGCGTGAGCGTTCCGGCCACCGTCACCGGGCTCATGGCGCCGGAGAGGATGAAGGGCGTGATGATGCAGGCCTGGTTGTTCTGGGCGTAGACGTCGGCCGCCCCCAGCATGGTGTTGTCCCACACCATCGGCGAATTGGCGTTGATCAGGCTGGTGCACACCGTGTTCTGCTGGATGAACTCCTCACCGAACAGGATCTTGGCCATGTCGACCGTGTCCTGGGCGCGTTCGGGGGCCGTGACCGAGCCCATGAACGGCTTGTCCGAGAGGCGCATATGCGCATAGATCATCTCGAGATGGCGCTTGTTCACCGGCAGGTCGACCGGCTCGCACACCGTGCCGCCCGAATGGTGCACATAAGGATTGGCATAGGCCAGCTTCACGAAATTGCGGAAGTCCTCGATGGTGCCGTAGCGCCGGCCCTTGTCGAGGTCGTGCACGAAGGGCGAGCCGTAATTGGGCGCGAACACCGTGTTGTTGCCGCCGATGACGACATTGCGCTCGGGATTGCGGGCATGCTGGGTGTATTGCGAGGGGGCGGTCTGGATCAGCTTGCGGGCAAGGCCGCGCGGGAAGCGCACGCGCTCGCCCTTGATGTCGCAGCCGGCCGCCTTGAGCAGTTCGAGAGCGCGCGGATATTCGCGAAACTCGATGCCGACTTCCTCCAGCAGCGTTTCGGCATTGTGCTCGATGATCTGCATCGCCTCTTCGGAGAGCACCTCCGTGAGGGGGATGTTGCGGCTGATATAGGGCACCGAGGTGCCGCCGCGCTGCACGCGGGCGGCCCGGCGGGCATCACGCCCGCGGCGCGAGGCGGACGGAGCTTCGGTATGCGTGGCGTTGTCGGCTGCGTCCGTCATGGCGTTCTCCCGAGAATTCTGGACCTCAGACTTGAATAGGGGAATGCGTCGCCCGCCTGCGGCTTAAGCGCGCCGCCGAATTGCCGGAAAGCGACGTGTGCGGCGGAGGCAGGATATTGCAGGCGGCTGCCGGAGGGCCGGCGACCGGCCGGGACAGGCCGAAGGGCCGTCGAAACCATATTGCCGTCGAACGCTCGAATCCAGCGGCGGCAATGCTATGTTGCCTTCCGTTCTTGAACGGTGGAACGGGAGACGACGATGGAAGTTCTGCAGCGGTCCTGGCCCTGGTTCGTCATTCTCGGCGTGATCGCGGTGATCGGCGGCATTCTGGCGCTGATCCATCCCGGCTTCGCCTCGCTGGTGGTGGTGGTCTGGGCCGCCTGGGCCTTCATCGTGCTCGGCGTGGGTCAATTGGTGCATGCCACGGTGATCCGGGCGTGGGGCGGCTTCCTGATGACGGCGCTCATGGGCATTCTGGCGCTGCTGCTCGGAGCCTCCCTGCTGCTCAATCCCCTGGCCGGCGTGGTCTCGCTGACGGCTTTGCTGGGGGCGATGTTCCTGGTCTACGGCCTTGCCAAGGTGATCGTGGCCTTCAATATCCGCTCCTCCGCCAATTGGACCTGGTTGCTGCTCTCGGGCCTGATTTCCATTCTGCTGGCGGTGCTGATCTTCTCGGACTTCCAGCAATCGGCCTCCTCGCTGCTCGGCATTCTGCTCGGCGTCGAGCTCCTGTTCTATGGCTTCGCCTTGCTGATGACCGGCATGGCGCTGCGCAGCAGGGCGGGCGGGAGCCGCTGAGATTGCCGGGTGCGCCGTGACTGATCCGGTAACTCACGGCCTGGTCATTCTGCTGCACGGTGTTGCCGCCTTCGGTTATGATCTCGATCCGCTGGCGGGTGTGCTGCGGCGCTCCCTGCCTCATGCCGCCGTGATCGCGCCGGATGCGCCCTTTGCCTATGAGCGGGGACCGGGCCGGCAATGGTACAGCCTGGAAGGCGTCACGCCGGAAAACCGGCTGGCGCGTATCGCCGCCGCGAGGCCGGCCTTCGATGCGTTGATCCGCTCCCTCGTTGACGCACACGGACTGGCGGACCGGCTGGACCGGGTCGCTCTGGTCGGCTTCTCGCAGGGGGCGACCCTGGCCTTCGATGCCGTGGCCCGCGGACGCTGGCCCGTGGGGGCCCTGGTCCTGCTCTCAGGCCGCTTCGTCGCCCCCGAGCCGTTCACGCCCGCCCTGGCGACGCCGGTGCTGCTGGTGCATGGCAGCGCCGACGAAGCGGTGCCGTCCGAGGAAACCCGGCGGGCCCGCGCCATGCTGCAGGAGGCCGCCATGACGGTGGAAAGCCATATAGTGCGCGGCGTCGGCCACACCATTTCGCCGACGGGCATGAAACTGACACGCCGATTTCTGCGGGAAAGGCTATAGCGTTTTGCGATTAGACGGAGTCACCAAGAATCGCAAAGACGCGTCAGAACAATGAGTTAGAGCAAATTAGCGTTCACGCTTGAACGCGCTTTGCTCTAGGCGAGGCGGGTGGGGTGGTCGCCTGATGGCTGTCGGTCCACGGCGCCGATAAAACGGAGCTGAATGTCACAAACCCGGATCCTGGCTCGTCATGCCCTCGGTATCAACCGAGGAGACCGACCAATGACCGCCAAGCTCAATCCTCTTGCCGCCGCTCCTGCCCTGATGAAGGAGTGGCAGCGCCTTTCCTTCGTTATCGCCGCCAATATCGATCCGGGCCTGTGCGAACTCGTCGAGATCCGCGCCTCCCAGATCAATGGCTGCGCCAATTGCCTCAACATGCACACGGTGTTCGCCCGCGAAAACGGCGAAAACGAGCAGCGTATCTATCTGCTTCCGGCCTGGCGCGACGCGCCTTGTTACAGTGATCGCGAGCGGGCTGCGCTCGGCTGGACCGAGGCCCTGACGCGGCTTAGCGAAGGGCACACGCATGAAGCGGCCTACGAGGCCTTGAAGGCGCATTTCAGCGAGGAGGAGCGGGTCAAGCTCACTTTGCTGATCAATGTCATCAATGGCTGGAACCGGATCGCAGTCGGTTTCGGCGGCTGGGTCGATCCGGCGAAGGTAAAATCGGCCAAGGCGGCCGCTGCCTGAACAAGGCAGCGAGGCCGAGCTCCCGGCCGGCACTGTGTCGTCATTGCGAGCGAAGCGAAGCAATCTAGACATCATAAGGCTCGATGCTTGCGTCTCCTGGATTGCTTCGCTTCGCTCGCAATGACACATCGCGAACCGCGAGCTGCAACAACAGGTGTTTCGCCAAGAACGGACATTGTTCCAGACTTTGCCTAGGGGATCTTGCCCCGAATCCGCTGTCTTCCTACAAGAAGACCCTTCTTCCTGCGGTTCCGGATATGCCAGATCTCTCTCTTTCGCGCGCAGGCGCCTTCCGTCACGGCGGTTTCGCGCGCTATTGGCTGGCGCGCTTCCTCGGCAGCTTCTCGGCCCAGATCATCGGGGTTTCCGTCGGCTGGCAGGTCTATGACCTCACGCGCGATCCCTTCGATCTCGGCATCGTCGGCCTGGTGCAGTTCCTGCCGGCCTTCCTTCTGGTGCTGGTCACCGGCGCGGTGGCGGACCGTTTCAACCGCGTCCGCATCATGGCGCTCTGCCTTGCGGGCGAGGCGCTGTGTGCCCTTGCTTTGATGCTGTTCGGCCTGTGGGGAAGCCAGACGGCCGTGCCGATCTTCATCACCTTGGTGGCGTTCGGCACGCTCAGGGCCTTCTTCGGCCCGGCCCAGCAATCGCTGATGCCCAATCTGGTGCCGGCCGAGGATCTCGCCAGTGCCATCGCCTGGAGCACCTCGTCCTGGCAGATCGCCACGGTGATCGGCCCGGTCGCCGGTGGCCTGCTCTATGGCTTGTCGGCCAACACGGCCTATAGCACGGCGCTGGTGCTGCTCGGCTTCGCCACCTTTCTCACCATAACCATCGCACCGCCGCCGCAATTGAAAACGGCCAAGGAAAAGCCGAGCTTCGAGACGCTCGTGGCCGGCTTTCGCTACATCTGGCACGAGAAGATCGTGCTCGGCGCCATCTCGCTCGATCTCTTTGCCATGCTGCTCGGCGGCGCCACGGCTCTGCTGCCGGTCTACGCCCGCGACATTCTCGATGTCGGCCCCTGGGGGCTCGGCATGCTCCGGGCCGCGCCCGGCATCGGCGCCATCGTGGTGGCGGCGATCCTGCTGCGCCACCCGATCAAGGACCATGCCGGCGCGGTGATGTTCGCCTGCGTGGCGCTGGTCGGTGCCTGCATAGCTCTGTTCGGTGCTTCGACGGCGGTCTGGCTCTCCATCCTGGCGCTTGCGCTCTTCGGCGGGCTCGACATGGTGAGCGTCTATGTGCGCGAGACTCTGATCCAGCTCTGGACCCCGGATGCGGTGCGCGGCCGGGTGAACGCGGTCAACCAGGTCTTCGTCGGCGCATCCAACGAGCTCGGCGAGTTCCGTGCCGGCATCTCCGCCGGGCTGATCGGCGCGGTGCCGGCCGTGATCTTCGGGGGCATCGCCACCATCGCCGTGGCCGGCCTGTGGTGGTACTGGTTCCCCGAACTGCGCAAGGTGCGGCATCTGAGCGGGCGAGTGTAGCGGGGCATACCCAATCCTGCTTACAGCACCGCCTCGATCAGTCTCGGGCCCCGCTGGCCCATCGCGGCCTTGAAAGCATCCGCCAGGGCGGCATGGCTTTCCGCCCTGACAGCCTCCACGCCCATCCCCTCCGCAAGCTTCACCCAATCGAGATCGGGATTGCCGATATCGAACATCGACTGGCCGCGCGGGCCGACGCTGCCGAGGCCGACCCCCGCGACCTCGTCCATCAGCACCTTGTAGGCCCGGTTGGCATAGATCAGCGTGGTGACGTCGAGCTTTTCGCGCGCCTGCGTCCACAGGGACTGCAGCGTGTACATGGCGCTGCCGTCGGCCTGCAGCGACACCACTTTGCGATCGGGGCAGGCGATGGCGGCGCCGGTGGCCACCGGCATGCCGTCGCCGATCGCTCCGCCCGAAAGCTGCAGGCTGTCATGCGGCGCGGCCGTCTCGTTCAGCGGGTAGAAGGGAAAGCCCGAGGAGATCGTCTCGTCGGAAATGATGGCGTTCTCCGGCAGGAAATGGCCGGCGATGCGCATGATGCCCTCCGCCGTGACGGGACCGTCGGCGGGAAGGGCGGGCGGTTCGTGCGGGGAGGCCCTGCCGGGTGCGCTTGCACCGATCGCCTCGGCCAGGGCCTCGAGGGCGCCGGTGCCATCCTCATGCGGAAAGGCGAGGACGAGCGGCCGGCAACCGGGCGGCGTCAACTCGCTCGGCTGCCCGGGATAGGCGAAGAAGGCGATCGGTGCCTGCGCCCCGACCAGGATCAGGGTCTGCGTGCCCTCCAGGAACTCGATCGCCGGTCCGGGGCGGTAGGGCAGCCTTTCCACGCGAATGCGCCCGGCGCCGCGCTCGACCCGGGGCACGAAGGTGTCGCAGATCAGCCGTGCCCCGGTCTTGGCCGCGATGCGGCCGGCTGCCGCGAGCGCGCGACCGCGCAGGGCCTCGCCGCGCAGCAGGAAGGCGACTGGGCCGCCGGCCCTGAGGGCTGCCACCGACTGCGCCACGGCGCTGTCGGAGACGGACGCAGGACCGAGGACGGGCAGCGGCGCGGCCGGCCTGTCGGCGGCGAGCCAGGCGGTGTCGGCCGGCAGGATCAGGCTGGCGATCTGGCCGGGCGCGTTGCGGGCGGCCTGCACGGCGCGGGCGGCATCGGCGGCGACGCTGCGGGCGTTGGGCGAGGAATGCACCCAATGCGAGACCGGGCGGGCGAAAGCGGCGACATCCGAGGTCAGTGGTGCGTCGAAACCATGATGCGCCGAAGCATGGTCGCCGATGATGTTGACCATCGGCACCGGCACCTTGCGGGCATTGTGGAGATTGGCGAGGCCATTGGCGAGGCCCGGGCCGAGATGCAGCAATGTTGCGGCCGGCTTGCCGGTCATCCGGGCATAGCCATCCGCCGCGCCGGTGACCACGCCCTCGAACAGGCCGAGCACCGGCCGCATGCCCTCGATGCGGTCGAGCGCATCGACGAAATGCATTTCCGAAGTGCCGGGATTGGCAAAGCAGACCTCGACGCCGCTATCGACCAGCGTGCGCACCAGGCTTTCGGCGCCATTCATGCTGTTGGTGGCGGGGAGGGGCTGATGCATCGCTGATAACCGCAGGTGAGGTGGGCCGAAACAGTTCACCCTTAGAGCAAAACGCGTTCAAACGTGAACGCTTATTTGCTCTAACTCTTTGTTTCGGCGGGTCTTTGCGATTCCTGGCGAAGTCATTGAATTGCAAGCCGCTTTGGGCCCAAACAGTGCGACACCTCAGGCATAATGGTGTCGCGCTTTTTTGACGCTCAGCCGCAGTCCTTGGCGATCAGCGGCGAGAAGGCCCAGCCTTGGATGCCCTTGCTGAAGCCGTCCTGTTGCAGGCGCGAATCGCCGCGCCACCAGGTGACTTCGACCCATTTGCCCTGCCGCCCCTGGCCATATTGCACTTCGTCCTCGGGCTTCATGCGGGCGATCAGGCGATGCTGCGGGCCCGGGCCGGCCCGCAGGGCGACGAAGCCATCCGGTGTCTTGCGCAGATGGCACAATTCCATGGCGGAGGCGGTGCCCGGCAGGAAGCAGGCGAGGCAGACGGCGAGCAGCGGCGGACGAAGGGATCGATTCATGATGGGGTCCAATGCCGTGGGTGCCCGACAAAGCCACGGGCAGCGGGATACCGCCGTGACGGCGCGCACAGGACAGGGTTCTTCCTTCTCCCATTGTGGGAGAAGGTGCCCCAAAGGGGCGGATGAGGGGTCTCGCGACTGACTTTTCTGATGCTCATTCGCAAGCACGACCTGGATTGGCTGTAAGACCCCTCATCCGCCTGCCGGCACCTCTAGTCAACTCAAGGGAGTTGACGACACCCGCAAGGGGAGAAGGGAATGGCTTGGCTTGCGATCAGCGTCGGCAACACGGATTTCTCGCGACGTCGTTTTCTGGCCATGTCCCGGCCCATATGCGACATCGTTCCGGCGTGTCTTCTATAGAGCTAGTCGGCAACGGGATGGCATCGGTGCCGCTTCCTGCGGTGATGGTCGCGCGGCCTTGCGAGAAGGTCGCACTGAGGCAGCAACCGTGGCGGCTTAGGCGCTAAGGTCCCCCGCAACGCATCCGGAGTCGCAGGCAAATGGCAGTGTTTCCAAAAAAGGCGAAGGTCGTCATCGTCGGGTTGGGCGGGATCGTCGGCGCGTCGATCGCCCATCATTTGATCGAGCGGGGCTGGGACGACATCGTCGGCATCGACAAGTCGGGCATCCCGACCGATATCGGCTCCACCGCTCATGCTTCCGACTTCTGCTATGCCACCAGCCACGACTTCCTGTCCTGCTGGACCACGCTCTATTCTATCGATTTCTACGAGAAGATGGGCCATTACGCCCGCGTCGGCGGCCTCGAAGTGGCGCGCGTGGGCGACGACGCCCGCATGGACGAGATCAAGCGCAAGGTCGCTTCCGGCAAGGCCTTCGGCACCCGCGCCCGCTTGATCGAGCCGGCCGAGATCAAGGAGAAGTTCCCGCTGATCGAGGAGCATCTGGTGCAGGGCGGCCTGTGGGACCCCGACGCCGGCCTCGTCATTCCGCGCTCGCAGACGGTGGCGGGCAAGCTCGTCGACCAGGCCGAAGCCGCCGGCAAGCTCCAGGCCTTCGCCAACACGCCTGCCACTTCGCTCGTCATCGAGAATGGCCGCATCAAGGGCGTGGTCACCAGCCGCGGCACCATCGAGGCCGATCATGTCGTGGTCTGCGCCGGCCTGTGGGGCCGCCTGATCGCCGAGATGGCCGGCGAAGACCTGCCGGTCATGCCGGTCGACCACCCGCTCACCTTTTTCGGCCCCTATAACGAATTCGCCGGCACCGGTAAGGAAATCGGCTGGCCGCTGCTGCGCGACCAGGGCAACTCGGCCTATATGCGCGACACCGGCGATCCGACCACCGCGGAAGGCGGCCAGATCGAATGGGGCTATTACGAAGAGACCAATCCGCGCCTGTGCCATCCGCGCGACCTTCTCGAAAAGCACGAGGCGCGCCTCTCGCCCTCGCAGCGCGACCTCGACATGGAGCAGATCATGGCGCCGCTCGAACGCGCCATGGAGTTGACGCCGATCCTCGGTGAACTCGGCTTCAACGAAGGCCACTCCTTCAACGGCCTCCTGCAGGTCACCACCGATGGCGGCCCCTCCATGGGCGAAAGCCAGAAGGTGCGCGGCCTGTGGTATGCCGTGGCCATCTGGGTCAAGGACGGCCCCGGCATGGGCAAGCTGATCGCCGACTGGATGACTGACGGCCGCACGCCGATCGACCACAACAAGATCGACTATGCCCGCTTCTCCCCGCACATGCTGAAGGAAGACTTCATCGAGGGGCGTTGCGGCGAGGCGGCCCGCAAGATCTACAATCCGGCCGTGCATCCGCGCGAGCCCTACGACACCGGCCGCAACATCCGGCGCTCGCCCTTCTATGAGCGCGAGAAGGAGCTCGGCGGCTATTTCATGGAGCTCGGCGGCTGGGAGCGCGCCCATGGTTATGCCGCCAACGAGCATCTCCTCGAGAAATACGGCAACCGCGTGCCGGTGCGCGAGAACGAATGGGACAACCGCCATTTCTGGCGCGTCTCCAATGCCGAACAGCTCGCCATGAGCGAGGATTGCGGCATCATCAACCTCTCGCACTTCGCCATGATCGATGTCGAAGGCCCCGACCATGTCGCGCTGATGGAGTGGGTCTGCGCCGCCAAGATCGGCGGTGACGCCAATGTCGGCAAGGGCATCTACACCCACTTCCTCGACGAGGACGGCATGGTGCGGGCCGACCTCACCGTGTTCCGCATGGCCGACCGCTGCCGCGTGGTCGACGGTGCCGATGCCGGCCCGCGCGACCTCAACTATCTGCGCCGCGTCGCCCAGGACAAGGGCTTCGACGTCACCATCACCGATACATCTGAGAAATACGTCACCATCGGCATTTGGGGCCCGAATGCCCGCGTCAATCTGAAGAAGGTGGTGGAAGACCCGGCCGGACTCGATCCGGAGAACTTCCCCTTCGCCGCCATCAAGCCGATCCGCATCGGCGGCAAGGACGTTTCCGCCTTCCGCATCTCCTATGTCGGCGAGCAGGGCTGGGAGCTGCATATGCGCTACGAGGATGGCCTCGCGGTCTGGGACGCGCTGCGCTCCACCGGGGTGATCGCCGTCGGCGTGGAGACCTACGCCAATTCCCGCCGCATGGAAAAGAGCCTGCGCCTGCAGAACGCCGAGCTCAACACCGAGTACAACCTGATCGAAACCGATCTCCAGCGCCCCAAGGTCAAGGAGGCCGATTTCTGCGGCAAGGCCAAGCATCTGGAGCATCGCGCCCGCCCGCATCAGCCGGCCATGCTGTGCACGCTGGTGATCACGGACAATGTCGACGCCAAGGGTGTCGCCCGCTATCCCGTCGGCATCCTGCCGGTGATTGACCCGGCGACCGGCGAGACGCTGGTCGACGAACTCGGCCGGCGTTCCTACACCTATTCGATCGCCTATGGGCCCACCATCGGCAAGAACATCGCGCTCGCCTATCTGCCGCATGCCTATGCTCAGGAAGGCCGCAAGCTCGAAGTCGAATATTTCGGCGAGACCTACCCGGTCGAGGTGGCAGGGGTCGGCTACAAGCCGCTCTACGACCCCGAGAACCTGAAGCCGCGAAGCTGAGGGAACCCATCCTCAGCGAAAATGGCGCGATTTCCTTCTCCCCTTGCGGGTGTCGTCAACTCTCTTGAGTTGACGACACCCGCAAGGGGAGAAGGCTACAAGTGCCCCGCCGTCGGGCGCCATCCCGAGTTCTCCACGTCACAATTGCCCGCTCTTGTTGACGTTTGGGGCGGGCACGCGGAAGTAGGAGGTCTCATTCCCTGACCCTCTCCCGGCACGGGCGAGGGAGTCCGCCATGCCCAAGAAACCGATAGCAAAACCGATCGTCAAACCAACGGCCAAGAAGAAGATCGAGCGCTTTCCCGAGCCGCCCAGCATGCCGCCCGGGACCTCCGTCATCGCCGTCGGCGACATCCACGGAAGGCTCGACCTGCTGGAGCCGCTGCTCGTGCGCATCGAGAGGCGTGCCTCGCTGCTGCCGGGCCTTCGGCATGTCGTGGTCAGCGTCGGCGACCTCATCGACCGCGGCCCCGATTCCGCCGGCGTGATCGAACGGCTGATGAACGGCGTGCGAGGCTGCGAACTCAACGTGCTGCTCGGCAATCACGAGGATGCCCTGCTGGGCTTTCTCGACGACAAGCCGATCGGCGATGCCTGGCGCAGCTTCTTCGGCGCCGACGCCTTCCTGCAGAGCTACGGCATCGCCAGCCGGCAGAACTACAAGGTGGAGAAGACACCGGACCGCCTGCGCCAGGACATGCTCGCGGCCATACCGCAGGCCCATCTCGATTTCCTGCGCGGCCTGCCCACCTCCTACAGCATCGGCGACTATTTCTTCGCCCATGCCGGCGTGCGTCCCGGCGTGCCGCTGGATGAGCAGGACGACCGCGACCTCGTCTGGATCCGCGAGGAATTCCTGCATTCCAAGCAGCGTTTCGAGAAGAAGATCGTCCACGGCCACACGCCGGTCCGCAAGCCGGACTTCAACCGCAACCGCATCAATCTAGACACCAAGGCCTATGCCTCCGGCGTGCTGACGGCGGTGCGGTTCGAGGGCATCGAGGCCGCGGTGTTCTGAGCGGCTGGAAGGCCGCCCTCTCTTCGAATGCAGTGTTTCCGAGAGCGGACGGGACGTCCGCGGTCCCAGGGGCAACGTTTCCCGCGCGACCTGGCAAGGCTTGCTCGGGAACCTCCGAGGCTGGGACCGCGGACGTCTCGTCCGCCTCTTGCCGCCCGGCCCACGACCCCCTTATTGTATTGCATGGAGGGAGCGCATCATGGGGCCATTCCATCTGCCCGCTATCCCCGACGACATCAGCGTCATCGCCTTCGGCGACGTGCATGGCTGCTACGACAAGCTGGAAATCCTGCTCGAAAAGATTGAAGAACGCCTGGCCGCTTTGCCGGAGCGGCGGCACATCGTTGTCTCCGTCGGCGATCTCGTCGATCGCGGCCCGGATTCGGCCCGGGTGGTCGAACGGCTGGCCGCCGGCCTGCCGGGCTGCGAACTCGTGGTGCTCAAGGGCAATCACGAGGCGATGATGCTCGAATTCATCCGCGGCGGCGAGGATGCCGAGGCCTGGCTGCACAATGGTGGCCTGCGCACGCTGGCGAGCTACGGCATCGATCTAGAGCGGACCCTGGCCGAAGGCCCGACGCTTCATGGCCTGCGCCGCGCCTTTCTCGACGCAATACCGGAACATCATCTCGCCTTCCTGGCGAAGATGCCGCTCAGCTATGCCTGCGGCGATTATTTCTTCGTGCATGCCGGTGTTCGCCCCGGCCGTCCCCCCGACCGCCAGGACGAGGAGGACCTCCTGTGGATCCGCAACGAGTTCCTCGACTGGGACGGCGATTTCGGCAAACGCATCGTGCATGGCCACACGCCGGTCGACATCGCGACCTTCAAGCCCAACCGCATCAATCTCGACACCGGCGCCTGTTTCGGCGGCCCCCTGACCGCCGTGCTGCTGGAGGGGACGGAGGCGACGATTTTTTGAATTGGGCTGCCTGAAGCACTTCACTTGTTGAAACCTTTGATCAAAAGCTGCGGCTTGCTTGCTCCGGGCGGCTGCAACTGCGACTGCTTTGAGCCAGACGCCCTCCTGTCCCTAGCCCGGAGAAACCGATCGTGCCGCCAGAGACCGGCAATCTCGTCACCGCCGACCTGATCGCCGTGCTGGTGGCGGTCTCCGCGGGGCGGCCGCGGGTGATGACGGTGCAGGACGGCCGGGGCCTGCCCTCGGGGCCCTTCGAGGCCGGCCATCGTTCGCTGCAGACCGGGTTGCGCGCCTGGGTGGAAGGCCAGACCGGCCATCCTCTCGGTTATGTCGAACAGCTCTATACCTTCGCCGACAAGGATCGCGGGGCGGGGGATATGCAGCGGGCGATCTCGATCTCCTATCTTGGCTTGACCCGGGAAAATGCAGGCCAAGGCGAAGAGACCGGCTGGCGCGACTGGTACGAGTATTTTCCCTGGGAGGATCATCGTGCCGGCCCGCCGAGCTTTTTCCAGGCCGGCATCGTCGCGCCGCTGAAAGCCTGGGCCGGGGCGGCCGACAGCGCAGCCCTGCGCGAGATGCGTTCCCAGCGTGTGCAGATCACTTTCGGGCTGGAAGGCTTTGCCTGGAACGAGGAACTCGTGCTGCAGCGCTACGAACTGCTTTATGAGGCCGGGCTGGTGCCGGAAGCCGCCGTGAGCAGTACGCCCCCCGTGCCCGGCAGGCCGATGCACGCCGACCATCGCCGCATCCTCGCCACCGGCATCGCCCGGCTCAGGGCCAAGATCAAATATCGCCCGGTGGTGTTCGAATTGCTGCCCGCCACTTTCACCCTGCTGCAGCTCCAGCGCAGCGTCGAGGCCCTGGCCGGGCGCCTGGTGCACAAGCAGAATTTCCGCCGCCTGATCGAGCAGCAGGAACTGGTCGAAGAGACCGGCGCCATGGCCGCCGAGACCATCGGGCGTCCGGCCAAGCTGTTCCGCTTCCGCCAGGCCGTGCTGGCCGAACGCGTGGCAGCCGGCACCAAGCTGCCGCTGGCGCGGGGGTAGCAGCTCGCTCGCAACTTTGGCGCGGTCTCCCTTCTCCCGCAGGGGGAGAAGGCTTATCGTGCCTCTCACTCTGCCTGGGCTTGGGCTGATCCTTCTCTCGATCGCGCTGTGAGATCTTTATGCTCTAGCTGAACATAATTCGCTTGACATTGCTTATGCTCAATTTAAGCATATGCTGGATATATGCTCATTAGGAGTATAAATATGTCCCTCGATACTGCCGTCCTCGCTCGTACCGCACCGCTCTATGAACGCGTCAGACGCGTCATTCCGGCGATGGAATGGCCCGTCTTTGCTGACGATGTCGACGCCATCCTGGCGCTGAAGAAGGAACGCAACGCCGTCATCCTGGCGCACAACTATCAGACGCCGGAGATCTTCCACTGCGTCGCCGATGTGGTGGGCGACAGCCTGGCACTCGCCCGCAAGGCGGTGGATACCGATGCCGATGTCATCGTGCTGGCGGGCGTGCATTTCATGGCCGAGACCGCCAAGCTGCTCAACCCGGACAAGACGGTGCTGATCCCCGATCTCGGTGCCGGCTGTTCGCTGGCCGATTCGATCACGCCCGAGGATGTGCGCCTGATGCGGGCGACCTATCCGGGCGTGCCCATCGTCACCTATGTCAACACCTCGGCGGCGGTGAAGGCCGAATCCGACGTCTGCTGCACCTCCGGCAATGCCAAGCGCATCGTCGAGAAGCTCGGCATGCCCAAGGTGATCATGCTGCCCGACGAATATCTCGCCCGCAACATCGCCGCCGAGACCGATGTCGAGATCATCGCCTGGAAGGGCCATTGCGAGGTGCATGAGCGCTTCTCGCCGACCGAGGTGCGCCAGCTCCGGGAAGACCATCCCGGTGTGATCGTGCTCGCCCATCCCGAATGCCCGCCGGAGGTGGTGGCGGAAGCCGATTTCTCCGGCTCGACCGCGCTGATGTCCGACTATGTCGCCGAGCACAAGCCCGCCCGCGTGGTGCTGCTGACCGAGTGCTCGATGAGCGACAACGTCGCCGTGCAGCACCCCAGCGTCGATTTCATCCGCCCCTGCAATCTCTGCCCGCATATGAAGCGCATCACGCTCGCCAATATCCGTGAGGCGCTGGAGACCGGTCAGCACGAGGTCACCATCGATCCTGCTGTCGCGGTCGCCGCGCGCCGGGCCGTCGAGAGGATGCTCGCGCTATGAGCGATCATCCCGTGCTCTATCGCGACCGTCCGGTGGTGGTCGGGGCCGGCCTCGCCGGACTGATGACGGCGCTCTGTCTCGCGCCCGAGCCGGTGGTGCTGCTCTCCCGTGCGCCGCTCGGCGCGGAGACTTCGACCGCCTGGGCGCAGGGCGGCCTCGCCGCGAGCCTGGCGGCGGACGACACGCCCGCCATGCATCTCGCCGACACAGTGGAGGCTGGCGCCGGCCTGGTCGAGGCCGAGGCGGCCCGCCGCATCGTCACGGCGGCACCCGGGGCGGTGCGCCGGCTCGCTGCCTTCGGCGTGCGTTTCGACGCGGCGGATGGGGCTTTCCTGCTCGGCCTCGAAGCCGCCCATGGCCGCCGCCGCATCGTGCATGCCGATGGCGATGCCACTGGACGGGAGATCGTCCGGGCCCTTGCCGCCGCCGTGCGGGCCACACCCTCGATCACCGTGCTGGAGGGGGTCGAGGCGCGGCGCCTCATCGTCGAGGACGGCGCGATTGCCGGCATCGTCTGCGTCGGCCCGAAGGACGAGACGATGACGATCCCCACCGCACGCGTGGTACTGGCGACCGGGGGCATTGGTGGCCTCTTCTGCGACAGCACAAATCCCCGGGCGAGCCAAGGGCAGGGCCTGGCCCTGGCTGCTCGCGCCGGCGCCATGCTCTCCAACCTCGAATTCGTGCAGTTCCATCCGACGGCGCTCGATACCGCGGCACGGCCGATGGGGCTGGTCAGCGAAGCCGTGCGGGGCGAGGGCGCCGTGCTGGTCGACGAGACCGGCGAACGCTTCCTTCGCCACCTGCCGGGCGCCGAACTCGCCCCGCGCGACGAGGTCGCCCGTGGCATCTGGCGGCATTTGGCCGAGGGCCACCGCGTCTATCTCGACGCCCGCCAGCAGCCCGGCGCGGGCTTCGCGCGCCGCTTTCCGGGGATAGACCGGCTGTGCCGGGAGGCGGGCTTCGATCCCACATCGCAGCCGCTGCCGGTGCGGCCGGCCCAGCACTACCACATGGGCGGCATAGCGGTGGACGGACAAGGCAGGAGTTCCGTCCCGGGGCTGTGGGCTTGCGGCGAGGTGGCCTGCACCGGGCTGCATGGCGCCAATCGCCTGGCCAGCAATTCACTGGCCGAGGCCGCGGTCTGCGCCGCCTGGGTAGCCGAGAGCGTAGGGAGTGCGCCGGGAACGAGCTCCCGATTTGGGCGAGCCGCAATTGCCGCGCCTGCCGCCGATCTCCGGGCCAGCGATCCTGCGCCGACGCGTCAGATTCTATCACGCGCGCTCGGCGTGATCAGGGTGCGTGCCGGGCTGGAAGCGGCGATCGCCGAACTTCTGCCGCTGGCCGCCGGCACGCGGCCCGCCTCGAACCCGGCCCTGGTCGGCCTGATGCTGGCCGTCTCCGCCCTCGCCCGGCAGGAAAGCCGGGGGGCGCATTGGCGGGCCGACTTCCCCTCCAGCCTGCCGATGGCGGCACCATCATTCCTCTCGCTCGGCCAGGCGCTTGCCCTGGCCCGCGAGACCCTCGCTTCCCTTCCTTTCGCAGAAAGTGCCTGACATGCCGTTGTTGCCGCTCTCTCCGTTCCTGTTCGAGCCGATCGTCCGCGCCGCTCTGGTCGAGGATCTCGGCCGGGCCGGCGATCTCACCACCGATGCCATCGTGCCTCCCGATCTCAAGGCGACCACCGTGCTGGCAGCGCGGCAGGACGGCGTGATCGCCGGCCTCGACATCGCCGCGACGGCCTTCCGCCTGCTCGACCCCCATGTCGGAATCACGGTGGAACGTGGCGATGGCGCCAGGGTCTCGCCGGGGACCGTCATCGCCACCGTCAGCGGTTCGGCCCGGGCCCTGCTGACGGGCGAACGCACGGCGTTGAATATTCTGTGCCATCTCAGCGGCATCGCCAGCGCCACGGCCTCGGTCGTGGAGGCGGTGAAAGGGCACAAGGCTACCGTCGTGTGCACCCGCAAGACCACGCCCGGGCTGCGCGCCCTGGAAAAATATGCGGTGCGGGCCGGCGGTGGCGGCAATCATCGCTTTGGGCTCGACGATGCCATCCTGATCAAGGATAACCATGTCGCCATTGCCGGGGGCATCCGCCCGGCACTGGAGCGGGCCAGGGCGGCGGCGGGCCATATGGTGAAGATCGAGCTGGAGGTCGACACGCTGGCCCAGCTCGAGGAGGCGCTGGCCGTCGGCGTCGATGCGGTGCTGCTCGACAATATGAGCCCTGCGCAATTGCGCGAAGCGGTGGCGATGGTGGGCGGAAGAGCGCTGACCGAGGCCTCCGGCCGGGTCACGGCGGCAACGGCGCCGGCGATCGCGGTCGCGGGTGTCGACCTCATCTCCGTCGGCTGGCTCACCCACAGCGCGCCGGTCCTCGATATCGGGCTGGACTACCGGGCGGGATAGCAGGAGCCTTGCGACGCGTGGTGCGCCTGCCTATGCTGCCGCCATGCAGAATCCCATCGTACCCTTTTCCATCCCGCCGCGTGCGCCGGCGGGGACGACCATCATTGCCTTCGGTGACGTCCACGGCCACCTCGCGCTGATGGAAGAGATCCTGGCCAAGGCCCAAGCTCGCGCCCGGGCCAAGCCGGAGCGGCGCCACATCGTCATCAGCCTCGGCGACCTCGTCGACCGCGGACCGGACTCCCGTGGCGTCGTGGCCCGGCTGATGGGGGATCTGCCAGGCTGCGAGCTTCATGTGCTCCGGGGCAACCACGAAACCTTGCTGATGTCCTTCCTGGCAGGGGACCCCGATGCCGATGTCTGGCTCAAATGGGGCGGCATGGCGACGGTGGGCAGCTATGGCGTCGACATCAAGGGGGCCAACCCCCAATCGACGCGGGATGTCGAGCGTCTGAGGGAGGAGTTCCGCGCGAGGATGCTGCCCGACCATCTCGAATTCATGCGCACGCGGCCGCTGAGTCTCACTTTCGGCGATTATTTCTTCGTACATGCCGGCGCGCGGCCGGACGTGCCGCTGGCCGAGCAGAAGGAATACGACCTGATCTGGATCCGTGACGAGTTCCTGCCCTCCGGCCAGCTCTTCGAGAAGAAGATCGTGCATGGCCACACCGCGGTGGAGGAGCCGGATTTCCGCACCAACCGCATCAATCTCGACACGGGCGCCTGCTATGGCGGCAAGCTGACGGCGGCCATCTTCGAGGATGACCTGGCCGAGGTGTTCGTCTCCATCCCCGCCCCGCCCCGCACGCATTTTCCGTGAGAGGCGCCGTCACTGCGAGCGAAGCAATGACGATGATGGCGGCAGATGGGTCCCGGCCGGAAAAGCGGCCTGCTTTCCTCCTCAATGCGTGACGAGCCATTCCATCGGATGGTCCTCGCCGCGGGGCGCATAGAGCGGCGGCACAGGGTTTGGAATTTCCTGGAAGCGCGGCTTGACGCCGAGCAGCGGCCCGACCCGTTCCAGGATCTTGCCGGTGGTGACGCCGGCATTCCAGGCGGCGGATGAGTAGCCATAGGTCTCCGGCAGGCCCTTGGGTTCGTCATAGAGCACGAGCACCAGATATTTCGGCTTGTCGAAGGGAAACACCGCCATGAAGGTGGTGAAGTTGAGCGACTTCGAATAGCGCCCATTGATGACCTTTTCGGCCGTGCCGGTCTTGGCGCCGATGCCGAGGCCGGGAACATCGGCCTTCTTGCCGGAACCGTCGGTGGCGTTGAGGCGCATGATGTAGCGCATCACGTCGGAGGTGTGCTTCTTCAGGACCAGCTTGGAGCCGGCCAGGGCATCGCTCTCGCTGCGCGCCAGGAAAGTCGGCTTGATCAGATGGCCGCCATTCATCATCGCCCCGACCGCCATCATTGCCTGCAGCGGCGCCACGGCCATGCCGTGGCCGAAGGCGATGGTGATGGTGTTGATCTCGCTCCAGCGCCTGGGCAGGATCGGCATGGCGTTCTCGGGCAGCTCGGTAATCAGCCGCGTGGTCTGCCCCATCATCCTGAGAAAGGCCTTGTGGGCGTCGACGCCGAGGGCGAGGGCCATTCTGGCCGAGCCGATATTGGAGGAGAAGGTGAACACCTCCGGCAGGCTCAGCATGCGCCGGCGGGCATGGTCGTCGTGGATGGTGAAGCGGCCATATTTGAGCGTGGTGCGGGCATCGAGCATAGAGGCGGTGGTGAACTTGCCCGATTCGATCGCCATGGCCGTGGTGAGGGCCTTGAAGGTCGAGCCCATCTCGAACACGCCGACATTGATGCGGTTAATCCGGTTGGGATCGAGGGCATCGGCCGGGTTGTTGGGATCGAAATCGGGCAACGACACCAGCGAGATCATCTCGCCGGTGTTGACGTCCATGATGGCGCCGGCGGCCGCCTTGGCCTGGTAGTGTTCCATGCCGGCGACGAGTTCCTCGCGCATCACGGCCTGGGCGCGCAGATCGATCGAAAGACGCACCGGCTTGAGGTCATGCGGATCGGAGGCATAGCCGAGCGCCTGCAGTTCGGAGAGGCCGCGCTTTCTGTCGATATAGCGCTCGATGCCGGCGATGCCCTGGTTGTCGATGTTCACGGCTCCGAGCACATGGCTCACCGTCGGCCCGTTGGGGTAGATGCGCTTGTTCTCGTTGATGAAGCCGATACCGGGCAGGCCGAGCGCATAGATGCGGTTGCGCTGCTCGGGCGTGATCTCGCGCTTGAGCCAGATGAAGCCCTTGCCGGAGGCGAGCTTGGCCCTGAGGTCGCGTGCGTCGAATTCCGGCATCTGGGCGGTGAGCAGCTCGGTCGCCTCGTCGACGTCGATGATCTTCTTCGGCTCGGCATAGAGCGAGGGCACCTGCACGTCGGTCGCCAGGATGCGGCCATTGCGGTCGAGGATATCGGGGCGAGCCGCCGCCAGCTGATCGGCCGCCGAGCGGCGCGCATCATATTGCTCGTCCGGCGCGGTGCCGAACTGCACCAGCCGGCCCAGGATCGCCATGTAGATGCAGACGAACCCCACCACGATCAGCAGGATGCGCCCCGCGCTCTTCTGCAGCTTGGTGGGCATTATGGGACGTCGCCTGGGTCTTTCGCCCGGCAGGGGCGGCTCGTTCGCCGCCGGGAAGTCCTGGGAGGGCGAGGTAGCGGCGACGGCCTGGTGACCCGCCTGCTCGTGATCTGCCTCGTCGGCGGAAGAGGTTTGCATCGCAGCTTTTCCCAGTGCCTCGCAAGCAGCCGCGACCTGCCGGGCCTGCACCCGGCGGTTCCTGCCGCGTCTCGATGTGTTGAACGACACAGGGCGCGTGGATCGCCCGCTATCCGAAAGGGAGTTGGTGTCTAAAAATGGTTCATTCTATTCATGGAACAGCAATAAAGCCGCGAAAAAGGCGGGTAAAGAGTATCAAACCATTAACAATTCGTACGGTTATCGAGGCCTTAACGGAAAGTGGCTGGCGGGCCCATCCAGCTCAGGCGGCCTGACCGGGCTGGCCTTCTTCGGAGTGCAGCAGGTCGCGGATCATGCCGCGGGCGATTTCCTCTTCGCCCATCAGGATCACGTCGGCTCCGAGTCCCCTGAGGTAGCCGACGGCCTCCTCGCTATGGGCCCGAGCGAGAATGCGGATGGCAGGATTGAGCTTGCGGGCCTGTTCAACCAGATGGCCGGCCTCGAAGGCGTCGGGGATGGCGACGACCAGCCATTTCGCGCCGGCCAGATTCTGCAGCTCGAGCGTCTCGTAATCGCCCGCCGGCCCGGAATAGACCTCGATGCCGTCGGCTTTCAGCTTCTCGACCTCGCTTTGCGATTCCTCGATCACTATCAGCGGCACGCCGGCCTGATGCAGAGCCTTGGCGACCCGGCTGCCGACACGGCCATGGCCGACCAGGATGGCGTGCTGGCTGAGCTTGGTCGGCTGGACGACCTCGATGTCGCCGTCTTCAGGCAAAGGCGCGGCTTCCGCCATGGTCGCACCCGGCTCGGCCTCGGGCTGAGACGGCGCCTCGGGCTCGGCTTCCGGCCTGGTTTCCGATTTGGGCGCCACGGCCGGCTGGCGTTCAGGGCGCAACACGAAACGGTCCAGCGCCATGAACAGGATCGGGTTGATCACGATGGAGATGAGGGCGCCCGCCACCACCAGGTCGCGCGCCGTGCCGGGGATGATGTCGAGCTCGACGCCCAGCACCGCCAGGATGAACGAGAATTCGCCGATCTGGGCCAGGCTCGCCGAAATGGTCAGGGCCACGCCCTTGGAATAGCCGAAGCCGCGCACGATCAGGAAGGCGGCGATCGACTTGCCGACCACGATGATCAGGAAGGTGACGAGCACGGCAAGCGGATGCTGGATCAGGATCGAGGGGTTGAACAGCATGCCGACCGAGACGAAGAACAGCACCGCGAAGGCGTCGCGCAGCGGCAGCGTCTCGTTGGCCGCCTGCTTGCTGAGCGGGGATTCGGCCAGCACCATGCCGGCGAAGAAGGCGCCCAGCGCAAAGGAGACGCCGAAGAGCGCGGCGGCGCCATAGGCAACCCCGAGCGAAATCGCCAGCACGGCCAGGCGGAAGAGCTCGCGCGAGCCGGTATGGGCGACGAAATGCAGCACCCAGGGGATGACCTTGCGCCCAACCACCAGCATCAGCGCCACGAAGGCGGCGACCTTGACGGCGGTGACCATCAGGGTGGCGCCGATCGAACTGAGGCCGAGATTGGCGGCAAGGCCCGAGGGCGCCACTTCGCCCGGCGCATGGCCGCCGAGAAGGCCGGCCAGCGGGGGAATCAGCACCAGGGTGATCACCATCACAAGGTCTTCGACGATCAGCCAGCCGACGGCGATCCGCCCGCGCTCGGTTTCGATCAGCTTGCGCTCCTGCATGGCGCGCAGCAGCACCACGGTACTGGCGACCGAAAGGGCGAGGCCGAAGACGAGGCCCGTGCCGAGGCCCCAGCCCATGATCCAGGCAAAGCCCATGCCCAGCAGCGTCGCTACCGCGATCTGGCCCAGGGCGCCAGGTATGGCGATGGCACGGACGGAAAGCAGGTCCTTCAGCGAAAAATGCAGGCCGACGCCGAACATCAGCAGGATGACGCCGAGTTCGGCCAGCTCGTTGGCGAGCTTCTGGTCGGCCACGAAGCCGGGCGTGAAGGGCCCGATCACAACACCGCCGAGCAGATAGGCCACGATCGGCGAGAGCCGCAGACGCTGCGCGACGAGCGCGAAGATGAATGCCAGTCCCAAACCCGCCACGATCGTTGCTATCAACGGTGTCTCGTGCGGCATGGAACCTTCCTTCGCGGTCGTAACGAGCCTTCGACGTGCCTACAGCACCCCAGATCTGTCTGATGATTGCCTTGCGGCCGCTTCACCATAGGAGAGTTCGATAGTGAGCGCTCGTTAACAATCGGAAAGGTCACCATCAAACCACGGCGATAGCGTGGAACGAGAATGCCGCGACGCGTAAAGCATGCCCGGGTGAAGGATGCCGATCAAGGCTCCAGTTCGGTATCCCAATAGAGATAATCGAGCCAGCTTTCATGCAGATAGTTCGGCGGGAAATGCCGGCCGTTCTGGTGCAGGTCGCTGAGGGAGGGAGCGTAGGGCTTCTGGTTGGGATGCATGCCGGCTTCGGCGGGCATGGCGCCGCCCTTCTTCAGATTGCAGGGCGAGCAGGCGGCGACGACGTTTTCCCAGGTGGTCTGCCCGCCCCGGGAGCGTGGAATGACGTGGTCGAAGGTCAGATCCGAACGTGTGCCGCAATATTGGCAGGTGAAACAGTCGCGCAGGAAGACGTTGAAGCGGGTGAAGGCAGGGTTTCGACTGGGTTTGACGTAGGTCTTGAGACACACCACCGAAGGTAATCGGAACTCGAAGGTGGGACTTCGCACCACCTTGTCATATTCGGAGATGATGTTGACCCTGTCGAGGAAGACCGCCTTCACCGTATCCTGCCAGGACCATAGCGACAGCGGATAATAGGACAGCGGCCGGTAATCGGCGTTCAGCACGAGGGCAGGACAGGCCTCGGGCGAGACCGGCGGATGAAACACAGCAGGCGAAACATGCGCTGTCACGAAGCGCTCCCGTCACCATCAGTCCAGCCGAAAAGGCCGATTCGGCTGTTCGTCCAACACAATGTAGGATTAACGTGTCGGTCTTGTGAAGGGGGTAGGGTCCCCGACCGGCCTCCCATGCAGCCGCATCATCCCCGCAATTGGTGCGAGAGCCAGGCCAGCGTGCGGTCCGGTATGCCGAGTTCGTCGAGATGGTCGTGGGTGGCGAGCACGTAATCGGGATTGGCGCCCGACAGCCCGACGCCCCCGCGTATCACCTCCAGGAGCTGGCGATCCGGCAGCTTGCCGCAATATTGCAGGTGCTTGCGGTCCGCCCGATAGGCGAGGGCCCGCACATGACGCCCGTCCTCGAGCCGGGCCTCGTGCAGGATCTCGATATAGACGCTGGTGGCCTGCTCGCGCCGGCGCAGATAATCCACCGTCGCATCCCAGTTTTCGGGGGCGACGCGGAAGGCGACGCCCCGGCAGGAGCCGCCCCGGTCGAGGCCGAGCACCAGGCCGGGCCTTTCAGGTGTGCCGCGATGGACATGCGACCAGATGCACAAAGCCCGGTGAAGGCCGCGAATCAGTGCATTCTGCCGCTCCTCATAGGCAAAACCGGGATTCCACATCAGGGAACCATAGCCGAAAACCCAATGGGCTTCAGGGACGGGCAGGACGGGCTGGTTCACTCGGCGGCCAGATGGAATGCATCGAGATAGTGGAAGGGCAGGCCAGCAAGCGTATCGCGCAGCACGGTGAGATCCCGCTTCAGGCGATCGAAGGCCGGAGCCAGGGAGAAATCCTGCTCGTTCATGTAGATCGAGCGGTTGATCTCGATCTGGATGACATGGAAGCCGGCGCCGGGATTGCCGTAATGCTCGGTGATGTAGCCGCCGGCATAGGGCTTGTTGCGCGCCACCGAATAGCCGAGGCTACGCAGCGCCTCGTCGGCGCAATCCGTGATCAGATGCGAGCAGCTGGTGCCGTAGCGATCGCCCAGCACGATGTCGGCGCGGGGTCTATCCTCACGCGCCAGGCCGCAGGAGGGCATGGAATGGCAATCCACCAATAGCGCCACGCCGAATTCGCGATGGATCTGGCCGAGCAGGCGGCGCAGCGTACGATGATAGGGCTTGTAGAGTTCCTCGATCCGGCGCAGCGCCTCGTCCACCGGCAGGCGGCGGGCATAGATTTCCTGGTTCTCGCTGACCACCCGCGCCAGCGTGCCCAGTCCGCCGGCCACGCGCAGGGAGCGAGTATTGGCATAGTTCGGCAGCCTGCCGTCGAACATGCGCGGGTCGAGCTCGTAGGGCTCGCGGTTGACGTCGAGAAAGGCACGGGGAAAGCGTGCGCTCATCACGGCAGAGCCGGTGGCGGCGACATCGGCGAGAAGAAGGTCGACGAAGGCATCCTCGGAACGGCGCAGCGAAAGTGGATCGAGGCGGGAAGCCTCCAGGAAAGAGCGCGGAT
Organism: Labrys sp. LIt4; assembly: GCF_017813775.1. Lineage (NCBI taxonomy): Bacteria > Pseudomonadati > Pseudomonadota > Alphaproteobacteria > Hyphomicrobiales > Xanthobacteraceae > Labrys > Labrys sp. LIt4. The sequence continues at coordinate 24,190 of NZ_JAGIPY010000026.1, forward strand.
AGACCCGTCCGGAATGCGGCGAGTTGAACAGCAAGGGCGCCGAATAGGCTGCCGGCTCGACCACGTCGAAGGGAGGGCTGAGCTCGATTTCCATGCCGTCCACGGTCTCCAGCGGCGGGTTGCTTTCACCTGGGCGACACGCGTCCGAAGGGCGGCCAGGCCAGGCAATATCGACATATCCCGACAAAATCATGCGCGCGCAAGCATCACAAGCCCTCGCGCATGATTTTCTCCATCGCACCGGAAGCAACCCTGGGGCCTGTCGTCAGTTAGGGATTGGTGTTTGATGATATTGAAAATGGTGGGATAGGAGGTGACGGCCTTGCCAGGAGGTTTCGTCTTGACGAGCCAGCGACAGTGCACACGGCCATTTTAGAGCTTATCCCCCCAGCGGTGGGATGCTTTTGGCCGATGAACACGTCGTTCGCGGCAGCAAGCCGGAAGGCTTGCGTTCTCGAACTCCCGCGCATTTGCGAAGCAAGGGCGGACCTCTTCAGACAGGCCCTGGCAACATCACGAATTCGGGATTAACTCTATTGCAATGTAAACGGGGCGTTTACCCTGACGACGGTTTATACAATTGGAACATGCTCCGGCCCTGCCGGGGATTCGGGACGCCATCATGAACAAGATTCTCCTCGCCGAAGACGACAATGATATGCGCCGCTTTCTGGTGCGCGCCCTGCAGAATGCCGGACATGAGGTGATGTCCTACGACAACGGCCTGTCGGCCTATCACCGGCTGCGGGAAGAACCGTTCGAATTGCTGCTGACCGATATCGTCATGCCGGAGATGGACGGAATCGAGCTGGCCCGCCGGGCTACCGAGCTCGATCCCGATATCAAGGTGATGTTCATCACCGGTTTTGCCGCCGTGGCGCTCAACCCGGATTCGCAGGCGCCGCGTGACGCCAAGGTGCTTTCCAAGCCCTTCCATCTCAAGGATCTGGTCAACGAAGTCGACAAGCTTTTGAAGGCCGCCTGAACTTTCCTCAAAATAGCGGGACGAATGGCTTGCATGGCCTGATTCAACCTGCTATCAGGCCGGCCTCCGCAAGCGATGGGCGCGTAGCTCAGCGGGAGAGCACTACGTTGACATCGTAGGGGTCACAGGTTCAATCCCTGTCGCGCCCACCATCGCTACCCAGAACGAGTTGAAGAGCCAAGGCATCGCAAAGGCGGTGCCTTTCTTGTTTTCTGGCGTTGGCGGATGCAGTCGGCCCACGCCCTCTCGGCCGCCGGTCCTTACTAAGGGCTATTCGGCCGCGGGGGCCGCTTCGTCGATTACCTCCGGCCTCCCATCCGGCCCGCGTCCAGTCCTAGCGACGCCGAGGCGGCAGTTGTAGTTGAGCGTCGCTATTTGCCGAGGCAGAAGAAGGCGTCGCGATTCTGGCGACCGACACTTTGGCTGTGCCCGTCTTGAGCATGCCCACCGCCTTGGCCGCTCCGTAGGAAAGATCGATCATGCGGCCACGCTTATGAGGGCCTCGGTCGGTGACACGCACGACAACGCTCTTGTGGTTCTCGAGGTTGGTCACGCGAAGCTTCGTTCCGAAAGGAAGGGAACGATGGGCAGCGGTCAGTTCTGCTGGATTGAAGCGCTCTCCGTTCGCGGTACGAGACCCCTTCAATTCCTTACCGTAAAAGGACGCCGTCCCTAAGGTTTCTGCGTGTCCGGAAACCATAGCCATGAAGATAATTATCATGGAGAAGGTGAAAATGCCGCCTATGATACGCATACCCATCCAGCAATTTCCTTCTGTAATTGATGATTAATTACGTTAGGAATCGAATGGTTTCGATTTTATTACCCGTGGGTTGCGGACAAGCTGCCGTGGTGGTGCTGCCACTGCTCGAGAACTGAGAAGCCGTTACCCTAAGCCAAAATCAGTACGGAACCAGGAAGGGGCACGGGCGTTTGTGAATTCGTGGTCTGCAATCAAAGGAGCAACCGAGTGAGCAGCGCAACGGACAAGGTGAAGGGTATCGCCAACCAGGTGGCCGGTTCGGTGAAGGAAGGCGTCGGCAAGGCCGTGGGCAACCGCGGGATGGAAGCAGAAGGGGCGATTCAAAAAGCCAAGGGAGAGGTTCAGGAGGCCAAGGGCAAGGTCAAGGACGCGGTGAAATCCGCGGTCGACAAGGCCTAGAATCTCGACATTCCGCTAAAGGCAAAGGTGAATCGATGGATCGTCCCGAGGTTGGTTGGATCGCTGCGATAATCATTGGCGGCCTGGCCGGTTGGCTGGCCGAGATGTTCATGAAGAGCAATACCGGCGTTCTCATGAACATTATTCTCGGCATCGTAGGCGCGGCCCTCGCCAGTTTTCTGCTGGGGTTAATAGGCGTCGGCTTCGGTGGGTGGCTGGGCTACCTCATCGCGGGCTTTATCGGCGCGTGCATCCTTATTGCGCTCGCCCGAATGTTGAGCGGTTCTCGCGTCTGAGTTCGAACCAGAGGGGCCGATGTCCCGTCTGGGCTCCTGGCGCTGCGCGATGCGGCATTTCCTTTCGCTATTTTGCCTGGGCGTACCGCCGCTGGCGCCGCTCTTGGCGTGCGGCGCCAGCCACCATAGGTCTCGCGGATAATCAGCTGCAGGGTCCACTCAGGGCGAGGGCGGCGCACCGGCCTCGCGCAGTTTCACCAGCGTCCATAGCGCCTGGTTCAGCGGCGCCTCCATGCCGCGCGCGGTGGCCCGGCGCAGGATGGCGCCGTTCAGATCGTCGATCTCCGTGCGTCGCCCCCTGGCCAGATCCTGGGCGGTCGACGAATATTGCTCGGCCATGCTGGTGCCCAGGCCGAAGACGGTGTCCTCCAGCGTGGGGGCCAGGGTGATGTCATAGGCGCCGGCCACGGCGCGGCACTCGGCGAGAATCCCCTTCAAGAGCACATCCACGCCTTCGCGGCCGACCAGCCGGCCATAAGGCAGGGCGGCGAGGGCGGAGACGGCATTGAGCGCGCAATTGACCGCCAGCTTGGTCCACAGCGTGCCGACGACATCCGGTGCGACACGGGCGGCGATGCCGGCCGCGGCGAACAGGTCCGCGAATTCCGCGCTGCGTTCGGAGGGGCCGATCACCATCCTGCCGCCGCCCTTGTGGCGGACATAGCCGGCGGCCGGCGCTTCCAGAGCGGCATAGACGGCCACGGCCACGGCGGGCCTGTCGAGGATATGGGCGAGCCTGTCGGCATTGTCGATGCCGTTCTGCAGGCTCCAGACCGAGCAATCGGCGCCGATATGGGGCGCGATGGCCGCAGCCGCCGCCTCGGTGTCGAAGGATTTCACGCAGAACAGCACCAGGTCTGCTCCGGCCACGGCCTCGGGCCTCGTATCGGCCTCAATCGGCACATGCTGCCTCTCGCCGCCGCGCTCGAGCAACAGGCCGCCATCCCTCACGGCTTCCACCAAAGCCGGGCGGCCGATCAGGGTGACGCTATGGCCGGCCTGGGCGAGCAGGGCGCCGAAGAAACAGCCGACGGCACCGGCTCCCATCACCGCAATCTTCATGATGCCGTTCTCCCGGCAAACTGAAGCAAGGCCGCCAGGATCCGCGACTCGGGATGCGATTGCTGGCGCAAGGCTCGTGACGATAGCTTTGCATCGGCACGCGGGCTGAGGGGAAAGAGGGGCATGCTTGTGATCTTGCCGGTAGGCAACGCCTCTATCATGTCGATCGCGGCTGGCGGGCTGCCGAAGGCCGGATCGCCGTCAAGGATAGACGGGTTCTCACGATCGGCAAGGCCGGCGACGGGTTGGGCGCGATGCGACAGTATCTCCGGCGCTTCGACCTTGTGGATGTGGCTGGATGAACGTCATGGCGTGGCACGGGCCAAGGCCAGGGCTTCCCGGGCGAGCGTATCGACGTCGACGCTGGCGCTGGCCTGGCCGGCCAGAAGAGCCGGCAGGTCGAACCAGCGGGCTTCCAGGGCATCGTCGGCTGCAACGGCCTCGCCGGATTGCCAATGGCAGAGCACGCCGACCAGCACATAATGGTGACCGCCTTCATGGGCCGGACGAGGATCGATGGAATCGAGCGCGGCGAAGGCCTTTACGGCGCGGGCGCGGACGCCGGTCTCTTCCTCGAGTTCGCGCAGAGCCGCCTGCAGCACGCCTTCGCCCGGCTCGATCTTGCCGCCCGGAAAGCCCCACAACCCCTGGTCCGGGGGATTGGCACGGCGAACCAGCAGGAATTCCTCGCCGCGCAGCACCACGGCGAGCACGGCGGCGACAGGGCGGGGCAGATTGTCACTTTCGGCCGGCTCCGAGCCCATTGTCTGTTTCTCCGGGACTTCTGCAGGTGGAGGGCCCAGCTATAGGCGCCTTCCGCTTCGAGCGACAGCCTGCAAGGCGAGACCTCCACCAGTTCAGAGCGGGGACGGGTGGCAGCCGCGCTCCCCAGGCTTGCCTGCCGCCGGCAGCCCTGCGAAAAGCCTGTGGCGTCCGCAGGAAAAGGCATGGGATCATGAAGCTCGGCATCGAAGGAAAATCCGCCATCGTCTGCGCCTCCAGCCGAGGGCTCGGCAAGGCTTGTGCGCTGGCTCTGGCGCGCGAGGGCGTGAATGTGGTGATCAATGGCGTCACGCCGGCCACGCTGGAGCGCACCGCGGCCGAGATCCGCGCCGCGACGGGTGCGACGGTTACGCCCGTGATTGCCGATGTCGCCAGCGAGGAAGGGCGCCGCAAGCTGCTTGAAGCCTGCCCGCAGCCCGACATTCTGGTCAACAATGCGGGTGGCCCGCCGCCCGGAGACTTCCGCCGGTTCGGCCGGGAGGAATGGCTGGCCGCGCTCGATGCCAACATGCTGGCGCCGATCGAGTTGATCAAGGCGACGCTGGACGGCATGGTGGCCCGCCGCTTCGGGCGCATCGTCAACATCACTTCGGTGACGGTGAAAGCGCCGATTTCCTATCTCGGCCTGTCGAATGGCGCCCGTACCGGGCTGACGGGCTTCGTGGCGGGTCTCGCCCGTGACATTGCCCGCCATAATGTGACGATCAACAACATCCTGCCGGGCTCCTTCGGCACCGACAGGCTGCGGGACAATGCCGCGGCCTCCGCCAGGCCGGGGCAGACGGCGGAAGAGGTGCTCGCCGAGTGGCGGGACGGCGAGATTTCCGGGCGGTTCGGCGATCCGGAGGAACTCGGTGCAGTCTGTGCCTTTCTGGCCGGAGCGCAGGCCGGCTATATCACGCGCCAGAATATCCTCATGGACGGCGGCAGCTTTCCCGGCACCTTCTGAACGCCCTCGAAAAGAGCACCAACAAAAAGGGCCAGCCGCAAGGCTGGCCTCGATTGGGTCGGCCGGCTGAAATTCCGGCTCAGAGCTTGGCCAGCATCTGGCAAAGCTTGATCAGCTGGGCATCGTACTCATCGCTGGCTCCGAGGATCAGCTTGCAGCGCTTCTTGAGGGCGATGCGCTGGGCGCTGCTCATCGAGGCGAACTGGCTGGAGACATTGCCGATAGTCACGCCAGTGCCAGGCGCCCCCGGGGTACCGGGTGTTCCCGGGGTTCCGGGCGTGCCGGGAGTCGTGCCTGGGACGTTGACGCCGACACCGACATTGACGCCCGTCGTGTTGTTGAGCGAGGCCGTGACATCTGCATCGGCGAGCGAGGAGTTGACGCCGACATTGGCGTTGACGCCGCTATTAGGCGTTGCCGATGCGCTGACTTTGGCGGTGGCGGCGTTGCCGACACTGGCCGTGGTGTTTGAATTCAGGCCGCTGCTGTTGAGGCTGGTGTTGCTATTGGCATTGACCGGGCCCACCTTCGCGCTGACGCCGACATTGACACCGCCGACGGCACCACCGACCGCACCCACGGCACCGCCCACGGCATTGCCGAGGCCGCCGGCAGTGTTGCCTAAATCACCGCTCACGGCGACCTGCGGAGCGATAAGAAGCAAAGTAGTCGCCAGTCCAGCGAACATTGCAACCTTGCGCCAATCCTTCCGATATTGCTGAGACATATCGACCTCCACCTGGGAAACTCGAACATTCAGCCGGAACTCCGGGGAAGTGGCTCTTTTTTGCTGCTCTGTCAACCTGCGGAAGCCGAATGTTGCCAACAAAATATGCCAAAAAACAGTAAATCTCAATGGAATTTCATAAAGTGTAAATCGATTTTTTTAAGAGGATTGTGTTGTTTCATTTTTTGTACGCAGAGTATTTTTAAATATACTTGAATCTTACGATGGGTAATATGTTTGATTGCGGGGGCCTAAGTGTGTTTTTCTTTTTCGCTGTCCCCCTTTCTGTGCGATGTGGGTGAGTGTTGCCATGGATGAAATGCGGCCGCAATGCGGTGCTTCTGGGGCAAAATTGGGTGGCGCGATTTTGCGGCTGCGATGATGCTTAAGTACTAGATCGCGCCGGCGAAGTATGACTTTCATCCTTAATAGGTATTGCTATTTAAGGTATTATGGTACCTAAATTTTTCCAGAAAAAAGCCGCCCCAGTGGTGAAGGGCGGCTTCCGCGTTGTCGGCCTGCTCAGAACGGCGAGTCGGGGTAGTAGAATTCCTTGGCGTTGTCCTTGGTCACCAGCGTGGCATCGAGAATATAGGAGCCGCGCACGGGCAGCTTGTCGAAGAGGCCGGCTGCGGTGAGGTCCATCGCCACGGCCACCATCGCCGGCGGATAGAGCACGTCGGCCGGGATGGTGGCGTCGCCATCCATGACCTTCTTGACCATGTCTTTCATGCCGGCGCCGCCGAGCACGAACTTGATGTCGGTGCGGCCGGCCTGTTTGATCGCTTCCAGCACGCCGACGGCCATGTCGTCGTCCTGACACCAGACCGCATCGATCTTGGGGTGCTTGGTCAGGAAGTCCTGCATGACCTTGAACGCGTCGTCGCGACTCCAATTGCCGAACTGGCTGTCGATCACCTTGACCTCGGAGCCCTTCAGGCCTTCGTTGAAGGCACTGACGCGCTGCTCGTCGATGACGATGGGCAGGCCGCGGATCACCACGATGTCACCCTTGCCGCCGAGCTTCTCCTTGACGAAGGCGGCGGAGACGGTGCCCAGGCCCGGATTGTTGCCGGCGACATAGAGATCCTGGATCGGGTCGCGCAAGGCGCGGTCCACCACGGTGATGAACACGCCCTTGCCCTTCACCTGGCGGATCGGGTCCGTCAACTCGTCCGAATTATGCGGCAGCACGACGAGGGCATTGATGCCCTGCGTTGTCAGGTCCTCCAGCGCGTTGGCCTGAGACGCTCCGTCGGGCGAGGTCTTCACGATGACCTTGAGGCCGGGATAGCGCGCCTCGAGGGCCTTGGCTTCCTGTTGGGCGTGATAGACCACGCCGCCCGTCCAGCCATGATCGGCGGCCGGTATGGAGACGGCGATGGTCTTGGTGTCGGCGGCGAAGGCCGCCGCCCCGGCGATGGTGAAGAGACCGGCCGCCATCAGGCCGGTCAGCAATTTGCGCATGATATCCTCCCTAGCGCTTTTCGTTCCGTCGGGGCAGGTTGGTCCCGCCCTTGCATATGGACCAAGGCGCTTTGCCATTTGGCGGTCTCGCCAAGAATCGCAAAGACGCTTCGAGTTAGAGCAAACCAGCGTTCCGGCTAGACGCGCTTTGCTCCAGGTGGGCTCAATTCCTCCGGGCCAGCGAGCGCTGCACCAGCATGGCGATGATGATGATGGCGCCCTGCACGGCGCCGACCAGATATTCGGAGACGAAGTTCGACAGCACCATGATGTTGGAGATCACCTCCAGGATCAGCGCGCCGCAGATGGTGCCCCAGATGCGCCCGACGCCGCCGCGTAGGGCCGTGCCGCCGACCACGACCGCCGTGATCGCCTGCAATTCCCAGCCGAGGCCAGTGGTGGAGGTGGTGGAGCCGAGCCTGGGCACATAGACCAGCACGGCGATGGCGACGCACAGGCCCTGGATGATGTAGGTAAGCATGCGCACGCGCCCGACCGAGATGCCGGAATAGCGGGCGACGTCCTCATTGGAGCCGACCGCCATGACATGCCGCCCGAAGGTGGTGCGGTAGAGCAGGAACGCGCCGATGACGGCCACCGCGATGATCACCCACACCGGGAAGGGCAGGCCGAGAATGGTGCCGAAATAGACGGGGCGATAGTCGGCGCGCAGTTCCATCGACTTCATGGCGATCGAGCCGCCGTCGGCAAGCCAGATCAGGAGCGAGCGGAAGATCGCCATGGTGCCGAGCGTGACGATGAAGGGCTCGAGCCGCCCGGCGGTGACGCCCAGGCCGTTGGCGGCACCGCACAGGCCCCCCAGCAGCAACGCCAGGACCATGCCGGTGGCGAGAAGCATGTAGCCGTCGCCGATCATGGCCTTGTTGAGGAAGAGGATCATCACCCCCGAGACCAGCGCCGCCATCGAGCCGACGGAGAGGTCGAGGCCGCCGGCGGTGATCACGAAAGTGGCGCCCACCGCGATGGTGGCGATGAAGGCGCTGCGCGCCAGGACATTGGTGAGGTTGTCGAGGTCAATGAAGCGGGCATTGACGAAATAGCCGAGCACCATCAGCACGGCGAGCGCCGCGAAGGGGGCGATCGCGCGCAGATCGAAATCCTGGAAGCGGCTTGCGGCCTTGGTGGGGGCGAGCTCTCCGCTCATATCTGTGCTCTCGCTTCTTCTCTGGAAACGCCGGTGGCATGCACTACGATTTCGGCCTCTGTCATGGCGTCGCCGCTGACCTCGCCGGCAATTTGCCCGCCGCGCATCACCAGGATGCGGTGGCATACGCCGATCAGTTCCTGCATCTCGGAGGAGATCACGATCACGCCCTTGCCCCTGGCGGCGAGGGCGGCGATGAAACGGTAGATCTGCTCCTTGGTGCCGATATCGATGCCGCGGGTGGGCTCATCGATGACGACGATCCTCGGCTCCAGCAGCATCATCTTGGCGAGCAGCAATTTCTGCTGGTTGCCGCCGGAAAGCTGGCCGGCCAGCAGGGTCTTGGAGCGAGCCCGGATATCGAAATCCTGGAAGGCCTGATTGAGGGCGCTCCATTCGCGTGCCTTGTCGATGAAGGCGCCCGAGGCGAAGCGATCGAGTGCGGCCAGGGTGAGGTTGGTGCGCAGGTCCTGCGCCAGCAGGAGGCCCTTGCCCTTTCGATCCTCGGAGAGATAGACGATGCCCGCCTCCATGGCCTGGCGGGGCTCGTGAAAATGCACGGGCCGGCCATCGAGCCGGACGCTGCCGCTGCCGGAGCGCAGGCCCAGCAGCCCTTCGAACAGTTCGGTTCGTCCCGCCCCGACCAGGCCGGCAAAGCCGAGGATCTCGCCGGCCTCGAGGCCAAAACTGACATCGGTGGCAAAGCCGGGCACATTGAAATGCTCGACTGCGAGCAGGGATTCTTCGGCGACTGCCGCGCTTGCCTCCGCCGAAGCCTTGGCCGGATAGAGATTGGCCATGTCGCGCCCCACCATCAATTGCGCCATGTCGATGGGCTGGAGCTCGGCGGCGGGCCGGGTGGCGATCCATTTGCCGTCGCGCAAGACGGTGACGCGGTCGGCGATGGCCTTCACCTCGTTGAGGCGATGCGAGATGTAGAGAACCGCCGTGCCCTTGGCGCGGATGGCGGTGATGACCTTCAGGAGCGCCTCCGTTTCCACCGGCGTGAGGGATGCGGTGGGTTCGTCGAAGATCACAACGCGGTGCGGCACCGCCAGGGCGCGCGCGATCTGAACCAGTTGGCGCTGGGCGATGGAGAGGCGCTCGACGACTCGGGTCGGTGCGATTTCCGCCCCGAGCTCACGAACCGCCCGCGCGGCCTCCTGGTTCATGGCCCGGTCGTCGACCATGGGGCCGCGGCGGATCTCGCGGCCAAGGAAGATGTTCTGCGCGACGGTCAGGTGAGGGGCGAGCAGGATTTCCTGATGGACCAGCACGATGCCTCGATGCTCGGCGTCGACGGGACCGGAAAAATGCACCGGCTCGCCATCGATGGCGAGCGTGCCACGGCTCGGCTGGAGATGGCCGGCCAGGATCTTCATCAGGGTGGACTTGCCGGCACCGTTTTCGCCGATGATGGCATGGACCTCGCCTGCCTTGAGGTCGAGCGCGATGTTGCTCAGCACCTCGATGGCGCCGAAGCTCTTGGACAGGCCGCTGGCAGCCAGGACCGGCACGGTCTGGTTCTGCGCGGCAGCCCCGTTCGCTTGCCCTTCAGACAAATCCGGTTCCTGGTTTTCGTTTCCCGCCCGCTCTCTTCGCCATATGCAGGGGCGAATGAGTTACGTACCTCGCAATTGTCAGATTACCGGGACGGCGGGTTCTGTCAATCTCGCTTTCCGGATTGGGGCAGCATGGACCTCCCGGCAATGTCATAGCCTGCCGGAAAATCGCTCGCGATAGGATTGCGGCGTCGTTGCCAGGTGCCGGGCAAAGCTGCGCCGCATGGTCTCTTCGCAGCCAAAGCCGCAGCGGGCGGCGATCTGCTTGAGGGGCTGGGCGGTGTCCGCGAGCAGCGTGCGCGCCTGTTCGACCCGCAGCCTTTCGACGGCGCGGGCCGGCGGCAGGCCGGTGGCTTCCCGGTAGCGGCGCTGGAAGCTGCGCTCGCTCATGCCGGCCCGTGCGGCGAGGGCGGGAACCGACAAATCGTCGGCGAGGTTCTCCCGCATCCAGCCATGCAGCGATTCGAAACGGGATGCGCCATGCTGGAGCGCCAGGGCGGCGCTGTATTGCGACTGCCCGCCCGGCCGCTTGAGGAAGACCACCAACTCGCGCGCTACTGCCAGCGCCATCGCGCGGCCAAGGTCGCGTTCCACCAAAGCGAGAGCGAGGTCGATGCCAGCGGTGACGCCGGCGGAGGTCCATAACTTGCCATCCTCGATGAAGATCGGATCGCTCTCCACCCGTGCTGCCGGAAAGCGCTCGGCCAGCAGAGCGCAGGAATCCCAATGGGTCACGGCGCGCCTGCCGTCGAGCAGGCCCGCGGCACCGGCCAGAAAGGCGCCGGTGCAGACAGCCGCGACCCTTCGGACCGCCGTCGCTCTGGCCGTAACCCAGGCAACGAGTTCGGCATCCTCAATCGCCTGGTGCACGGCGCGCCCGCCGGCGATCACCAGCGTATCGCAGGCTTCGCTCGCGTCCGGCAGGGGCTCGGCCTGCAAGGTCAGCCCGGCCCAGGCCGTGACCTGGGCCTGCCGGGCGACGATGCGCAGGCGATAGGCCGCGGGCAGCCCGTCATCCTCCCGGAGGCGGTTGGCCGAGGCGAATACCTGCATGGGGCCGGCGATATCGAGCAGTTGAAACCCGGGAAAAGCCAACAGATCGACCGGGCGGCACGCCCCGCCAGCCGAGGAGGCGCCGATCGGATTTGGCGCAAAATGTGGGTCAAACGACATTTGGGCCAGAAGCTGCCGCGCTAGAATGGGTCTGTCAACATCAAGGTTTAGAACGGAGCAGCCCGAATGATCCTGCAAATCGGCTTTCTCGTCTTCCCCAAGGTGCAACTGCTCGACCTGGCCGGGCCCTTCGATGCCTTTGCCGCCATGCCGGGCGTTGTCCAGCATCTGATCTGGAAGGATCTCGATCCCGTGACGGCGACCTGCGGCTGGCCCGTGCAGCCCACGACGACGCTGCAGGACTGCCCCGTCCTCGACGTGCTGTGCGTGCCGGGCGGTGCCGGCGTCAATCCGCTGATGGGGGATGAGGTCGTCCTCGACTTCCTGCGGCGCCAGGCCTGGAGCGCACGCTTTGTCACTTCCGTATGCAGCGGCGCGCTCGTGCTGGGGGCGGCGGGGCTCCTGGACGGAAAGCGGGCGACGACGCATTGGGGTTCGCATCATCTGCTCGAACCACTCGGTGCCGTGCCGGTGGCCGAACGCATCGTCGCGGACGGCCGGCTGATCACCGGTGGCGGCGTCACCGCAGGCATCGATTTCGCGCTCGACATCATCGCCAGGCTGCGGGGCCGCGAGGAGGCCGAAGCCGTGCAGCTCAAGCTCGAATATGCGCCGGCGCCTCCCTTCGATGCCGGCTCGCCCGTCACGGCGCCAGCCGCTGCGATCGAGGCGGCGCGGGCCTCCGCTGCCGGTTATGTCGAGGAACGCGAGCGCATCGTCGCCCGGCTGCTTGCCGCGAAGGCCGCGTGAGGCCGCCCGCCATGGGCATGTCCCGCATTCGGTTGGAGAGCAGGGCCGAGTCGGCCTCGCAAAAAATCCAGAAAGGCTCTTGCGTAATCTATCTTTCGATATATCTTAAGAGTCATCTTAAAGATAGAACGAAAGGTATATCGCATGTTTGGACGACATCATGAGGGCCGCGGGCGCGGCGAATTCTGGGGACGGGACGGCTTCCGCGGCTGGGGCCGTGGGGAACAGCAGGAGTGCGCGCCCGGCCGCGGCGGACGCTGGGGGCGCGGCGGCTTCGAGGGCGACGGCCCCGGAGACTTCTTCGGACGGGGCTTCGGCGGCCGTGGCCGCGTCTTCGGCCACGGCGATTTGCGCCTGGTCATCCTGGCCCTGATCGCCGAGAAGCCGCGCCATGGCTATGAGCTGATCCGCGCCATCGAGGACAAATTCGGCGGGGCCTACGCACCGAGCCCCGGTGCGGTCTATCCCACGCTGACCCTCCTGGAAGAGCAGGATCATATCCGCGGCGAAGCGTCGGAAGGCACCAAGAAGCTCTACACCATCACGCCCGAAGGCGAGGCCTTCCTTGCCGAGAACCGCGATGCGGTCGATGGCGTGATGGCGCGCATGGATCTGGCCGCCAGCGCCTTCTCCGCCCGCTCCACGCCGGAGATGGTGCGCGAAGCCCTGCATACGTTCCGGCACGCGCTGCAGATGCATCGCGGTCCGTGGACGCAGGCCGAGGCCGAGCGGATCCGCGCCATCATCGAAAAGGCCGCCCGCGACATCGTCGGCGGTCAGAGCTGAAGGAGCAGCCGGCCGCAGCCTTCATCCCGGCACTTGGCAGCATCGCAAGGCTGTTGGTTTTAATAATGGGATAAAGCTGGCACTTCCCCGATGATCCAGGAAGCGTAGAAACAGGGTGCCGTTGCGGCGCCCTGTTTGCCGTTGCGGGTGATTTTTTCAATTTTTTGTCTCGAAGATGCCGATGCCGTCGGCTCTTGTCGGTCGTGAGTATTTGATGAACGCCGCCACCATGGATGGCTTGCCCATTCCCCAACGCTTCCTGGCCTTCCTGACCATCGCCATGGCGCTGACCATGGCGGTGCTCGATAGTGCCATCGTCAATGTCGCTCTGCCCTCGATCGCGGGCGAACTCGCGGTCTCGCCGGCGGAATCGATCTGGGTCGTCACCGCCTATCAGCTTGCGGTCACTATCTCGCTGCTGCCCCTGTCCTCGCTCGGTGATATCATCGGCTACAAGCGCGTCTATTGGGCGGGGCTGGCCGTGTTCACCGCGGCGTCCTTCGCCTGTGCCCAGGCCTCGTCGCTTCCGGTGCTGGCGCTGGCGCGCGCGGTGCAGGGGCTCGGCGGCGCCGGCATCATGAGCGTCAACATCGCCCTGGTGCGCTATATCTTCCCCAAGGCCTCCCTCGGCTCGGGCGTCGGCTACACGGCCCTGGTGGTGGCGGTGTCCTCGGCGGCCGGGCCCAGCGTCGCCTCCGCAATTCTGACCGTCGCAAACTGGCAATGGCTGTTCCTGGTCAACGTGCCCATCGGCCTCGTCGCACTCTTCGTCGCGGCCCGGGCCTTGCCGCAGACGCCGGCATCCGGCCATCGCTTCGACTGGATCAGCGCCGTCCTGAATGCTTTCACCTTCGGCCTGCTGATCGCCGGCCTCGACGGTCTCGGCGATGTCGGCACGATGCCGATAGCGCTCGCGATGATCGGCGGGGCAGCGGTGGCAGCCCTTGTCCTGGTCAGGCGTTCGGTAAAGCAGCCGGTGCCGCTGCTGCCGGTCGACCTTTTGCGGCGGCCGGTATTCTCGCTGTCGATGGCGACCTCGATCTGCTCCTTCGCCTCGCAGAGCATGGCCTATGTGGCGCTGCCCTTCTTCCTGCAGCGCACGCTCGGCCACTCCGAGGCGGCGACGGGATTCCTGATGACCCCCTGGCCGCTGATGACGGCGTTGATCGCGCCCATTTCAGGCCGGCTTTCCGATCGGATCTCGCCCGAGAAGCTCGGCATTGCCGGGCTCTGCCTGCTCGCGGCGGGGCTGGCGGCGGTCGCCAGCATGGGCGAGCGGCCCGACAGCTTCGATATCGTCTGGCGGCTTGCCCTGTGCGGCTTCGGCTTTGGCCTGTTCCAGTCGCCCAACAACCGCATCATCATCGCCAGCGCGCCGCGCGAGCGCAGCGGCGGGGCCAGCGGCCTGCAATCGACCGGCCGGCTGCTCGGCCAGTCGCTGGGGGCGGCGGTCGCGGCGGTCATCTTCAGCCTTGTCGCGCAGGGACAGACGGAACTGATCGCCTGGATCGGCGCGGGTCTCGCGCTGATCGGGGCGGTGTCGAGCGGGTTGCGCAAGACGGGCTGAAAACGATCGCAGGCCGGGGGCCGAATCAGCTCGCCTCGGCGCCGCCATGCGAAGGCCGCACCACCACTCGCACGCCCACCGGGGTGTTGTGGTAGAGGGCCATGATGTCCTGGTTGAGCAGGCGGATGCAGCCGGAAGACATCGATTTGCCGATCGAGGTCGGATCGTTGGTTCCGTGCAGGCGGTAGAGCGTATCGCGGTCGCCCTGGTAGAGATACATGGCGCGGGCCCCGAGCGGGTTTTCGACGCCGCCGGGCATGCCGCCCGCGAATTTGGCTGCCAGCGGGTCGCGCTTGACCATTTTGGGCGGCGGCGTCCAGCGCGGCCATTCCGCCTTGCGCCGGATGGTGGCCTTGCCGCTCCAGCCAAAACCTTCGCGGCCGACGCCGACGCCATAGCGGGTGGCGGTGCCGTCGTCATGGATATGGTAGAGAAAACGATTGTCGGGATCGACGATGATGCTGCCGGGCTCCTCGCCGGCGGGTGCGGCCACGACGCGCCGCAGATATTTGGGATCGATCGCCTTCAGATTGATGGGCGGATAATCGTGGCCGTTCTCCGTGCCGCCGGCATAGATCTCTCGATAATTGAAGCCGCTATCGTTGGATCTGTTGAAGAGCGAGCTGACGGTGGCTCGTGAAGAAGCGCAGCCGGCGAGCAGCACGGGAGCGCCCAGAACAAATACGCGACGAGATAAATCGGGCATCACAACCTTTTCCGATGGGCCAGCAAGACCGGAGCCGCGCAGATTGCAGGCGTTCCGACATTCCGTTACGTAGGCCTACTATCTCGGCATGCGTTTGTGCAAGCCAATACTGACTTGGGACACAGGCAAGGTTACCCGCATGCGGCGCGCCCGAACCGTGGAGAACGCCGGAAAACGGACAGGGCGGTTGCCCGGGCGCGACGCCTTGCCCGAGCGGTTTGCCGCAGGGTCCGGCTGTCGGAAAATTTCGCCCCAACCCATCCGCGATCGCAGCCGATGTTTTCGCCGGTTGTCGCAGTTTGAATATACGATGTCCCCAGTGCGACAGCAAAAGGCGCGCCGGTCAGGCTACCTCGCATTAAGAAGCGTTCTATAGTAATCCGTGCTTCACCCAGTGCAGGAACAGCAAGTCATGTCCGATGGCGATCTCGATCTCAACTCACTCCCCGATGACGAGCTCGTCGAGCAGATGCATGACGACCTTTATGACGGCCTTGCCGACGAGATCGTCGAAGGCGTCGAGATCCTGCTCAAGCGTGGCTGGACGCCTTATGACGTGCTCACCAAGGCCCTGGTCGAGGGCATGCGCATCGTCGGCGTCGACTTCCGCGACGGCATCCTGTTCGTGCCGGAAGTGCTGATGTCCGCCAACTCGATGAAGGCCGGCATGAACGTGCTGCGCCCGCTATTGGCCGAAACCGGCGCGCCCAAGGTCGGCAAGATGGTGATCGGCACCGTCAAGGGCGACATTCACGACATCGGCAAGAACCTCGTCACCATGATGATGGAGGGCGCCGGTTTCGAAGTGATCGATCTCGGCATCAACAACCCGGTCGAGAACTATCTCGAAGCGCTGGAGAAGCACCAGCCCGAGATTCTCGGCATGTCGGCTTTGCTCACCACCACCATGCCCTATATGAAGGTGGTGATCGACACGATGAAGGAGAAGGGTATCCGCTCCGACTACATCGTGCTGGTCGGCGGCGCGCCTCTGAACGAAGCCTTCTCGGAAGCCGTGGGCGCCGATGCCTATTGCCGCGATGCCGCCATCGCGGTGGAAACGGCCAAGTCGCTGATCGGCAAGCGGCAGGGCATGGCGGGCGCCTAGGGAGGTCGATCTCCGATCGACCATGTCAGTCGGAGACTGACACTCCCGATACCACGCGGAGAGGTCGATGCCCGAAAGAACCATGCAAACGACCAAGCCCCGCTCGACGCTGGTGATCGCCTGCGGGGCGCTGGCGCGCGAATTCCTGGCGGTGAAGACCGCCAATGGCTGGGACCATGTGGATGTCACCTGCCTGCCGGCGATCTGGCACAATTATCCGCAGAAGATCCCGGACGGCATCCGCCGCAAGATACGCGCCAATCGTGCCAGATATGATGAGATCCTGGTGCTCTACGGCGATTGCGGCACCGGCGGCCTGCTCGATGAGGTCCTCAAGGAGGAGGGCGTCGAGCGTATCGATGGGCCGCATTGCTACTCCTTCTTCGCCGGTGCCGAGGTGTTCGACCGCATGCAGGAGGAGGAGATCGGTACCTTTTACCTCACCGATTTCCTGGTGCGCCATTTCGACCGCTTCGTGATCAAGGGCCTGAAGCTCGACGTCCATCCGCAATTGCTGCCGATGTATTTCGGCCATTACAAGCGGGTGATGTTCCTGGTGCAGGTCCCGGACAAGGCGCTGGAGAAGAAAGCCGCCGCTGCCGCCGCCCGTCTCGGTCTGCCTTTGGAAATTCATCATACGGGGCTTGCGGGCATCGAGCCCTTCCTGAAGCCTCGTGACGCGGCGGCTTGACGAGAAGGACTGCGCAGAAAGCCTGCCATGCTGTTTTATGGGTAGGCCTGATCCGGCTTTTGCTGTATGCCAGCCCGCAATTTCCGTGTTTTCGCTGGGTATGACGCCGTGAGCAGCTCTTCGTCTTCCTCCTTCTTCGCCGGCCTGCGCTGGTCCTACGTCCTGGCGCACGCCGTGATCGTCGCCGCCGCCAACTGGGGCGTGCAATATGTCGTGCCGGGCACTTCCGATTTCCTGACCTGGGGCGCCTTCATCTTCCCGGTCGCCTTCTTCATCACGGATTTATGCAATCGGCGCCATGGCGTGGAGATGACGCGCAAGGTTGTGATGGCCTCCTTCGTGATCGCCGTGATCGTCTCCTTCGTGGCTGCGGATCCGCGCATCGCCATCGCCAGCGGCGTCGCCTTCATCTCCGGCCAGATGGTGGATGCGCAGGTCTTCAACCGCTTCCGCCAGCATGCCTGGTGGGTGCCGCCCTCCATCTCCAACATCCTGGCTTCGACGGTCGACAGCGTGCTGTTCTGGGTGATCGCCTTCGTCGGCACGGATGTGCCCTGGGTCAGCCTCGGCATTGCCGACTATGCCATCAAGATCGCCATGGTTTTCGTAGTGATGCCCATCTATGGCTACCTCGTCTTCCGCGACAGGCTCGCCACCAAGACGGTGTAGTTTTGGAGCGCAGACATCTCAGCGACATCAAGGAATGTCGCTGAGATGCCCGCTCTTGAAGCATAGAACCTGCAAAAAGGGCGCGGCCAGATCAGGCAGCGCCCTTTTTCTTGTAGGTCTCTATTCTAAGTGCGGACATCGCGACATTCCTTAATGTCGCTGAGATGCCCGCGCTCCAAATCTTACGGGCAGCCCTTGGTGATGGCGTCGAGGGCCTGCGGCAGCCCGTCGAGCGAGTAGCGGTCGGTTGTCTTGTTGCCGCGCTTGGAAGCGCCGGTGAAGACTGCTTCGCGGCTCTTGCGCATGGTGTTGACCACGGTGCCTTCCTCGGCGGCGTTCTTCACCCAGGCATTGCTGCCCTTGGTGTAGAGCGTATAGGAGGAGCGGCCGACCTTCAGCGTGGCGTCGCCGCCATCCTTCATGCCGAAGCCGGTGATCATGCTCAGTTCGTTCTTCACGCCCTCGCCGGGGCGGCGCGTGATGAAGAGCGTGGCCGGATCCCGTTTCAGCCGCGCGGGCTTGCGGTCCTTCGGGCTGGTGATGGCAAAGCAGGACTTGCCCTTCGCCGTACCGTTCTGGAAGGCCTGCCAATCGCCGAACTGGCCGAGCGGCGTCGGTTGGGCGCTGGCGGCGGCAGCCGGGGCCGGTGCTTCGGCCTTGGGTTTGCGAGGTGCTGCCAGAGCCGAACCGGTGAATGCGACGACGGCGGTGGCGATGAGCGCGATGCGAAGGGTTGAGGACATCATGCTGGCTCGATCGATCCCGAATAAGAGGGCAGAAAGCGGTGGCGCCCGATCATCGTGAATCGGAGCGCCTCGCGCAACTGCGACGAAAGACAGGGATTCCGGCGAAAGTTCGACCGGAACGGCTCGCAGCCTACGCGGACGCGGTGAGTAAATGGTTAAATGGTGCCGAAAGAACCATGGCGTGCAATCCTGGCTCCTCTCAACCGGCCGCGCTCCGGCCGGCCACCAGCCAGTAGACCGTGCCGGCGACGATGCCGATGGCGAGGAGGCCGAGCAGGGCACGGTAGAGCAGCACGATGGCGAGGATGTTCAGGCTCATCACCATCGGCGCCACGGCAAAGGCGAGCGCCATGCCGATGGCATAGAACATCCAGCTTGTCTTGCCCATGGTTTCGCCGATCACCGCCACCAGCGCGATCGGGGCGAGCCAGATGGCCAAAGCGGCGGTTGCGGCCTGCCGGATCATCGCACCGATGTCTTCCACGGGGGTGCCTTCGATCACCGTTGCCAGAGCCTTCAGCCCCAATAATTCGGCGGTGCCGGTGAGTTCCTGGCCGAAACCGTGATTGGCGAGGCCCATCACGCCGACCACCAGCGCGGCGATGGCGGCCAGGACGGCAGCAAAGGCCACCAGGACGAGACGGTCGAGGAAGCCGATGACGCTGCGCGGGCGCGGGGGTGGGGCATTCATGGTCATCTGGGGACGGGATTCATTATCGAGTGTGACGAGAAATGCATCTGGCGGAACGATGCATGATTCGTACGTCCGCACCGTGGAAAGTACGGCTTGTCATTGCCTCAGGGTCCGCCTGATCAGGCCGGCTCTTCGACCGGTGATGAACCAATAAGCGAACCCCGCAACCGCCCCGGTGCAGGCGAGACCTATGAAAAGAAAAACCATATCGCCAGGCCTTGGCGGCATGAAGCTGACGACCAGGGGAATAACGCAGAAGAACAGGGCCGTCCCGCCGATGTAAAAAGCCCAGAAGCGCTGACCAAAGATCTCCCCCAGGAGGGCAACGCCGATTACCGGCATTGCCCAGATTATCGAGGCGGTAAGCCAGAAATTCAAAAAAGCGGTTTGCGCGCGGCCGAGTTCGAAAATTGGATTTTCGATGGTCGTGATATTCACCGGGTCTAAGGACAGGCCGAAACGAAAGACGGAATCGGTTAGATCATGGCTCACGAGCCCGCTGCTGCCGGCAGCGATTGCGGCGATGCAGGCCACCGCAATCGCGCCAACAATCTCGAAAATACGCCCGACGACCAACAGTATGAAACCGAGCCACCAGGCGAGCATGTCCGCTATTCCCCGTCCGCCCCGTGGGCGTAGAAGGCCTCCACCGCCAGTTTCTTCATGGCGTCGGCCTCGATGGCAAGGCGCTCGCGGGCCCGCATCTTCTGGCTCTCGCTCTTGAGCTGGCCGCAGGCTGCGAGAATGTCGCGCCCGCGCGGCGTGCGGATGGGCGAGGCGTAACCGGCGTTGAAGACGATGTCGGAAAAGGCTTCGATCGTCTCCCAGTCCGAGCATTCATAGAAGGTGCCGGGCCAGGGATTGAAGGGGATCAGGTTGATCTTGGCTGGAATGCCCTTGAGCAGTTTCACCAGGGCGCGCGCCTCGGCCGGGCTGTCATTGACGCCCTTGAGCATGACATATTCGAAGGTGATGCGGCGGGCATTGGAGAGGCCGGCATAGTTGCGGCAGGCATCCAGGAGCTCGGCGATCGGATATTTCTTGTTCAGCGGCACCAGCTCGTTGCGCAGATCGTCATTGGTGGCATGCAGCGAGATGGCGAGGGCCGGATTGACGTCGTCGCCGAGCGGGCCGAGCATCGGCACCACGCCGGAGGTCGACAGGGTGATGCGCCGGCGCGACAGGCACAGGCCGTCCTGGTCCGACATCACCTTCAGGGCGGTGGTGACGTTGTCGTAATTGTAGAGCGGCTCGCCCATGCCCATCATCACGACATTGGAGACGAAGCGCCCGCCATCGCGCGGCACGATCGCGCCTTCCGGCGCCTCCTGGCCCGGCCAGTCGCCGAGCCGGTCGCGCGCGACCAGGAGCTGGGCCACGATCTCGGCTGCGGTGAGGTTGCGCACCAGCTTCTGCGTACCGGTATGGCAGAAGGAGCAGTTGAGCGTGCAGCCGACCTGGGAGGAGACGCACAGCGTGCCGCGGCTCTCGTCGGGGATGTAGACGGTCTCGATCTCGGCGCCCTTGTCGGCAGGGCCGGTGGAGGGCATGCGCATCAGCCATTTGCGCGTGCCGTCGGCCGAGATCTGCTCGGCGATGATCTCCGGGCGATCGAGCGTATAGGACTGCTCCAGCAGGGCGCGCAGATGCTTGGACACGTTGGTCATGGCATCGAAACGGCTGGCGCCGCGCACATAGAGCCAGTGCGAAAGCTGGTTGACGCGCATCTTCACCTCGCCGGCGGGCACGCCCACGGCGGTGAGGGCCTGCGTCAAGGCGGCGCGATCCATCCCGGCGAGGGAGGGCTTGGCGGAGGGGGCTTGTGGAGCGGCAACGGTATCGGCCATTCCCATGGGAATGGCCCGAGGGCTCGCTGCCTGTTCGAGCGAAGGGGCCGACATGCAAAATTCCTGATGTTGGCCGGGGCTATAGCACAGCCAGCCCGAAAGGGCGACCGGCAAAGATGCATGGTGGGCGCGCGCTGGCCTCATCCGGACGCGGCATGCAAAACGGCGCGGATCTTCCGATCCGCGCCGTTTTGTCGGGAACCGTTCGGGCTCAGGCCGCGGCCTTCACCTCGGTCGAGACGGAAGCGATGGTCTTGAGCACCTGGGAGGCGATCTCATAGGGATCGGCCTGGGAGTTGGGACGGCGGTCTTCCAGATAGCCCTTGTAGTCGTTGCGCACGAAGGAGTGCGGCACGCGGATCGAAGCACCGCGGTCGGCCACGCCCCAGGAGAACGTGTCGATCGAGGCGGTCTCGTGCTTGCCGGTGAGGCGCAGATGGTTGTCCGGACCATAGACGGCGATATGCGCGTCCTTGTTGGCGGCGAACGCAGCCATCAGGGCCTCGAAATAGGCCTTGCCGCCGACTTCGCGCATATGGGTGGTCGAGAAGTTGCAATGCATGCCCGAGCCGTTCCAGTCGGTGTCGCCGAGCGGCTTGCAATGCCATTCGATGTCGATCGAGTATTGCTCGGTCAGGCGGAGCAGGAAGTAGCGGGCGAGCCACATCTCGTCGGCGGCGGCGCGGGAGCCCTTGCCGAAGATCTGGAATTCCCACTGGCCCTTGGCGACCTCGGCATTGATGCCTTCATGGTTGAGGCCGGCGGCCAGGCAGATGTCGAGATGCTTCTCGACGATCTCGCGGGCGATGTTGCCGACATTCTTGTAGCCGACGCCGGTGTAATAGGGACCCTGCGGCGCCGGGAAGCCATGCTCGGGGAAGCCGAGCGGGCGGCCGTCCTTGTAGAAGAAATACTCCTGCTCGAAGCCGAACCAGGCGCCGTCATCATCGAGAATGGTGGCGCGGGTGTTGGAGGCATGCGGGGTGACGCCGTCGGGCATCATCACTTCGCAGAGCACAACGGCACCGTTCAGGCGCTCCGGATCGGGGACGACGCGGATCGGCTTGAGGACGCAGTCGGAGTTGGATCCTTCGGCCTGCTTGGTCGAGGAACCGTCGAAGCCCCAGAGCGGCAGTTGCTCGAGCGTGGGGAAGGCGTCGAATTCGCGGACCATGGTCTTGCCGCGCAGGTTGGCGGTCGGCCGGTAGCCATCGAGCCAGACATACTCGAGCTTGTACTTCGTCATTCTCAGGATACTCGCTGGTTGGTAGACGGGGACGGCAGCCGGCTCGCACCGGATTGCCGCAGGTTGCGGTGCAATAAGCAGGAAGCGTGCCAGCCGGCGGGGTGCGGCGCTTTTGTCGCAGATGAGGGGGGCGCTGACGGCGCAAATGCGATGCAGCTTTTGTCTTTCCGTCCGCTCCGCGGAAGAAAGGGTCGTTTTTGGATCATCAGCGAGGGTGTCGTCGCCGCCCGGAGCTGCCGCCTTCCTGCGCAGTGCCGCAGAGAAGCCCCAGATGCACATAGTTTAGGCAAACACTGCCTGCAAAGCAGGCAAATCATAGGAAGTCGAGGAGGGCTGTGCTAAAACTCGATCCTGGTTTGGTCGCACCCCCCGGGGCGCGCCAGGCAAGGGAGACGAGCATGACTGCGAGTAGCCGGCAGGAGACCGCCAAGATCTATCTCTTCCCCGCGCGGCCGCGCATGGGGTCCAGTCTCGGGCGCGACGAGACCCGGCTTTCTTCGCGCGACACCCAGCCTTTGCCGCCCATCGATATCGACGGCGCCTGGTATCACCAGGCCGCCATTCGCGATGCGGGCGACCCGCGCAAGCGCTGACGGTCCAAGCGGAAGAAGGCCCTGGTCCATCGCCGCCGAACCCATGTCCCGTGGCAGGGCCGGATGGCATTCGGCCTCCATTTCCCGCTTCTTCGCGAAAGCTTTTCACCGCGCAGCCCCTTGCTTCACCTTCCCGCCATGCCGATACTCGCGCCGACTCGAAGCGTGCTTTCGTGATTTTGGCGCAATCGCACGCACAAAGATGCTCTAGCCGATCCGTCGGATCGGCCTGGAAACAATGAGCTAGAGCCAATGAGCGTTTTCGTCTAAACGCGCTTTGTTCTAGGCAACCGTGGAGGCTGGGCGCGCTGCGCACCGGCCCGCAACAGGGAGACCAGCATGGCAGACGCCAAGATGATGTCACAGATGACCGGCAAGGATGGCTTCATCGCCGCCCTCGATCAGAGCGGCGGTTCCACCCCCGGCGCCCTG
Source organism: Labrys sp. LIt4 (assembly GCF_017813775.1). Taxonomy (NCBI): domain Bacteria; kingdom Pseudomonadati; phylum Pseudomonadota; class Alphaproteobacteria; order Hyphomicrobiales; family Xanthobacteraceae; genus Labrys; species Labrys sp. LIt4. The sequence continues at coordinate 47,356 of NZ_JAGIPY010000026.1, forward strand.
CGTCTCTATGGCATCGCCGATTCCAGCTATAGCGGCGACGAAGAGATGTTCCGCCTGATGCACGAAATGCGCGTGCGCATCATGACGGCTCCCGCCTTCTCCGGCGACAAGGTGATCGGTGCCATCCTGTTCGAGAAGACCATGGACGGCGATGCCAAGGGCAAGCCGGTGCCCACCTATCTGTGGGAAGACCGTGGCGTGGTACCGTTCCTCAAGGTCGACAAGGGCCTGGCGGCGGAAGAAAACGGCGCGCAGGTGATGAAGCCGATGCCCGAACTCGACGCCCTGCTTTCGCGCGCGGTGAAGAAGGGCATCTTCGGCACCAAGATGCGGTCGGTGATCGCCAACGCCGACAAGACCGGCGTCGCCGCGGTGGTGAAGCAGCAATTCGAGGTGGGTAAGCAGATCCTCGGCCATGGCCTCGTGCCGATCATCGAGCCGGAAGTCTCGATCAAGAGCCCGACCAAGCAGGAAGCCGAAGCCATCCTGCGCGATGAGATCGCCCGGGAACTCGATGCCTTGCCGGCGGGCCAGCAGGTGATGCTCAAGCTCACCATCCCCACCGTGGCCGATTTCTACAAGCCGCTGGTCGACCACAAGGCGGTTGCCCGCGTGGTGGCGCTGTCGGGCGGCTACACCCGCGCCGATGCCTGCGAGAAGCTCAGCCACAACCATGGCATGATCGCCTCCTTCTCGCGCGCCCTGACGGAGGATCTGCGCGTCTCGATGAGCGATGCCGAGTTCGACGCCAGCCTCGCCAAGACCATCGGCGAAATCTACACGGCGAGCGTGGTCAAGGCCTGATCCCTAACGAGGCGCTTGGAAATCGCCGGCCGCGAGCGGGGCGGAATGCCCGGTTCGCGGCCGGCTTCGTTTGAGGCCCTGCTTCTCGCAATCAAGGAGTTCGAGGCGTGACGATCGGCATTGCTGCCTTCGGGGCCGAAGCGGGCCGGGCGGTCTGGTCAGCCTGGGCCGAGGCGGAAAGGTTCGGCAGGGGTGACCTGCATGGCTTTGCGGTGTTTTATGCCCTCGCGCCGGACGGCGAGCCGCTCGGCCTGGAGTGTCAGCGCGGCGGTCTCGGGACCATTCGCGCCCAATGGTCCACCCGGCCGGATCTTGCCTGGATGATGGCCTCGCCGCTGGCGGCCGTGATCACCAGCGGGCCGGACCGTCCCGAGCCGCTCAGCCAGTTTCTGCTGGCCAGCCGGAAAGGCTTGGTCACCGGCCACAGGCTGCCGAATAGGGCCGGCGTATCGGGCCTTCCTGTCAACGTCGAGGCGCTGGCGCTGATCGAGGCGGGCATTGATCCCGCCACGGCCGCGCAGCGCGTGATGGACGCCAATCCGCGCCTCGACGCCGGCCTGATCGCCGTGACGGCAGGGGATATCGGGCTCGCAGACAGCGAGCGGGTGCGCGAGCGGGACGATCGCGGCGAGGCCCTGATCCTCGCCCCGGACAGGCGCTATGGCCTGGCCCTGCTGCACAATTCGATCGAGCCCGTGAAAGGGCTCGCCGAAGCCGCCGCGCGGCAGGGTGCGGCGGTATTGGCCGGGCACGAATCATAGCGGCGGGCTATAGCGGAAAGAGAAGCCGGCATACTGGCCCGCATCCGCCCAGGGACCACGCCGAGGAGTCCGCCATGACTGCCACCTGCGATCTGATCTTCCGGCAGGCGAGTATCTTCGACGGCACCGGCGCCGAGCCGCAGCAGGCCGATCTTGCCGTCACCGGCGAGCGCATCGTCGCCGTCGGCGAGCACCTGCCGCACAAGGCGAGGACCGAGATCGACGCCGCAGAGCTTGCCCTCGCGCCCGGCTTCATCGACGTGCACACCCATGACGACCGGGCAGTGATCGCCACCGACATGGCGGCCAAGCTCAGCCAGGGTGTGACCACGGTGGTGGTGGGCAATTGCGGCATCAGCCTCGCTCCGCTGCGGGCGAAGGGCGAGGTGGTGCCGCCGCTCGACCTGATCGCCAAAAGCGAACACGAATTGTTCGGGCGTTTCGCTGATTACTTCGAGGCGGTGGAGACGGCCGGAACTACGGTGAACGTCACCTGCCTCGTCGGGCATACCACACTCCGGCTCGCCACCATGGATCGGCTTGACCGCCCGGCCACCAGGGCCGAATGCGCCCGCATGCGCGACCTGCTCGACCAGGCGCTGGCGGATGGCGCCATCGGGCTGTCCACCGGGCTCTACTACCAGCCGGCCAATGCCGCCTCGACCGCCGAGGTGATCGCCGTCGCCGAGCCGCTGGCCCGATATTCGGCCCTCTACACCACCCATCTGCGCGACGAGGCCGATCACCTGCTGGAGGCGATGGAGGAGGCCTTCACCATCGGGCGCGAGGCCGATGCCCCCGTGGTGCTCTCCCACCACAAGGCGACCGACCCGCAGAACCATGGCCGCACCCGGCAGTCCCTGCCGATCATCGAAAAGCGCGCGCGCCAGCAGCCCGTCACGCTCGACGTCTATCCCTATGCGGCCTCCTCCACCGTGCTGGAGGCCAAGCGTGCCAGCCAGGTCGAGCGGATCCTGATCACCTGGTCGAAGGCGCGGCCCGATCTTGCCGGCAAGACGCTCGACGCCATCGCCCGCGAGCTCGGCGTCTCCAGGGAGGAGGCGGTGGCGACGCTGCAGCCGGCCGGCGCCGTCTATTTCACCATGGACGAAGAGGATGTGCGGCGCGTGCTGCAGTTCCCGCTCACCATGGTGGGCTCGGACGGGCTGCCGCACGATATGCGCCCGCATCCCCGGCTCTGGGGCACCTTTCCCCGGGTGCTGGGCCACTATGCGCGCGATATCGGCCTGTTCGGCATGGAGGAGGCGGTGCGCCGCATGACGGCGCTGCCCGCCGCCCGCTTCGGCCTTGCCCAGCGCGGCGTCATCCGGCAAGGCGCCTTCGCCGACCTCGTGCTGTTCGATCCGAAGACCATCCTGGACAAGGCGACGTTCGACGATCCCACGCAGCTCTCGGCCGGTATCCGCTCGGTCTATGTCAATGGGAGCCTGGCCTGGGGCGAGGGCAAGGTCGCCGGCCCGCGCGCCGGCAAGGTGCTGCGCAACCGCGATCTGGCGGCGAAGAATTTCACCGCCGCGTTTGCGTGAGAGATAACCAGGCCGAGTGAGGCGCGACAAGCCTTCTCCCCTTGCGGGAGAAGGTGGCATTGCGCAGCCATGACGGATGAGGGGTGCTGGCGCATACTTGGCAGAGGAAGCGTGTCTCCCCTCATCCGCCCCTTCGGGGCATCTTCTCCCGCAAGGGGAGAAGGCTACTACCCCTCACTTGGGCGGCATGCCGATATCGTATTTGAAATATTTGCCGGCGATCTGCTTGAATTCGCCGCTGGCATACACGGCCTTGATGCCGGCATCGAGCTTGGCTTTCAGCTCGGTATCCTCCTTGCGCAGGCCGCCGCCGATGCCGCCCTCGAACAGGGGATCGTTGGGGAAGTTCTTGCCGTCGCAGCACGCCCCATCCTTGCCTTCCAGGAAAGGGTCGACGGAATCGGCGTCGCCCAGCACCAGGTCGATGCGCCCTGCCGCCAGGTCCGCCATGGCCGCATCGAGCGTGGCGTAGTTGCGGATCTCGGCCTCCGGGTAGGCCTTCTGTACATATTGGGCATGGATGGTGCTGGTCTGCACGCCGACCGCCTTGCCCTTGAGGCCGCCGGGCACGAATTCGAACTTGTCTTCCTTGTTGCCGATGAACTCAACCGGCGTGTTGTAGATCGGGATGGTGAAGGCGATCTGCTTCTGCCGCTCGGGGGTGATCGACATGCCGGCCCAGATCACGTCGATCTTCTTGGCGAGGAGGGCCGGCATGATGCCGTCCCAGGCGGTGGCTACCACCACGCAGTCGAGCTTGGCCTCCTTGCACACCGCCTTGGCATAGTCGGGCAGGAAGCCCTGCCAGTTGCCCTGGCCGTCCAGCGAGAAGAAAGGCGGGATCGGCTCGGCCGAGACACTGATCTTGACGGGATCGGCATGGGCCGCCGCCAGACCGGCCAGGAGCGCTATTCCCGCCAGCAAACTCATATGAAAATTCTTCATGGACCCGATGTCCTCCCTCGGCTCCCGCCCGTTCGGCGCTTGTTACGATTGGCCCGGGAGAAGGGTTCCCGGGGCGCGGGCAGCAGAGCGTATTCGTCAGACAAGGTCAATCGGCATGCGTGCCGACAATTGCCGGGGAGGAAAGTGTAACCGGGACACCATACGCCGCCGCGATCCTGATTTTCCATGCTATTTTCCGGCTGACGCTTGGTAATGTCACGGTTTTTCGGTGCCGAACCGCGCCGCCTATTTCCAGCATCACGAAAGGGGCAAGTCTTGCGGCTGACGTTCAATCAAACTCTGGATGAGGCTTTCAGGACTGTTTCGAGGGCACCACTTCCACCCGGGTTGAGTACCCTCGCCAAGGGTGGAGCGACCGGCGTGAGGCAGACCTATTACGATCTTTACCTCGTCGACACGCGCCAGGGTCCCTTCGCCATCTGCTTCATGAAGCTGAATTTCACCTTCGTGCAGAAGAGCCGCAATGCACAGATCGACCGGGAAATCGAGGAGGCCGGCGCACGCTCCAATCTGCCCTGGACGCAAGCGGAGGCACATGATTTCATCCGGATCTGGCAGGCGCAGGTTCAGTCCGTCTGGAACAAGAGAAGCGTGACGATCAGCCCCTGGAAAGGCCCCGTCGGCCTGCAGTTCCATTTCCAGACGAACACGCCGTCCGGCTATCACTGGACCATCGAAGTCGCCAAGCTGGCGAAAGGCAAGGTCATTGCCGGTGCGACCGAATACGATACGCGCAGCGTCTACATCAACAACAACGAGCTCATTCCCGAGGAGCATCCGCGCCAAGGCCAGAAGCAGCGGGGATCGGTGCACGAATTCGCGCATATGCTCGACCTCAGGGACGATTATTTCAAGCAGGAAGAAGCCGCTCGCAGTGCGAGCTATCGGCGCGGCGGCACGAAGCACGCCAAGGACTATCCCTCGGTCACCAACCGGGGCGAGACCGTGCTCCCCCGCCACCTCGAAAAGATCAAGGCCTGGATCGACGCTGAATTGAGGCGCTGGGCTTCCTACGAAACCAAGGCGGCGTCCTGAACGGATAGGTCGCCTTCCAGTCTCATTCCTTCCCCGCCGGCTTGCGCCACACCCGCTCGAAGGGCAGGCGCCAGGCATTGGGGGCGATGAGCTGGTGGATGGATTTCGGGCCCCAGCCTCCCTGGTCGTAGAGGCGCACAGGCGGCGGGTTCTCCAGCAGTGGCTGGGAGACTTCCCAAAGCCGTTCGATGCCCTCGGCCGTGGTGAACAGCGTGTGGTCGCCGCGCATGGCGTCGAGGATCAGGCGCTCATAGGCCTCGAGCACGTCGCCGATCAGGCCGGTTTCGCTGAGCGCGAACTGCAGCGAGAGCTTGTCGAGCCGGAAGCCCGGGCCGGGGCGCTTGCCGTAGAAGGAGAGCGAGACCTTGGAGGCGTCGGCGAGGTCGAAGGTGAGATGGTCGGGGCCCTGCGCGCCCACGCCCGAGCCCGCCGGGAACATGCTCTTGGGCGGTTCGCGGAAGGCGATCGAGATGATGCGCTGGCCCTCGGCCAGGCGTTTGCCGGTGCGCAGATAGAAGGGCACGCCGGCCCAGCGCCAATTGTCGATGGCGCATTTGAGCGCGATGAAGGTCTCGGTGTCGCTTTCGGGGTCGACGCCCGGCTCCTCGCGATAGCCGATATATTGCCCGCGCACGACCTCGCGCGGATCGAGCGGCACCATGGAGCGGAACACCTTGTTCTTCTCCTCCGAGATCGGCTGCGGCTCCAGCGCGGTCGGCGGCTCCATCGCCATGAAGGCGAGGATCTGGAACAGATGTGTCACCACCATGTCCCTGTAGGCGCCGGTGGATTCGTAGAAGGCGGCGCGGGTGCCCAGGCCCAGCGTCTCCGGCACGTCGATCTGGACATGGTCGATGAAATTGCGGTTCCAGATCGGCTCGAACAGGCCGTTGGCGAACCGGAAGGCCAGGATGTTTTGGGCCGGTTCCTTGCCGAGGAAGTGGTCGATGCGGAAGATCTGGCTCTCGTGGAAGACCTCGTGCAGGCGGGCGTTGAGCGCGACGGCGCTGGCCAGATCCGTGCCGAAGGGCTTTTCCATGATGATGCGGCAGCGGTCGACGAGGCCGGCCTCCGACAGCATCTGCACGGCCGAGAGTGCGGCGTTGGGCGGCACGGACAGATAATGCACGCGCCGGGCTTCGGGGCCGAGTTCGGCCTCGGCCCGCGCCACCGCCTCCTTCACCGGCCCGGCCCCGGCGCTGATCGGCACATAATCGAGGCTGGCGGCGAAGGCTTCCCAATCGGCCTGGCTGACCTTGCGGGTGGAGAATTTGTCGAGGGCATCGCGCGCAATGGCGCGGAAGCCGTCGGCGTCGATCTCGTCGAGCGAAACGCCGATGATGCGGCACCCGGGAATGAAGCCGGCACTGGCGAGATGGAACAAGCCGGGAATGAGCTTGCGGCGGGAGAGGTCGCCCGTGGCGCCCACCAGCACCACCACCTGCGGTTTGCCCGGGCCGACGCGCAAGGAATTCTTGATCAAGGCTCTCGTTCCCATTGGTTTTGCATTGCGCCGGCGCGCCACGCTGCGGGCCGATCCAGGCCCGTCCTTGCCTGATGCCGCCATCGCCGAGCCCCACACCGGTTCGAGGCGGGCATTGGGGCATAGACGGGAGGGATGATCAAGGGCGGGCAGAAAAAATGGGCGGCGCAAAATTAATCGACCAAATGCGGCTGATGCCCATCGGCGCGGTCTGCGCTTGCCGAGGGACCCAAGAGCTTTGTGCGGATGCAATTCAGGCGCGCCAGGCCCGCTGCGGCAGGGGCCTCTTGGTCTCTTCCTTGATCTGGCTCAGACTCTTGTTTCAAAACCCCTTGTAGCTTTGTTCCGGCTCCCCCACATCATTCTCAGCGAATGCCTGCGGGGTTCGTAAATCTGTATGGCGCCTGGACGATGCTACGGGTCCCTGGGCGTGCTGGAAGGGATATGACATGAATTTTGAACGCTATACCGAACGGGCCAGGGGCTTCGTGCAGTCGGCGCAGTCGCTTGCCTTGCGCGAGGGGCATCAGCAGTTCGCTCCCGAACATCTCCTGAAGGTCCTGCTCGACGATCCCGAGGGATTGGCGGCCGGTTTGATCGACCGTTCCGGCGGCAATTCGCGCCAGGCGCTGAATGCCGTTGAGGCTGCCCTGAAAAAGCTGCCCAAGGTGCAGGGGACGGGCGCCGGCCAGGTCTATCTGACGCCGGGCCTCGCCCGCGTGTTCGAGGCGGCCGAGAAGGCGGCCGACAAGGCTTCCGACAGCTTCGTCACGGTAGAGCGGCTGTTGCTGGCGCTCGCTGTCGAGAAGGACACCGAGGCCGGCAAGGCGCTTGCGACTGCTGGCGTGACGCCGCAGAACCTCAACAAGGCGATCGAGGCCCTGCGCAAGGGACGCACCGCGGACAGCGCCACCGCCGAGAACGCCTATGACGCCCTGAAGAAATATGCCCGCGACCTCACCACCGATGCGCGCGAGGGCAAGCTCGACCCGGTGATCGGCCGCGACGAGGAGATCCGCCGCACCATCCAGGTGCTGTCGCGGCGCACCAAGAACAACCCGGTGCTGATCGGCGAGCCCGGCGTCGGCAAGACGGCGATCGTCGAAGGCCTGGCGCTGCGCATCGTCAATGGCGACGTGCCCGAGAGCCTCAAGGACAAGGCCCTGCTGGCGCTCGACATGGGCGCGCTGATCGCCGGCGCCAAATATCGCGGCGAGTTCGAGGAGCGCCTGAAGGCCGTCCTGAACGAGGTGACCTCGGCGGAGGGCGAGATCATCCTGTTCATCGACGAGATGCACACGCTGGTCGGCGCGGGCAAGGGTGAGGGGGCGATGGACGCTTCCAACCTCTTGAAGCCCGCTTTGGCGCGCGGCGAGCTGCACTGTGTCGGCGCCACCACGCTCGACGAATATCGCAAGCATGTCGAGAAGGATCCGGCCCTGGCGCGGCGCTTCCAACCCGTCTTCGTCGAGGAGCCCACGGTGGAGGATACCATCTCCATCCTGCGCGGTCTGAAGGAGAAGTATGAGCAGCACCACAAGGTGCGCATCACCGACAGTGCCATCGTGGCGGCGGCGACGCTCTCTAATCGCTACATCACCGACCGCTTCCTGCCCGACAAGGCGATCGACCTCGTCGACGAGGCCGGCTCGCGGCTGCGCATGCAGGTGGATTCCAAGCCCGAGGAACTCGATGAGCTCGACAGGCGCATCGTCCAGCTCAAGATCGAGCAGGAAGCCCTCAAGCGCGAGAACGACGACGCCTCCAAGGACCGGCTGGCCAAGCTCGAAAAGGAACTGGCCGATCTGGAAGAGCGTTCGTCCGAACTCACCCAGCGCTGGAAGTCGGAGAAGGACAAGCTCGGCCGTGCTGCCGATCTCAAGGGCCAGCTCGACAAGGCCAAGAACGAACTGGCCGAGGCTCAGCGCCGCGGCGAGTATCAGCGTGCGGGCGAATTGACCTATGGCATCATTCCCAAGCTCGAAAAGGAGCTGGCGGAAGTCGAGGCGTCCGAGGACAAGAGGGCCAGCATGGTCGAGGAGGCCGTGACGGCCGATCATGTCGCACAGGTGGTCTCGCGCTGGACGGGCGTGCCCGTCGATAAGATGCTGGAGGGCGAGAAGGACAAGCTCCTGCGCATGGAGGACGTGCTGGCAACCCGCGTTGTCGGCCAGGGCGAGGCGGTTCAGGCGGTTTCGACCGCGGTCCGGCGTGCCCGCGCCGGCCTGCAGGACCCCAACCGTCCCATCGGTTCCTTCATCTTCCTGGGCCCCACGGGCGTGGGCAAGACGGAGCTGACCAAGGCCCTGGCGAGCTTCCTGTTCGACGACGACACCGCGATGATCCGTCTCGACATGTCCGAATATATGGAGAAGCATTCGGTGAGCCGGCTCATTGGGGCGCCTCCGGGCTATGTCGGCTATGACGAGGGCGGCGCCCTCACCGAAGCCGTGCGGCGCCGGCCCTACCAGGTCGTGCTGTTCGACGAGATCGAGAAGGCGCATCCCGATGTCTTCAACGTCCTCCTGCAGGTGCTTGACGATGGGCGCCTGACGGACGGGCAGGGGCGTACGGTCGACTTCCGCAACACCCTGATCATCATGACCTCCAATCTGGGGGCCGAATATCTGGTCAACCAGAAGGAGGGCGAGGATTCGGACAAGGTGCGCGAGGAGGTGATGGCGGTGGTGCGCAGCCACTTCCGGCCCGAGTTCCTCAACCGTGTCGACGAGATCATCCTGTTCCACCGCCTGAAGAAGGCGCAGATGGGCGCGATCGTCGATATCCAGATGGCCCGGCTGCAGAAGCTGCTCGACGAGCGCAAGATCACGCTGCATCTCGACGATGCCGCCAGGACCTATCTCGCCGACAAGGGCTACGACCCGGCCTATGGCGCGCGCCCGCTCAAGCGCACGATCCAGCGCCTGGTGCAGGATCCGCTGGCCGAGATGATCCTCTCCGGCAAGGTGAAAGATGGCTCGACCATCGAGATATCGGCCACCGGTTCGGGCCTGATCATCGGCGGCCAGGCGGTGAATGCCAGGGCGGCGTAAGGATTGCTTCGAGCAGAAACGAGAAAGCGGGCCTTCGGGCCCGCTTTTGCATGAGAAGGGCAGCAGGCCGAAACTGCCGTCAGACGGCCCCGTCCTGCGTGCCTAGCCTGAAAAAATGGAACCGGATTGTCGGGTCCGTGCGTTGTGAAACGTCCTTGGAGCGTAGCGCCATAAACGGCAACCCAGGAGGATCGCATGACCGCGAACACGAGCAGGCTGACGCCCGCCGCCGAACTGGCCGCCCTCAACAAAGCCCGCATCCCCAATGAAAGCGAGGACTATCGCCGCGCCCGGACCGCATTGCTCGCGGAGGAAATCGAACTTCGCCGCCATATCGAACGCGTGGCCGAAATGCGCCGCGCGCTGCCGCCGGGCGCGCCCGTGACGAAGGATTATGCCTTTGAGGGGGAGAACGGGCCCGTGCGTTTCGCAGACCTGTTCGGGCGGCACGAAACCTTGATCGTCTACAACTTCATGTTCGGTCCGGAGCGCAAGCGCCCATGCCCGATGTGCACCGCCTTCCTCGGCGCGCTGGCGGCGAACGCCCAGGACATCCAGCAGCGGGCGGCGCTGGCGGTGATCGCCCGCGCCCCGATCGAAAGGCTCCTCGATTTCAAGCGCGAGCGCGGCTGGCGGAACCTGCCGCTCTATTGCGATACCACCGCCGAATTCGGCCGCGATTTCGGAACGTGGCGCCCGGATGGAGATTATCCGGGATACAACGTCTTTACCCGGCGGGACGGTTCGATCCGCCATTTCTGGGGCGGCGAAATGGGAGGCGAGACGGCCGATCCGGGCCAGGATCCGCGCGGTGCCCCCGACTTCACGCCGCTCTGGAACGTGCTCGACACCACGCCCGAGGGCCGGGATCCGCATTGGTATCCGAAGCTGGACTATGATTGACCGTTCGAGACCGTGGCCGTGAGGGCGATGACATTCACCCGTGCCGGCCCGGCCACGACGGGCCGGCGCATGCGGTGTCAGCGCTCGATGGTCTTGTTCCAGCGATTGTTCCACTCGGGCCGCTTGGCGTTGATGGCGTCCCAATCGAGCGTGATGACGGTCTTCATATAGCCGTTGAAGGCATCGAGCTTGGACTGGGCGACAGGGGTGGAGGCCTTGGTATTGGGGTTGGACGGGATGATGTTGCCGGCGTTCAGGGCCTTTGCCTGCGCGGCCGCCGACATCAGATAGGCGGCCAGCTTCTGCGACAGCGCCGGCTCCGAATTCTTGGCGGTGACGCATTGGGCGATCATCAGCAGCACCGAGCCTTCCTTGGGCTGGACATATTCGACCGGCAGGCCCTTGTCCTTCAGATTGCCGATCGCCGTCGGCGTCAGCGGGAAGATCGCGGCCTCGCCCGTCTGAACCATTTCCGACAATTTGGCCGAGCTGGGGATGAACTCCAGGACGTTGGGGGCGATGGCCTGTTTGACCTTGGCGAAGCCCGGCTCGACATTGCTCTCATTGCCGCCTTCGATGCGGTTCACCATCAGCAGGGCATGCAGGCCATAGGTCGAGGTGGCGGCGGACTGGAAGACGAGCTTGTCCTTGAATTTCGGGTCGGCCAGGTCGAGCCAGGAGGTCGGTGCCGGCCAGCCATTCTCGTCGAAGATCTTCTTGTTGTAGCCGATGCCGGTCATGCCCATGTCGACGCCGGCCGCCATGTCTCCCTTTATGCGGGCGCTGGGCGCGATTTCATTCAGCTCGGGCGAGGGCTGCAGTTTCTCGCACAGGCCGGAGGAGATCGCACGCATCATCACGCCGTCATCCAGGAAGATGAGGTGCATCTGCGGGTTGTCCTTGGAGGCCGTCGCCTTGGCCAGGATATCGGTGGACGTGCCGGGCACGACGACGATCTTCACCCCGTTGGCCTTTTCGAAATCCGGAAAGACGGCTTCGGTGAAGGTCTTCTCGTAGGGGCCGCCATTCATGCCGACATACAGTGTCTTGTCCTGCGCCAGTGCAGCGGACGAAGCACCGATGGTCAGGGCGAGCGATGCGGCTGTTCCCGCCAGAAATCTCAAATTCATTCCAGTCCCTCTCGTGACGTGCAGGCCCAGATCGGTTTTCTGTTGCCGGCCTGGCGCGGACCTGCATCCCGCGTGGGCCGCCTTTTCGGAAGGCTGTTTACCCTTTGCCGATCAGCACCCTGTCGAGCCCGAAGGCGCGGTCGAGGATCAGCATGGCGCAGGCCGTCAGGGCGATCATCAAGGCCGAGACGGCCGCCATCATCGGGTCGATCGACTCCGTCGCGTACATGTACATGCGCACCGGTAGCGTAACGGTCGACGGGGAGGTGACGAAGATCGACATCGTCAATTCGTCGAAGCTGTTGATGAAGGCGAGCAGCCAGCCACCGGTGATGCCCGGCAGGATCAGCGGGGCCGTGACGCGGCGGAAAACCGTCCACTGCGAGGCGCCGAGCGTTCTTGCCGCCTGCTCGGCACTGCGGTCGAAGCCGGTCAGCGCCGACAGCACCAGCCGCAATACATAGGGCGTGACGATGATGGCATGGCTCAGCACCAGCCAGGCGAAACTGCCTTGCACGCCGAGCAGAGCAAACAGGCGCAGCAGGGCGACGCCGAGTACCAGGCTTGGAATGATCAGCGGCGACAGGAACAGCGCATTGAGCGCATCGCGTCCGGGGAACGCGAAGCGGTCGATGGCCAGGCCCGCCGGCACCGAGAACACCACCGCGATCGTGGCCGAGAGCGTGGCGACCCAGATGCTGTTCCAGAACGAGGCGACGAAGTCGGGATGGGCGAACACGGCCTTGAACCAGCGCAGGGAGAAGCTGGTGGTCGGCAGGGTCAGGGTGTTCTCGGGGGTGAAGGCAACGATGCAGATCACCACCAGCGGTGCGAGGACGAAAGCCACGACAAGCGTGTGGAAGATGAGGGCGAGGAGGCCGTTCTTCTGCATCGATCTACCCCAGAGCCCTTCTTGCCCGCGACTCGACGATGCGGTTGTAGGTCACCATGATTGCGAGATTGGCGACCAGCACGACGATGGCGATGGTGGCTCCCAGCGGCCAGTTCAGCTCCTGGAGATATTCGTCATAGACCAGGGTGGCCGCCATCTTGAGGCGGCGCCCGCCGAGAAGGCCGGGGATGGCGAAGGCGCTTGCCGACAGGCCGAAGACGATCAGGCTGCCGGAGAGGATGCCGATCGTCGCCTGTGGCATGACGATACGGCGGAAGCTGGTGAAGCGCGAGGCGCCGAGGGTGCGGGCCGCCGCCTCCACCATGGGATCGAGTTTCTGCAGCGCCGTCCAGACGGGGATCACCATGAAGGGCAGCATGACATGGACCAGCGCGATGACGATCGCCGTTTCCGTATAGAGCAGCCGTATCGGCCCCAGCCCCAGCAGTTGCAAGGCGGCGTTCACCAGGCCTGTCGGGCCGAGCAGCATACTCCAGCCAAAGGCCCGCACCACGACCGAGACCAGCAGCGGCCCGAGGATGACGAGAAGGAAGATGGAGCGCCAGGGTTCGCGCATGCGCGAAAGGATATAGGCCTCCGGCATGCCGATCAGCGCGCAGATCGCCGTCGTTATCGCGGCGATCTTCAGCGTTCGCCAGAAGATCCCGAGGTAATAGGGATCGGTGATCACCTTGAGATAATTGTCGAGGGTGAGGGAGTCCCCGATGCCGGTCGAATAGTCGTAGACGCGGAAGGAAAGCATGACCGTGAGGATCAGCGGCACGATCACCATCACGGTGAACAGCAGCAGGTTCGGGCCCGCGAGCAGCCAGGGCAGGGCTCCCTTGCGGCTGGTCATGGCGCGGCTCCGGGCGGGGGCGTTTCCTGCCTGGCGCTGGCGGCGTCCCAGCGCAGCGACACCGTGTCATGGGGACCCGCCGGCTCCTGTCCGTCGTTGGGAACGGAGACGGTCAGAGGCCCGGCCGGGGTGTCGACGTTGAAGAGCCAGTAGCTGCCGAGGAAGAAGCGCGAGGCGATGCGCCCGTCCACAACGCCTTCTCCCGGCTTGCCCAGCAGAATGCGTTCGGGACGAATTGTCAGGGTGATCGCCGCCCCGTCCCGGGCAGAGCCGGCCTGCGCCGGCAGTTCGGTTCCACCCGCCAGCGCAACGCCGAGGTCGCCGTCGGCGCGCCAGATCGCGTCGAGCCGGTTCATCTTGCCCACGAAGCCCGAAATGAACGGCGTCGCCGGGCGCTCATAGAGGCGATAGGGGGGATCGACCTGCGTCATGCGGCCGGCCTCCATCACGACCACGCGGTCGCTGATCGAAAGGGCTTCGGCCTGATCGTGGGTTACCATGATGGTCGTGGTTCCCACGCTCTGCTGGATGCGCCGCAACTCGAACTGCATCTCCTCCCGCAGCTTGGCGTCGAGATTGGACAGCGGTTCGTCCAGCAGCAGCACCGGCGGGCGGATGACCAGGGCACGCGCGATGGCGACGCGCTGGCGCTGGCCGCCCGACATCTGGCGCGGATAGCGGTCTGCAAGCCTGCCGAGTTGGACGAGATCGAGGGCCTCGGCGACGCGCTTGTCGCGCTCCCCCCGCGATATACCCCGCATTTCCAGCCCGAACGCCACGTTCTGGGCGGTCGTCATATGCGGAAAGAGAGCATAATTCTGGAACACGATACCAAGGCCGCGCTTCTCGGGCGCAAGGCCCGTGATGTCTCGGCCGTCCAGCACGATGCGGCCGCTCGTGGGTTCCACCAGCCCGGAGATCATCTGCAGCGTGGTGGTCTTGCCGCAGCCCGAGGGGCCGAGAAGCGAGATGAATTCACCCTTCTGGATCTCGAGGCTGACGTCGCTCACCACGGTCAGGGTGCCGTATCGCTTGGTCAGCGATGCCAAAGCCAGGAAACTCATCTCACCTCGCCCAGGATGGTGGCAGCCTTCGTATCGGTTGAATTGGCCAGATGGAAGCCCAGGGGGACTAGGCAGTCAACTTGAAATTCCATAGAGTAGAATTCCAGTTTCTATAATTCCATTACACGGAATTTACGCCAAAAAATTTATTGGAATATTCCATAGAGGATCGTTCTCGATCATGGCCCCAACTGACGACGGACCGGTTTCTGCCATCCGAAAGGCCCTGGAACTCCTGCGCGTCGTTTCCAAGGCCGGTCCCGAGGGGCTGCGCCTCAAGGATATCGGCGAAGCCGCAGGTTGCGGGCAGTCGACGGCGCATCGCTTGCTCAAGGACCTGGTTGCCGAGGGCTTCGTCGAGCAGATCCCCGAGGGCAAGCGCTACCGGCCTTCGCTGGAGTTCTTCGTTCTGGCCGCGCAGGCGGGGGAAACCGACGGCTTGCGCAAACTGACCAGCCCGGTGCTGCTTCGATTGTCGGCCCGGCTCGGCGATACGGTCTTCCTGCTGGTGCGTACGGGGTTCGACGCCGTTTGCCTCGACCGTGTGGAAGGGCCGTTCCCCATCCGCTCCTTCACCGGCGATATCGGCGGAAAGGTACCGCTCGGCCTGGGGCAGGGCAGTCTCGCGCTGCTTGCCCATTTGCCCGAGCCTGAACAGGAGGCGGTCATCCGCTTCAACATGCCGCGACTGCTTGACCGCGGCTTCATGGATGAAGCCTCGCTGCGGCAGGAGATCGTTCGGGCCCGCGAGCAGGGCTGGGTCAACCTGAATTCGGGCCTGATCCCCGGCATGGCCGGCGTGGGTGTCCCGGTTTTCGACGCGCGCGGCCGCGCGGTGGCGGCGCTCAGCGTCGGCACCCTGGCCGATCGGCTGAAGGACAGCAGGCTGCCCAGTGTCGTCAAGATCATGAAGGCCGAAGCGGATGAACTCAGCCAGCAAATCAACCCCTTCGACGCCACCCTGCGCCATCCCTGGCGGAGCCTGGCTCATGCAAGGCCGCCCAAGGCTGAATGAGGCAGGTGCCGTCCATGCCTTGCTGACGATCTGAGATGCCGACCGACTGGAGAGCGCGATGGCGCGTTTGACCTATCCGAACTATCCCGCCCGTTGTGGGTGGAATGTCATGCTGCCGCCGCGCCAGGCCAGGCCTGCGCTGGAGGGGCCGATGTCGGTGCCTTATGCGGTGATCGGTGCGGGCTATACGGGCATCGCCGCGGCGTGGCGGCTGGCCGAGCTCGCTCCCGGCGCCGAGATCGCGCTGCTGGAGGCGAGCGTGGTAGGAGAGGGGTCCTCGGCCCGCAATTCCGGTTTTCTCGGCCGGCGTGTCATGCCCAAGGAGCCCGGCGACAGGGCGGCAGAGCGGGCACGAATCCAATCGCGCTTCCAGGCCGAAGGCTTCGATTGGCTGGAGGAGCGTATCCGGACTTGTGGTATCGGCTGCAATCTCACGCGGGCGGGTTATATCCGGGCGGCCGCGACCGAACAGGGGCAAGCGGTCGTGCGGGCGGCTCTGGAGGTGGCCCGGAGCAATGCCCTCGGGCACGAGCTTCTGTCGCGAGCCGACCTCGAGCGCCGGATCGGCACGGCCTATTACGGCATGGGCCTTTATCTGGAGGATAGTTACCTGCTCCAGCCCGCTGCGCTGGTCCGCGGCTTGGCGGACGCGCTGCCTTCGCAAGTGATCCTTTACGAGAATACCCCGGTGCTGAGCCTGCGCAGGGATGGCAAATGGCGGATCGAGACACCCGGCGGCATCGTGCTTGCCGACACCATCGTGCTCGCCACCAATGGCTTCATCACCAGGTTTGGCTATCTGAAATCGCGTCTGGTGACGATCTACACCTATGCCGCCGTCACCGAGGCGTTGCCCGATGCGGATCGGCAGTGGGCCGGCGAGGATACCGACTGGGGCGTGCTCCCGTCGCACCGGCTGGGCACGACGCTGCGCCGTGTCGGTGCCGACAGGCTGATGGTGCGCAGTCTTTATGCCTATGAGGGCGAACTAGAAACCACTCAGGTTACAAGGGCCTTGCGGCAACGCTTCGAGCGGCGCTGGCCTGCCCTCAGCCACGTGCCGTTCGACTATGTCTGGGGCGGCACGACGGCCCTGACGATGAATGGTTCGCCCTGGTGGGGCCGGATCGACGAGAACGCCTATGCCTCGGGCGGCTGCAATGGCGGCGGCATCGTCAAGGGCGTGCTGCTGGGCAAATATCTGGCCCAGCTCATTGCTGGCCAGGGCGATCCGGGCGAACTCATAGGCTCACTCGGCCTTGCCAATTGGATCGCCCCCGAGCCCTTCCGCACCGTCGGCTTCCATGTCGCCTCCGCCTATGGGCAGCGCAAGGCCGGCATGGAAATGTAGGCGCGGTACCGCAAGTCGGCCTGCCCTCAGTTCTTCGATCTCATGCTTTATTGGTCGAGCCAGGGGTGAAATTTCTCTCCCGGATGGCCGGCGGCCCTCTCGCCGAGAGCGGCGGATTGCGCGACAAAGCTCCCGGCCGCCAGGTCATCGTCGGTGCAACAAGAGCGGCGCAATTCGGGCGCCCCGCGTCACGGCTCGCCAAAACGATAGAGTGGCACTGGATGAAGACGGGTGACATTCATTTCATCGTCGCATTGACGCAGCAACGCGGTCAGGAATTTGGTCGCGAAAGCAGTCATGCCGTCGTACATGTCACCCTTCTGGGCAAGGGCCGACAACATGGCAACCGCCTCCCTGTCACGTCCGGCTGCCTGCAGGAGCTCGGCCGCCATCAGGTAGGCAATGGGCGAAGTTCCGTTTGGTTGCTTGCCCTCCTGCAAGGCACGAACCGTCTCGACCCATCTTTCCCAAGGAGGCGCGTTGCCGAAACCCACGGGTTTGGCGGGGATCTGCGCG
Organism: Labrys sp. LIt4; assembly: GCF_017813775.1. NCBI lineage: Bacteria > Pseudomonadati > Pseudomonadota > Alphaproteobacteria > Hyphomicrobiales > Xanthobacteraceae > Labrys > Labrys sp. LIt4. The sequence goes on from NZ_JAGIPY010000026.1 coordinate 64,735, forward strand.
AACTGGCCCTTCAAGACGGGGGCTAGAATCTTGCGTGCAAGCGCAATGTCGATCAAGGCTTGCGCTGGAAATGGATTCGCCCCGTAAGAAATGATTCGCAAATGAATGGTTTGCTTGGCTACCAATCGTTGCCGCTCGGCTTGACCCAGAGCCTGGTCGAGCTCCTTGACGATAGCAAGTGTCAAATCATCGACATTGGTGGGATCGAGCGTGCCCTCGTCGATCTGTTTCAGCAGGGCGGGCTTCAACGTTCCAGGGCCGCCCCAGCGGGAGAGTTGACCGACCCATTCGTCCAGCGGGGCGAGCTGTTGTAATTGTCGGTCGGCAAGTTCGTATGCGGCAGCTTCCCCGAGTGGCGGTATGGCGAGCAGCTGTGCTAGGCCACTCAAGCCTTTGCGCCGCAACCCCGGCCCGGCATCACGGATGAAGCGTTCATATAGAGTCGTAGTGTTGTCCCCAGGCAGAAGGTGGGTGCGCCGATAAGCGATCCAATCGCCAATGTCTTCCTTGGACGCCAGGATCGTCGCCGGGAGATTGGAATAGCCATAGGCCTCCAATTGCTTGGCCACGGGCGTTTTAGAGGCTTCGTCGAGACTGGCGCCGGCCAGGGAAAGAACGAGTGCCAGCTCCACGCTTTTTGCGGTCAGCTTCGGATCGGCGTCGATCGCCGAAAAATAGGCCGGCAACTGCCCGTCCTTCATCATGGCACGAGCAAGGGCGGTGCTGTGGATTAGGAAGAAGGCATTGTCTTGCCTGCCGGGCATAAGGGTCTTGACATAGGCAAGGCGCTCATCGGGGGATAGGAGCGACAGCCGAAGCTCTTCCAACATTCCGGCTTTATCGAAAGCTTCCCTCGGCTGGCCGGATGACAGAACCTTGAGAAGCTGCAGTGCTTCTCGATTATCAAGTTTTCCATATTTGATCTTGAGATAGGCGAACTCGGCCGCAGGGATATGGTTAGATGGGCCGTACTTCTCGGGATGCGTGAGCAAAATGTCGGAGAGCGCAGCGATCTCCGGCGCTCGCGGACAGGATGGCCCCGCCGCCAGAGCCGGGCTGAGCGCGATGCACGCGAGGATCGCAGCTGCAAGATCAGGCAGTCTGAACACGCTTTCCTCCGGGGCACGAAAATCGGGCGAGGTTATCTCGATGAGACTCTGATGGTGCGTTACACATCTATTCCAAACCGAACAAACGCGTCACTCGGTAAAGCTGTCGGGAAGCGTTCCAGTTTTCCGTGCCAAGCAAAGGCTTTGAACGCTACGGCTCGCCAAAACGATAGAGTGGCACTGGAAAAGCATCGTTGGGATTCATTTCGTCATCACAACGGCGCAGGAGCTCGACGAGCATTTTGGTGGCGTAGGCGCCGATTCGTTCGGATTCCTCCGATGTCCGCGGCACGACGGCCGACAAAGTCTCGGCTGCCTCGCTGTTGCGGCCGGCGGCTTGAAGAAGCTCGACGGTGACATAGGGCTGGTCGGAGCGCTTTTTGCCGGCTTGCAGGCTTTGGGCAACCTCCACCCAGCTGCTCCAGGCAAAGTCACGGCTGATGAGCTCCGGCTTGGCCGGCGTCGATGCGGACGGATCGGCAAGAAGGGGGGCGAGCGCTTTGCGCGCAAACACCGTGTCGAAGAACAATTTAGCTGGGAACTCGTTGCCGGAAAGGGTGAGTAATCGCATGGGCACTGGATATTTGGCCAGGATTTGCTCGCGCACGGAGCGGCCCCAATCTCGGTCGAGCTTTGTCACGAGCGCGACCGCAAGGTCGTCGACGCTGCGGGCATCCAGTTTCTCTGCATCGATCTCGCCAAGAAGTTCGGAGTAGGGAGCAGACAGGGCCTCTCTCCCCCGTACGTACTGTAACCAGCTGCCCAGCGGGGCCAGCCGCTGCAACTGGCGAGAGGCGAGCAGGTTGTCGAGGGGCCGATCGTCTGGTGGCACCTTAAGCGCTTTTTCCAATCCTCGCATGCCGCCATGTCGCAAGGACGGTCCGTGGTCGAGGATGAATGTCATCAGAAGATCCGCGGGGTCGACATCTTCCGCAGGGTGCGATTTTCGGTAGGCAATCCATTCGCCTATATCGACCTTCGAGGCGAGAATCGTGGCTGCTGCATTGACGTAGCCTGCCTGGTCCAGTTGCTGCGCCGTAGGGGATTTCTGCAACTCCGAAAGGCTTGCACCGGCCAAGCCTAGGATTTTCTCGGACGTGGCGCGAGAAGCGGCAAAGCTGGGACTGCTTTCGGCTGCCTTGAGGAAGGCTTGTAGATTGCCATCCTTCATCAGGGCGCGTGGCAGCGCGCTGCTCATTGTGAGAAGAAAGATCCTCGTGCGATCTTGGCTGTGTTTTTGGCTCTCGCCGGCATTGAGAAAGGAAATCCGCTCCTGCGGCGTCATCAACGACACCCTGAGTTCTTCGAGAGCCAGCGAATCCGCAGATCGCGCTGGAGAAGGCGCCCCGATGAGCTTCAGGCCATCCTGGTTGCTCAAAGATCCATATTTGATCTTGAGATAGATGAACTCGCTGGATGGTATCTTCCTCGCCCCCCTTTCAGGGAGGGGTGCGCCAGCGCGATATCGGAAAATGCTGCGATATCAGGCGCGTAGCGACAAGAGGGGCCGGCCGCAAAGGCGGGGAGGATCACACCAACCGCAAACGCTGCAACCAAGGCACGGATCAAGGATTTCATGCATTCTCCCCAGGACGAAGAATGCTAGCAGATTCGAGGCTTTGTGAGCAGGGACGGGCAATCGAATGCCGGGACTAAACATCTTATGTCTCTCGCGCCTGCTAAGGTGACGAACGTGCTCTCTGGCTGCCCTCAGTCCTTCGAATCCTGCGTGCCTCTGCGGATGCTTTCGAGATTGATCCACAGCGCGATCAGCGTGCAGACCGCGCCCGAGAGCAGATACACGCCCGAGGACGCCAGGCCGAACCAGGCGGCCAGCGCCAGGGCGACGAAGGGGGCAAAGCCCGCGCCGAACAGCCAGGCCAGATCCGAGGTCAGGGCCGCGCCGGTATAGCGATAGTGGATCGGGAAGTTCATGTTCACCGCGCCCGAAGCCTGGCCGAAGGTCAGACCGAGGAGGATGAAGCCGCCGATCATGTAAATGAGTTCGCCCGTCTGGCCACCATTGAGCAATTGCGGCGCATAGCCCGAATAGATGGCGATCGCCATGGCGCAGACCGCGATCAGATTGCGCCGGCCGAAGCGATCGGCAATCGGGCCCGAGGCGACGATGGCGGCGAGACCGAACAGGGCGCTGAAGATCTCGATGATCAGGAACTGCACCACGCTCTCATTGGTCTCCAGCACCACCCAGGCGAGCGGGAACACCGTGACCATGTGGAACAGGGCGAAGCTCGCCAGCGGCGCGAAGGAGCCGATGATGATCGTGCGCCCCTGGGCCGCGACCGTCTCCGCGATCGGCTTGGGCTGCAATTCCTGGCTCTGGAACATCTCGGCATATTCGGGCGTGGCGACGATGCGCAGCCGCGAGAACAGCGCCACCACATTGATGGCGAAGGCCACGAAGAAGGGATAGCGCCAGCCCCAGTCGATGAAATCCGCCGGGCCGAGGGTGGTGTAGAAGAAGGCGAACAGGCCGCTGGCGACGATCAGCCCGAGCGGGGCGCCGAGCTGCGGGATCATGGCCCACCAGCCGCGCTGGCCCTCCGGGGCATTCAGGCTGAGCAAGGCCGGCAGGCCGTCCCAGCTGCCGCCGAGCGCGATGCCCTGGCCGATGCGCAGCAGCGCCAGCAGGACGCCGGCCCAGGCGCCGATGGTGCCGTGATTGGGAAGGAAGGCGATCGCCGCGGTGGAGCCGCCAAGCAGGAAGAGCGCGATTGTCAGCTTGACCTCGCGGCCGTAATGCCGGTCGAACAGGGTGAACAGCGCCGAGCCGAAGGGACGCGCGAGGAAGGCGAGGGCGAAGATCGCGAAGGAGTAGAGCATGCCCGTCAGCGCATCGAGATGCGGGAAGGCGAGCTTGGGAAACACCAGCACCGAGGCAATGGCATAGACGAAGAAGTCGAAATATTCCGACGTCCGGCCGATGATCACGCCGATGGCGATCTCGCTCGGCGTGATGGTGTGACGCTTGGCGCCGTGCTGGCCCCCGGCCGGATGCATGGAAGTCGTGGTGCTCATCGTCCCTCGGCTTTCTCCAAAGACCCTAGCCCGCTCGACGGAAGCCGTGCAGTATGAAGGTCCCTTGCGTACCTATTGCCGTCTTCACGATGATATTGTCATTGGACAAAATGTCCAATGGGCAGCCTGAAACCGGAGGCGTATCGGCACGACATGCGAATGCTATCCCGAATGCCGTCCTTTAGCTCCGTCCGCTTGCGCAAGCTCGCCCGCCTGGCCATGGCCCTGCCCCTGGCGGCCCTGCTGGCGGGGTGCAATGCCGTGGTACTCAGCCCCTCCGGCGACATCGCTGCCCAGCAGCGCGACCTCCTGGTGTTCTCCACCGTGCTGATGCTGGTGATCATCCTCCCGGTGATGGCGCTGACGGTGCTGTTCGCCTGGCGCTATCGCCAGTCCAACAAGACGGCGCGCTACGAGCCGGATTGGGACCATTCGACTCAGCTCGAGCTGGTGATCTGGGCGGCGCCGCTGCTGATCATCATCATCCTCGGGGCGATCACCTGGACGGGAACGCATCTGCTCGATCCCTATCGCCCGCTCGAACGCGTGGCGGCGGGCCGGCCGGTCACCAAGGATGTCAAGCCTCTGGAGGTCCAGGTCGTCGCGCTCGACTGGAAATGGCTGTTCATCTACCCCGAATATAATGTGGCCAGCGTCAACGAGATGGCGGCGCCCGTCGACCGGCCGATCAATTTCAAGATCACCGCCTCGGCCGTGATGAACTCCTTCTATGTGCCGGCGCTGGCGGGCATGATCTACGCCATGCCGGGGATGGAGACCAAGCTGCATGCGGTGATCAACAAGCCCGGTGATTACGAGGGCATCTCCTCCAACTACAGTGGCGCCGGCTTCTCGGGCATGCGTTTCCGCTTTCACGGCCTCGATCAGGCCGGTTTCGACCAGTGGATCGCCAAGGCGAAGGCCGGCGACGCCGGCGCGCTCGACCGGCCGGCCTATCTCGCTCTGGAGAAGCCGAGCCAGAACGTGCCCGTGCGCTACTATACTTCGGTGGCGCCGGACCTCTATCGCGCCATCCTGAATCTGTGCGTCGATCCCAACAAGCCCGACCAGATGTGCATGGACAAGATGATGGCGATCGATGCCAAAGGCGGCCTGGGCAAGGAGGGCATCAACAATGTCCGCCCGCTGCTCTACGACAAATATGCCCGCCGCGGCGCGGTGTTCGGCCCGGAACCCTATTACGTTTCCGATTATTGCGAGGTGCCGCGGCCCGGCGCGCTCGATGCCTGGAAGAGCGGCGTTTCGGCGCTGAGCCCCAAGCCCGCCGGCCTCACCGGGGCCAGCCTGGCGATACCGCCGGCCTCCCTCCAGCCGCCGCAGCTTTCCGCTGCGCAGCCCGGCTAAGTGCAACCTCATTCACGAGCGGTTTTTGCCATGTCTTCTGAAACGGTTGCGGTGAGCCCGATTTTCGGTCGGTTTACGCTTGAAGCCATCCCCTATCACGAACCGATCCTGGTCGCGACCTTCGTGGCGGTCGCCATCGGCGGCATCGGCCTCCTCGGCGCGCTCACCTATTTCCGCGTCTGGGGCTATCTGTGGCGCGAATGGTTCACCAGTGTCGACCATAAGCGCATCGGCGTGATGTATATCGTGCTGGCGCTGGTCATGCTGCTGCGCGGCTTTGCCGATGCGATCATGATGCGCCTGCAGCAGGCGATCGCCTTCGGCGGGTCCGAGGGCTATCTGCCGCCCCATCACTACGACCAGATCTTCACGGCGCACGGCGTCATCATGATCTTCTTCGTGGCGATGCCCTTCGTCACCGGCTTCATGAATTTCGTGGTGCCGCTGCAGATCGGCGCGCGCGACGTCTCCTTCCCCTTCCTCAACAATTTCTCGTTCTGGATGACGGCGGCCGGCGCGGCCATCGTGATGATGTCGCTGTTCGTCGGGGAATTCGCCAAGACGGGTTGGCTCGCCTATCCGCCGCTCTCGGGCATCGCCTATAGTCCGGATGTCGGGGTCGACTATTACATATGGGGCCTGCAGGTCGCGGGCGTGGGCACGCTGTTATCGGGCGTCAACCTGATCGCCACCATCGTCAAGCTGCGTGCGCCTGGCATGACGATGATGCGCATGCCCGTCTTCACCTGGACGGCGCTGTGCACCAACGTGCTGATCGTCGCCGCCTTCCCGGTGCTGACGGCCGTGCTGGCCCTGCTGTCGCTCGACCGCTATGTCGGCACCAACTTCTTCACCAACGACCTCGGCGGCAATCCGATGATGTATGTGAACCTCATCTGGATCTGGGGCCATCCGGAGGTCTACATCCTCATCCTGCCGGCCTTCGGCATCTTCTCGGAAGTGACGGCCGCCTTCTGCGGCAAGCGCCTGTTCGGCTACACCTCGATGGTCTACGCTACGGTGGTGATCACCATCCTGTCCTACCTGGTCTGGCTGCATCACTTCTTCACCATGGGCTCGGGCGCCAGCGTCAACTCCTTCTTCGGCATCACCACCATGGTGATCTCGATCCCGACCGGCGCGAAGATCTTCAACTGGCTCTTCACCATGTATCGCGGCCGCATCCGCTTCGAGCTGCCGATGATGTGGACGGTCGCCTTCATGCTCACCTTCGTGGTCGGCGGCATGACGGGCGTGCTCCTGGCCGTGCCGCCGGCCGATTTCGTGCTGCATAATTCGCTGTTCCTGATCGCCCATTTCCACAATGTGATCATCGGCGGCGTGTTGTTCGGCATGTTCGCCGGCATCAACTACTGGTTCCCCAAGGTCTTCGGTTTCCGGCTCGATCCGTTCTGGGGCAAGATCTCGTTCTGGTGCTGGGTGGTCGGCTTCTGGGTCGCCTTCATGCCGCTCTATGTCCTCGGCCTGATGGGCGTGACCCGCCGCGTCAGCCATTTCGAGGATCCGTCGCTGCAGATCTGGTTCGTGATCGCCGCCTGCGGCGCCGCGATCATCGCCGTCGGCATCGCCGCCATGCTGATGCAGTTCTTCGTCAGCTTCCGCAAACGCGAAGAACTCAAGGACGTCACGGGCGATCCCTGGGACGCCCGCACGCTGGAATGGTCGACCTCCTCGCCGCCGCCGGCCTACAATTTCGCCTTCACCCCGGTGGTGCATGATCTCGACGCCTGGGCGGACATGAAGCGCCGCGGCTACAAGCGCCCGCTGGAAGGCTACAAGCCCATCCACATGCCCAAGAACACCGGGGCGGGCATCGTCCTGGCCGGGCTGAGCGCTGTCTGCGCCGTCGCGCTGATCTGGTATGTCTGGTGGCTCGCCATCGCCAGCTTCGTCGCTTTGCTGGCCGCGGTCATCATCCATACCTTCAACTACAACCGCGACTTCCACATCCCCGCCGAGGAGGTGGCCACCGCCGAGAATGCCCGCACCCGCCTGCTGGCGGCGGCAGGAGAACGCTGATGTCGCAGACCATCCTGATGCCGCAGACCGAGAGCGAAGACAGCCGGGCGCCGGTCTTCCATCTGCCGGAAGAACCGCATCATCCGGAAGGGTCGAGCACCATGCTCGGCTTCTGGATCTATCTGATGAGCGACTGCCTCATCTTTGCGATCCTGTTCGCCACCTATGGGGTGCTCGGCGGCAATTACGCCGCCGGTCCCGCCCCGAAGGATCTGTTCGATCTCAATCTGGCGGCATTGAACACGTCGATGCTGCTGCTCTCCTCCATCACCTATGGCTTTGCCATGATCTCGATGCAGGAGAACAAGGTCGGCTCGACCCAGGCCTGGCTCCTGGTCACCGCTTTGTTCGGCATGGCCTTCGTCGGCATCGAACTCTACGAGTTCTCGCACATGATCCATGAGGGGGCGACGCCGCAGCGCAGCGGCTTCCTCTCCGCCTTCTACACGCTGGTCTCCACGCACGGCCTGCATGTTTCCACCGGCATCCTCTGGCTGTTCACCCTGATGGCGCAGGTCGCCCGCTACGGCCTGACCTCGGCGAACCGCCGCCGTCTCATGTGCCTGAGCCTGTTCTGGCACTTCCTGGACGTCATCTGGATCGGCGTCTTCACCTATGTCTATCTGATGGGGATGCTGCGATGAGCGCCCACACCCACCAAGACTCCCATCACGACGAGCACGGCTCCTCGCATGGTTCGCGCAAGAGCTATCTGATCGGCTTCGGCCTTTCGGTGGTGCTGACCTTCATCCCGTTCTGGCTGGTGATGACGGGCGCACTCGAATCCAAGGTCGCGACCTCGCTGATCGTGATCTCGCTGGCGGTGATCCAGATCGTCGTGCACATGGTCTATTTCCTGCACATGGATGCCAAGTCCGAGGGCGGCTGGAACCTGATGGCCCTGATCTTCACCATCGTGCTGGTGGTGATCACGCTGACGGGTTCGCTGTGGGTGATGTATCACCTCGTCAACAACATGATGCCGATCTCGGCACATGACATGCGCAACATGCCGTGAGCCCGATACGATGACCGCGCCGGGTGGCCGGCCGGACCGGCCACCACGTTTGCGGCGTGGTTTTACCGTCATGGTGGCGGCGCTCATCGTCGCTTTTGCGGGTTTTTGTGCTCTTGGGGTGTGGCAGGTCCAGCGTCTCGGCTGGAAGCTCGACCTGATCGCCCGCATCGACGCCCGTATCCATGCCGAGCCCGCGCCGCCGCCCGGCCCGGAAGCATGGCCCGCCATCGCCGCCGACAAGGACGCCTACCGCCGTATCCGGCTGGCGGGCGAATTCCTCGATCGCCCGCCCGTCTTCGTGCAGGCGACCACGGCCCGCGGGGCCGGCTACTGGACATTGTCACCCCTGAAGACCGAGCAGGGCTTCACGGTGCTGGTCAATCGCGGCTTCGTGCTGCCGGAAGAACGCGCCAAGGTCGGCAATGCCGCCGGGCCGGCCGCGGTGACCGGGCTGCTGCGGCTCAGCGAACCCAAGGGCGCCTTCCTGCGCAGCAACGATGCCGGAGCCGATCGCTGGTATTCGCGCGATGTGGCTGAAATCGCCGCTGCCCGCGGCCTCGGCGCTGTCGCTCCCTATTTCATCGACGCCGAGCGTAGGCAGCCCGGCGAAATTCCGACCGGCGGCATGACGGTGGTCGATCTGCCGAACAACCATCTGGTCTACGCGCTGACCTGGTTCGCCCTCGCTCTCATGACGCTTGGCGGGCTGGTCTATACCGTGCGCGAGAGAAGAGCGGGATAATTCCTCATTTCAGGCGCCGTTTCTCCAGCTTGCGCGCCAGGGTGCGCCGGTGCATGCCGAGGCGGCGCGCGGTTTCGGATATGTTGAATTCCGTCTCCACCAGCGTCTCGTGAATGCGTTCCCATTCGAGATTCTTGATCGAGGTCGGGGTCTGCGTGGTCGGCACGCTGGTGTCACCGTCGCTGCGCTGGAAGGCCGCCTCGATGTCGTCGGTGTTGGAGGGCTTGGCCAAATAGTGGCAGGCCCCCAGCTTGATCGCCTCGACGGCGGTGGCGATCGAGGCAAAGCCCGTCAGCACCACGATCTTCATGGCGGCGTCGTGGCCATGCAGCGCCTTCACGCATTCGAGCCCCGAGCCGCCCGCAAGCTTGAGGTCGACAACGGCAAAGCCCGGCGCGTGATCTTCGAGCAAAGCCTGCATCGGCTCGAGGCCGGCGGCGACCTCGACGGCATAGCCGCGCCGCTCGAAGGATTTGCGCAAGGTCCGGGCGAAGGTCGCGTCGTCCTCGACGATGATGAGGCGGCGTTCAGCCGGGGAGGGAGGCATCGGTTACTCCTTCGGGCGACAGCGTCGCCATCGGCAGGGTCAATTCGACCAGCGCGCCGCCGTTCAGCAGATTCTTGGCCGTAACGGTGCCGCCCAGCTTGCGGGCGACATTGACGACCAGGAACAGGCCGAGCCCGCTGCCCGGCCGATTCTTGCTGGAATTATAGGGTTTGCCGAGCTGATCCAGTATGTCCTTGCCGAAACCCGGCCCTGCGTCGGTGACAGAGAGCGTGAGCCGTTCCCCGCGCCGCTCCAGGGCGATGCCCACCCAATTGGGCGAGGCTTCGAGCGCATTGTCGAAGAGATTGAACACCACCTGCTTGAGGGCATCGTCCGAAACGATGGAGACATCGGTGCCGAAAGTGTTGTTGTAATCGAGGCGTGCGGGGGATCGGCTGGCTCGCCATTCCTCCACGAGCTCGTCGAAGAAGTTGATCACGCTCGTCCGCCGCGTACCTTCGCCACGTACTTCGCCCGATGACATCAGGATACCGGTGACGATCGTCTTGCAGCGGTCGAGCTGGCCGCGCATTTCGGCGAGTTCGGCCGCGATCTCCTCGTCCTGGCTGAACATCTCCATGCGTTGCCAGTCGCTCAGAATCACCGAGAGCGTCGCCAGCGGCGTGCCGAGCTCATGGGCGGCGCCGGAGGCGAGCAATCCCATGCGGACGATGTGATCCTCCTCGGCCGACTGCTGGCGAAGGCTGGCCAGATGCGCGTCGCGGGCACGCAGGTTGCGGTTGATGCGGGTGACGAAGAATACCAGCAGGATTGCCGCCAGCACGAAGCAGATGAAGGTGCCCTGGACATGCAGGTCGGCGAGATCCGCGCTGTTTTGTGGCGGTATCGGCAAGGGGCGGTTGAAGGTCGCCAGGCCGATGAAGCAGGCGCTGGTGGCTGCCAGCAGCGTCCAGGTCGACCAGGCCTCCAGCAGGACACCGCCGATGATGACCTGCAGGAGGTAGAGATAGATGAAGGGGTTGGAGGCGCCGCCGCTGAGATAGAGCTGCACGGTGAGCGCGGCGACATCGAGCATGAGCTCGAGGAAGAGCTCGGTATTGCCCACCAGGCCCTGGCTGCGCAGCCGGACCAGGCCGACGACGTTGAGCGCCACCAGGAAGCCGATCACCACCGCCATCTCGAACAGCGGCAGGGGGATGCCGAGGACGAGGTCGACGAACAGGATGGTGATCACCTGCCCGATCACGGCGAGCCAGCGCAGCTGGATCAGCAAGGCAAGGTTTTTCTGGTCGGTGGTGTCCCGTATGGCGGTCATGACGATTTACTAGAGCGTTTTCCAGAAGAGTTGATAGATTTTTCGCTTAAGAAAACGCGCCAAAACAGGGCGTTGGAGAAAAATGACGAGTCGAAGAAAAGTCATTTTTCTCCAACGCGTCTCGCCGTCGGGTGGCAGCGGCGTTGGCGAAAATAAGGCGGCTGGCAGTCGCCGGGCACTTGCCGACGCCTACCCGGCCTCAGCTCTTGTTGGTGCCGGTTGCGATTTCGGCGACGGGAGCCTTGCTCATCAGGGCGTTGATGCGGTCGCGCTCGGCCTTGAAGGAGGCGAGCAGATCGCCATTGAGCTCGCGCCCCTGGGGCAGCTTGATGCGCATCGGATCGACGAAGCTGCCGTTGATCTTCACTTCGTAGTGGATGTGCGGGCCGGTCGCCAGACCCGACTGGCCGAGATAGCCGATGACCTGGCCCATCTTGACCTTGGCGCCGACGCCCGTGCCCGAGGCGAAGCTGTTCATGTGCGAGTAGGTCGACAGATAGCCGTTGGCGTGCTGGATCTCGATGTGGCGGCCATAACCATTGGTCCAGCCGGACTTGACGATGGTGCCGTTGCCGGTGGCCAGGATCGGCGTGCCGACGCGGTCGGCCCAGTCGACGCCGGTGTGCATCTTGTAATAGCCGAGGATCGGGTGGCGGCGCATGCCGAAGGTGGAGCGCATCTCGCCGCCATTGATCGGCTTGCGGGTCAGGAATTTGCGCGCCGACTTGCCGTCCTCGTCGTAATAGTCGACCTGGCCGTCGTCGGGACTGGCGAAATGATAGTAGCGCTTGAGCTCGCCATTCACGGTCAACGCGGTATAGAGGATGTCGCCGACCGGGTTGCCGGCATCGTCCTGCTCGTAGAAAAGCTCGAAATTGTCGCCCGGCCGAGTATGGCGGGTGAGATCGACATCATAGGCATAGACGCGCAGCAGGCGCTCGATCATTTCCTTGGGCACCTGCTGCTTCAGGGCCGTCTCATAGATGGAATAATAGAGGCGAATGCCGGTGCCGCTGTCGCCTTCGTCCTCGTCGTCACCACTCTGATTGTCCTGGGCGTTGGCGGCAATGTCGGTCGAGTTGGGATCCTGCACGGAAACATAGCCGCCGGTGTCGGCGAGTACCACGGTGCCCAGATGCTTGTCGGCATTGTAGACCGACAGGCGTACGGGCCGGGAATGGGCGTCCTCTTCCCCTCCCGGGGCGACCAGGACCCTCAGGCGCAGCCCGCCATGCAGCTTGCCGGCATCACCGAGCGCCTTGGCGATGTCCTGGACCTCCTGCGGGGTTGCGCCCAGGCGTCCCAAAATGGCGGCGAGCGTGTCCTTGTCCTCCACCGTGATGGTCTGCTCGCGGGAGGAGACCTCGGGCGCCGTCTTGGCGATATTGGTGAAGTTCTCGGGCACGATGGTGATCTTCAGCGCCGAGTCCGGATCGGTCTGCACGTCGGTCTCGCGCAATGCCGTCAGGTCGGCGCTCTCGGCGCGGTCGTCGTCGGCAGCGAGCGCCACGAATTGAGGGGGGATGATCGCGGCCGAGGGATCGCCGCCCTGGCTCTGCGCCCGCACCAGAGCGAGTACCTGCTCGTCGGGCAGTTGGGGGCCGGAGGTCGGCTGGAAGTTCACGCCCACCAGGTCGCGGCTGGCCACGGTTACCTCGCCGTCGTCGGGCGCCTGTTCGACATGGGCAGTGGCCGGCGCCAGGGCCGCATCCGGATCGGCGGAAAGAGCCTGGGGATTATAGGGCGGCACCTGGGAGGCGAGCGGCCCGGAAGCGATCTGCAGGCTGGCGAGCACGCGGGCGAAGGGCTTGACCTTGATGACGTCCTTGTCGCCCACTTTGGTGGTGGTAGAGACGCGGATGACCTGATGCGCCTCCATCGTATCGGTCTGGATCAGGATGCGATCGGTCTTCTGCGTGGAGGTCTGGGCCTCGCTCTCGCGCACGACGGCCGGGGCGATCTGCGGGGCATGGCCCACGCTGTATTCGCCGTCCAGCGCGGCGTAGACGGCTCCGCCCATGAGGCCGGCACCGCACAGGCCGGTGAGGACCGTTCCCGTCAGCCAGCGGATCGAGACCTTGCGCCGGTCGGGCGCGCGCCCGCCATCCGCCGAAAGCGGCGCCTGCGTTCCGGGATCCACGATCCCGTACCGATCCTGCCGCCTGTCTCTATAGGTCGTCCGTGGTGACAAATTCGATCGTTCCGCCAGAAATACGCTGAACCCAAAACGCCGAGGCGTGAGGCGGGGCGCAAGGTTGGTAGGAAGTTGCCCTTTCCTCGGGGGCGGACCGTGCCCTAGCCGGGCGCGCCGGTCAATTCCAGATCCATCTTAACCCCTGATCAATTGGGCCGATTTGGGGCGGTGCAGGACAATTCTGCGAATTCCGGGCGCAATTTCCAGTCGGAGGGCGGCTCGATCGGGGAAAAGACAGGGCCGAGGGCGGGGCATCATAGCTCGCGCGCGAAGGCGACGCCTGGCCGAAAGCGAGGCAGGAACCGCTGTGTGTAGAAGGCAAGCGGGCTCCCGACCGGGGGAGATGGCGGTCGGGGCTTGAAATATCCGCCCCGAATATCCACGTATCGGCAATGAGTTAGCGAAGGTTGCCCGGGAGCTCTCCACAGGCTCTCAAAAAAAGCGTCACGCAACCGTCAAAAAAATGAAATCGGCTGTTGACGGGCGGAAAGAGCCCCTCTATACAGCAGCCATCGACGGACGGCGCTGCCGCGAATGAGCGGCGGGGCTGATTTGTTGCCTCTTCTGCTTAAGATCGCAAGGTTATGAACCTGGTGAAAGCTGGGGCGATGAGGCGTCTGGAAGATTGAACGGGTTCAGCTCGTTCCGGCTATTTGACAATTGCATCGGAAGAAAGAGAAGCGTAGGCGACGATGTCCTTGCGGTGATGTGAGAGCATCACGAA
>NZ_JAGIPY010000027.1:0-60178 GCF_017813775.1 Labrys sp. LIt4
CAGACCAAACCCTGCGAATGCGCGAATTTCTTCGCTAACGCAGGATATGATCGAACCTAATTTCATAATGCTCTAGGATCCATAAAGGTCGAAAAACGCTCTGGGTGACCGACCCATAACTTCTCACGCAAATGCGGATTGAAGCGAGCTGGACAGAGGCGAGGAAGTTGTCGTCACGCTTGTCGTAGCGTGTGGCGACGGCCCTGACGTGTTTGAGTTTATTGAAGAAGCGCTCGACGGCGTTGCACTGGCGGCAGAGCCGGCCTTGCGGCACCGATTGGAGCGGTTGACGCAGGGGCCGATAGCGCGAGGTGATGTCCGCCCAAAGGGACTCCGGTGCGTAGGCGCCAGAAGATGCCGTTCAGAACGCGTCGATCATCCACGCGTGCACCCCACGTACTTTTGTCGGCAGAAGCGGCTCGATCACCGACCACTCGAAATTCGCCAAGCCAAACCGCGCCATCTCAACCTCCAAGATTAAGATCAATGAATCACAGCGCCACCTCTCAGGGAAGCTTGTTTATGAGAATGTGACATTTTCAGATAAGTATCCTTTATTATACATCACTGCCAATAATGATGCGCCCATGATATTTTGCTGGAAAATTCTACACATTTCTCTTAGCCTTTCTAAGGCCTACCGCCTTGGACCTCTTGAGATCTACAATTTTGCCTCACGCTGCCTACGTATCTAATCAGAGACAAATCGTTATACGCCAGTATGGACTGCTCTCTCCTCTGGACTGGGGGGATGACTGCAATGAAGAAATGCGCAGAGCCAATCAGTTCTGGAATAGGCTCGTAGAGATCGAACACAAATATATTGAAACGTATCGTTCTTTAATAAACGAAAATCCTAAAATATTAGCTGCACAGAACCAAATTGATACTCTCATAAAATTTAGGAAAAAATTAGAAACAGAAACAAAATCAACGCACGATATCCACACCGTGGTTGTCGCAAAAGAGCAAATTCAAGGAGTGGGGAAGAGAATAAATATTCTATCGAGAGAAGTTAAATCAATGCGCATTCTCGCAAAAAAGAATAACAAAAATAATATAGAAATTAATGAAATAAATCGAAAAGAAGCAGTGAGGTTAATCCGAAAGGACAGCGGAGTATGGTGGCAAACGGCTGAGGTCGCCTACTTGAGATATCTGGATAACCGTCAACGCGCTATGAAAGGCGGGACAGAATTGCGATTCCGATCGCTGGACGCGGACAATATTCAAATCGTCAATCGAAACCGCAGAGACCTGAGCCTCGACGAAATATTTGAAGGAAAGGGTGAATTCTCGTTAACTCCCCTCCCCCCGAATGCTTTTACACATAAAAGCAAGGGCGAACGGCGACGATTGCAACGCACACAATTGACACTTTGCGTATACTCAAGGAGGCGTCAGCCGCGACTGGTAACTTGGCCCATGCAAATGCACAGGCCTATCCCTGACAATTGCACCATTAAATATGTTACCGTGACTCGCAAGAAGGTGGGGCCTAGAACTGAGTGGAAAGCGACATTCACCTGCTACTGTGACCCCGAACCAGTACTCGTCACTTCTCCAGGTGCAACCGCAACCGTCACTTTCAAGCCTCACTATTTCGGCGATTGCTTACGAGTCGCACAGGTTACCAGTTCCACCGGGGACAGCGAATGGATCACGTTGCCAAGGCGAGAACTTACTCGCTTCGATTATGTTGGCGAACTTATTGTCGCACAATGCGGCGCCCGATCAGACTTACGAACTGCACTCGCAAATCTCGAATGGGACAACGCCCCGGAACATCTTCAATCGCTCTGGGCGCAGATCGGGGACGCGCCTGTCTCGTCTCGGTGGCTTCAAAGACTTATACAGGCTTGGCCTAAAAATGGCTGGCAAGATGATAGGCGCCTAAAGTTTGAAGAACGGTTTCGACGAGATCTACGAAACTGGCGCGAGATTACAGGCCTTCGCCTGCGTCTGCAGCGAGCCCGTCTTGATCATTACCGCAAAGCAGCACATGAGCTTGTCCATAGATATGGGACTATCATTGTTGACGATGTGCCATCGAGACAATGTTTGGACCAAAGCCTGAGAGACATCGACAACACGAAAGCCAAAACGGAAATCCGACGGCTTCAACAGATTGCGGCACCAGATATCCTACGGCAGGCAATCATCATGGCGGCCAGAGCTCATCATTGCGCTATCGCCACCTCTGACACGCCCCCTGACGATAGGTAATGTAAATCGGATCTTGTGTATAAATGTATACTTATATTCATGTTGACTAACTTATATTCAATATATACTGTTCCTTCAGTCCAGGCCTAGATGGGGATTTCTAGGACTTGAGTATGTGAAGAAAAAATCTTCACGTACCCATATATACGCTATCACATCTGAAAAAGCTTGGTAGCATCGTTCTGTATAACTTTGTTTACAGGACTCTGTCTGAGATATTGGCTGAACATTGTTGGGTTGGTTCGTGCAATGCGGTGAATGACGAACTTCAAAAAGAAATCGACGTCCGCTCGGCCGCTGACCAAATCGATAAGATTAATTGCAAACATTCTGGCGACGATCTACGGCGGGCCTGTACTGCTCAGGGTTTGACCATAGGGAGTTCTGCGCCTTGACCTGAGTGGCCTTCAGCACTCTGGCACGTTTAGAATCCTCATATCTCGTTCAGCGCCGAAACCTTCATTTTATTGGCGATCGCGATATGACGAGATCTATTGAGCTATGCAACTTCGTATCTAAAGGTCTCGCACACTGCAGCTTGTCTTGACCTGACAGATCACTGTTCACACACCACAGCCATAAGCGACTGGGAAGGAGTCGGCCCAAAGCGGCGATCCTGTCTCGGGAGTCGTGTGGGACGAGGCGGGCGACGCCGGCTAAGTAGGACCGCAGGTCAACGGCACTTTGGTATGCGTGTCTTCACGAGTGCGGAGATGAAGGACCGATTCTGGCCACTGCCACCAGATTTGAGTTTCTTACTCCCGACGAGGCCAAGATGGTTGGGAGAACGCGTGAATAACAATCTTTTGTTAGAAGGGACGATTTATTTCGGGGGCATGAAAATGAAAACCCCGCCGATTGTTCGACGGGGTTCTTTATCATGAATAAGGCGAGGGTTTTCCGCTTTCACGCCCTCTCCTTCATCGGTCTAAATTAGAAGACTCGCTTCAAACGGATGCCGCCCTGCCAGATGTTCTGCTTCACATCCTTGATGACAGTCGTTGCTTCTTCACCGGTTCCGACCGTATCGAGGACGTTGCCGAACTTGTTGCGAGTATAGGCAACTTCAGCGCTGATGGTCAGGTCCTTTACAATCGTATAGGTCAGGTTGCCCGCGATCGTGAAGGCCTTGAAGGAGGGATCCAACGTTGGGTCGAGGAAGTCCTTGGCCTTGGTGTCGATGTAGCTGCCAACCAGGTTGGCATTAAGGACAGGCGTGATATTGCCACCAAGTTCGGCGACAATGGACCACCCCTTAGCCGTCTTGTAGCGAAGGGTATCGGTGCTGGCGAGGTAGAGGTCACCGGGAACGCCGAGGCTCAAGGTGTCGTTGGTTGCACCAAGGTAATGCAGCGCTCCATTGGCATACTGCCCTTCGACCACGAAGTGGCCCTTCTCAATCGCGGGGATGTTCAACAGCAAGCTCGCGCCCGCGGCATAGCCCCACTTCTGCTTGTGTGGAAGAGCAACGGGATCACCCTGGGGAATACCATTATTCGAGACTTGAAGCTCTTCAGCCGAACGCGACTGGTGAACGGCAGCCGAAACGGCAATCGCACCCCAGCTTTGGTCGAGGCGCAATTGGCCGACGACGTCGGGAATCTGCTGCCCTCCCTGAAGCGATGAGAACGACACGGTAGAACCGGCCAGGGCAGGGATATAATTCCGTCCGAAGTTGCCATACCGATGGTCGCGGCCGTCTTCGACCGACAACGTAGCGCTGAAGCCGCCGCCAAACTGGGCGGTGTAGGCGATCAGGTTGACGGTGCTTCCCTCGGCGTAATAAGGCGCCCAGATGGTGCTGCCCCAGTCGGCGTCATAGAAGCCGAAGAACGAGTGAGCGTAACCAGCCGTCAGACCGCCGAATTGAATGAAAGCCTTGTCGATCGAGAAGGTGTTGTCATTATACACGCCGCCGCGGCCCTGGACGCTGATCGGATGCGAGTCGGCGTTGATCTGGAAGTAGGAACGCAGCAGACCCCAATCAGTGTCCGTGCGGGCATCGAACCAGATGCGGGCCTGAGCGTTGAAGGCCGAGCGATCATCATTGCGTGAAAAGCCGGAGCCACCGAAGACGTGGTAATCCGCCCGGACATCGCCGCCGATCTTGAGGCAGGTGTCGCTGCCGGGGATGTAAAAGAAGCCGGTACCAAAGGCAGAGCAGACCTTAACGTATTCCACGGCTTCGCCCTTAGTCATGGGCAGGTCAGCTGCCTGCGCGGCGCCTATAACAGCAACGCCTGCGGCGGCACCTAGGAGTAGGGACTTCACGGTCATGAGATAACCTCCAAGACTTTGTTCTACAGAAAGGAACGTTGCTCCGTTCCCGCAATTGACACGCAACACCCCCAACCACACGTGAGTGCCGCACCGCCCACTCGTTATACGCGAGAGCCACAATCTAAATGCGCCGACTCGAACGTATTCCGTAACACCTACTTGGCCAGAAAAGCCACAAATCACCAACTTCAAAACAAAGTGTGATAAAACAGCCACATATTTGCCATTTATGTATCTTTTTTATACACAAAAATATAGGAAATAAGTATTATTTATACATAATTTAGGAAAAAGTATCTTTTTATATACAAAGAATAAACAATATATTTCCTAAATAGATTTATAATATACAAATCTCTATTTTTTATCTTCAACTATATATTCCATAGGAGGTTTTCCTATCAAAAGAGACAGGCGAAAGAATGCTTCTGTTCCGCAGTGTATCTTCTTGTGCTCTAATCTAGAAATAATATTGAAGTTCACTCCGGCTATTTTCGCCATCTCCCGCACAGATATATTCATTTTGGCTCTGGACTCTTTTAGGTCCTCACAAAATCTATCCCAATCCACCTCAATAACCGCCGATACGTTCCTCATATTACCTCTCTCTACTCCTCTCCTTTAATTTGATTAAATAAAAACTTCATAAAACTGATAAAGTGATATCTTTAGCGGTATAAATAGGGCGATTAAATTCCAAAATGTCCCAATTTCATGAAATCACTTTGTATCTTTTTGTATTCAGGCCTGCACGAATGCCACTTGAATGATTATATACGATTTATATTGACATATCATTTGTCAAGTTACTATGCTTCTTGAGCGTGGTTTGCGAGACCCCGCATTGATAATGAAAGCTCGGTTGAGATTGACCTCCCAGCCGGGCTTTCTATCTGAGTATTGGCCATTTCCGGCTGCCTGCTCCACCGCCTCCTCGGCCCGGTTGAGCATTCATTCACGCGTTTTGCGTGATATATCCGTTATATGCAGCCAAAAGTTGTGATGCTCCATCTACGGACGAAGCTTGCAATTCAAAGAAATTATGAATTACGCGGAAGATGATGGGAACGGCTGTGGATCACTTATACGAAACTCTTCCATCCCGAGAGTGGAGGCGCCGATCAGCGCTGTGCGAGCGCCTCCCTGTTCGGCACCATCTGCCCCGCGCGGAGCAGGGGCCGCACTGGCGTTGCCCTTCGCCAATACCGACACCATGCAGCGTCATATCGACGAGATCGCCCTCAACGTCGCCAGAGGCGCCCACGCCGTCTTGCTGCTGGACCGCGCCGGATGGCAAACCACCGCCAATCTCGCCTGGCCGAAGAACATCACGCCGATCCTGCTGCCCTCGCGCTCGCCCGAACTCAATTCGGCTTTCGCGAAGCAAAGGCGCTCCGCTGTCGCCCCCCTTGGGGGGTCTACGCCTGCTCTACGGACCGGAGGGGTCGCGGTTCTCCAGCCAGTTTCCACCGGCTGTGCGCTATAGCGGCATCTCGCTCGCCGTCCAGGTTTCGGGCGCGATAGGAGGTGGCCTGGTTCCGATCGTCGCAACCTGGCTGTTGCTCGTCGATTTCACTTGACGAATAATTAGGAGTCCTAAATAGTTGAGGCATGGATCATGCTTCGGACTCAGACCCGATCGTCGTTCGCCTTCGCGAAGGCTTTGAGAGGATTGCCCTCGTTCTTCGCACGGAGATGTGGGTAGCTGCGACGGAAGCTGGTTTGAACCCGAGCCAAGCACAAGTGTTGAGTTTGTTAGCGACACGGCCGGCCGGGCTTCGCCCGAAGGAGATCGCCTCGCACATCGGCGTATCCCCAGCAAGCACGGCGGATACGCTGAGCGCTCTTGTTCGCAAGGGGCTTCTGTTTCGAGACCCAGACCCGCGAGACGCTCGCGCCGTAATAATTCGCACCAGCCCCGAAGGACTCAGCCTCGGCACCTCCATCGCTCGCGCTTCGCACCGGGTGGCCGGTGCGCTTGGCACGCTATCTCCCGAGGCTCAGGCAAATCTGCTGCTTACACAGATAACATTGATCCGGCAGCTCCAGCTGGCAGGCGCCATCCCCGTCCAGAGGATGTGCGTATCCTGTCGCCACTTTCGGCCGCATGCCCATCCGGGCAAGGCCTCATCGCATCATTGTGCCTTTGTGAACGCCGCGATCGGAGGCCGTGACCTCCGCCTCGATTGCGGCGAGCACGAAGAGGCGGACCCCGCCGTTCAGGCTGCCACCTGGGCGACATTCATCAGCGGATCGCCGCCCCTCCAAGCCCAACCGTCAACCTGAGAAGGAGATATCATCGTGAACGTCACCAATCTGCGAGGCGCCAGTCTCGCGGCAATTGCGTATTGTTGCCTTTCGGCAGTTGCCTCAGCCCACTCCATCAAAGCCGAGCCCGCTAACGGCACTCTGGCGTCGTTCGATATCGTCGAGACCACGATTGTGACCAAAGGGGACACGGCCGTGTTCACGACCCGCGTGCGGGGTGAAGCCGGTAAGGACAAGCCCGACGCCACGGGCAAGTTCGAAGGTTCCCAAGTTTATGCCTATGTCTGGCCGACCAGCCTCGATAGCGGCGACATAGGGTTCGACAAGGCTCAGGGCATCGTGGCCCTCGCCGTGACGTTCCATCCCGATTTCGACGATGCCGCCTATGGCGGCAAAAACCGGCACATCTGGCATCCCCATTGGGTCGTGCTGGCTAAGGACAAGGCGTGCGGCGCCGGCCTGAAGGTGGTCGACATCCCCGAGGGCTCCAAGCCCAAGGTCCCACCGACGTGGCCGAATGTGCCGCTGCTCATCGACAGTCCGGAATATCCCACCACCTTCAAGGGCGATACGGTCGATGTCGAGATCCCGCTTTCGCTCATCAGCGGGATCAGCGGCGCTTCCTTCGACGGGGTCACTGCCGGTCTGAAGGTCAACGGCAATCTTCACGCCCCGCTGCTGTGCGTGGCGGACGTCTTCAAAATAGCATCCGGCGATCTCTCGCTGCCGGGCAAAGTCGTTCCCGCCAAGTAAGCCGGAACAGAAAGCGGCCCGACGACTGCCATCGCCGGACCGCTGGATAACCCCCTCCAAGCATAAGAGAAGGAAATTTATTATGACACACGTTAATCTGGTTGATCCAGCCTCGTCTTCAGCAGCGGTCAAGCCGACGTTGGACAAGATCAACGGCGCCTTCGGCGTCATTCCCAACATGTTCAAGGCCGTCGCCAATTCGTCCGCTGCGCTGAACAGCATGTGGGGTTCGTTCGGCGCCCTCTCGGGCGGCAAGCTCGGCTCGCGGCTCGGCGAGGAGATCGCCGTCGCGATCGCCAACGTTAATCAGTGCGAATATTGCCTCGCGGCCCATACCGCTCTCGGCCGCAAGGCGGGCGCCTCGGTCGACGAGATTGCGGCTGCGCAGGTGGGCAAGTCCTCCGATCCGCGCACCCAGGCGGCTCTCACCTTCGCGTTGAAGATCGTCCGGGACCGTGCTGCGGTCAGCGATACCGACATCGCCGCACTCAAGGCGGCCGGCTTCGACGACGAAGGGGTGGTCGAGATCATCGCCCATGTCGCGCTCAATCTCTTCACCAACTACGTCAACGTCGCGCTGAACGTTCCGGTCGATTTCCCGGCCGTCCAGTTGAAGCGTGTGGCGTGATTCAACCGGCCGGGCTCTTCATCCAAGGGCCCGGCCTTTGATCTCGCAAGGAGACGCACCGCCATTGCTTCGCTCCTCGCTTCATCACCTCAAACCCGCGGTTAGCCGAATGCCGCAAGAACGAATTGACCCGCTTCCTCGCGGACGCCGAAGAGCCGCCTCCCCTACTCTGTCCCAATATGGCCGAGCATTATCGCCCCCAAGGTCGAAGGGCTTTACACGGCATTGCGGGAGGAAACGGAGACGAAGCGCCTGAATGCCGGCGACATCATGCGCTCTCTGGTGAAAGCCATCGTCTTGACGCCCGAGAACGATGAACTCCACATCGACATACGCGGGGATCTGGCGGGAATCCCGACGCTTGCGACGAACACGAAAAACCCCGCAGCGATTGAACGTCGGCTGGGAAGGCGTGCGGCCTAGCCCTAGGCCGTTGGCACGCCACAGGCGGACAGCACCTCGACCGGACAACGTTTTTCGCATCATCGCGGGCAGCTGCGGGTTTTACTTGATGCTCTTGATGTCTAATTCCTGCGATCCGCCGGCCCGTTACCATCACTTTCTCCTGGCTCAAGCGTCATGGGCCAAAGCACGCGTGCTGGACGCTGGGCATAGGCGGCCGCATAGCCCGGCATTGTGGCGAGCAAGGTCTCGGCGAGGGCGACGCCGAGGTCGCGATGCTTAAGGCCATAGGCGGTCAGCCGCGGCGAAAGGAAATGTGAGTGTGGGCTCTGCCGACCGATGACTGCAATATCACGACCAGGCACCATGCCAGCCTCACTCAACCCGCGATAAAGTCCTGTCGCGAGCATCTCGTTGACCAGCAGGATCGCCGTGGGGCGTTCTTTGCAGGCAAGCAGTTCACGAGCGATCTGATAGCCACCCCTCTCATTTGGCAGGGAACGGAATATATGCTCGTTGGCGAGCGTCAAACCGTGCCTGGCGAGCACGTCGCGGCACCGATCGACAAAGATATAACCAAGATTCGTGTCGTCATGAGGCCGCGTGACAGCAATGTGTCGATGACCGCGCTCCACCAGGCGCTCGATCGAGGCCTGCGCTATGCCCTCGAAATCGAGATCGATCCATGGCTGGCCGACATCCGTCAGACTGCGCCCCAACGTGATGAACGGTATCTTGCGCCTGGCAAGTAGTTCCAGCCGTGGATCGTGGCGTCGGGTAGACGACAAGATGATGCCATCGGCGAAACCGCGCGCAACAACGCGCTTTAAATAATCAAGCGGGTCTTCTTCGGAAGAACACAACAGAGCGACCAGGTCGAGCTTATGCCGGGCGAACACCGCTTGCACACCATCGAAGACGCTCATGAAGAAGGTATCGCCATGGCCCGTGATTTCGGGCCCGGTCTGCATCATGAAGCCGATGATGCCGGTAGAGCCTTTACGGAGTGCCCGGCCCGATTGGTTGGCGACATAGCCAAGGGATTTCGCGGCCTCCAGCACACGTTTGCGAGTTTCCTCGTTGACATCGGGCTTGCCATTGAGGGCGCGCGAGACGGTGCCGATGGAAATGTCGAGATGCTCGGCAAGTTGGCGAATGCCTTTCATGTTTCCTCGTCTCCCCCGACTGCGTCGACTGCCCGCATAAGCGCCTATTGACATAAAATAGCTTCCACCCATAGGATCGTAAACGTTTACGGACGCCAGTCGAGGAGTTTCTGGCCGCCGTTCGGGGAGGAAAGTCGTGACGTACAAGGTCGTTTTGTGCGGGTGCGGAGCTATGGCCAAAGGCTGGCTCAAGGCAGTCGCAGACACGCCAGCTCTCAAGGATTGTCTGACGGTCGTCGGCCTGGTCGATCTTGACCGCACCGTCGCTGAGACGCTCTCTCGTGAGTTCGATCTCGGCGGCGTTGCGATCGGCACGGATCTCGACGCCGTGCTGTCGGAGGCGAAGCCGGATATCCTGTTCGACATCGTGGTTCCCGAAGCGCGCCGAACCGTTGTCGCGACCGGCCTGGCCCATGGATGCCACGTCCTCAGCGAAAAACCGATGGCAGTCTCCCTGGCCGAAGCGCGGGAGCTGCTCGGGCTTGCCGAGATTGCCGGAAAATTGCATGCGGTCGTGCAGAACCGTCGCTACATCGCGGGCATACGCCGCATTCGCCGCATGATCGAGGACGGCGCACTCGGTCGCCTCACCGGCCTGCATTGTGACTTCTTCCTCGGCCCCCATTTCGGCGGCTTCAGGGAACAGATGGACCATGTCCTGCTGCTCGACATGGCGATCCATACCTTCGATGCCGCACGCTTCATCTCAGGCAAGGATCCGCTCGCCGTCTATTGTCAGGAGCACAATCCGCCCGGTTCCTGGTACCGGCACGGGGCGGCAGCCAACGCCATCTTCGAACTCTCCGACGATGTCGTCTTCACCTATCGAGGATCGTGGTGCGCCGAAGGTAGTCCCACGAGCTGGGAGAGCGCCTGGCGCATCACCGGTACCATCGGCACGCTCCTTTGGGACGGATTCGACAGATTCGAGGCGAACATCGTCACGGGAACGGACGGTTTCTTTCGCGAGGTTACGCCGATCGGTGTCCCGATGCCGGCAAACGAGGCCGACATCCACGGCCACGCCAGCGTGATCGGGCGTTTCCTCGCTGCGATCCGCACCGGCGACCGGCCGGAAACGGATGGCAGCGACAACATCAAGAGCCTTGCCATGGTTTTCGGTGCGATCGACAGCGCCCGCCACGGCAAGCGCGTCACCATTGCAGCATAGGATATTTTCATGACCAACCCGGCAAGATCCATCCGTATCGGCACCATGGTGCGCGCCTCGGACGGCAGCGCGGCCAGGCGCATCGGTCAAATCGCCGATATGGGCTTTGAAAGCTTCGAACCTTTCTTCTGGCAGACGACCAATGGCCAGGATCTCGCCGAGCTCGGCAGGCGCTGCAGAGAAGCCATCGGAGAGCGGGACATCACCATTTCCACGCTCGGCATGTTCGGCAATCCGCTCGAGGGGAGCGACCTCGACCAGCAGACGCTGCAGGGCTGGCAGGACTGCATCGACAATGCTCATCACTTCGGCGCCACTTGCGTTGCCGGCTTTACCGGCCGCCTGCGGGGCAGGCCCCTTGTCGACAGCCTCCCCCGCTACAAGGAGGTATGGAGCGAACTTGCCAAGCGCGCCGCCGACAAGGGGGTGAAGATCGCTTTTGAAAACTGCGCCATGGACGGCAACTGGCAGACCGGTGACTGGAACATCGCGCACAATCCCGATGCTTGGGAACTCATCTTCAACGAAACGCCGGATGAGCATATCGGCCTGGAGTGGGAGCCCTGCCACCAGATGGTCTATCTCATCGAGCCCCTTCCGCAGATCCGCAAATGGGCGCCCAAGATCTTCCACGTGCACGGGAAGGACGCGACGATCCGTTGGGACGTTATTCGCGAGCACGGCATCTTCGGAAAGGAACCGTTCGTCTTCATGCGCACGCCGGGGTTCGGCGACACCAACTGGACGGACATCATTTCCGAACTACGCCTGGCTGGTTGGACCGGTTCCATCGACATCGAAGGCTGGCACGATCCGGTCTACCGCGGCGAGTTGGAAATGACCGGCCAGGTCCATGCCCTGAACTATCTCAAGAAATGCCGGGGCGGCGATTTCGTCTTCGAGCCGACCTGAGACGCCGAGCCGGTAAACAAGAAGAATTGCCGGTGCTTGAGGGATAACCACAAAGGAGGAAAACTATGGCCATCCGCAAATTTGCAATGATCGGCGCCATGGCGCTGGCAGGCGCTTCCCTCTTCTGCCTTTCGGCGAGAGCGGAGGACGTTACGCTCACCCTCTGGTCTCTCGACAAGGACATTCAGCCTGCGCCCAATCTTGTCAAGGCGTTC
Organism: Labrys sp. LIt4; assembly: GCF_017813775.1. Lineage (NCBI taxonomy): Bacteria > Pseudomonadati > Pseudomonadota > Alphaproteobacteria > Hyphomicrobiales > Xanthobacteraceae > Labrys > Labrys sp. LIt4. The sequence continues at coordinate 12,022 of NZ_JAGIPY010000027.1, forward strand.
AACGAGCAAAACAACGGCATCAAGATCGAATACCGGCTGATTCAGTTCGATGACGTGGTGACCGAAGCCATGCGCGCCTATGCAACCGGCCAAGCCCCGGACCTTATTGCCGTCGACAATCCGGAGCACGCGCTTTTCTCCTCACGCGGTGCCTTTCTCGATCTCACCGACATGATCAAGGCATCCAAGATCATCAAGCCCGAAAATTATTTCCCAGGCCCCCTGAAATCCGTCGAGTGGCAGGGCAAGTATTATGGCGTGCCAAAGGCGACGAACACGATCGCGCTCTACTACAACAAGGATATGTTCAAGGCGAAGGGACTTGATCCGAACAAGCCGCCGCAGACCTGGGACGAACTCGTCGAAGACGCTCGCAAGCTGACCGACCCGGCTCGAAACGTCTATGGTTTGGCCTTCTCCGCCAAGGCCAATGAGGAAGGCACCTTCCAATTCCTGCCCTGGGCCCAGATGGGTGGCGGCAGCTACGAGAACATCAATGCCGACGGTGCGGTCAAGGCGCTTCAAATCTGGAAGACGATCATCGACGAGAAGCTCGCTTCGCCCGACACGCTGACGCGCGGACAGTGGGATTCCACCGGCACCTTCAATTCCGGCAATGCGGCCATGGCGATCTCGGGTCCCTGGGAGCTCGACCGTATGTCCCAGGAAGCCAAATTCGACTGGGGCGTGGCTCTGCTGCCGGTCCCCAAGATCGATTCCGAGCGTTCATCTGCGATGGGCGACTTCAACTGGGCGATCTTCTCCACCAGCAAACATCCCGCCGAAGCCTTCAAGGCTCTCGAATATTTCGTGGCGCAAGACGACAAGATGTTCAAGAATTTCGGCCAGCTCCCCGCGCGTTCCGACATCGCCATTCCCCAAACCGGGCAGCCGCTAAAGGATGCCGCCCTCAAGGTCTTTCTCGAGCAGCTCAAATACGCAAGACCTCGCGGCCCGCACCCGCAATGGCCAAAGATTTCCAGGGCAATCCAGGATGCCATCCAGGCGGCGCTCACCGGACAGATGAGTCCGAAGGAAGCGCTCGACCAAGCTGCCGACAAGATCCGGGCCGTGCTTGGCTAGCTTTCGCGATGGTCGGGAGGTCTCTGGCCGTTAAAGCCGGCCGCGCCCCTTCCCTGCAAGATCACGGGTTACGTTGGAGCATTTGGCGACCTATGAAACGGATCTTCTCAAGCCTCAGGGATGGTCGCGGCTTCGACGTCGTGCTCGTCGCTCTTCCTCTGTGTTTTCTGCTCCTGATGGCAGGCCTGCCACTCCTCTATAATGTCGTGATGAGCTTTCAAGAGGTTGACATGTTCAGCCTCGGCACCATCTCCCGGCCCTTCGTCGGCTTACGCAACTATCGCGCCCTGTTCTCACAGCCGGAAACGCTGCCTATTCTTTACAACACGCTGATCTTCGTTGCCGGTTCGATCGCAGGCCAATTCCTGATCGGCTTTGGCCTGGCGCTGTTCTTCTGGATCAACTTTCCCGGTGCCTCCTGGCTGCGGGGTCTCTTCCTGGTCTCCTGGGTCATGCCCGGCCTTGTCGTCGGCGCGATCTGGAACTGGATCCTTTCGGGTGATTTCGGCGTTCTCAACTTCATCCTGAAGGAAGGCGGCCTCATCTCAGGCAACATCTTCTGGCGTTCCGATCCGCATTATTCTCTCTACGCCGTCATGATCGCCAATATCTGGCTGGGAACAGCTTTCAACATGATCCTGCTCTCGGTCGGCCTATCCGCCATTCCAAGCGATCTCTACGAGGCTGCTGAATTGGATGGCGCGAATGTCTGGCAGCGCTTCTGGACGATCACCTTGCCCATGATGCGCTCATCGATCGGTGCCATCGTTGCGCTGGGCCTGATCTTCACGCTCCAGCAGTTCGACCTTTTCGCGGCCATAACGTCCGGTGGACCGAATAATTCGTCCAACGTCACCCAATACTGGGCCTGGGATCTTTCCTTTCGCCAATATGACTTCGCCAAGGGAGCGGCTATTTCGGTCATCATGATCGGTTTCGTGATGCTCGCCTCGATCGTCTATGTGCGCTCGACACGACATGAGGTGCGCGGATGAGCAGAAGTGTCAGCAACCGCCTTATGCTCGCAATCGCCGTCATCCTCGCGGGAATCTACCTTTTCCCGCTCTATTGGATGTACATCACGGCGCTCAAGAGCGGTTCGGAGATGTTTGCGACGCCGCCGAAGTTCTGGCCGTCGTCATCGCAGTGGAGTACTTACGGTTATGTCTGGCAAAGCCGCCAGATGGGCCGCTATTTGTGGAACTCGCTGGTCATTGCCGCCGGCGCCGTGGCACTCATCACCGTTCTTGGCGTGGGCTGCGCCTATGTATTGGCGCGCTATCGCAACCTCTGGGTGGATATCGGTCTCTTCCTGATCCTGATGCTGCAGGTGCTGCCCGCCTCGCTCATGATCACGCCGATATTCGTCGGCTTCTCTCAACTCGGACTGTTGAACTATCCGCGCCTGGCCGTGGTGATCGCCATCGCCGCCAAGAGCATGCCCTTCTTCGTGGTTCTTGTACGCGCAACCTTCATGACGGTGCCGCAGGAGCTCGAAGAGGCAGCGCTTGTGGATGGCAATAGTCGCATCGGTGCCTTCTTCAACATCGTGCTTCCACTCGCACGCAACGGCATCCTCGTCAGCGCCATCCTGATCTTCATGCAGGCCTTCGGCGAGTTCGTCTATTCGAAGTCGATGATCCAGGCAGCAGAGCTTCAACCGGCGAGTGTCGGCCTCTACTCATTCATGGGGCCGAACACCAATGAATGGAACAACATCATGGCCTATGCGACCATCTATGTAACCCCAATTCTCGCTGTCTTCGTCCTCTTGCAGCGCCGGATCGTCTCGGGTCTTACTTCGGGAGCGTTGAAATGACCGCTCAGATCGAATTGTCCGGCGTCAACAAGCACTATGGTGCCTATCATGCCCTGAAAGACATAGATCTGTCGATCCACAAGGGGAGTTTCACGGCGCTTATCGGCCCCTCGGGCTGTGGGAAGTCAACTCTGCTGCGCTCGCTGGCCGGACTCGAGAGCATCTCGACGGGCACGCTCAAGATCGCCGGCGAGGTGATGACCAGGGTACCGCCGCGCAAGCGCGACGTGGCCATGGTCTTCCAATCCTATGCACTCTACCCGCATATGACGGTTGAGGAGAACCTCACCTACAGCCTGCGTATTCGCGGCACGCCAAAGGCGCAAGCGAAGAAGGCAGCGGCGGAGGTCGCCGTGACTACCGGCCTCTCGCACCTGCTGGGGCGCTATCCACGCGAACTTTCCGGCGGCCAGCGCCAGCGTGTCGCGATGAGCCGCGCCATCATCCGCCACCCGAAGGCCTTCTTGTTCGACGAGCCGCTGTCCAATCTCGATGCGGCCCTGCGCGTGCACATGCGAAAGGAAATCCGCGCGCTCCACGACCGCCTCGGCGCAACCTCGGTTTACGTCACCCACGACCAGATCGAGGCGATGACGATGGCCGACCATGTCGTCGTCATGCGGGCCGGAGTCATCGAGCAGCAGGGGCGTCCTCTGGATCTCTACGATAAGCCGCTCAACAAATTCGTGGCGGGTTTCATTGGTTCGCCCGCCATGAATTTCATTCCAGCGATCGGGGGAGAGGACGGCCGTTCGCTCGTGCTCGACCTCGGTCAGCGCCAATCCGTGGACCTCGGCTATGCCGTCCAGGCTGGTCGCAAGCTGATCGCGGGTCTGCGCCCAGAGCATATCGCCATTGCCCCACCGGACGGTGCTATGCTCAAAGTGCCGGTCGCCGTCGTCGAGTCCACGGGTGCGGCGACCCATCTAACCACAGCAGCCGCACCGGAACTCGCAGTGGTCGTCAATGGTCGGGCGGGACACTTCGCCGGCGAAATGGTCGGTCTCAACTTTTCACCTGCACAGCTCCACCTTTTCGACGCACAGACGGACCTGCGGATCTAACTCCACCGAGCCCGCGGGACGATCATGGGTGATCGTCCCCATTCACGGTCGGGGGAAGCAGACGCAGATGCAGTACCAACGGCAAGCCATCCGTCCCCTTGAAGTTGATTGTCCCCGTCCAGATCCATCGATTACAGCGGCACATGCGATGCTTATCGAGCGGGACGAGCGATCCTTTGGATCAGCCCTTCACGGCCCCAGCTGCCAGGCCTTCGACCAGAAAACGCTGCAGATAGACGAAACAGAGAGCGACAGGGACCACGGCCAGTACGGAGGCTGCCATCAGCAGGCCCCAATCGGTCTGATGGGAACCTCGGAAAATCATGATGCCAGGGGTCAGTGTCCGGCGCGCGTCGTCATTGATCAGCACATAGCCAAACATGAATTCGTTCCACGCCGCAACGAAGGCGAAAACGCTCGTGGCGAGGATCCCGGGCGCCGTCAACGGCAGCAGAACGCGCCAAATGAAGCCAAGGCGCGAGCAACCGTCGATTTCCGCCGCCTCTTCCAATTCCCGCGGGACGTCATCGAAAAAGCTCTTCAGCATGAAGGTGACGAGTGGAATCATGAAGGTGCAGTAGACGATGATGAGCGCGCGATAGGTGCTTAACAGCCCCAGATGCTGCATCAGCCCGTAAAGCGGTACCAGCAGCAGGACACCGGGGATCATTTGCGAAACCAGCAGGGCACCGCCCACGACCTTGCTCACCGGATAGTGTCCCCAGCGGCTCAAGGCGTAGCTGGCAAACACCGAGACGATCAGGGTCAACAGCGTCGCGCAGACCGCTACGATCAGACTGTTTCGGAAGTAGGTGAGAAAGTCGCTCTCGAACAGGACGCGGGCGAAATTGTCCAATGTCGGAGCTGCAATCAGCAAAGAGGGCTCGTTACTCATTACCTCCGACGCTGGCTTGAGTGCGGTATCCACCATCCACACGAACGGGAACAGGCAGAACAGGCACAGGAGGGCGAGTATGCCGTAGGTAAGGCTGGCGGCAATCAGGCGCTGGCTGCGTGATATCACCATGGCTCAGGATCTCATGCGACGGTTGCCGTAGAAATACACGAAGAACAGGCTCGCCATGAAAGCCATCGACATCGATGCAAGGGCGCAGGCGGCGCCGACATCATAGTCCTGCATGGCATATTTATAGATCATCACCGGCAGGGTCTGTGAAGCATTGAGCGGGCCACCCTCGGTCATCACCCAGATGAAGTCGAAGTTGATGGCAGTCCAGATGATATGAATGACGATCAGAGTGAGGGATACAGCCTTCAGATGCGGCATGGTGATCACCCAAAAGCGGCGGATCGGGCCGGCGCCGTCGATGGCAGCAGCCTCATGCAGATCGGCTGGCACGGCCTGCAGCGCTGCCAGCAGGCTGATCGTGTAAAAGGGAAAGCTGCGCCAGATGTTGACGAAGGTCACCGTTGGCAGGGCGGTATTGATCTGACCGAGCCAATCGTGCGGATTGTCGAGGAGACCCAGTCGCACCATCCATGCATTGAGGACGCCATAATCGGGATTGAGCAACCACATCCAGTTCAGGCCGGCGATGGCGATCGGGATGACCCAGGGTACCACGACAACGCCGCGGAAGAATGCTCTGCCCTTGATCGGCTGCGCGAGGACCACCGCTGCGGTCAGGCCGAGCAGATATTCGCCGCCGACCGAGAGCGTCGTCCAGCTCAGCGTGTGCCAAAGCGCGGGCAGGAAGTCCTCGTCCTCCAAAACCGTGCGGAAGTTATCGAGGCCAGCGTAACCTCGCGTTGCCGGGTCGACGAGATTGCCGTAATGGAAACTCTGCCAGAGCACATTGCAGAGCGGATAGGCAATGAGCGCCAGGATGAAGGCGGCCGAGGGCAGCAGGAAAAGTGCCGCCATCCTGCCCAGATGTGTGTGGCGCGGGGTCGCGCGCCGGATCGAGGCGACCCTGTTCCGGATAGCCATGAGATCCGCATTCGCCATTGCCCAACTCCCATCGCAAGCGCACGCCAGTCACCGCGCCCGCACCTTCCCGCACTGCCGGCCATGTCCGAGGCTTTGAGGCAGACGAAGCGTGCAAGCCTCAATTCTGGGCCGACATCTGCCCGGTCTGGCGCAGGCTCTTGTTGATTTGCTTGCCAAGCCAGGCGGCGACCGCCGCCGGTTCCTCATTCTTGAGAAGCACCCGCCCGATCGCTTCCTCCATGTCACGCGTGATCGAACCGAGGGCTATCTGGGGGAAAGACACGCCGGTTGGCGTCAACGAGGTGAAAGGCGTGCCCCAGATCGCATCGCCCTGTACATCCGTGCGGGGGGATCGATCGGGAAAGACGGCGGTCTGGTAGTCCTTGCTGAGCATGAAGGACGCGAACTCCCAGGTCTCGTCGGGGTGTTTACCCTTGTAGATGAAAAGAGGGTTGATTTCGAAGAAGGTGGCGCTCTTGAGGCTCGCGGGTGGTGGCGCGACACGAACATCTTTCATCTGTTCGGGGTTCTGGTCGGCGCGGTTGCGCATCCAGGGTCCGTTGATCACCATGGCATATCGGCCAAGCGCGAAATTGGTGTCCTCCTCTTCCCACCCCCAACCCGATGCTTGTGGTGCGATCACTCCCTTGTCGCGAAAACTGCGATAGAGGGCGAAGACCTGCGTGGCCCGTTTCATCGCTTCGGGATCATCGGCCCAATCGTTCCTGAACTTGCCGTCAGATTGGCGCTTGGCGATCTGGACATCGTTCTGGGCCAGATACATGATCAGTTCCTGTGGCGAGCGCACACCGCGCCCGGCAATGCCGAAGCCGGGCTTGCCGGTGGTTTGCTTGATCTTGAGGCTGGCATCGACCAGTTCGTCCCAGGTCTTGGGCGGGGCGGCGATACCCGCCTGCTTGAGCATGTCGGTGTGGTAGAGCAGCCCGCGCAATCCGAGATAGTTCGGCAGGGCGACCAGCTTGCCATCGATCGTGAGCCCCTTGAGGGCATTAGGATAGATCGCCTCGCGGTCGTTCCATTTACTGGCATAGGGTGTCAGGTCGGCGAGCGCTTTCATGCGGTCGAACTCACCAAGCCACTCGATCAGCCCCCAGCTCAGATCCGGTGCGTCGTTACTGGCGATCGACGTGACAAGCTTGTCGTGCAGGGCCTGAAAGGCGATGACCTGCGTCTTGATCTTGATGTTGGGGTGGCTGCGCTCGAACTCGGCGATCTTGGCGATGGCCGCCTTGCCATCTGCCTGGGACGGATCCCAGGCAGTCCAGAAATTGAGGGTTACCGGTTCTGCCTTTGCCAAGCCCGGCATCAGCGGCGAAAGCAGGGCGCCGAGCAGCAATCCTATCTTCAGGATTTTCATGATGTCTTCCTCCCGCTTGTTGCGACAGCTTGCTGCTGTCTTGCAGTGTAGTCAGTAGCGGCGGCTCAAGCGACGACCTGTTGGTCGGGCGAGAGCCCCCCCTCCTTGCGTGCACGTTCTGTCCGAAGCTCCTCGACAGAGCGAACGGGCAGTCGGGCAGCACCCTGCCAGTCGCGCTTGGGAATGCGGCTCTTGGCGAGGCGAGCCTTGGCATCCTCGATGGCATGGGCAAACTGAGGAAGCCATTTGGCCTGGGCGACCAGCATCTCGTCGGTCATCTGCCAAACTTCCTCGGGCGTGCAGACGGCACCGACCAGGGGGTCATGCAACATGGCGAGCTTGAGCAGGTCGACATCCCCCGTCACGGCTGCCTTCACCGACAGGCGCTGCACGTTTATGGATGCAATGCACGGAGCCGCGCAGGCGTCGGGAAGGGTCAGGCCTGCCACCATGTTCAGACCGAAACGGTCGACGAAGCCGGTGCTCTCCACGATGGCATCCGCGGGCAGATTGGTGATCAAGCCGCGATTGCGAACGTTGAAATGCCCGCGGTAGACACGTCCCGTTTCCAAAGCCTCGATGATGTAGCTGGCATGTTCGCTCGTTCGCCGGCCCGGATCGATCGGCTTGCCGGCATCGGCCAGGAGGCGGGGAAACTCTTCCTCGAACCAGTTGCGCCCTTCGGTACATACTCGCAGATAACCGCCGGTTTCGCCGTGGATCCATTCCGAAAGGTCGATCCAGCGTTCGATCTCCTCCGGCCGTTTGCGGTACCAGGGCAGATATTCCGACAGATGCCCGTTACTCTCGGTCGAGTAGAGGCCAAAGCGCCTGAGCACGTCGATGCGCACCCTCTCCTGCTTGGAGTAGACCGGATGGCGCTCATAGGCTTCCAGCAGTTCCTGCTTGCCGATGCGCCGGCCCTTGTGGCGTATGTCGACGTACCAGGTCTGATGGTTGATGCCGGTGCAAATATAGTCGACGTCCTTGGGGTCCTGCGCACCCAGTACTTCGGCGATCTGGCGCCAGCCATGCTGCACGCCGTGACACAGACCGATGGTGTCGACGCCGCCATGGTCGAGTGCCGCCCAGGTGTTCATCGCCATCGGATTGGCGTAGTTGAGCAGGCGTGCGCCGGGCTCGGCCACCTCTCGGATATCCTTGCAGAAGTCGAGTATGGCCGCGATGGAGCGCTGGCCGTACATGATGCCTCCGGCGCAGATGGTGTCACCGACGCATTGGTCGACACCATATTGTAGCGGAATGCGAATGTCGTCGGCGAAGGCTTCGAGGCCGCCGACCCGCGCGCAGTTGATGATATAGCGAGCACCGGCGACGGCCTCCCGACGATTGGCCGTGGTTGTGATGCGGGCCGGAAAACCGTTGGTTTCGATCATTCGCCGCAGGATCTGTCCGATCATCTCCAGATTGTGCTGGTTGATGTCCGTCAGCGAGAATTCGACTTCCCGCAATTCTGGCACGCAGAGGATGTCGCGCACCAGCGTTCGGGTGAAGCCAACGCTACCGGCCCCGATAATCGCAATCTTCATGGCACCCATGGCCTGCAACCTCCCTGCAACGCAATTTGCCGCCTGCCCGGGGCAGCAAACTTGGCTGGATATACCGATTGGATCTGCCCAAGCAGTGGCATATCTTCAACCGAACGCATTTATGCGCAGCGCGGGTAATGCGGACCAGAGGACGATAGTGCTCTTTAGGGTAATTTTGTGCTTAGCCTTCTCACTGCCAACAGCCCGTTCCGCCATACGATTTCGCTACCGCGCCGGCGCGACCGCCTTCATGTGATGCCGACCAGCACAGGATATGAAATTGCGGACGGGCCAGCCTACGATTGGGATGGTCGCAAGCGAGGCACGACGCCTTTTTCGATATTGCAGCACACCATCGCCGGAGCCGGACAGTTGCAATATGAAAAGAGGCGCTACAGGATCGGCCCGGGGGAGACGATGCTGGTAGCCATTCCGCACGCTCACCGCTACTGGGTGGAAAGAAACGACAGTTGGTCCTTCTTCTGGATTGCCATGTGCGGGCAGGAGGCATTGCGTCTGCATCGGGCGATCCTCGCGGCAGCCGGTCCCGTGCTACGTCTGCGCTCGGAGACGATCGATGCCCTCGCCGGGGTGGCTTTGGACCTCACCGATAGTGAGCTGACCGCTGGAAGGGCCTCGGGCCTTGCTTACAACGCCACGATGACGCTGCACGATGATGTCATGGCCCGCCACGAACCCAGCCCGGGCACGGGCCGAAACCTGGCCATTGAGCGTGTGACGGCTCACATCCGTCAGCATCTCGACCGAGATCTCGACGTGTGCGTGCTTGCTGACATTGCAGGAATGAGCCGTGCTCATTTTAGTCGGACCTTTCACCTGATCGAAGGAGTGGCCCCATCCGAATTCGTCATGCGCGAGCGCATGCAACGGGCCGCGCGACTGCTGATCAACGCTCAGCTCAGCATCAAGGCTATTGCCAGCGCATGTGGCTTTGTCGATCCGAACTACTTCGCCAAGGCGTTCCGGCGTACCTTTGCCATCAGCCCGTCGGAGTTTCGCACCACGGGAATGTATGCAGCCCAGCACGGCACTCAACAGGAGAAAATTCTGCAGACGGCCAATGGCCGCGGTGATTGATCTCGCCGGTGGACCAGGGATCCGCCGCTCCATCGCATCGAGCCTCACCCGACCCAGCGCCCATTCACCATCTCGGCGAGGATCGCACAATTCTTGTCTCGCCCATGATCGATCAGCGCCGCCCCGTTCTCGACCTTGATCACCAGGCCCCACCCGTCATACCAGAAGCGGGTCACGTCCTCGGGAGCACTTGCACTCTTGTCATCCCCGGGCTTCGCTCAGGGAGCGAAGGTTTCGATGCCGGTGACCCCTGTCGGTCGTGTCGTGTCCATAAACCAGCGGGTCGCCATCCGGCTTGATCGTCTCGACCGCCGGCATCCCGCCGGTAGCGCGTCAACCCACCCATCGAAACCCTTTTCCGCGGTCACGCCGTCAGCAGCCCAGGACGGCATACCAACCGGCCTGAGGAGGTCGCGAAGCCCGAAAGAATTCGGGCCCACATTTAACAGCTTGACAAATACATAAATCTGGAAGAGCCTAATTTTAGAGCGCAAGGCAGAGCTGCCTATTTATGCGTCATATCTGATTACATTTCCAACAGACGAGTGCGTTCTGCACACGTGCGGTTGGTGGCACGGACGCCCACGGCAGACCAGCCGGTGGGCGTTTTTTGTTTTGGAATGGGCTTATGTTGGCAACAAGGCATCGCATCGGCGTGATGTTCTCGGCGACCGAGGTGGAACGACAAGATCACCCTGCCCCAAGATCACCCTGCCCTATGAGCCTTTCATCGGCACGATTGGTACATCGCCGGAGGTTGAAGCGATATCGGCCCTGCAACCCGACTATTACGGTGGCAACATGGATCTGCCCGATGTCGGCGTGGATGCGGTGATCTACCTGCCGGTCAACACAAAGGGTGCCCTTCTTTATCTCGGCGCCTGCCATGCGGCGCAGGGCGACGGCGAGCTCTGCGGCGTTGCGATCGAGCATCCGACCGTCACCACCGTGCAGGTCGACCTGATCAAGAACTGGACGATCAAGTGGCCGCGCCTCGAAACCCGGGACTTCATCATGACCATCGGCTCTTCCCGGCCCATGGAAGATGCCGCGCGCATCGCCTACCGCGAGCTGGCGGGCGCTACGACATGTTCTGTTTCAGGCTGCGCTCGCTGCCGCGTGCCACAACGCGGTGCTGAGCCCACTCGCCAAACGTTTAAAGGAACGCGGAAAACCCCATAAGCTCGTCATCGTCGCAATTGCACGCAAGCTGGTCACAATCGCAAACGCCATCCTTAAAAAGGCTACTCCATGGCGTTTAAACCCAGCTACCTAGACACAGTTGCTAGGAGAGCCACGAACAGCACTGCAGCCATCTCGCTAACTTCGTCGCAGCCTACAACTTCGCTCGAAGGCTGAAGACTCTCAAAGGTTTCACTGCCTATGAGTTCATCTGCAAGGTCCGGACATCACAACTCTTTCATGTATCCCGCCTCAAACACTGATTACGGCCACAGCAGGCCTGAAATCCCATAAGCGTTATTAGAATCTCTATAATTTAGAATACCTATAATTTTGTAACGCTAGCTAGCTTTTTCTATGCCAGCCCGCTAAGACCCCGCCCGATGACGGTGTTCCTTGGGAATAGTTTTGTGGGCAGCCTCAAATCACTTCTGATTGCACTCGGCTTTTGCATCGCCGGAAGTCTTGTGAGCCCGCTTGCCGCGGCTCCCACCCATTACCCCCTGACACTCGACAACTGCGGCGTGAAAGTCACTTTTCCGAAGGCTCCGGAGCGTGCCATTGGGCTCGGCCAGAACAGCGCGGAGATTCTGTTGCTGCTTGGGCTTCAGGACAGGATGGCGGGCACCGCCTTCTGGCCCAGTAAGGTCATGCCGCAGCTTGCCGAAGCCAACGCGAAGGTGAAGCTTCTAACCGTCGAGTTTCCGACATTCGAGACAATCCTCGCTGAAAGACCGGACTTCGTCGCTGCCGCGCTCCCGACCCTGCTCGGGCCCAACAGCAAGGTTGCAAAACGGGAGGATTTCGAGCGCGTCGGTGTTCCGAGCTATCTCTCGCCCGGCACCTGCCTCGAAACCACAGGCAGCAAGGACGCCTATGGCAGGCGGGCCGAGCTCTGGAGCATGGAGGCGCTCTATCGAGAGATCGATGAGCTTTCACAGATCTTTGACGTCTCCGATCGCGGGCAGGCCCTGATCGCCGACTTCAAAGCGCGTGAGAAGGCTTTGCGCGCCAGCATCAGGCCAGGTGATAAGGAACTCGCCTACCTCTTCTGGTTCTCCAGCCCCTCTCCTACCGCCGATGCCTATCTCGGCGGCAAGAACGGCGCCTCGGGCTTCATTGCCAACGTTCTTGGCGGACGCAACGCCATTGAGGCTGACGCCGAATGGCCGACGCTGGGCTGGGAAGGCATCATTGCTGCCAAGCCGGATGTCATCGTCATAGCCAGCCTCGATCGGAACCGCTGGGAGCTCGACAAGCCGGAAGCCAAGATGCGCTTCCTCACCACCGATACGGCGGTGAGCCAGCTTCCAGCCGTCAAGAACAAGGCCATCGTGGTGATGGACGGTCAAGCGATGAATCCGACCGTCCGTACGATTTACGGCGCCGAGCAGGTGGCCCAGCAATTGAAAACACTCGGCCTGCTGAAGTGAACACGGAATACGGCGCCGTTCGAGGCAAGGTGATCTTTCCCGGCCTGCTGCTGGGATCGCTGGTGGTGATCTGCTTGGTTGTCGGTCTCAGCGTCGGCATCGGTGACCTGCCAATTCCGCTCGACATCACCTTCGCGGCCGTCGCTAACCGTCTCGGCTGGTCGGTCGGCGAGATCGACCGCGTCTACGAGACGGTGATCTGGGATTACCGCTTGAGCCGCGCCCTGGTGGCAGCCTTCTGCGGAGCGGGTCTTGCCCTTTCCGGCGCCATCATGCAATCGTTGCTGCGCAACCCGCTCGCGGAGCCTTATGTGCTCGGTATTTCCGCCGGTGCGTCGACGGGGGCCGTCGCCATCATTATTTTGGGAATCGGTGCCGGCGCCGTGTCTCTGTCAGCCGGGGCCTTCCTCGGCGCCTTTGCCGCCTTCTGCTTCGTGGCACTCCTGTCCAACGGCACGCGCGGCGGTGCCGATCGCACCATTTTGGCGGGCGTGGCAGCCTCGCAGCTCTTTAATGCCGCGACCTCTTATATCGTAACCACCACCGGAAACGCCCAACAGGCGCGCGACGTCATGTTCTGGCTTCTCGGCAGCTTTGGGGGTGTGCGCTGGCCGGAATTCATGCTGGTTTCCGGGGTCGTCAGCCTTGGGTTCGTGGCTTGCCTCTCCTATGCGAGGACGCTCGATACCTTCGCCTTCGGCGACGAGACTGCAGCCTCGCTCGGAGTCAATGTCGACCGGGCCCGGATCGTCCTCTTTGCCCTTACTGCTTTAATGACGGCTGCGATCGTCAGCATGGTCGGATCGATCGGTTTCGTGGGCCTGGTCGTGCCACATGCGGCCCGATCCTTGATCGGTCCGCTCCACATCCGACTATTGCCGGCCTGCGCACTTATCGGCGCCATCTTTATGGTATTGGCGGATGTCGCTTCGCGCGCCTTGATCCCCCAACAGGTTCTGCCAATCGGCGTTGTGACAGCGCTCGTTGGCGTGCCCTGCTTCTCAGTTATTCTATACCGGCTGCAGCGTGCGACATGAGCATCACTGCCGAGAATTTGATCTGGCGGATCGGAAGCAAGACGATCGTCGACGGTGTGTCCTTTGAAGCCGAGCCTGGACGAATGCTCGGGCTGCTCGGCCCCAACGGCTCCGGCAAGACCTCGCTTCTACGACTGCTGGCCGGACTAAAAAGCCCGCAATCCGGCCGTGTCCTGCTAGAAGGAAACGAATTGAAAACGCTCGGCGCTCGCGCGGTCGCGCGCCGGGTCGCCTTCGTCGAGCAGCATGCCACGACCGGTGCCAACCTCAGCGTTGTAGATGTGGTCAGGCTCGGGCGGTTCCCGCATCGGTCATGGCTATCACGCTGGACGCATGCCGACGACAGGACTGTGAACGAAGCGCTTGAGCGCACCGGCATGGAAGGTCGGCGGAACGACCGGTGGCAAAGCCTGTCAGGCGGCGAGAAGCAGCGCACGCAGATCGCCAGAGCCCTCGCGCAAGCTCCGACGGAACTCATTCTCGATGAGCCCACCAACCATCTCGACATTCAGCACCAGATCGGTGTGTTGAAGCTCGTCGCCAGCCTGCCAATCACCAGTGTGGTCGCCTTGCACGATCTCAATCATGCCGCCATGTTCTGCGATCGGCTCATCGTCTTGAAAAAGGGAAAGATCGTAACTTCTGGACCTCCAGAAGCGGTCATCACGGAAGAGCTTATGCGAGAGGTCTTTGCAGTCGAGGCACGTGTCGAGACATCTCCCCACCATCGAAGACCACATATCCATTACTTGCGTTGAACGTCGCGCGGTCTGCGATCCATTCTCTTGCGAAATGGACTTCGAGCCCGGATTGTCCCCCTGTGTGCTTGTCCGGGGTATTTTCGAGCTCGCGACGGGTTGAAGCCTTCGCGAGGAACCGTGCACACCATCATGGCAATTTGCTCTCTTTAAAAGTACCACCGCGCCCTGCCTTGCGCCCAAGTTGAATTCTGGGACCGCTTACAGCAAAGTAGCGCAGCAGGCGGTGATCTTTGCCGGGGAGATCGGATGCGTTCCCTTGTGGCTTTTGCAACGATCGTGCTCTCGAGCACTTCGGCGCTCGCTTGCGGTATCGGTCCTCAGGCAAATGTGAAACTCGACCCGAAAGACCAGGCGGTCTTGATATCGCTGGGGGAGGCCATCAATGCGCAAGAACTGCTGAACGGCTCGCCTGTCGCCGCGCTTTTTTCCGAGCCCTCGGGCGTGCTGACACTCAACGCAACCGACGCCCAAACATTGTCTCGAGCCCTGGCGAGCTTACACAAGGCCACGGCCTGCCACGCCGACGGGGTCACGATGAAGAGAATCACCGAGGATGACACACCGGGCATCAGATTTCTCAGGAAGATCGAGGAGTGCTTGGCCGACGCCTGCGTCGACAATCCGTAATGCCAGCGGTTACATCGCTGACCGACATGCGCCCAGTCTCTGGCAAGACCTCGCCCGGTGGGTTGATACGCAGCCAGGCGGGAAGGCTGGCGCAGTAAAAGCAGCAAGCTCCTGTGGCTGAATAGTGACGCTGCGGCGTAAAGCCGAGAGATAAGCTTGCCGCGAAGGCGGGACAGGCACTGACCATGACAGATCCAATAATCATTGGACGCCTTGCGCTCTGTTGCCCCCCTCTGGAACTCCCGCATCGACCTGCGCGCATTCAACCAAAACTTTAATCGTTTCTTGGAGTAAGGCTCCAAGTTTCCGTCCCTTTTGCCAGAATATGACATAGTGGTAGAGGGCACTCGGCTCGAAAGGACGGACTTCAACCGGGAAGGACGCGAACTGGCTCGCGGCGAAGGTGTTGCTGCTGGAGATGCCGAGACCCGCGGCAACGAAACTCACCTCCTGGCCGATGACATCGACCTGTATCGCCAGATGAGGTTCTGCTCCCATATACCTCATGGCATTCTCGTTCATGAGATGGGATTGCATTCCCGGTTCGACATCCGCCAGCGCCTCTCCCACAAGGTCCTCCGGCCTGATGATGTCCTTTTGGTTGAAGCGGTGACCGCGGGGGCAGACATAGACATTGGTCGCAGTCGTTGCCGGGCACCAGTCGAAAACATTCCCGTCCAAAGGTAACCGAGCAATTCCAAGATCGGCACGTCCCTCCAGGACATGCTCGGCCACCTCAGGATAGGTGCCCGATTTGAGCACCATTCCCGCAAACGACTGGCGCGAACGCAATTTGCAAAAAGCCTCGGGAAGAAGCCGGAGCGAGAAGATATGCGGTGCCGCGATGCTGATCGTGTCGCTATCGACGCCCTTCAGGGATGCAACCGTTTTGGCAACCCTTTCGATCTGGAGGAAGGTGGCGTCGGTGTCGCGAAAAAGGGTCATCGTATGGGCCGTCGGAACCAGCCGCCCCTTGTCCCGCACGAATAATTGCACGCCAAGCAAGCCTTCCAAGATCCGAACTTGCTGGCTGACGGCAGGCTGGGTGATTCCGAGTGCCTTAGCGGCACTGCGCTCCGAGCCCGATCTGACGACCTCGCGCAGGATCTGAAGCTGGCGGAGCGTGATGCCCGTCTTTGAGATTTCCACCATGATGGGCTTCCGTGCAGCTGCCGATTGCCGCCTTTCAGGACAAAGCTTAACTTATACTGTCGTACAGATCGCGCCAGGCCAATCGTCTGCCGAAGGCCATAATTGATCGTTCGAATTGAAGTGGCAGCAAACCTTATTAGCTGAACTTATCGAAAAATAATCTCGCTTATAAATTGATCTCGGCGAGCGCGCGGGCAATTCTGGGGTCGGGACAGGTCAGAACGCCACTCGGCGCCATCGGACCAAAGCAGCGTCCTTCGCAACGACAACACACATCAAAAAGTGGTGCCGCTCCCATGCGCGCAGCAAAGGCCTTGCCGTGTCCAATAGTTCCCATTGCCCGTATCGGCGCCAAGCAGCGTTCACCGGCGCGGAGGGGCTGATGAAGAGCGGTCCGATGTTCCACCAGGCCGTCCAGCACGGCATACGCGCTGAGCGGATCGAGAAAAGGCTGGGCGGCAATGCCGTCCTGTGTGGCGTCAATCTCGACATCCGGCCAGGCGAAATTCTCTCGATCCTTGGCAGCAGCGGTTCGGGCAAGAGCACGCTTCTGCGCTGCCTCAACCTCCTGACGATTCCCGACCGGGGCGATATCTGGGTCGACGGCGAGAAGCTGGCCATCCGAGCTGCATCGCAGCAGGGCGGGCAAGCCAACGTCATCGACCATCGGCAGGCCCGGCGCATTCGGGCCTCGATGGGCATGGTGTTCCAGAACTTCAATCTCTGGCCGCACAAGACCGTGCTTGAAAACGTTACGGAGGGTCCGGTCCTCGTCAAAGGGATCCGGCGCGATGAGGCCGCCGATCGCGGCCGTCACTACCTGGCCAAGGTCGGGCTTTCCGACAAGACGGATGCCTATCCTCGCCATCTCTCCGGCGGACAGCAGCAACGCGTGGCGATCGCCCGCGCGCTCGCCATGGAACCACGCACGCTGCTCTTCGACGAACCGACCTCCGCGCTCGATCCGGAGCTGGTGGGCGAGGTGCTTCGTGTCATGGCGGCGCTGGCGGAGGAAGGGCGCACGATGGTGATCGTCACTCACGAACTTGCCTTCGCAAGACAGGTGTCGACACGAGCTGCCTTCATGCACCAAGGGCTGATCGAGGAAGAAGGCGTTCCTTCGAAGTTCTTCTCCGCGCCGACCTCCAGCCGGCTTCGCAGCTTTCTTGCCTCGCATCGATAGAAGGGTTTCCTGCATGGACGGCTTTGCCGTGCAATTCGCCAACGGGCTGAAGACGACGGTGATGCTGGCGCTTGTCAGCGGCGTGCTCGGCATGGCCCTCGGTTTGCTCGCCGCAGCCGGGCGCTTGTCCCGGTGGAAGGCCATGAGTGTGGCCGTCGGCTTCTACACCACCATCATTCGCGGCGTGCCCGAACTGATCATCATCCTGTTGATCTATTTCGGGGGCACGGTCGCCATCAGCGCCTTCTTCGGGCGCTATGTCGAGGTCAATGCATTTTTGGCGGGCGTCGTTTCCCTCACCGTCGTCTTCGGAGCCTACACCGCTGAGATCTTTCGAGGCGCCGTGCTCAGCATACCCACGGGGCAGATCGAGGCGGCCCGCTCGCTCGGGCTGCATCCCTGGCAGACCTGGCTGCTGGTCACCCTTCCGCAAATGTTGCGCATCGCCCTGCCCGCGCTCGCGAACCAGTGGATCTCCCTGGTTAAGGAGACCTCGCTGATCTCGATCGTCGGGCTGACCGACATCATGCGGATCGCCGCCATCGGCGCAGGTTCGTTGCGGGCTCCGCTGACCTTCTATCTGGCCGCGTCGGCCCTCTATCTCGCGCTAACCAGCCTGGCGCTGGTGATCTTCAACCTGCTCGAACGGCGTTTCGCCGTTCGCGGGCGGTGAGGCGTTCCGCCATGGATATCGCACTCCTTCTTACCAGCACCGTAACGCTTGCCGGCGGCATTCCACTGACGCTGCTGCTGACTTTCGCGTCGCTCCTGGCAGGCCTCGTGATCTCGGTTCCCCTGGCCTTCATGCGCGCATCGTCGCGGCGCTGGCTGTCCCTGCCCGTGCTGGCCTACACTTATGTTTTGCGCGGTACCCCGCTGCTCGTGCAGCTCTTCATCATCTATTACGGCCTCGGTCAGATCGGCTTCATTCGGTCGAGCGTCCTATGGGTTGCGCTACGCGAACCATTCTGGTGCTGCCTCATTGCCTTCTCGCTCAATGGCGCCGCCTACACGACGGAGATCTTTCGCGGCGGGATCCAGAGCGTCGCCCCTGGCATGATCGAGGCGGCGCAGGCCGTGGGCATGTCGCCCTTGCAGATCAAGCGCCGGATCATCTTCCCGATCGCCTTCAGAAGCGTTCTTCCCTCCTATGCCAATGAAGTCATCAGCCTCGTCAAGGCGACGTCCCTCGCCAGCACCGTGACGCTGCTCGAAATCACCGGCCTATCGCGCAAGCTGGTTTCGGAAACCTTCGCCCCCTACGAGATCTTCATTGCGGCCGGCGTGCTCTATCTCGGCCTGACATTCCTGTTGACCGGCGCCTTTCACATGCTGGAGGCGCAGTTGAATGGCGCACCGCGCGCCAAATCCAAACCGGGCCGGGTCGCCCTCTCGCAGGTGGCCCATGAACAGTAATCACCATCACGGTCCGCGTCAGCTCGGCGAAGCCGCCTGGCGCGAGATCGATCTGTCGGCGATCGCCTCCAACTACCGCGCCATTCGAATGGCGATCGGCTCGACCACGAAGATCATCGCCTGCCTCAAGCAGGACGCCTATGGATGCGGAGCAGAACAGGTAGCCGCCCTCCTGTGCGCGGCCGATGTCGATGCCTTCGGTGTGGTCTCGATCGTCGACGCCCTGGCGGTGCGAAAGGCGGCGCCGCGAAAGCCTATCCTGATGTATCCGGGCATTGGTCCGAACGCCGTCGAGCTTGTCCGGAAGCTCGATCTGACGATCACGATTTCCGGTGAAGAGGATCTGCGGAGCTGGCTATCGACCGGCATTCCGCTGAAGATCTTCGTAAAGGTGGATCTCGGTTTTTGGCGCGCCGGCGTGGCTCCCTCGGGTCTTCGGCATCTGATCGATCTATGCGCGTCGCACGCCAATATCGTGGTCGAGGGCCTCTATGCCCATCTCAGCGAATTCGGCCAGGCTGGCGCTTCGGCGCCAGAGCAGGTTACACGCCTGCTGCCTCTTCTCAAGGAACTCGAGGCGACAGGCCACCGTCCCGCAACGATCATGGTGTCGAGCAGTGAAAGCCTGCTTCGCCATCCGGAGTTCGACATGGATGCGGTGGATCCCGGCGCGCTCCTTTTTGGATTGACGGGTTCCCATGCGGATCGCAGGGGGTTGTTCGTCCGCCCTGCCCTGTCAGCAATCAAAGCCCGCATCGTCGCACTCAAGGCGAGCGACGACAGTATGGGCGCGCCACCGGACCTTCCGGGATATCGTGCGGCCATGCGCCTGGCTGTTCTCGGAATCGGCTGGGGACACGGGATGCCGCGATATCCCCGGTCCAAGGCCGCCGTGCTGATCAGGGGGCGGCGCGCTGCCATCGTACCCCCCGTCCATCTCGAACATCTTCGCGTCGATGTCAGCGATATTCCCGAAGCAGAGCTCGGGGATGAAGCGATCCTGCTCGGCGCTTCAGGCGCTGAGCGCATCACGTTGCAGGATCTCGCAGATGCCTGGGACACGGACGAAACGGGCGTTGCCTGCGGCCTCCGCGAGAACCTGCGGCGGATACATCTCGGCGAATGATCAGGAACCGAACCAAGAAGAAGGGGAATACCATGAAACGACATCTGGCTTTGGCCGTTCTGGCAACCCTGCTCGCCAGCAGCGTTACCCGTGCCGAGGAGCGCAAGGCGATCACCATCGCATCGGAAGGGGCTTCGCCGCCCTGGGACTACATTGACGCGAACGGTGCGCTTGTCGGGTTCGACATCGATGTGGGCAATGAACTCTGCGCCCGGATGAAGCTGCAATGCACCTTCGTCGCCCAGGACTGGGACGGCATCATCCCCGGCCTTCTGGTCAAGAAGTACGACGCGATCATCGCCGGCATGTCGATCACGGAAAAGCGCAAGAAATCGATCGCATTCTCAGTGCCCTATGCCGTGGGGCCGAACCAGATCGTCATGCGCCGCAACCTCGGCCTGCCGCCCGGTGATACAAAGGCCAAGCTGAACCTGACGGACATCGACGCGGAGAAGAAGGCGCTCATCGACAAGCTGAGGGAAAGCCTGACGGGCAAGACGCTCGGCGTGCTGCGGTCCTCGAATTCGGAGGCTGTCGTCCGGGAGCTCTTCGGCGATATTGCCCAGGTGCGCAGCTATGACAGCCAGGAAAATCTGAAGCTCGATCTCACATCCGAGCGCATCGACGGCGGATTGGGAGACTATCTCGTCTGGAAGCAGTTTCTCGAAACGCCGGAGGGAAAGGCCGTCGATTTCTTCGGCCCCCAGCTTTCGGGGGGCACATGGGGTCCCGGTGTCGGGATCGGCCTTCGCAAGGAGGACGCCGATCTCGCACAAGCCTTCAACAAAGCCATTGAGGCGAGCGCCAAGGACGGGTCGCTCGGCAGGATCAGCCTGAAATGGTTCGGTGTCGATATTTCTCCGCAGACCGAAAAGTGATTGCTCCCCCCTTCCCCGACCCGCCTGTCCCATTTTCTGAATTCATCTCCAAGAGCCTCAGCCATGCCTTCGCCGTTCACGCTTGTCCTGACCGGGCAATCCCTGATTCATCATGATGTTCGCCAGGTTTCCGACGAGAGGTTTGCCACGATCAAATCGTTGATCCGGCAGGCCGATATCGCTTTCACGAACTTCGAGACCACGGTGTTCGGCCGACACGGTGGCTGGCCGCTGAAGGGGAGTTATTTTGGTTGCTCGGCGCCCGTGGTTCTGGATGCGTTGAAGGACATCGGCTTCAATGCCCTGGCACTCTCCAACAACCATGCTTTCGACCTCGGCCCGCCGGGCATCCTGTCGACGCTCGAGGAGGTTGCGGCCAGGGACTTCCTTCATGCCGGTATCGGCACTGATTTATCCAAAGCACGGCGGCCGGGTATCAAGACCTTCGGCAAGAGGTCCGTGGCGCTCGTGGCAATGGATGCCGGGCCTGGGCCCGCGACGATGTATGCCGCCGACGCAACGGACCGGCGACCGGCACGCCCCGGCGTCAACGGACTCGAGGTTTCAAGGGTATTCGAGGTGGAACCATCGAACTTTGATGCTTTGAGTGGCATTCAGGAGGCGTTTCAAAGCAGTCGCATGGAAAGGAGCAACTATGCCCAGCCCCACGATCTGCCTCAGCTGCACTCCGTCGACGACATCGATTTCTATGGCACGATCTTTCGCAGGGCGAACGGGAACAAGCGCAGGATCCTGGTGGACGAGGTCAGCTCAGAGATCCATTTGTCGGCGATCCGCAAGGCAGCCACTGAAGGAGCCTTCGTCATCGCCTACCTTCATCATCATCATTGGGAACCGAGCTGGCGCGACGTCCCGGAATGGGTCCAGGCATTTGCGCGTGCCTGCATCGACGCAGGTGCGGGCGTGTTCGTCAGTCACGGCGCTCCCGTCCTGCAGCCCGTCGAAATTCATCGGGGTGCGCCGATCTTCTACGGGCTCGGCAATTTTCTGTTCCACCTCGATGAGGGCGAGGCGGTCTGGAGTGCGCCGGAGGTCTGGAAGAGCGTCGTCGCGACATGCCGCTTCGATGCCGACGCCCGTCTCCAGTCGATCGATCTCCATCCCATCGTGATCGGCGGCGAGAGGCTGGAGGCCCTGAATTATCACGAGCGCATCGTGCCTGTTCCCGCACCTGCGACTCTGGCATGCGATATGATCGAGGATCTGGCGGCGCGCTCATGCAAATACGGGGTCTCGATTTCGCTCGACGACAATCATGGGATCATTAATCAGTGCTGAACCTCCTTATGGGCTGGGAAGGTCCGCCGCGCCGTCCTCTCTCCTCCTTGCGTCGCCCATGTCGCTGTCAAGCTGGCCGGTTCTGGTGGTAGGCCGCTGCAGCTCACCCCCGCCAGGCCATGGCGATCATGTCCGAGGCCTTTTCGGCGATCATCACCACGGGCGCATGGGTATTGCCGGAGACGATGGTCGGCATGACAGAGGCGTCGGCGATGCGCAGGCCTGAAATGCCGCGCAGGCGCAGCTGGGGGTCGACCACGGCTGCCGCGTCGCTGCCCATCCGGGCCGTGCCGACGGGGTGGAAGATCGTGGTGGCGATGTCGCCGGCAGCCTTGGCGAGATCGTCGGCTGACTGGATCGCCGGCCCGGGCTTCAGCTCCTCCGGTCGGAAGGCCTGCATGCGCCTGGTCGCCATCAGGCGGCGGGCCGCACGGATCGAATCGGCCGCGACCGCACGGTCGCCTTCCGTCGAGAGATAGTTCGGCGCGATTTCCGGGTGGGTTTGGATGTCCGGCGAGATGATGCGGACATGGCCGCGCGCCTCCGGCCGGAGATTGCAGACGGAGACGGTGATGGCCGGAAAGGGATGCAGCGGCGACCCGAAGGCGTCGAGCGACAGGGGCTGAACGTGGAGCTCGATATTGGCATCGGCAAAGCGCGGATCCGATTTCATGAAGATGCCGAGCTGACTCGGCGCCATTGCCATCGGTCCCGAACGCTTGAGGGCATAAGTGAGGGCGATCTGAGCCTTGCCGAGTAGTGAAGCCTGCCACTCGTTGAGGGTGCGCGCGCCGCTGATCTTGAAGATGGTGCGGATCTGCAAATGGTCCTGCAGGTTCTCGCCGACCCCTGGCGCGTCCAGCACGAGCGGGATGCCGTGCCTGGCCAGGAGCGCCGCCGGGCCGATGCCTGATAGCTGGAGGAGCTGGGGCGTGCCGATGGCGCCGGCCGTCAGCACCAGCTCGCGCTTGACCGCGACACAAGAGGGCTTGCCGTGCAGGCTCAATTCGACGCCTTCGGCCCGTCCATCGGCGACGCGGATGCGCTCTGCCATGGCATGGGTGAGAATGGTGAGGTTCTTGCGCTGCCTGATGGGATTGATGAAGGCACGCACGGCGTTGAAGCGGAAGCCGGCCTTCTGGTTGACCTCGAAATAGGCCGAGCCGGTGTTGTCCCCGGCATTGAAATCATCGATCTGGGGCACGCCGAGTTCCTCGGCCGCCTCGCGCACCGCGTCGAGAACGGGCCAGGACAGGCGCTGGCGCTCGACACGCAGTTCGCCCTCCGCGCCATGGAGGGGCGTGCTCCCGGCATGGTGATTTTCCGAGCGCCGGAACAGCGGCAGCACGTCGTCCCAGCCCCAGCCGGCATTGCCGAGCTGCTGCCAATGGTCATAGTCGGCGGCCTGGCCGCGCATATAGATCATGCCGTTGATCGAGGAGCAGCCGCCCATCACCCGTCCGCGCGGATAGGCGAGCGAGCGCCCGTTCAGGCCCGGCTCGGCCACGGTCCGGTAGCCCCAGTCGGTACGGGGATTGCCCATTAAATAGAGATAGCCGACCGGGATATGGATCCAGTGATAGCGGTCTGAGCCGCCGGCTTCGAGCAGCAGCACCCTGGCGTTGGGATCCGCACTGAGCCGGTTGGCCAGCACGCAGCCGCCGGATCCGGCACCGACGACGACGTAGTCGTAGGCCCCGAGATCGATGCGTTCGCTATCGTGACGTTCGTTCATGCGCCCTCGCGATAGCGTTTCCAGTGATCGGGCATGGCCTCAGCCAGGCCGCAATAGAGGCGATAGCGCGCCTCCAAAAGCGCCCTGTCCGGAGTACTGGGCTGGTATTGCGCAGCCTGGCGCACCATGGCGGCGATGCCGTCATCGAGCGTCGCAAAGGAGGCGGCCGCGACGCCCGCCGCGATCGCCGCGCCCAGCGCACCGGTTTCCTGGCACTCGGCCACGGTGACGGGCAGATCGAGGATGTCGGCGAACATCTGGCACCAGACCGGGCTGCGCGAGCCGCCGCCCGATAAGGAGGCGCGGGTGATCTCGGCGCCAGCGCGGCGGAGGCGCTCGATATGGCGGCGATGTTCGAACACCACGCCTTCGTAGAGCGCGCGCAGCATCTCGGCCTTGCCGTGCCAGCCGGCGAGGCCTATGAAGGCGCCCCGCGCGTCGGGATGGGTGGACGCGCCGAACAGGAAGGGCAGGAACAGCGGCAGCTCCGGGTGGGGCGCAACCGAGGCCACCAGGGCATTGCAGGCCTCGAAGCCGGCGGCGCCATGCCCGCCCCCGAATTCGCGCACGAACCATTCGAGATTGACCGCCGAGGTGGCGCTCGACTCGACGGCGACATAACGATCCGGGCGCCAAGTCGAGGCATGGAACACCGTATCGTCCGCCAGCGGCATCTCGCGCACCACCTGGTTGATGCTCCAGGTGCCCGCCACGATGGCCGCTTCGCCGGGCGTGTTGACGCCCGAGCCGATCATCGAGGCGATGATGTCGAAGAAGCCGGCGGCGACCGGCGTTCCCTCGGCGAGGCCAGTGGCCGCCGCGGCGCTGGCGGTGACACCGCCGGCCGAGGCTTCGGATTCGACAAGCTCCGGCAGCAGTCCAAGGGCCTCGCCGAGGCCATAGGCCGCGAGCAGGGCTTCGTCATAGCGCCGCTCGGGCAGACGCAGCAGGCCCGCGCCGCTCATGTCCGAAAAATCGGAGACACGCCTGCCGGTGAGCAGCAGCGTCATCGCGTCCTTGCACAGGAAGGCGGTGCCGGCCCGGGCATAGAGGTCGGGCCGGTTCTGCTTGAGCCAGAGCAGCAGCGTTGCCGTCTGCGCCGGCCAGGGCCGCTGCAGGCAGAGCGGATAGAGGGCGTCGGCGACCGGCGAGGCGCGCAGCCCGGCAGCAAGCTCGGCCGCCCGGTTGTCGATCGACTGGATGCCGATCAGCGGCTGGTCGTGCCGGTCGAGCATATAGAGGCCGTTGCCGTGACCGGCCGTGCCGATGCCGATGACGTGCCTGCCTTCGACGCCGGCCTCGTCCAGGCAGCGCCGGATCACCGCGGCGGCGTTGGCCCAGAGTTCGGCTATGTCGCGCTCGACATAGCCGGGCTGGGGCTGGCGCGACTGGCCGTCGAGCGCGGCCCGCGCCAGGACACGTCCGTCGAGATCGAACAGGACGGCTTTGACCACGGTATTGCCCGCATCGATGCCGAGGAGATAGCGGCTCACGCTGCGGCCTCGTAGATGGCCCAGGCCTCGCCGTCGTCGGCACCCTGATGGATCATCGCCATCAGTGCCTTGACCACGCGGGCGGGGTTGTCGTGCTGGTAGATGTTGCGGCCGTAGACCATGCCATGGGCGCCCTGGCACATCAAAGCATGGGAATTGGCGAAGACCTGGCGCAGATCCGCCTTGCCGCCACCGCGCACCAGCACGGGGCAGCGGGCGGCCTCGACCACGCGATGGAAATCGGCTGGGTCGCTGGTCGGGTCGGCCTTGACGATATCGGCGCCGAGCTCGCGGGCAAGGCGCACCAGCGTCACGATCTTTTCCGCGTCGCCATCGACGAGATAACCGCCGCGCTCGCTGGCCGGTTGCATCACCAGCGGCTCGATCATCAGCGGCATGCCGTATTTTTCGCAGTCCTGCGCCACCCGCGAGATGTTCTCGATACATTGGCGGAACAGGCCCGGCTCGTCCGGCAGCATGAAGAGATTGACCACCACGCAGGCCGCATCCATGCGCAGCGCCGGGGCGATGGGATCCTGCGCGTTCTGCAAGAGGGCCCACATCTCGCGATGGCGCTGGCGGTTGTAGGGATTGCCCATGTCGATGCGCATCACCAGGGCCGGCTTGTGCTTGCCCGGCATCTCCTGCAGCAGGTCGGCCTGGCCGTAATTCATCTGGATGGCATCGGGGCCGGCATCGGCCAGCATGCGCACGACCTTGCCCATGTCCTCCAGCCCCTCGAGGAAGGAAGGCTCGTTGCACACGCCATGATCGATGGCGACGTCAAGACATTTGCCGGCGCCGAACAGGCGGTTCATCCGAACTTTCTTGGTAAGATACATGAGTCTTCCCTGTGGCTTTTTTACCCTCCCCTGGAGGGGGAGGGTCGGCCCATAGGGCCGGGGTGGGGTGGGAATAGGCAGGGTTGGCGGGGAGAACGAAACTTTCTCGCCAAGAAGTCACCCCACCCCGACGCTTTGCGTCGACCCTCCCCCTCCAGGGGAGGGTAATAGAGAGACCGGAGACGAGAGGTTGCGGGCCGCCAGCGTTGCCGCTGCGAGGCCGTGAATGTGATCGAGATGAGCGAGGAGCCGGTCGATCTCGTCTTGTGTGCGGGCCTCGCTCCAGCCGAGGGCTGATGCCGCCAGCGCGGCGAGTTCGTGGATGGCGTCGAGCGAGAGCTCGCCGCTGAAGGCGATGGTCATGCGCCGGAGCACAAGGTCGGCCAAAGTGGCGACCTGGCTGTTCGAGAGAAGCCAGCGGACCTCGTTGCAGCTGTAGCTCGGCAGGCCGGCGAGGCTGATGTCGTCGACGTCCGGCGTGAAATCGAGCATCCGCGTGCCGTAGCGTTCGAGCAGGGTGGCACAGCGCTCTTCCGACACCCCCGTCGAGGCGGCGGCGCGGCGCAGCCAATCCCGGCGTTCGGCTTCGCCTCGCGGAAAGTCCTTGCCGCCGCCGATCGCCAGTGCCTCGCTCGAGCGTGTGCGATCGATCCCGAGGCGGGCCAGCACCGTATCGGCGGCCTGGGCACCGAAGGCACGGAATGTCGTCCACTTGCCGCCGACGAGGTTGAGGACGGGGACTGCCCCCGGAGGCGTCGACCATTCGCAGCTGTGGTCGCGCGAGATCTCGGCATTCACATTCGCATCGGCCCGGGGCAGAGGACGCACGCCCGCGAAGCGGAACAGGATATCGGCTTCCGACAGGGCGATGCCGGGGAAGACTTCGCGAATGGATTCCAGGATATAGGCGGTTTCGCTCGCCTCGCAGCGTACGCTGTCGGGTGTGTCGACACGGATGTCGGTCGATCCGGCGAGGATATGGCCGAAATGGGCGAACAGGATGCACACGCGACCTTCGCGGTTGGCAAAATAAACCATGCGCTCGCCGATGGCCTCGAGGAGGGCGGGACTGTCGAGGACGAGATGGGATCCCTTGGTGCCGCCGATCAGCGTGGTCTGCCGCCCCGAGAGCAGGGCGTTGGTCTGGTCGATCCAGGCACCGCTGGCATTGACGACGATATCGACGGCGAGGGTGAAGCGCTCGCCAGTCAGGCTGTCGGTGAGCTCTGCGATCGTGCCATCCAGGCTGGCGAGGCCGAGATGGTTGAGCGCGAACGCCTCGGATGAGGCCGCCTCGGCATCGGCGATCAGTTCGAGGCCGAGCTGCTCCGGCCGGCTGATCTTGGCGTCGTGATAGAGGGCGGCATAGTTGATGTCGGGATGGAAGTCGGGCCAGTTCAGGCGGGTGGCACGGCGGCCGAAAAAACGGCTCTGCGGCAATTGGCGCTCGCGGCGCGCATAGAAATCATAGACGGCGAGTCCCAGCCTCACGATCAGGGCGCCGCGCGGTCCCGGCTTCGGCCGCCCGCCGAAAAACCGGCGCGCCGCCGACAACATGCCGGAGAAACGATCGCCCAGCGGGATAAGGGTCGGCAGGGCGCTGACATAATGCGGCGCGTTGCGCAGCAGGCGGTTACGCTCCAGCAGGGACTCCTTCACCAGCCCGAATTCGCCATTCTCCAGATAGCGCAGCCCGCCATGGATCATGCGGGATGGCGCCGCGCTGGCCCCGCTCATGAAATCCCCGCGCTCGACGAGCACGACGTCGATCCCCTGCAAAGCGAGCTCGCGAAAGGTGCTGATGCCGTTGATGCCGCCGCCGACGACGAGGACCGTGGCACGGTCCTTCGCGCGCAGCCTGTCGAGCCGTTCCGCCCGGCTCATGCCAATCCTGGGGGGCGGGTCTTCAGACCCGGCTGCAAGCGTGGCGTTTCCAGCCGGGTCTGAAGACCCGCCCCCCGAAATGGCATGCCAGCCGGCGTCGTCGTGACTTCGTTTAGGCGTCATGCCTGCTGCCTCACCCGGTGACGGCGGCAAGATGGTCCGCGATGGCGCGGTCGATGGCGGCGAGGTCGTCGGCCGACAGAACGAGGCGCCCGGCGGCGGCATTCTCGCTGGCCTGCTTGTCGTCGCGCGCGCCGCACAGGGCATAATTGATCCCTGGCTGCGCGATGGTCCAGGCGATCACGAGTTGGGCGATCGTCGCGCCATGGGCCGAGGCGAGCGGGCTCACCGCCGCAGCGAAATCGGCGACGCGAGTGCGGTTGTCGCGCGAGAAGCGGGGGTTGTCCTTGCGCAGGTCGTCGCCGGCGAAATCACGCTCCGGCCCGATCTTGCCGGTGAGCAGACCCAGCGCCAGCGAGGAATAGCTGAGCGTGGAGACGCCGTTAGCGGCGCAGATCGGCAGGAGGCTGGTCTCGATCGCGCGGTCGAGCATGGAATAGCGCTCCTGGATGGCATCCACCTGCCCGACGGCAAGATAGGCGTCGAGGTCATCGGCGGTGACGTTGCTGACGCCGATGGCCCGGATCCGGCCGGCTTGCTTGAGCTCCAACAGCGTCTCCATGGTCTCGGCCACCGATGTGGTCGGGTCCTGCCAATGGGTGATGTAGAGGTCGACATAATCGGTCTGCAGGCGTTCGAGGCTCTGCTCGAGCTCGTGCAGGATGCCATCGCGCCCGAGATAGCGATGCACCTTCTGGTCCATCTCGTCGAAGAAGTGATTGCCCTTGCCGTGATGCCAGTTGAGCCCGCATTTGGTGGCGATCACCACCTCCTGGCGGCGGCCCTTGACGGCTTGCCCCACCAGCGCCTCGGCGCGTCCGAGGCCATAGGCGGGGGCGGTGTCGATCAGCGTGACACCCTGGTCGATGGAGGCGCGGATCGCGGCGATCGAGGCCTCGTCGTCATGGCCGCCCCACATCCAGCCGCCCATGGCCCAGGTGCCGAGCGCGATGGCGCTCGCCGCGATGTCGGAATGGCCCAGTTTGCGCAAGGGAATCGGAGGGGTCATGTCGGCCTCTTGAGAATGTCGAGAACGTGGGTACCGGTCGCCTCGTCGGTGGCAAGAATGTCGAGATAGCCGCCGCGCAGGATGCCGGCGATCGGCGCGACCTTGTGGGCGCCGGCGGCGATGCCGATGGTCATTGGGATGGTCCGGAGCTCCTCAGGGCTGAGCGCGACGACGCGTTCATTGAGCGGATAGTCGCAGAGATGCCCGTCGGCGTCGATCAGATGGGCGATCAGCTCCCCGGCCGCCCGGCTCTGCCGGAGCCCGTCGAGCCCGCCGGCGCCCGGAGCATGCAGGCTGAAATAGGTCGAGCTCTCCGACAGCACCGAGCCGATGCCGACCAAAGCGATGCGGGCAGCGCGTGCGCGGTCCAGCACCTCGCCGACCGATTGCAGCGACATCAGCACGTCCCGTTCGGCGCGCGAGGCGGCGAAGATCGGCGCATGGATCTGGAAGGCGCGTCCCTGCAGCTTGGAAGCGAGCTGGGCGGCAAGATGATTGACGTCGACGAAATGCTTGCCCTGCACACCGCCGGTCGCCGGCACCACGGTTACGTCATAGGCGCGGGTGGGCTCCATGGCCTGGATGACCGCGCTGACGCCGACCCCGCCCGAGACGCAGATGGTGTCGCCGTCCCGGAGCACGGTGAGGATATGGTCGGCGACCGACCGCCCGGCAGCCTGTAGGTTGACGCTGTCCTGGTCGGAGGCGGTGGGCACCACCATTGCCTCCGTGAGGCCGCTCGCCTCAGCCAGGGCTTGTTCGAGCTCGAACAGGTCCTGGCGCGGCGACTTCACCTCGATCCTGACATAGCCGCGCTCATGCCCCTCCTTGACGAGACGGTTGACCATCGGATGGGACAGGCCGGTGCGCTTGGCTATCTCGGCCTGCGAAAAGCCTTCGATGTAATGCATGACCAATACCCGATGGATGCGGCGGAGCCGCTGGTCGCCTTCGTTGTCTTTTGCCACGGTGCTTGTCCTATGCCTTCCGAGTCAGAGCCTGCTTGCGCTTATGTAGCAGGTGATCGAAGGCGACGGCGGCAAACAGGATCAGGCCGCGTATGGTGTCTTGCCAGTAGGGCGAGACATCGAGCAGGATCAGCGAGCTCGACACCACCGACAGCAGCGCCATGCCGAGGATGGCGCCGAGGATGGTGCCCGAGCCGCCATTGAGGCTGGCCCCGCCGATCACGGCGGCGGCGATGATGTTGAGCTCCATGCCGACACCGAAGGTCGGCGTCGCCGCCCCGAAGCGGGCCATGTAGATGATGCCGGCGACACCGGCCAGGCTCGAGCACAGCACGATGCAGAAGAACTTCACCCGGGCGGTGCGGATGCCCGAATAGGCGGCGGCCCGTTCGTTGGAGCCGGTATAGAACACGCGGCGGAACAGGGTGGCCTTGCGCAGCAGGATGTCGAAGGTGACGACCACGGCGAGGAAGATCAGGATGACGACCGGCACGCCGTAGACCGAGCCCTGCCCGATGAACTTGAAGCTCGGCGGCAGGGAAAACAGCGACAGCGGCGTGCCGCCGGTGATCGCCAGGCAGAGCCCCCGCACGATCACCATGAAGGCGAGCGAGACGATGAAGGAATGCAGGCCGATGCGCGTGACCGCCAGCGCCATGGAGGCGCCGATGGCCGAGCAGGCGAGGATGGCCATGGCGCTGGCGAGCCAGGGATCGATGCCGGCCAGGAAGAGCCAGCCGCCGATCACCATGGCGAAGCAGACGACGGAACCGACAGAAAGATCGATGGCGCCGACGATCAGCAGCACGGTCATGCCGACCACCACGATGCCTTCGACGGCAAAGGACATCGTCATGGCGCGCAGATTGGTCCAGGTCAGGAAATAGGGCGAGGCGAAGGACATCACCACGCACAGCGCCAGGATGATCAGCACAAGGCCGAGCTCGCGCATATTGCCGAGGCCGCGCAGCCAGTTCAGACGCGCATGCGACGGCGCTTCGGGATGCTTCTGGTTCACTGAGGTCTCACCCATCACGCTCATGCCGCCCTCCCGGCGTCTTTGCTCAATCCGGAGGCGAGGCGGATCAGCCTGTCCTCGGTCATGTCGGTTCCCGTGACCTCGCCGGCGATCCCGCCCTCGTGGATGACGAGGACGCGGTCGGCGAGGCCGATCAGTTCGGGCAGTTCGGAGGAGATCACCACTATGCCGGTGCCCTGATCCGCCAGCTCGCGCAGGACGCGGTGGATCTCCGCCTTGGCGCCAACATCGACGCCGCGGGTCGGCTCGTCGAGCAGGATGACCTTGGGGGACACCGACAGCATCTTGGCGATGGCGACCTTCTGCTGGTTGCCGCCCGACAGCGTGGCGACCGCATCGTTGAGCGAGCCGCGGCGCAGGCGCAGGAGATCGCCGAGGCACCGGGCCTGCTCCCGCTCGGCCGCGCGGTCGACGAAGCCCAGGCGGGTGGAGACGCGGCCAAGGTCGAGGGCCGAGACATTCGCCGCTATCGGCAGGTCGAGGAAAACGCCCGATCCCTTGCGATCTTCCGAGAGATAGACGATGCCGTTGGCGATGCTGTCGGCATAGGTCGCGGGCGTTACCTCGCGTCCCTCGAGCCGGATCCTGCCGCCGCTGCGAGGCATCAGGCCGCAAATGCCGAGCGCCATTTCCGTGCGCCCGGCGCCGATCAGCCCGGCGACGCCCAGCACCTCGCCACGCCGGAGTTCGAAGGAAATGTGCTTGAAGCGCACACCATCGCTGAGGCCCTCCACCGCCATCAAGGCGGGCGCTTGGGCGCTTTGCGGGTTCTTCGGCGGATAGAGCGTGCCCAGTGCCCGGCCGACCATCTTGCCGACGACGCTTTCGGGCGTCATGGCGGCGATATCGTCGGTGGAGACGTGCTGGCCGTCGCGCAGCACGGTGATGCGGTCGCAATGGGCGAAGATCTCCGCCATGCGGTGGCTGATATAGATGATGGAGATGCCGCGCGCCTTGAGGCCGGCCATGATGGCGAAGAGCTTGCCGGCTTCGCGCTCGGTCAGCGCGGCGGTCGGCTCGTCGAGAATGAGGATCGAGCAGTCGAGGGTGAGCGCCTTGGCGATCTCGACGATCTGCTGCTCGGAAATGGTGAGCTCGCCGACCAGGCTGTCGGGGTCGATGCTGCCGAGTTCGGCCAGGATGGCGCGGGCCTTTTCACGCAGTTCGCCGTAATTCATGAAGAAGGCCTGGCGGCGGTTGGTCGCGGCCATGAAGATGTTCTCGGCCACCGAGATGCCGCCGCACAAGGCGATCTCCTGGTGCACGAGGCCGATGCCGAGTTCCTGCGCCCGCGCCGGCGAGCCGATCTCGACCTTTTCGCCGCGGATGCGGATTTCCCCGGCATCGGGCCTGACGATGCCGTCGATGATGTTCATCAGGGTGGACTTGCCGGCGCCGTTCTCGCCGGCGAGGGCATGGATCTCGCCCTTGCGGACGCCGAGGCTGACATTGCGCAGGGCCTGGATCGCTCCATAGGCCTTGCTGATGCCTGTCACTTCGAGGGCGAGATCATGGGTCATGGCCGGTCTTCGTCTTGGGGGAGGGGTGGGGGCTGATGTCCGGATAGGGCAACGCAACCCCTCATCCGCCTGCCGGCACCTTCTCCCGCAAGGGGAGAAGGCAATCTTTTGGATGGCGCAACGCTCGCCAATCACCTTCTCCCCTTGCGGGTGTCGTCAACTCTCTTGAGTTGACTAGAGGTGGCGCGAAGCGCCGGATGAGGGGTCGCACTGCGCTATCCGGACTTCAGCGCCGCCTGAGAACGTTGCGCTTGCAGGCGGGTCCGAAGAGCGCCCCGATTATTCCTCGATGCCCTTGGTGCCGCGGCGCTTGAGATAAGCGTCCCAGTAGAAGTCGTCGGCATTGTCCTTGGACACGATAGCAAAGCCGTTGTCGACGAAGGGCACGCCCATCGGGTTGTAACCGGCGCGTTTCCAATCGTTCATCGGGTCGATCAGGTCAGGGTGCTTGGCCATGAACAGCAGCATGAAGCCCATATAGCCCTGGATGCCCTGGTTGGGGTTGACCGAGCCGAAGACCTGGCCGGCCTTGATCATGTCGAGGATCTTGGCGTTCACGTCGGCGGTCATCACCTTGATCTTGCCGCCGAGCTCCTGGGAGGCCTGGGCTGCTCCCAGGGCCGAATTGGCCTCGGGCATGAACAAGGCGGCGAGATTGGGATTGGCCTGGGCCAGGGACTGCACCGCCTGATAGGCCTTGGTCGGGTCCTGGTTGGTGGCTGCGCGGCCGACCAGCTTCATGCCGGGATATTTCTCGCCCATGCGGGCGATGAAGGCGGCGACGCGCTTGTCATGATTATCCTGCCCCGGGTTTTCCAGGACGGCATAGTCGCCCTTGCCGTCCAGCGCCTTGGCGACCATGTCGGCGGCGGCGCTGCCCTCCCGGTTGTTGTCGGAGGTGACATAGGAAGCGCGCTTGGAGTTGGGCGAGTCGGCCGCGAAGGTCACCACGGAGACGCCGGAATCCACCGCGCGGTTGATCGGCTCGATGAAAGGATCCGAATTCATCGGATGCACCAGAATGCCGGCCGGGTTCTTGGCCAGAGCCTGGTCGAAGCTCGCGATCTGCTTGGTGACGTCATATTCCGGCGTGCCGGTATAGGCGGTCTTGCAGCCCATCGACTGGGCGGCCTGCTTAAAGGCTTCATAGACCGGGAACCAATATTCCACCCCCGAGACCATGACGTTCATCACATAGGTCTCGCCTTCCTTGCAACGGAACTTGCTGTCTGCCTGCGCGCTCGCGCCAGACACGAAAGCCGCGCTCGCGGCCACTCCGATGAGCCAATTCCTGATGGCCATCCTCACCTCCCGATGGTGTTCGCCGGGCTGTCTCCCGGTGTTGTCTTTAAAATTGAAATAAATTTCACTATGTGATATTCATTTCAATACGGATATAAAGGAGATCGGAGCGGGACGCAATGGCCTTTTGTCGCCGATGTGTGCTGGCATTTGGGAGGGACAGCCCAGGTTCCGATTTCACATGCTCGACACAGGCACCACCGCGTGCGGACTTAAAAGGTTTGCTGACGCAGTCCTTTGAGCCCCATGACGACCGCTGCCAGAATCGTCTCGTCCAGTGTCAGATCCGCGACGATCTTCTTCGGCTGCGCAGCGGGCGGAACCGGTCCAGATCGTGGAAAGCCAGGCCACGACATCCCAAGCAAAACAGCAAGGTCATCCAGGCGTTCAAAAAACCTCCTGCGTACGCTCGCGGCCCACTCGCGGACGTGATCCGCAAGAAGAAGATCGAGATCTGGTTTCGCTGCGCGTCCTTCGGATCAAGACGAAGCCCGTATCGGGCAGAAGAAGGGCCTCGTCCGGCAGTGGGCGCGGCGGGGCACGCGACCGATCCAACCCGCCGATCAGCGCTATGAGAGCGCCTCCCTGTTCGGCGCCATCTGCCCCGCGCTCGGAACAGGAGCCGCGCTGGCGTTGCCCTTCGCCAATACCGACACCATGCAGCGTCATATCGGCGAGATCGCCCTCAACGTCGCCAGAGGTTTGATAAGGCCGATATATAATTTCCCGCCACTTCTCAGGTTCAGCTGGCCAGCGCTCGCTATAGCGATGGCGGGAAGCTCAACGGTCAGGGATGCTGCTGGACGCTGAGGCCGCCATCGACAGTCAGGCAGGCTGCGTTCATGAAGGGACATTCGTCCGAGATCATGAACACCGCGGCAAGCGCGATTTCCCTGGGCGTGGCGATGCGGCCCCCCGGATGCAGCTTCAAGGTCTGCTCCCTTGCGGCCTCGGGATCAGGGAAGCTGTTCCAGTAATCGACCACCTTCTGTGTCGAGACATAGCCGGGCGCGAGCGCGTTCACCCGCACGTTGCGGCCGGCATATTCCAGCGCCAGCGACTTTGTCATGCCGAGCAAGGCGTGCTTGGCCAGGGGATAGGGGAAGGTGTGGGGGATAATGGTGAAGGCATGCGTCGAAGCGATGTTCAGAATGACGCCGCCATCGCCCGCAATCATCCCCGGCAGGACCGCCTTGCAGCAGTTCCAGGCTCCCTTGAGGTTGACGTCGAAGCATCGCTGCCACTCTTCATCCGTCGTTTGCAACGGCTCGGCGAAAACATTGATGCCGGCATTGTTGACGAGGGCGTTGATCTCACCGATCGTCGAGGCAGCCTGTGAAACGGCACGCGCAATGCTCTGCTCGTCGGTGATATCAACGGCCCGGTGAGCGATCGGCGCGCCCTGACCCGCCAATTCGTTGCTCACATCGGCAAGAAGCGCTTCGTCCCGATCGATCAGGAAAACGGCTGCCCCTTCGTCCAGGAACGCCCGCACCATCGCCAATCCGATGCCCTGGGCGGCACCCGTCACCAGAATACGCTTGCCTGTCAGTCGACCTGCCATCGCCGTTTCACCCCTACCATTCAGCCACGCTGCCATCCTCGTGGCGCCAGACCGGATTGCGCCAGCGATGGCCCTGCCGGGCGCGCTCCGTCACATAGTCCTCGTTGACCTCGACCCCCAGGCCGGGCCCCTGCGGGATGGAGACGAAGCCATCCTCATAGTGGAACACCCCCTTGTTGGAGATGTAGTCGAGAATGTCGTTGCCCTCGTTGTAATGGATGCCGAGGCTCTGCTCCTGGATGAAGGCATTGTAGCTGACAGCATCGACCTGAAGGCAGGCCGCGAGCGCGATCGGACCCAGCGGGCAATGCGGCGCAAGCGCCACGTCATAGGCCTCGGCCATGGTGGCGATCTTGCGGCACTCACTGATGCCCCCGGCATGCGACAGATCGGGCTGGAGGATGTCGACATAGCCATCCGCCAGCACGCCCTTGAAGTCCCAGCGCGAATAGAGCCGTTCGCCGAGCGCGATCGGCGTGGAACAATGATTGGCGATCTCCTTGAGCGCCTCCTTGTGTTCGGAAAGGACGGGCTCCTCGATGAACAGGAGCTTGTAGGGATCAAGCTCCTTGGCCAGCACCTTGGCCATCGGGCGGTGGACCCGGCCGTGGAAATCCACGCCGATGCCGACATGGGGTCCGATCGCCTCGCGCACGGTGGCGATGGTCGCGACCGCCCTGTCGATCTTGTCATGCGTGTCGACGATCTGCATCTCCTCCGAACCGTTGAGCTTGATCGCCTTGAAGCCGCGCGCCACCGCTTCCTTGGCATTGCTGGCGATGTCGGCCGGGCGGTCGCCGCCGATCCAGGAATAGACCTTGATCTTGTCGCGGCACTGGCCGCCCAACAAGGCGTGGATCGGCTGTCCCAGCGCCCTGCCCTTGATGTCCCACAAAGCCTGGTCGATGCCGGCGAGCGCGCTCATGTGCACTGCGCCGCCGCGATAGAAACCGCCGCGGTAAAGCACGTTCCAGTGGTCTTCGATCAGCATGGGATCCTTGCCGACGATATAGTCGGCCAATTCGTGCACGGCCGCCTCGACCGTCAGGGCACGCCCCTCCACGACGGCCTCGCCCCAGCCGGACAGGCCCTCATCGGTCTCGACCTTCACGAACATCCAGCGCGGCGGGACGATGAAAGTGGTCAGCTTGGTGATCTTCATGGCGCTATCCGATGGTTTCTATGAGATCGGCCCGAGGCCCCCGCTCCGGCCGCTCGCCGCAATTCATGATTGAAGGATGAGGTCCGCAGCCTTCCCCGCCGCGGCGAGCACGGCGGCATTGGTGTTGCCGCTGACGATGGCCGGCATGATCGAGGCGTCGACGACCCTCAGGCCCTCGATCCCGCGAACCCGCAGATCGGGCGTGAGGACCGCTTCGGGATCGGCATCGTGTCCCATCCTGCAGGTCCCGACAGGATGATATCCCGTCTTGACCGTGCGCCGGCAATGGGCGGCGATCGCCTCGTCGCTGGTCACGGCGGGGCCGGGGAAGATCTCCTTGTCGATCAGGTCGCGCAGGGGCGCGGCAGCCAGCACCTGCCGCGCGAAGCGGAATCCGGCCATCGTCGTGATCAGGTCGTCGGGATGGCCGAAGATCTGGGTGTCGATGATGGGGTCCGCGAGCGGATCGGCGCTGGCCAGTGTTACGCGGCCGCGTGCCTTGGGCCGCAGCAGCAGCGAATTGATGGTGACACCGTCGCCAGGATCGGTGCCCATTACGTCCCTGTCGAGATAGACCGTCGGCACGCAGAACATCTGGATAGTCGGCTCGGCACCGCTGCCCGTCGGATCGAGGAAGGCGCAGGTTTCCACGCCGGTGGTCGAGGCAGGTCCCGTTCCGAACAGCAGATATTGCAGGCCGGCCTTGAGCATGGGCCAGCCTTTGTCCTGGCGATAATAGCCGAAGCTTCCGCGTGTCGTGGCGACGACCGGACACTCGTAATGGTCCTGGAGATTGCGTCCGACGCCGGGCAGCACGACCTTGGCTGCGATGCCGTGGCGGGAGAGCTCGTCCTCGGGGCCGATGCCCGAGAGCATCAGCAGCTTCGGCGTCTGGTAGGCCCCGGCTGCCAGGATCACTTCGGTGCCGGCCTCGGCTTTGTGGTGGCTCCCGCCCTGCAGATAGTCGACGCCGACCGCACGGCCCTGCTCGATGCGGATCCCCGTCACCGTCGCATCGGTCACGATGGTCAGGCGGGGATCACCCATCACCGGGGCGAGAAAGGCCGTGACGGCGCTGCAGCGTCGTCGGGTGGCCCAGTCGATGGTGTGCTGCATGAAGCCGACGCCGAACTGGGAAGCCCCGTTGAAATCGGGATTATAGGGGATACCCATGTCTTGCAGCGTCTTCACATAGGTCCGCGTCATCGGGCTGGTGTGGCCGAGATGCGAGACCTTGAGCGGGCCGCCGACGCCATGGAAGGTGTCGGCCAGGTGGTCATTGTCCTCCTGCGCCCTGAAATAGGTCAGCATGTCCTCATAGGACCAGGCGCCGTCATTGGCGGCGCCGGGCGCGGTCACGGCTGCATTCCAGCGCGCATAGTCGCCGGGCTGGCCGCGCATATACACCATGGCATTGACGGTGCTGCCGCCGCCGAGCACGCGCCCCTGCGGCACGATCGGCCCGCGCCCGTCGAGCTGGGGCTGTGGCGCGGTCTTGTGCATGGCCAGATAGGTATCCTTGGCCAGGAACTTCATATAGCCGGCCGGAATGTCGATGATCGGGCTGGCCTTCGCCGGCCCGCGCTCGATCAGCAGCACCCGCGCCTTGGCCCGCCCGACGAGATGGGAGGCGACGACACAGGCCGCGCTGCCACCTCCGACGATGATGAAATCGAACTGCCCCCTGTCGGACATCGCGGCCTCCAGGGCTCAGGCGCTTTGACGGAAATGGTCGCCGCCCTGAAGCGGCCGGCCGGAAAGATGTTGCGGTCGAAACCGAACGCTGCCGGCCAATGTCTCCCCAGGCTTGAGAATCGTGAGATCT
Organism: Labrys sp. LIt4; assembly: GCF_017813775.1. Taxonomy (NCBI): domain Bacteria; kingdom Pseudomonadati; phylum Pseudomonadota; class Alphaproteobacteria; order Hyphomicrobiales; family Xanthobacteraceae; genus Labrys; species Labrys sp. LIt4. The sequence goes on from NZ_JAGIPY010000027.1 coordinate 50,522, forward strand.
CCCAGGTCCGGCAGGTTATGGCCATTGGCCAAGTGCGACATCGGCTCGAAGCAGAAATAGTTCCGCCGGAAGGAGGGATCGAATTCGGTAGTGGAAACAAAGAGGAAGGCATGCCTGAATACCGGATCGGCCTCGAAGCGAAGCTGCATGTTCCGTTCCGGCCAGGTGATCACAGCAAGGCCATCCCAACCCTGCAAACCATTATTGACCCATCGATCCGGAATGGGACGAGGGGCGGAAAAGTCGAGCTCCTCGGGAAGGGCGATGGGCTCGCCGGGGAGCCACTCCTCCACTTCCGTCCACAGCGCGGTCGCCCTCGCCATCAGCGTCGTGGCCGGCGTCAGCGGGAAATAGGGATGCCATCCCAATCCGTACGGCAAGGGCGCGCTGCCGCGATTGGTCACGGACAATTGCATTTCAAAGGCCCCGCCGGCGAGGGCGAAACGCTGCTCGGCCTCGTAGACGTAGGGTGTGCCGCCTCCTGTATGCGAGAACACCATCGCAAGGCCCGCCGAGTCCTGTGCGGTGATGCGCCAACCAGCCTGCCAGCCCTCCCCGTGCAGATAGTGCCTGTCCCAATCCGTGTTCGGTTCCAGGACATGGTCCCGCCCCTCGAAACGGAACCGGTTATCCCTGATGCGATTGCCGAACGGCACCAGCGGGTAGCAGGCCGAGGATAGGGCGTCGGCGTCCGACGAGGGCGCCGGCCGCAGGAGAGGAACGGCTACGCCCTCGTCCTCCCACCACAGGCCGAGGACGAGCCCCCCTGCCGTCGACAATTGCGCCCGCAGGCAGCCGTGCTGGAGATCGACAACCGGCATGTCCTAGCCCTTGTTTCGCGCCATGGAGCGCTTGATGGCCTGGATGTTGGCCAGCACGGCGACGACGATGATCAAGCCGCGCACCACCTGCTGGAAGAAGGGGTTGATGCCCAGCAACACCAAGCCGTTGCCGATCAGGGTGATGACGAGAACGCCGAGCAGCGTGCCGAGCATCGAGCCTCGCCCACCCGAGAGCGAGGTGCCGCCTACGACGACGGCGGCGATGACGTCGAACTCCAGGCCGCTCGCGGCGGTGGCATTGCCCGAGCCGAGCCGCGATACCAGAAGGATACCGGTGACAGCGGCCATGGCACCGCCGATGGCGAACAGCATGACCCGGATGCGGCCGACATTGATACCGCTCAGGAAGGCGGCCTGCGCATTGCCGCCAATGGCGAAGACGCTGCGGCCGAAGGCGGTCTTGCGGCTGACGAAGGCAAAGACGCCGAAGAGCACCAGCATGATGATCGCAGCAGGCGGAACCCCCAGGACCGGCCGGTCGAGCGCGTCGACGATATCATTGCGCCCGATCGACACCGGCAGGGCATCGGTGATGAACAGGGCAATGCCGCGCAGCGCGCTCCACAGGCCGAGCGTGGCCACGAAGGAGGGCACGTCGAAAAACGCCCTCAACACGCCGGCGATCGAGCCCAAGAGACCGCCGACCACAACAGCCAGGGCGAAGGCCGGCACTGTCGGCACGCCCCACTGCAGGAAATAAGCCAGCGCCACCGAGACGAAGGCCACCATCGGGCCGACGCTCACGTCGATCTCGCCGGCGATGATGATCAGCGTCGCCGCCCAGGCGGCGATGCCGATCGTGGCGGCATCGCGCAGGATGTTGATCTGGTTGTTGAACGAAAGGAAGCCGGTGGCGCTGGCCGTGAACACTACGTAGAGCACGATGATCGCTGCGAACAGGCTCAATTCGTTCATGTGGCGAGAGAAATCGAAGCCTGCACGGGCGCCTCGATCCGAAACGGCCCCCCCTGCGGTTCTGTCCTGTGACATCGGGTATCCTCGTCAGTGTCCGGCGATGCAGGCGGCCATGACGGCATCCTGATCAATGTCGGGCGCAGTGAATTCTTCGGCGAACCGGCCCTCGCGCAGCACGAGTACGCGATCGCAGACCAGCGGCAATTCCTCGATCTCGCTGGAGACGAAGACGATGCCGCGCCCCTCGGCGGCGAGCTGCCTTATGATGGCGTAGATCTGGGACTTGGCTTCCACGTCGACACCGCGGGTGGGTTCGTCGAGCAGCAGCACCCGGCTCCGCGCATGGACCCAGCGGCCGATCACCACCTTCTGCTGGTTTCCGCCCGACAGAGTGCCGATCGGCGTGTCGGTGCGGGAGGTCTTGACGTGGAGATGCTCGACGATCCGGCGCGTAGCGGCGGCCATCAGGCTGGCGGAGAGCACGCCGCGGCGGCTGACAGCGGCAAGATCCGTCACCAGCGTATTTTCATCGACACCGAGCAGAGGAACGATGCCTTCCTCCTTGCGGCTCTCGGGGGTGTAGCCGAAACCGCGCTCGACCATGTGACGATAGCGTGCGCCCGTCACCGGCTTGCCATCCACATGGATCTCGCCACGGTCGGCCGCGCGCACGCCCATGATGGCCTGCAGCAATTCGGTGCGCCCCGATCCCAGGAGCCCGGCAATGCCGAGGACCTCGCCCTGCCGCAGGCGAAAGGACACGGATGACAGTTTCGGCGCCAAAGCGAGATCCCTCACCTCGAGCAGGGTGGTGTCGGCGACCCGGTTCTCCAGCTGTGCGGCCGGCGCGCTTTCCGAGCCGAGCATGAGGCGGACGATCAGGCGCGTGTCCGCCCCCTTCACGTCGACGGTATCGATCACCCGTCCATCGCGCATCACGGTGGCGCTGTGCGCGACCCGGCGGATTTCGTTCATGCGGTGGCTGACGTAGATCACGGCGATGCCTTCCGCCGCGATGCGTGTCACCGCTGCCATCACCCGCTCGGCCTCGGCGGCCGCAAGCGAGCTGGTCGGTTCGTCCAGGATCACCAGCCGGGGCTTGCCGATCAGCACGCGTGCGATTTCCAGCAATTGCCTTTCGGCCGGCGAAAGGCTGGCGACGAGTCGCCTGGGCGACAGGTCCAGCCCCAGCCTCGCCATGGCCTCGGCAGCCTCGGCCTCCATCCGCGCCGATTGGATGACGCCGCCTTGGCGCGGCCAGTGGCCGAGGAACAAATTCTCGGCCAGCGACATGCCGGGCACCAGGCTGAGCTCCTGATAGACCACGCGCACGCCGCTGGCGAAGGCGGCCTGTGCGCGGGCAGAGCCGGTCTGGCCGAGGGCCTGGCCGGCGATCTCCACCGTACCGCTATCAGGCAGTTCGGCGCCGGTGAGCAGGCGGATCAGGGTCGACTTGCCCGCACCATTCTTGCCCAGCAGGGCCCTCACCTCACCGGCAGCCACCTCGAAGGTGACGTCGTCGAGCGCCAGCACGCCGGGATAGCGCTTGGTGCAATTGCGGATGGAGGCGACCCGTTCGGCCTCGGCCGCCCGGCCTGGGGAAATGGCTGGCGTCATGTCGATATCCTTGCCTGGCCGCAATGGGGAACCTCCGGCAACCCTCAGGGGATGCCGTCGGCATGCGCCTTGAGCCAGGCCTGCCCGTCCGCTGCGCTCTTGTAGACATCGATGTCGTAGGCGACCTTGATGCCTGCCGGCGGCTGGCCGTCGATCGACTTGATCGCCTGGGCCAAGGCAAGTTTGCCCAGCCCTTGGCCGGAAATGTCGACGACACCCTTGATGACGGAGTTGTCGGCCAATTCCTGGGCGATCTCGGTGGTCATGTCGCCCCCGAAGACCACGGTCTTGCCGACACGCCCCTGGCTCTTGACCGCGCGCGCGGCCCCGAGCGTAGCCCCACCTGCCTCGCCGAAGAAGGCGTCGAGGTCCGGATGGGAGGACAGCATGGTGCTCGCGACCGAGACGGCCTTGTCGAGGATCGCGCCTTCCTGGTTGGCGACGATCTGGGCACCGGGCACCTTGGCCTTGAGGGCTTCCTCAAAGCCTTTGCGGCGGGTGACGCAGACCTCGACGAATTCGCAGTTGAGCACAGCTATCTTGGGGGCATCCTTCTTCTGCGCGACGAAATAGTCGCCCGCGACCTCGCCCAGCTTGTGACCGAAATCATAGGGGTCGCCAACGGCATAGGCCGAAACATACTCCTTCATGTCGGCCTCGTTCAGGCAGGTGTTGTAGCAGACCACGGGAACGCCGGCGTCATGCGCCCGGCGGATCGCGCGATAGGAACCATCGGCCGACACCGGGGAGACGATGATGGCCTGGACGCCGGCCGAAATCAGCGAGTCGATGAAGGAGGCTTCCTTGGTCACGTCCCCCTGGGCATTGGTCTCGATGATGTCGAGCTTGCGCCCGGCGTCGGCGCCACCAGTCTGAATACCCTTGCGTACGCCGGCGTAAAAACCCTGTGCATCCATGTAGATGGCGCCGACCTTCAGATCCTTGCCCTCAGCCATCGCGCTGCCCGCCGCAGCGCAGATGGAGGCGGCAATGGTCGTCATCGCGGCGAATTTCGAGAGCTTCATCGGTTCCTCCCCGTCTTTTGATCGTTGACCAGCCCTGCGCGCTGGATCGAGCCTGCGAGTTATGGCGCGCCTGGTTGCGGCACCATAAAAATAATCATATTATTGTCAAGATAAATACTATTTATTTTCGACTCGCATCCGGACGCGTAGAAATGTGTGGCTGGATGGCCTTGATGAGGCGAGCCGCGTTGCGTCTGGCGTGATTTTGCTTTCCAGCTCGCCTCGCATAGCCTTGCCGGTGCCGAAGTCGCGGCGTGGGGGAACTGGAAGTGACTGACATCAGGATCGGCTCGGCACTGACCGAGAATGGTAACCCGATCGCCGCCCACGGCAAGCGTAGCGTCCGGGAAGCCCTGCTGCGGCAATTTGTCGAGAAGATCGTTTCAGGCGAGTTTCCCGAGAACGCGACCCTGCCCAACGAAGCCGAATTGACCCAGCAGCTGGGCGTGAGCCGCACGAGCTTACGCGAAACCATGCAGTATCTGTCCGCCCTGGGCATGATCCGTTCGCGGACCCGGGCCGGCACCACGGTGCTGCCGCGCGAGAACTGGAACTATCTCGATCCGCTCGTGCTGGATGCCGTGCTGAAATTCGGCACGGACGAGCGGTTCTACGTCTCCCTGATCGAGGCGCGGCAATTGCTGGAGCCGGCGGCCGCGGCGCTCGCCGCCGCTCATGCGGGCGCCCGGGAACTGCTGCATATTTCCAACGCCCTGGAGGAGATGGTCGAGGCCAATTCCCGCGACAACGAAGCCTGGAGCCGGGCCGATCTCGATTTCCACACCGCCATCATCAACGCCAGCGGCAACTGGGTCTACCGCCAGTTCGCTACCGCCATTCGCGCCGCCCTGCTGGCGAGCTTCCGCCTGACAAACCGGGCGAGCCAGTCCCACGAGAATGCCATCACGAAGCACCGGGCCGTGTTCGATGCCATCCGGTTGCGCGAACCCGAGACGGCCCGGCAGGCGATGATGCGCCTGATCGACGTGGCCCGTGACGAGATCACCGAAGCGCTACGCAAGTCCAAGACACCTACATAAGGAGGTTTAGGTCCTGACGCTCTCCGCTGAAACTGCGGCGGGATTGGTGTTTGCGCATCACATGGACCAATTCGATGCGGTGAGGATGACCTCGGCACATGCCATCGACATGAAGCCGGGCATGGGTCCAGCGCGGCGCTTGATGCGTCGGTGATCCTGTTCGATCCGGTTGTTGAGACACGAACTCCCCCCGAAATCGGAGGGCTTCATTGCAGGACAGAGATTGTCATTACGTTCGCGACAGAACCCTTCCGAGAGGTCGCTGGCGCGGTTCGGTGGGTGACACCTCATCTGCAGATATCCTTCACGCATGATCGCAGCCATCGATGAGCCGGATCAGCGTCGAGGCGCGGGTGCCAGAATTGAGAGACGGTGATGGTCGCCGTGCTAACAGGCAATGGGAACATCGCCAAACCGTAGCGGTCACGGCTCGTCTCCTTTTCCGGTACGCTCGCGACGAGATCCGAATCCCGAGCAAGCGCCAGTGCTGCAGAAAAGCCCGGAACGACTGCGGCGACCCGGCGCCGAAGCCCCTTGGCTGCCAGTTCATCGTCGATCGGTCCATGGTCGAGGCCACGTCTTGACGCGGAAATATGCCCGAAAGCCGCAAAGCGTTTCGGCGTCATCCTGCCTTCGAGCAAGGGGTGCCCTACGCGAACAGCACCCACGAAACGATCCTTGAAGAGAGCTTGAACCCGTAACTCGGGCAAAGGTCGGCTTGTCGCGCCGGTTTCCAGGTCTGCGCGCCCCGCGCGCAATGCCATATCATCGCCTTCCGGCTTCTGGGCGAAGCGTAGCCGCACCCCCGGCGCCACCTCCATGACCCTTGCGATCAGGGCTGCGCCAAAGGTTTCCACAAAGCCATCATTGGCATGAATGGTGAACGTTCTCTCCAATCGCGCCAGATCGAGCCCCCTTTCGGTGCGGATGATGGCCTGCGCATCTTCCGCGACCGCGCGCAAACGCTCGCGCAGAGCCTCGACCCGCACTGTTGGCGTGAGACCACGTCCCGAGCGAACAAGCACCGGATCGCCGAGCAGATCCCGAATACGGCCGAGTGTCCGGCTCATGGCGGGGGGAGACAGATTCATCTTCTTCGCTGCGGCGGCGACACTCCCTTCTGTCAGTAGGACATCGAGCGCGATCAGCAGGTTCAGATCGGGCAAAATCATCGGCTGCGCTTTCCGGGATAAGCATGCTTCCTGAAGTGCGTTTGACGCATCAATAGAGTTACAAGCATGCAATTTTCACATCAATGCCGTGCTGCTACTTCCTTCGGGCCCCATGCGGAATGTGTGGCGGCCGGCCCCACCTGACCGCGTAGCAGGATGACAACTTCGGCATAGCAATGGCTCAGACAGTTCACCAGCACAGTCATCCTGCGCTGCATCATCGGCCCGCTCATTTCGGATACGCGTTGACGGGGTTGTCTGTGGGCATCCTGCTGTCACAGTTGGGAACGAACGTCGTCGGCATCGGCCTGCCGACATTCATGCGGGAGTTCGGCGCGACCTTTGCTGAAGTCCAATGGGTAGTCGTCGCCTATCTTCTGACCGTCACCGCCTTGATCGTCGGTGTCGGTCGCTTCGCCGATCAACTCGGCAAGAAGAAGCTTTACCTTGCCGGGCTCATCAGCTTCCTGGCGGTATCCTTGATCTGTGCCTTGGCGCCGAACTTGATCGTGCTGATCGCCGGCCGAGGGCTCCAGGGCCTGGGTGGCGCTATCATCATGGCTTTGAGCTTCGCCCTTGTCGGCGAGATCATGCCAAAGGATCGCATCGGCCTGGCCATGGGCGTCCTCTCGATGATGGTCGCGCTCGGCATTGCACTTGGCCCTTCGCTCGGTTCCCTCGCGCTCGTCACCTTCGGCTGGAGGGCGATGTTCTGGATAAACCTGCCCTTCGGGCTGCTCACTTATGCTCTGTTAAGCCGTTATCTGCCTCGGACCATCGACACGTCGCACAGCGTGCGATCGCTGGGCAATTTCGACTGGTCGGGTACGATCGTCCTGAGCCTTACTCTTCTTGCCTATTGCATCGCCATGACCTTGTCGGGAAGTCATGGCATCAACCACTCCCTGGTCCTTCAGTACTTGGCCGGCGCTGTTTTCGGACTGGTCCTCTTTCTCGCAATCGAGACCAAGGCCCGGCAGCCGCTGCTATCGCTGGGCCTGTTCCGAGACCGATTGCTCTCGACCAGCATGATGATCAGCGTCCTCGCCTACGCAGTCATGATGGCGACGCTGGTTCTGGGACCGATCTTCCTGACACGAGGCGTCGACCTCGATACCCGTGCAACCGGCCTCGTCATGACGGTTGGCCCGTTGACTTCCGCCATGATGAGCATTCCAGCCGGTTGGATGTCCGACCGTATCGGGCCAAGGCTCACACTGCTAGGCGGGCTCACCTTGATGACCATCGGCTCAGCCCTCATGTCATTGATCACGATAGAGCACGGGGTTCAGGAGTATGTCGCCTCGATCATTCTCATCAGCCTGGGCCTGGCCTTCTTCCAGACGCCCAATAATACGGCCGTGATGAGCGCTGCCCGATCTGAGCAGCGCGGCCTGGTGTCGGCACTCCTCGCCCTTGGCCGCAACCTTGGCCTGATCACCGGCGCATCCTTGATGGGAGCCATCTTCGGCGCCGCCGCCGGCCAGACCGGTCCAGCGAGCGGCGGCACTGCCGCAGCCACACAAGCCGCAATTGCACGAGGCATGGAGAGCACGTTCCGGGTCGCGGCCGCGATGGCGGGGTGCGCCCTGATCCTTGCCCTGGTCGGTTTCAGGCGCCGCATCACGGATCATGCGTCCAGATAGGCAGCAGCCTCGCCCTCAGCTTCACTATTACAAACCCCGGAGAACACCAATGACCGACATTCCCCATGATGACCTGCTGGAGGTCGCGACCGCTTGCCGTATTCTGCACATGGAAGGGCATGCCGACATGACACTCGGCCACCTGTCGTTGCGTGACCCTTCCGGGCGGGGCGTCTGGATCAAACGCTCCGGCATCGGGCTCGGTGAGGTGGTGGGGCCGGAGGATTTCGTGCTGATTGATTTCGAGGGACACAGGCTCGCAGGAGAGGGGCGCATCCACAAGGAATGGCCGATCCACACCGAAGTCTTACGCGCACGCTCGGATGTGCGCTGCGTTGGGCACAGCCACCCGTTCTTTGCCACGTCTTTCTCCGCACTCGATGTCGAACTGCAGGCAGTCACGAATGAGGCGGCCAATCTTGGCCTGCCGGTTGGGCGTTTCGAGGAGACAACCGGCTTGATCGACACGCCGGCGCTTGGTGCGAGTCTGGCACGCTCACTCGGCCCACAATCGACAGTGCTCATGCGCAACCATGGCGTCCTGTTCGTGGGCGGCTCGATTGCGGAGGCAGCGTTGATGGGCATTTTTCTTGAAGGAGCTTGCCGCGCGCAGATGCAACTGCTCGCCACCCGGTTGCCTTACAAAACAACGCCTACATCGGAGCTGAAGGCAAAGAAAGACCAAATCTTGGATCCCATGCTGATCGACACTTTCTGGAGCTTTTACAAGCGCAAAGTGGCAGGATAATCGGTTCTGTTGCCGCGAACGACGCTCGCGTCGCTATCCTGAGCTTCCGGGCACGAGGCATTCAACAAGGTGGAATATGGTGGCGTGCCGATTATAGCGGCCCTTACCTGCGCGGTTGTGGGCGGTGGACTGGAGTTGGCCAGCGCCGCCCATATCTGGGTCATGGATAAGACGACTTATTTTGCGCTGCCTGAGGGCCAACGTGGACTCTTCACCGGCCGCCGCCCGACTATCCCCGTCGCCGATCTGGTGGGCAAGTCGCGCATGCTCGACATGATGCTGACGGGCCGGGTGTATCAAGGCCAGGAAGCGGTCGATCTAGCGCTTGCGCAGTATATTGTCGGAAGGGTCAAGCTTCGAGAAGGCGCTGGAACTCGCTCACAAGGCAGCGCAGAACCTGCCGCCGTCTGACTTCGCAATCTGCTCAGCCGTGAGCCACATGCAAATATGTCTGCTTTGGATGCCGCTTACGCCGAGGCTGTCGTCGCGGGTGTGGTGAACACCCGGCCGGAGGCGCGTGCTCGACTCGCCGCCTTCGCCGACAAAAGCGCGGCACGTGTGCGGGCCAACTATTGAGTCGTCCGTGAAGAACTCGCAAGCTGCTGATTCAGCGTTAGTTTTTTAGCCAGGCAAGTATTCGCGTTTGCCGGAT
>NZ_JAGIPY010000129.1:0-232 GCF_017813775.1 Labrys sp. LIt4
CACAATAACAGGTATTTCCACAGGAAGAGTGAGATGCATCTCCGCGGCCCAGAAATATTGGCAACGGCTCTACTCCGTGCGACCATACGCAGGTGGCTTGCACAAATTGAGGAGCAGAACTCACCGTGCCTGGGCACGCGGTAGTTGTGGCTGCTGTCAGCCCCACGCCAACCCATGTTTTCCTGTTTTGCTCCGTACAGTTCAGCCTTTTCTGCCAAGGTTGGATGCCTCT
>NZ_JAGIPY010000130.1:0-232 GCF_017813775.1 Labrys sp. LIt4
TACCGTAAAGACGACATCATTCAAAAACAGTACCTTGTCAAAAGTAGTGCCATTCTTGTACAAGTCGAGCAAATCCTGTAGTGTCTTGTTCCGCAGCTTGGCCAGGTACGGTATCCGTCTCAGCTCCTTTTTATTCCGCTTCGTATCGATCCAGCCGTCCCCCTTGTCGGTACTCGACATTTCATCCTTGTGCGTAACATGCGACACCTCCAAGCGCCGTGGGACGTTTCTG
>NZ_JAGIPY010000131.1:0-232 GCF_017813775.1 Labrys sp. LIt4
GTTCGAACTCGTAGGCGAGGTCGCGAGCGCGGGTGCCGTGGCTGAAGCCGGTCACGTACAAGGTGTTGCCGCCGCGAGACATATTTAACGCCGAAGTGCTTATTGCGCAGTTCTCGATGTTGTGTGTTCGTTTTAAGTGTGAAGGCAGGCGGATTTTTGATGGTTTGAACGTAAGCCACAGCCAATACAAAAAAATGATCAAAAGGCTAGATGATTATTTAGGTACCCTACC
>NZ_JAGIPY010000028.1:0-49556 GCF_017813775.1 Labrys sp. LIt4
GTGCGCGTGCTCGAGCACCGCCAGGGCGTGCGGCTGGCCTGCCCGGAGGAGATCGCCTTTTCCAGCGGCTGGATCGACGCCGATCAACTGCGCCATCTCGCCAGAAAGGTCGAAAACAGCGCTTACGGCAAATATCTCCTGCGCGTGCTGGAAGAAGCATCGCTCCTGTGGTGAGGCCACTCCTGTTCTTCAGCCCGGCCGCGCTCACCAGGCGGTGAAGCCGCCGTCGACCACGACGTTGGACCCTGTCATGTAGGACGAGGCGTCCGAGGCGAGGAAGCGGATGACGCCATTATATTCGTCGATCTCGGCCTGGCGTCCCATCGGTACACGTTCGAGGAAGGCATCGATGAATTCCTTGTCGAAGCTCGCGGTCTTGACGCCGCCGAAGGAGATCAGGTTGACGCGCACCTTTTTAGGCGCCCAGTAGGTGGCGAGGTAGCGTGTGAGATTGACCAGGCCCGATTTCGAGGCAGCATAGGACACCGCCTTGACGAAGGGCACGCCGTCCCGCTTCTCACGATAGGCGTAGAGAGCCTGGTTGGGCGAGACGATACCGTAGATCGAGCCCACATTGATGATCGAGCCGCGGCGTTCGCCTGCCATGCGGCTGCCGACGACCTGGCTCGTCAGCATCACGCCGGTGAGATTGGTATCGATGATCTCGTCCCAGTATTTCTGCGGATAGTCCTCGAAAGGCGCGTTCTGCTCGGCGGAGCCATCCGGCTTAGAGTCGATGCCGGCATTGTTGACGAGGACATGCGGCACTCCCCAATCGGCGATCAGCCGGTCTGTCGCTTCCTGAAGAGCCGCCTTGTCGCGGACACTCGCCTCGTAGACGCGGATACGGTCGGTCAAGCCGGGAAACTTTTCCGCCAGCTTGTCACTCGCGAAGGGGCGGCGGCTGAAAATCGCCACCCTGGCGCCGGCTTGCGCCAGGGATCTGCTGAATTGGGTGCCGAGCTGGCCAAGGCCGCCGGTGACGACAACGACACGGCCGTCCACGCTGAAAGGATCGCTCATGATCTCATACTCCGGATGTCTGTGGCTTCAGGCCGTCTTGGCGGCAGTGTCGATCGCCTCGCGGGCGCCGCGGCAGCCTGCATTGAGGAACATCACGTCGTTGCCCATGATGATCATATCGACGCCCTTCTTCCGGAGGGCGATCACATTCTCGGCGACGGGCGGAATGCAGGGTGCCATGACCTTGATGCCGCGGGCATGGCATCTCTCGACCAGTTCCGCGAGTTTTTCCTCCACCTCCGGATGCGACATGGAATAATCGATCGAGATCTGGCGGGAGATGGAGTAGTCGGCCGGCCCGAAATTGATGACGTCGATGCCCTCGACCTCGAGGATCTCATCCATGTTGTCGAAGAACTCGTAGCTCTCGGCCATCGGTATCACGAGGCGCGTCGCGTTCTCGTGCTCCATATATTTCGACCATTGGAAGCCCGGCCCGGCGAAGCCGGCGGCGCGGCATGACGCATCGCCTCCGCGCCGCCCGATCGGCGGGAACTTGGCCGCCTTCACGATGGCGCATGCCTGGTCGGCGTTGTTCACCTGCGGCACGATCACGCCGGTGGCGCCGAACTCCAGCGACTTGCGGATGTCCCATTCATTGGTGCCACGCACGCGCACCAGCGGCGCGATGCCGGAAAGCAGCGCGGCGAGCACGAGCTTTTCCATCTGACCGTCCACATTGACCGGCGTGTGCTCGGCATCGATGAAGGCGAAATCGAGCCCCCAATTGGCGGCGACTTCGACGGCCGTGGTCGAACCGGTATACATGGTGGCGCCGAACACGGGCTCCCCGCGCTTCATCTTGGCGGCTAGATCGGTATTTTCGGGCGGTGCCAAAGGTCTTCTCCTGATTTGCAAAGGCTGGAAATCACTTGAGGTCCGGAGCGATGAAGCCGCGGAGCTCGGGTGTGCGTGGATTGGCGAAGATGTCTTCCGACCGTCCCTCTTCCCAGACGGTGCCCTGATGCATGAAGACGGTGCGGTTCGCGACGCGGCGGGCAAAGCCCATCTCATGGGTCACCAGCAGCATGGTCATGCCGGCCCTGGCGAGTTCGGAGATGGTCTTGAGCACTTCGCCGGTGAGTTCGGGGTCGAGTGCCGAAGTCACCTCGTCGAACAGCATCACCTTGGGTTTCATCGCGAGCGAGCGGGCGATGGCGACACGCTGCTGCTGGCCGCCGGACAGCTGGTCCGGATAGGCGCCGGCCTTGTCGGCGAGGCCGACGCGGGCGAGGACCTCGTGCACCAGCGCGGCACACTGTTCGCGCGGCAGGCCTTTCACCACCCGGGGGGCCAGTGTGATGTTCTCGGCGACATTGAGATGCGGAAAGAGGTTGTAGCTCTGGAAGACCATGCCGACCTCCCGCCGCAGCGCGCGCAGATTGGCGCCGGAGCGATCGACCTTGTGGCCGGCGACCTCGATGGCGCCCTCCTGGAACTGTTCGAGCCCGTTGATGCACCGCAGCATCGTGCTCTTGCCGGAGCCGGAGCGGCCAATGACGGCGACCACGTCGCCATTGGCCACGGTAAGGTCGATGCCTTTCAGGACGGTCAGGGCGCCATAGGACTTGCGAAGATTCTCAATGCGTAGCGCCAGCATGCTTCCTCTCCTTCAAGGCTTCGCTCCACCAGGACAGCGGGTAGCAGACGGCGAAATACATGACCGCCACGGTCAGGAAGACGTGGAAGGGCTGGAAGGTCATGTTGTTGAGGAGCTGGCCTGCCCGGGTCAGTTCCACGAAGCCGATCAGGGCCGTCACCGAGGTGTTCTTGACGACCTGCACCATGAAGCCGGCCGTCGGCCCGAGCGCGATGCGCATCGCCTGGGGCAGGATGACGTAGCGAAGCTTCTGCACCGGCGTCAGCGCCAGCGAGTCGGCTGCCTCCCACTGGGTGCGTGGAATGGCCTCGATGCAGCCGCGCCAGATATCTGCGAGATAGGCCGTGGCATACATGGTAAGCGAGATGGCCGCCGCCGCGAAGGGCGGAAAATAGAGACCGAGGAAGCTCAGCCCGTAAAAGACGAGGAATACCACGATCAGGAGCGGGGTTGCCTGTACGAGCTGGATATAGACGGCGACGATCGCCTTGAGCCACCGCGGCCCGAGTGCGCGGCCGAGAGCAAAGACGAGGCCGAAGACGCCGCCACATACAAAGGTCAGGACCGACAGGCCGGCCGTCCATGTCAGGCCATGGAGGAGGAAGACGACGCTGGGCCATCCGAAGGTCTGGATCATGCGCCGCCCTCCCTCGTCTCGAGCTTGAGCACCGCGCCGGCGAGGCCCGTCTGCGGATCGCGACGCCGGAAGAGCCACAAGCCGATCAGCCAGTAGACCAGGCGAAAGCAGAAGGTGATGCAGATGTAGATTGCCGCGACCACCAGGAAGGTCTCGAGGCTGCGGAAGGATTGGGATTCGATCTTCGAGCCGGCGAGCGTAAGTTCTGTCGCGGATATCGAGGAGGCGATCGACGTGCCAAGCAGCGTGAGAGTGAGCTGGCCGGTGAGAGCCGGGTAGATCACTCGAAGGGCCGGTATGATGATGATGTAGCGCATCACCTGCAGGCGCGAGAGGCCAAGGGCGAAGCCGGCCTCGATCTGCGTGCGGGGGATTGCGAGAAGGCCGGCGCGGAAGATTTCCGCCGAATAGGCGCCGAGATTGAGCGAGATCGCCACGATGGCGGCATGATCGGCACTGAGGCGAAAGCCGACATAGGGCATGCCGAAGAACAGCAGGAAGAGCTGGACCAGCAACGGCGTGTTGCGGAAGGCTTCGACATAGGTGGCAGCGGCGGCAGCGCCCCACCGCGGCCCATTCACCCGCGTCAGCGCAACGCCAAGTCCGATGGCAAGCCCGATGGCGATCGATTCCGCCGACAAGACGATCGTGTTGATCGTTCCGTGCACGAGATCGGGCGCCCGGGCGAACACCGGCGCGAAATTCATCTCATAGGCCATTGCAGGCTCTCCCTGGCGGTGCCGGGTCAATCCCCCGGCACGCCTGGATGCATCCCGGAGAAGGTCAGAAGGTCGGCAACTTGCCGCCGGGGATGGGGACGCCGACCCATTTCTTGTGCAGCCCGTTGAGACGGCCGGTGATCTCTTCGTAGTAGATGAAGTTGTTCAGCCACTGATGCAGTTCGCCGGCATCCTTGCGCACGGCCATGGACCAGTAGAGCGTGAAGATCGGCACCTCCGCCTTGACCTCGAGATTGGTGAGGTTTCGCTTGGCGATCACGTCGTTGGCGACGGTCGCCACCGCAGCGGTCGCGTCGACCTGCCCGGAGATCAGGGCCTGCATGGCGAGTGCGTCGTCGTCGAAGCGCACCACCTCGGCGCCTTCGATGTTGTAACCGCTGACGGCGGCATCCTGCGTGCTGCCCTTGGGCACGGAGATACGTTTGCCCTTGAGGTCGTCGAGTGACTTGAGGGGCATGTCCTTGGCCGCCACGAAACGCATTTCGTAGGCACCATAGGGATTGGTCATAAGGAATGTCTTGGCCCGTTCGGGGGTGGCCGTCATATGGGCGATCAGCAGGTCGACCCGCCCCGATTCCAGTGCGGCAGCGCGGGAAGCGTTGTTGACGGGAACGATTTCGAGCGTGGTCCCGAGATTCTTGGCGACCTCGCGGGCAAGGTCCACCAGGAACCCGTCGGTATTTCCCGAGGAATCGACGGTGTCGTAGGGCGGGATGCCCGTCAGCACACCGATGGTGACCTTGCCTTTCTTCACGAGATCGGCCGTGGTCTGTGCGTGGGAAAATGCAGCCGGAGCCGTGAGCAGGCACGCCAATCCAAGCGTGGCCACGGCGCGGCGCAAGAGCCGTCCAATCATCGATCCTTCCTCCCTCTCTTCGCGGCGCGCTTTCCGGACTGTTTGGTCCAAATGCTGGCTGCTCGCTCTCCGGCGTCCGGGATCGCAGACCCGGCGCGGTTGTTTTCGGGGCGGCTGCTTGGGCCGTCCACTCTTGACATATGACTTATGTCATGAGTTATTGTCAATCAACTTAAGCGCGCGGCTTCCAGAAAGCCGCCCGCGGCAAGGCGGCGCACCGGCATGTAGCGCAGCCGGACAGGGAGGCAGGTTTGCAGGACGCAGAATCAATTTCGGCCAGGCGACGAAGCCTGCGCTTCTCGATCGCCGCAGCCGCTGTTGCCTGAGGCCGCAGACGGATAAGCGCCGGATCGCTCCCCGCTTGACGTGCGAGCGATATCTCGCCCAATGAAGAAGGCCTGGATGTCCACGAACAACAATAAAAGTCGCGACAAGCTGCACTCTTCGGTCGCCGCTGCCTTCGAGGCGCAGATCCTCTCCGGCGAACTGCCGATCGGCGAACATCTTCCCTCGGAAGGCGACATCGCCCGCGAATTCGGCGTATCGACGCGTTCGGTGCGCGAAGCGATGCAGATCCTCGAGACCAAGGGCCTGGTGCGGCGCCGGCATGGCGGACGCACCAGCGTGGTGCGGGCCGACGTCGGCGAATTCATGGGAACGCTGGCCGTCACCGTCCGCCAGCTTCTGTCCAGCGATCCCGACTATCTCCTGCAGTTGATGGTCGCGCGCCGCATGATCGAGACGGAGGTGCTGGGCATCCTGACGGCCCGGGAAACTCCCGTGAACGAGGAAGTGACGGCGGCACTCGACGGCATGCGCCGCGCCCGTGATGCAGGCGATTTCACCGGCTTCACGGTGCAGGACGCGGCCTTTCACCTCGCTCTCGTCCATTCGGCCGGAAACAAGATCCTGTCGCTGTTCTACGACAATCTCTACGGCCTCATCACGGATGCCATCGCGGTTTCCAGCCGTGTGCCGACCAAGTCGCTGGAGGCGGCCTATGCGGAACACGAAGACATTTACACCATGATCTGCAACCGCGACGAAGCCGGCGCCACGGCGCTGCTGCGCGCCCAGATCGACAACAGCGCCGCTTATCTCCGCGTCGCCATAGAAAACGCCAACCGCAAAGAAGAAAACGATGCCTGACTTCGACTATTCTGACACCGACTGGGATTCGATCGCCCGCCTGCGCAAGTGGTACTCCGGCGACGTGCACGATTCGATGGAACATCTAGGCCTGTGGGGCCACCTCGAAGGCATTTCCCTGCTTGGCAGTCTGCAGGCGGGCGAAGTGGTGTGCGGTCCCGCGGTGACGGTGCAGTTCGAGCCCTCCCACCGCAAGGGCGAGCCGCAGGACGTTTATCACAAGGCCATCGACAATGTTCCGGAAGGGGGCATCCTGGTCTGCGAGGCGTCCTGCGCCGGGGGCTCCTGCTCAGGGGAACTGATGAGTTCGGGAGCCAAGGCTCACGGCGCCGCCGCCACGATCGTCAACGGCACGGTCCGCGATCTCGCCCAGGTGAGAGCACTCGGCTACCCCCTGTTCGGCACGGCGGCCAGCCCCGTCGGTGTCACCGGAAAGAAGGAGCCGAAACAGTCCCAAGTCCCCGTGAGGATCGGACGCGTCACCGTCAGGCCCGGCGACGTGATCTTCGGCGACATCGACGGGGTCGTGGCCATCCCCAGGGAACGTCTACGCGAGGTGGCCGACGCTGCCGACGCACTGGGGCGAAACGAGGCCGAGGCTCGTCGGCGAATTCTGGCTGGCGAAAAGCTCCAGGAGATCTGGCCCGTCGCGTGACGAGGCCAGATTTCGCATTCGGGATCCGATACCGGCGGGTCATAGAGCTTGCAGGGCAGACACGGACTACGTGGCGGCTTTCCACCGCTCGGGTTCAAACCGCAGGTAAGGGACCATCCTCCCCTGAACGCGAGGCGATTTTCCGGAAAATAGAAGGAAGCTTCTCCCACGCCCTCTCTACCGAAGCGTTTGCGACCCAACCGCTTCGCTCCCCCGCCCATCGGTGTGACGAAAGGGCCTGCCTTCCGAGCGTTGCACCGGTACCAGCGTCACAGGCCTCTCGGCTGCACGCAGAGGCGCCAGGGCTTCGTCGGCCACCGCGTCGTCGGTGATGATCTCGTCGATCTCCGAAACTTCGCAGAGGGTGCAGAAGCTCGGCGACCTGAATTTGGAGCTGTCCACCAGCAGGATCTTGCGTCCCGCCGATGCGATCATGGCCCGCTTCAGCGAGGCCACCTCCAGTGACGCCTCGGTCAAGAGGGTGCCGGTAACGGCCGATGCCCCCATGAGACAAAGATCGGCGTGCAGCGTGCGAATAAAGCTCTCGCCGGGTTCTCCAGCAAGATGCCTATAGCCGGCGCGAATGCTTCCACCAGGCATGATTGTCCGCCAGGACCTGATGTCCGCGGCGAAATCCGCGATTTCGAGGCTATTCGTCACGATCGTAAGAGGAAGGTCCCGCTCGGCAGCAGCCCGCACAGCCTCCATCACTGTCGAGGAACTGTCCAAAATGACGCTGTGCCCAGCACTTAATCGAGACGCGGCCTCCCGCCCGATTGCCAGCTTCTCGGCGCGTTGCAGCTGGGCGTTAAGCGAATTCTCTCGCTCGAAGGTCGCCCGCGCGGGCTGAACCAGATGAGCGCCGCCATGGGTTCTCTCCAGATAGCCCTTCTCCATCAGGTATTCGAGGTCGCGCCGCGCAGTGGATTGAGACCCGCCTGTTGCATCCGCCAGTTCCTGGACGCTGGCTGCGCCATTCGCGCGCAGATGCTCCAGAATGATCGCCCTGCGCTTTGCAGGAACCATGTCTACCCGTTTGGTCGTTGTTTCCATGGTTCTACCTTGGTTGCCGCCGCAGCTTTCCGGCAAGCGCGCGGGTCTGCGCACTGCCAGCTGCCACTACCAGATCGTCCCCCCCGCAATCCATGATCGAGCAAGACAGGATGATGGCGCTTGTTCCTTCAATTTCTACCATTATCGGTCAACCAATCAACCGTGGCGGCGGCAACCACGCCACCCTTCCGCCAGGAATGATGGATTCTGTATCATCGGCCGCGCACATTTTCTTCTCTTTTGTTCAAAATTTTGCAGAAACGGTCAGAAACAAGGATTCGACACTGGAGACGGCATCCAAGCCGAGCCGGCCCTGAAGGAACAAGATCGCCTTTCAACTTATTCAATTTCGGCATCAATCCCCCAAAAACGAAGATGCGGCGGCGCGTCGAAAGCTTTGGCGTGGCAACTCCCTCAATTTCGCTGCGCTAATTAGATAGAGATTGACAGAATTTGGAATTTTGCTTTTATGACGAGGGAGCCAAAGCAGCGGCCTTAACGAGGACCACCCGGTGTCAGCCAGACGCGATCAGAAACCGGCAAACACCGCCCCCGGCTGCTACGGGCGCTCAGAAATCGTTCTTCCCTGCGACGAAGACCGCGATCTCAGTGCGAGCGCAGGCGACGTCGGCTTCGACTGGCTCCATGGGCCGCCGTCTTGGCGAAACATCGTCGGCAGTATGCCGGTCTCTCGACCACAAGGTCGTCGCGGCCTTGTTTCAACCCGCATATAGCGAGGGAGATCTCGCGCAGTTTCGGCAACGTGCGCACGTCCAAACATAAAAAAACCAGGAGGAGGGAACGTTATGCGACGCAGAGCATTTCTTGGTACAAGCATGCTTGTGTTTGCCTTGTCGACTATGTCGGCATTTGCGCAGCAAAAGGAAGTCACGGTGTGGTCCTGGTTCATCCAGAGCACCATGCAAAAGTCCATCGATGCCTTCGAGAAGGCGCATCCGGGCGTCAAGGTAACCTACACCTACTATAATTATTCGCCAGAATACATAACGGCACTGAAGGCAGCAGCGGCCTCGAACAGCCTGCCTGACGTCATCGGCCTGCAGCCGGGCTCGCTGACGCAACAATACCGAGACAGCTTGGTCCCGATCGACGAGCTCGCCGCGAAGACATGGGGCAAGGACTGGAAGGACAAGGTGTTTGCCGTCAATCGCAAGCAAATGCAGATGGGCAACCCGGCCGGAGACAACAACAACTATATCGTGCCGCAGGAATCTCAGGTTCTCTGCATTTGGTACAACAGAAAACTCTTCGAAAAACTCAAGATCTCCGTTCCCAAGACATATGCCGACCTGAAGGCAGCTTCCAAGGCCCTTACCGATGGCGGCTACATCCCGATGTTCCAGGGCGCCGCCGACGGCTGGCAGAACGAGAACGTGTTCCTGATGCTCGCCAATCAATTTTCACCGGGCATCGTCGACAAGGCTCAGGCCGGCCAGGTCCCCTGGTCGGCCCCTGAACTGGTCTCGGCGATGAAGGCCTGGAAAGGCCTGTTCGACGATGGGATCTTCCAGCAGGGCGCCCTTGGCGCGCATGCCTATCCCACGGGTGCCCAGCTGTTCGCGCAGGGCCGCGTCGGGATGATGGCGCTGGGCTCGTGGTGGATGCAGGAAAGCAAATTTCCACCGCCGCTTTCCGAATATGTCCAGAACATGGATGGCTTCGACTTTTTCTATCTTCCCCCTGCCAAGGACGGCGGAGCCGCGAGCCCGCCGATCGGCGGCATCGACATCGGCTATGGCCTGACGAAGAACGGCGCGAAGAACCCGGAGGCCTGGACCTTCCTCTCAGAGCTGACCAATGGGGTCGGCCTGCAGGAGGCGTTGAACGACCTCAACGATCTTCCGGCCTTCGAGGGGCATGAACCCAAGGGCGACATCACCGATCACGTCAAGCAAATGTCGGCCCGGTTCATGGCCGATCTGCCGAAGGCCGAGAACCAGCGTTTTGCCTCGCCTGCCGTTGCCGAGGCGTTGGATAACGCCCTTGCGGGCGTCGCGGATGGCAGCGTCCAGCCAGAGGCGGCATTGGCCTCCGTGCAGGCTGCGACCGACAAGGCTCTCGGCAAGTAACCCTGCAAACGAAAAGCCTGGGGCTGGGTGCGGCGCTCCCGGTCCTCCCCGGAGAGGAAGACATGGCAGCGAGAACCGGGATGGCGGAATATATGATCGCGACGACGAAGCCTTCGGCTTCGGCGAGACTATTGCGCCTCTACAGTTTCGTGATCCCGGCGGTGGCGTTGTTCGTGGTCTTCATCGCCTATCCGATCCTCTGGGTTCTGGGCCAAAGCGTTTATGTCAAGGACGCAACCGGCGCAGCTTCGCTGAGCCTGTCGGCAAACTACATCGCCGTATTCCGCGACCCGACATTTTGGGTCGTGGTCCGCAACATGGCGCTTTGGGCCTTGATCACCATCCCGGTACAGATGCTGATCGGCGGCTTGCTCGCCTATTTCATCGAACGGCATACGCATCGTTTGCGCGGCTTTTTCCGCACGATGTTCTTCCTGCCCGTGGTGACCTCGGTTTCCGTCGTCAGCCTGGTCTGGGTCCAGATCTACGCGCCCTATTACGGCATTGCCCAGGAATATCTGAAGCATGTCGGCATCGTGATGTCGACTTCGCCCATTGGTGACGCCAAGACGGCGATATACGCCCTCATCATCGTGAATATCTGGCAGTGGACCGGCTTTTCGATGCTGATGTACATCGCGGGCATCGCGAACATGCCGAGCGAAGTCCTCGATGCCGCCCGTATCGACGGCGCCACCGGCTGGCGCCTTGCCGTGAATGTCGTGATACCGATGCTGGCTCCGGCGACCAAGTCGCTGTTGTTGCTCGGCATCATCGGCACGCTGCAAACCTTCCCGATCGTCCATCTGATGACGGGCGGCGGCCCCAACCATGCCAGCGAAGTATTCGGTACCTACATTTTCAAGCAGAGCTTCGTCCTCAACGACAGCGGAGGCGGGGCGGCTCTCTCGGTTATCGTCCTGCTCCTCGCCTTGGCGCTTTCGCTGGTCCAGATCGTCCTCCTCGGCACCCGCCTCACGCCTGCATCGAAGGATCGACCGTGACCAGCCTCACGCGAAGCCAGATCCGCTCCCTTACCATCCACCTCGTGCTGTTCATCGTGCTTGCGCTCTGGATGGTTCCGCAGATCTACATGCTCTCCATCGGTTTGCGGACCCCGGCCCAGGCCTTCGACGCTTCTCTCGTCACCTGGCCCGTCACCTTCGACAATTTCGTGACCGTGATCCGGGACAATCCTCTCAGCAGGATCTTCCTGAACAGCCTTATCGTCACGGTCGCGACCGTGGCGATCGTCGTGGCGGTTTCCTCGCTCTTTGCCTTCGCCTGTGCCGTGCTGCGCCTGAGGGGGACTCTTTTCATCTATACGGCCCTTTTGACCACGCTGATGGTGCCGCTCGCCTCGCTGGTGCTGCCGCTTGCAATCCTTCTGAAGAATTTCGGCTGGATCAACACCTATATCGGCTTGATCATGCCCTATGCCGCGCTTGGCGTGCCCTTTGCCATGGTGATCCTCAAGGCCTTCATGGAGGACTCGCCGCAGGAGCTCTTCGAAGCAGCACGCGTCGATGGGTGCACCCCCTGGCAGACCTATTGGCACGTCGCATTGCCATTGGTGCGCCCCGCCCTGGTCTTCGTGACGATCTGGCAGTTCATCGTGACCTGGAACGAGTTCTTCCTGGCGCTGATCGTCTTGACCAAGGCCGAGATGAAAACGCTCACCATTGTTCCGATGCAGTATTCAGGACTCTACATGGCCAATCCGGGCGCCTTGTTCGCGATCCTCACCTTGATCGCGCTCCCCCTGATCTTCCTCTACGTGCTGGTGCAGAGAGCCTTCGTTCGGGGCCTGCTGGCTGGTGCGGTGAAAGGCTGAGACATGGCCACGCTATCGATCGACAACATTACAAAGCGGTTCGGAAGTTATTCGGTCATACCGGAGCTCTCGCTGACCATCCCCGACGGGGAATTTTGCGTGCTCGTCGGCCCTTCGGGTTGCGGGAAGTCCACGCTGCTGCGGATCATCGCCGGCCTCGAGCCGATTTCATCGGGCCGGATCCTCATCGATGGCGCCGATATGAGTACGGCCGAGCCGACGGAGCGCGGCGTGGCGATGGTCTTCCAATCCTATGCGCTCTACCCGCACATGGATGTCAGGCGCAACATCGGCTTCGGGCTGGAAATTGCCCGCACACCGCGTAGCGAGATCGCGGAGCGGGTCGGGAAGGTAGCGGACAAACTGCGCCTGTCCACCTATCTTCGCCGCAGGCCGCGCGAACTGTCAGGCGGCCAGCGCCAGCGCGTGGCAATAGGGCGCGCTATTACCCGCAAGCCCAAGCTCTTCCTTCTGGATGAACCCCTGTCCAACCTCGATGCGGCTTTGCGTGTCGGCATGCGGCTCGAAATCGCCCGCCTCAAGGCCGAACTCGCATCGACCATGATCTACGTCACCCATGACCAGGTCGAAGCCATGACGCTGGCCGACCGCATCGTGGTGATGAATGCCGGCCGCATCGAACAGGTCGGCCCGCCGCTGGAACTCTATGAGCGGCCTGCCAATCTCTTCGTTGCCGGTTTCATCGGCTCGCCCGCCATGAACCTGCTGAAAGGCAGAGTCGAAGCCCTTGCCGACGGACAGACATCGATTGCGCTGGAGATCGGGGCCCATGTGGTCGCCCCCTCGACCGCAGGCTTGAAGCCCGGCGACCGGGTAACCTTGGGAATCAGGCCGGAGCATGTGTCCTACTCCCTCGAGGGAGGCCCCACCGACTATGTCGGCCAGGCCCATATGGTCGAAATGCTGGGCAGCGACACGTTCATTCACCTGCGTTGCAATGACGAAGCCTTGGTCATCCGCGACAATGCGGGCCGTCGCGCCCATGCGGGCGACAGGATCGCCGTGTCCTTCCCCATAGCGTCCTGCCACGTGTTCAACGCAGCCGGCCTGCGCGTCTCGCACGTGCACTGACCAAGCTGTTTCGCGCCGCCATCGACGCAGCGCGAAGGCACTCGACACGAAAAAGATCTGCAGAAGGAGACATGTGAATGACGGACTTTAACGGGCGCACCATTCTGGTCACGGGCGGTAGCGGCGGGATCGGGGGGGCCACCGTGCGCCATCTCGTCAAGGCCAATGCCAAGGTCATCGCGAGCGGCCGTTCGCAAACTGCGCTGGATGCGATCGCCAAGGAAACAGGCTGCCGCACCCTGGCGTTCGATCTTGCATCGGAAGAGGAGATCCGCGGCGCGCTGGAAGGGCTCGATCTATGGGGGGTCGTCAATTGCGGCGGCTTTGGCGGGGAGATCGCCACCCCGATGGACACCGACATCGCCATTTTCGACAAGGTGATCAGCATCAACGCCCGCGGGGCTCTGATCGTCACCAAATATGCCACCCAGTCGATGGTCCGGCTTGGCAAAGGCGGCGCGATCGTCAATGTCTCCAGCCAGGCGGCCCTGGTGGCTCTCGACGGTCACATCTCCTATGGGTCGTCCAAGGCCGCGCTCGACAACATCACGCGGGTCTCGGCGCTCGAGCTCGGCAAATACAATATTCGCGTCAACAGTGTGAATCCGACCGTGGTCATGACGCCGATATCATCCGGACATTGGAGCCAGCCCCACGTCGCCGAGCCCTTCCTGAAGAACATGCCGCTGGGCCGCTGGGCAACGGAGGACGAGATTGCCGCTCCCATCGTGTTCCTGCTGAGCGATGCGGCATCGATGATCACCGGCGTCTCGCTTCCAATCGATGGCGGCTACACCTGCAGATAAAACGATCCTGGGGCAAGCTCCCCTTGTAAAGCCCCCAAACCACTGGTTAGGCGGTCGCGACGCAGCGCTTCCGCCTCGCCGAGGCCTGCGCTGCAACGATGTCTGGATGAAGCGGGGCAGACCCGGCGTCGTGAAGAAGGCGAACGAGCCGCCCGCGACCGTCGCGGTGCTGCCCGCGAGCGCGCCCTTGGTGATTTCGTCGGTCAGTGAGCGCCCGTCCAGTGCGTAGGCATTGGTCGCAACGAGGTCGCCGTCGTCGACCTCGACGCATTGTCCGCCCATACGGAATGATCTGGTGCTCATATGTGTTTTCCCTGGGATGTCAGGCTTCACACGACTGCAGCGAGGCGCGTGTCCGGCCGAGCATGACGAGCAGCAGGCCCGCGGCAGCCAGCACACCGCCCGCCACCGGCACAGCGGCGTAGCCGAGGCCGAGGCTGATGACGCCGCCGCCGACGGCGGCGCCCAGCGCGTTGCCGAGATTGAAGGCGCCCACATTGATCGACGATGCGAGGCCGGGCGCCTGCGCTGCCGCCTGCATCACGCGCATCTGGACGGGCGGCACGATGGCGAAGGTCGCAGCGCCCCACAGGAGCAGGCCGATCGCCGCACCGACATGACTGGCGAGGACCAGGGGCAGCGCCATCATGATCACGGCCAATGCTGCCAGAAAGATCTTCGTCGCGCCGTCGAGCGACCAGTCGGCAAGCCGGCCGCCAAGACCGTTGCCGATGGTGAAGCCGACACCGATCAGCACCAGGCCTATCGTCACGAAGGTGTCGGAGGCTCCCGTCAGGTCCGCGAGAACCGGGGCAACATAGGTGTAGAGCGTAAACATCGCGCCGGCGCCCATTACCGTCGTCGCCATGGCGAGCAGCACCGTCGGGTGCGTCAGCACGCCGAGTTCGCGCCGCAGATCAGGGACCTTGCCCGTTTCTCCTCTCGGCAACGCCAGCCAGAGCGAGGCGATCGCGATGACGCCGAGAACGGCCGTGCCCGCGAAGGCCATCCGCCAGCCGATCTGCTGACCGATCCAGGTGGCCGCGGGAACGCCGCCGATATTCGCGATGGTGAGCCCCATGAACATGGTGGCGACTGCACTCGCCTGCTTCTCCCTCGGCACCACGCTTGCCGCCACGATGGAGCCGAGGCCGAAGAAGGCGCCATGGTTGAGGCTGGTGACGAGGCGGGCCAGCAGCAGCGTCGTGTAGCCTGGCGCCAGGGCCGAGAGCAGATTGCCGACCGTGAAGATCGCCATCAGCAGCATCAGCGCCGTGCGCTTGCCGAAGCGGCTGAACAGAAGCGTCATCACGGGTGCGCCGACCATGACACCGATGGCGTAGGCGCTGATCAGGAGGCCGGCTGAGGGGATGGACACGTCCACTCCCTGCGCGATGACGGGAAGCAGCCCCATCGGGGTGAACTCCGTGGTGCCGATACCGAAGGCGCCGACGGCCAGCGCCAGCAGCGGCCAGTTGAACCGCCCGGCATCGTCACCGGGCCGAGCATGGGAGACAGATCCGTTCATCGCACAGTCCTCCTCAGTCCCAGGCCGGAGCAAGGCCGGGCGGGCTTACCAGCCGGCCGTCTGGCCGCGCGAGTTTGGCAATCGCCGCCATGTCCGCGTCGCTCAGCGCAAAATCGAAGACCCCAAAATTCTCGGCGACGCGCTCCGG
Organism: Labrys sp. LIt4; assembly: GCF_017813775.1. Taxonomy (NCBI): domain Bacteria; kingdom Pseudomonadati; phylum Pseudomonadota; class Alphaproteobacteria; order Hyphomicrobiales; family Xanthobacteraceae; genus Labrys; species Labrys sp. LIt4. The sequence goes on from NZ_JAGIPY010000028.1 coordinate 15,212, forward strand.
CCTGGCGGTCTTGGACAGCGCGATGTGGCCTTGCTGGATCAGCCAGCGCAGCCCGACCTGCGCGGCGCTCTTGCCGTAGCGGGCACCGATCGTCTGCAGCACTGGATCGCGCGGCACCGCACCGTCGGCCATGCCGAAATAGGCGGTGATGGCGACGCCAGCCGCCTTGGCCGCAACCGCAACGGCCGTCTGGTCGAGATAGGGATGGGCCTCGACCTGATTGGTGACGATCGGCGCCTTGCTCAGCGCGATCGATTCCTTCATCTGAGCAACGTTCTGGTTGCTGACGCCAATGAAGCGCGTCTTGCCGGCGGCCTGGACCGCGTTCAGCATCGCCACCTGGTCTGCGATCGCCACCTTGTTGCCCGGCCAGTGCAGCAAAAGCAGATCGACCTGGTCGACCTTCAGCTTGTCGAGGCTCTCGTCTACCGAAGCGGCGAACTTGTCCTGGCTGTAATTGTCGACCCATACCTTGGTGGTGAGGAACAGATCGTCCCGGCGCGCGCCCGCGGCGGCGAACGCATGACCCAAAGCCGCCTCATTGCCGTAGATTTGCGCGGTGTCGAAATGACGGAAGCCCGCCTCGAGCGCAGCGGGCACGACCGCCTCGACCTCGGCGTCCGACATGCGGAACACGCCGAAGCCAAGCGCCGGGATCTGCGCTCCATGCGCCTTCACGATATCCATGATGTCAATCCTTGTTGTTCAGGCGGCTTGCGCCTCGGATTTGGTGACGAGCGCCGGCATGACATCCGACGCCAGTTCTTCGATGATCTCGGCCGGCGAACGCGCCGACTGCCGCAGATTGATGGCGATGTGATCGACGCCGGCGGTGGCCAGCGCATCGAGATGCGCGATGAGGCCCTTGCGGCCCACGCGCGCACCGAAACGGATCGGCTCCGCCGGGGCATCGGCATCCTCCAGAAGGTCGAGATGGAAGGCGCTGATGAAGGCGCCATGACCGGATGTGGCCTGGCGCCAGCGTGCAGCCTGCGCCGCGATCTTCTCGATGCTGCCGGGATAGACGAAGCGCCCGTCCATAGTGGCGGCGAGCCACTCATCGTCCTGGCGCGCCTGTCCGGCCACCACCATGGGAATGGTCTGCTGGGCTGGGCGTGGCAGGAGGTCGAGGTTGGATATGCGCTCACCGTTCACCGGCAGTCCGCCGGGCTGCCAGGCCGCCCTGAGATAGCTGACCGCTTCTCGGAAGGTTTCGCCGCGCGCCTCGAAATCGAGGCCGAGCAACGGATATTCCACCGGCCGGTCGCCGGAGGCGACACCCAGGATCAGCCGCCCCCCGAAAGCGCATCCACCGACGCCGCTGCTTTCGCCGTCATGAGCGGGTGGCGAATCGGCAGCACCACGGCTGCCGTGCCGAGCGCCACGTTGCGCGTCACGCCGGCGAAATAACCAAGCAGCGTGAAGACATCGTAGACCGAACCCGCATCGCCCATGTTGACGGCATCGAACACCGGCACATCGCGCATCCATACAGCCGCGAAGCCGAGCGCATCGGCCCGGCGGACGAGATGCGTCTGGGCGGAAAGATCGGGAACGCCGCGCGGACGTCCCGCCGCCACTCGCCGAGCTTCGCCGGCTGATGACCAGTCGTTGTCGAGCGGCAACTCAATGCCGAGCGTGAGGCAACCTGGCTTGCGGACCAGATCGAGAGCTGAATTCTTTGACATGGCAGTGAGATAAGGCACACCAGACGGCTTGATAATCCGTCGACGTGCCACATTATCTGTGAAACGAAATCATAGACGGGGTCGCCGCATGGATAATCGCGCCGGTGAGATGCAGGTGTTCCTGCGCGTCGTCGAGGCAGGCAATTTCTCGGAAGCGGCGCGGCTCCTGCGCATGACGCCCTCAACCGTCAGCAAGCTCGTGGCACGGATCGAGGCCCGGCTCGGCGTGCGGCTGCTCGAGCGCTCGACCCGGCGGCTCTCGCTTACCGCGGAAGGGCAGATATACTATGAACGCAGCCTGGCGCTGCTCGGCGAACTCGACGAGGTCGAGCGCGAGCTGTCTCAAGGGGCGTCGAGCACGGGCGGCACCGTGCGCGTGAATACCTCGGTCGCCTTCGGCGTGCTTGCCGTCGAACCGCAATTGCCCGCCTTCTGGCAGGCCTATCCGAATATCGTGGTCGACCTCTCCCTCTCCGACGAGATCGTCGATCTCTATCTCGACCGCACCGATGTCGCGTTTCGTGTCGGGCGGCTTCCTGACTCTGGCATGATGGCCCGCCGCATCGGTGTCGCCCGCCGCAAGATCGTCGCCTCCCCGGCCTATCTCGAGCGGAATGGAACGCCGAGAACCGCCGAGGATCTGGCGCGGCACAATTGCCTCGGCTTCAATTTCCGCCGGGCCGCGCCGGTTTGGCCGCTCAAGGAGAGCGGACGCATCGTCGATCGTGCCGTCAACGGCTCCTTGCTCGCCAATAATGGCGAAACCGTTCGGCGTATGGCACTTGCCGGTGTCGGACTTGCGCGGCTGGGCAATTACCACGCACGAGCCGATCTCGCTTCGGGCAACCTCGTCGAGGTGCTTGCCGACACGGTTGCGGGCGATGAGGAAGAGATTCACGCTGTCTTTCTCGGTGGCGCCCGCCTTCCTCAGCGTGTGCGCGTATTCCTTGATTTCATTGTGCCCCGCCTCCAGTCCTTCCTGAACGAAGACATTTGAGTTCGACATGCTCGCGAGCGAACCGCAGGCGACCTCCCTCCCCGGCCGTTTTTCGATCCTTCTTCCCGGCCGCCGGCATTTCGCTTCCGGCTCATGCGGGAAGGGGTCTGCCCAGGGCCGAGAGCCTGGCGAAGAAACCTGCCGACTCCTCCAGCATGTCCGCGTAATAGGCGGCATAATCGCGATAGAAGGCCGTGTTCGCGCCGTCGGCTTCCACAGGCTCGCCCACCGTCTTCACGAAGCTGCGCGCCGTTGCCGCGATGTCCTCGAACAGGCCCACCGCTTTTCCGGCAACGATGGCACTGCCGAGCGTGCCGAACTCGTCGCGGTCGAGCTGGCCATAGTCGAGTCCCAATATGTCCGCCTTGATTTGGCGGAAAGTCTGGCTGCGGGCTCCGCCGCCGATGCCCGTGATACGGGTTGGGACGAGATCGGGAGCGAGTGTCTTCACCGAGCGCAGATAGAGGAGATATTCATACCCGATGCTCTCCATGATCGCCCGAACCATGTGGGATTTCTCGTGGCGCCAGGTCAGGCCGATGAAGGCTCCCCGCATGTCGGTGTTGTTGGGTGTGTTGCGCCCGCCCAGATGCGGCAGGAAGATCAGCTTGTCCGCGCCCGGCGGCGCGGCCTCGGCAAGGCGCCCAAGCTCGTCATAGGGATTGCGCCCCTCCCTTTCCCAACCGGCCTTCTCGGCATGACAGACCGCATCACGGAACCAGCGCAGGTTGAGACCGCCGCCGGCGACGTAAGCCATGGCATAGTAGAGGCCTGGCACCACATGCGGACAGGTCATCAGCGCCTGATAGGCGGTATCGGTCGCGAAGGTGTCGAGCACGATCGAGAAGACAGAAGCCGTGCCGGCGGCGTCGTAGATCATGCCGGGGTCGACGATGCCGCCGCCCAGGACATTGGCTGCCTGGTCGCCGCATCCGGCGGCAATCGGCGTTCCCTGCCGGAGACCGGTGGCCTCGGCGGCCGCATGCGTCAGCCTGCCGACAATCTCCCAGGGTTCGACGATGCGCGGAAGCTTGCCGGTATCCAGGCCGAAGTCGGCGAGCAGGTCCTCGTTCCAGCGGCAACGGGCCGTGTCTGCAAAGGTGGAGAAGTTGAGATAGGTACGGTCGATGAAGGCATCTTCCCCCTTGAGCCCCGCAAGGCGGCCGGCAACATAGGCGGCCGGCTGGACGAAGGCGCGCACGCGCGACCAGATCTCGGGAAATTCGTGCTTCCAGTAGAGGATCTTGGGCCCGTGATTGTAGGAGGGCGTGCAGCCGGAAGCCTTCAGGATCTCCATGCCGCGTTCCTTGAGCCGGGGCAGATAGGCGGCGCAGCGATTGTCGAGCCAGGAATCGTAGTGCGTGGGGGCGTTCCAGTCGGCATCGATCGTGCACACGCCGCCCATCTGGCCGTCGAGGGCGATCGCCGCGACATCGGAAGGGTTCACGCCGCCCGTTTCCATCGCCGCGCGGATGGTTCGATGGACCGACCCTTCGATATCGTCGGGCCGCTGTTCGACCCAGCCGGCCTTGGGATAGATCAGCACCGACTCCTCGAAAGCCGAGCCGAGCAGCCTGCCGGTCTCGTCATAGATGCCGGTCTTGGTGCCGGTCGTACCGATATCGATACCGATCACGGCCTTTGCCATGGCGTTCCTCCCTGAATTGGCGTCGGCGGGTTCATCCCGCCATTCTTCGTGCCTCGGGCCCGTTGCGGGCCGACGGATGCTCGTGTCGGGTCACTCCTGCGAGGCGTAAGAAGCCGCGCCATGGAGAAGGCGCCGCTCGTCTTCCAGCGACCAGCGGACCGGCTGGCCGTCCTGTCGCAGGTCGCGCACCGGCGTCACCGGCAGATCGAGCAAGGCGGGATAGATGGCGATCTTGCCCGAGACCTTGCCGGCATTGACCGCCTCCAGCGCATCCGGCAAGGCGCCGAGCCCTGCCACCGCTTCAAGATTTCCCGAGAGTTCGAGCGAGCCTTCGACCACGCGATCGAGGACGGCGAGCTGATCGGCGACCGTGCAGCCGGTGGAGCCGGTGATGCGCGCATTGCCGCTGGAGACCAGGCCGAGCGGCAAGGCGCAGGACTGGCCAAAGGGCATGCCAGCAAACAGAACGAGCATGCCGTCCGGTCGCATCAGCCGGGCGCCGCGCTCGATCACCGCGACCTCCGGCGCAACCACCACCACGTCGTCGCAGCCTTCGGGGGCCAGGCGGCCGACGCAGGCTTCGACCTCGCCGTCGTCGATCACCACCAGCGTCTTGCCATGCTGACGGGCAAGTGGCGCGAAATCATCCTCCAGCGCCTTCAGGCGCGCGCCCTTGCGCGAGGTGGCGATGATGGTCGCCGGCCCGTCCTTCAGCTCCAGGGCACGGTGGGTGTGAATGCGGCCCATGGCGCCGCCCGCACCCAGCACCAGAGTGGTACCGCCTGCCCGCAGCTCGAAGCGCGTGCGCGCCGGCAGGAAAGCTTCGGACAGCGAGGGACCCGGCGCACCGAGAAAGGAGAGCTCATGATAATGGATACGCGCTGCATCGAGGATGACATTCTCGCGCGCAAGTTCTGCACCGACCAGGACCATCAGGCCACCCTTGGCGAGACGGCCCGCCACCTGGGCCGTCGCCCCCGCATCGAGCGGGCCGGCAAGGATGATGTCGTCATAGCTCGCCTGCCAGGCTTCCGATGCCGTGAAAGCCTCCAGGCTCGCATGGCTCGCGACCGTCGCCGCACCCTCCACCCAGGCACGCGCGGCCTCGCCGGCACCGACCAGGACAACCTCGCCTGCCGGCGCCGGCAGATCGAAGCGTGTCCCCGGCCCGGTCTCCACCACCAGTAGACGGCCGCCGGGTTTCAGACTCGTGCGGCAATTGGGACGATAGGCTGCCTCCACGCAGGCATAGGGCTCCAGCATGGCAATGGTTGCGGCGCTGACATCGGCCGGCACCGGAAAGACATAAGGTCCCTCGCCTGCCAGCACGCGCGCATCCAGGCGAATATGGTCGGCAAAGGCCCCGGGCAGATCCATGCCGACGGTGCGGCGCTTGCCCTCGACCATGATAGCCGGCTGCAGGCCGAGCCTGTCCCCGGGGCGGAAGCGATCGCGCCAATTGGCTCCGGCGTCGACGATCGTCAGCGCCATCTCGTGGCCAAGCACGGCAGGACTGTCGGCAAGATTCCGTTCGGCGAACAGCGGATGAGCCTTGCCCATGCGGATGATCTTGATGTCCGACGAGCAGATGCAGACGGCGTCAATGCGGGCGACCACCTCGTCCGGCCCGGCCGGCTCCTGCCGCTCCTCGACATAGCGCCCGCCCACGCCGATATCGCGGATGCCGCCGCCGGCAAAGGGCCAGCTCCGGTTGAGGGCCGGCAGTCCGGAAGGCACGGCATTCTGGGAAAAGGCGGTACGGCGCATAGGATACTCGCTTATTTCAATCGGCTTCTCGCGATGACGCCGTCGGTGTAATCGAGGCGCTCGAGGGCGTTTTCGTGATCCTGGAGGGCCACCAGCGCATAGAGCGCGTCCATGGCGGTGAGCTGCGCCATCTTGGAGACCATCGATTCATACATGCCTTCGCCTCCCGTCGGTTCGGGTGCGGCGCCTGGCAAGGTCAGCACGGCATCCGCCTGCTTGGCGAGAGGCGAGGCGCCGGCGGAGGTGATGGCGATGGTGGGCATGCCCAGAGCCTTCGCCTCGCGCAGCGCCTCCACCGTCGTCTTGGTGCGGCCGCTGTCGCTGATGCCGATGGCGACGGCACGTCCGGCGAGACCGGCCACCGAGAACATCTGGATATTGGCATCGCGGTTGAAGATGCAGGCCTTGCCGATGCGCAGGAAGCGCATGACGCCATTCTCGGCGGCAAGGAGCGAGGAACCGACTGCGAAGAACACGATGGTGTGATGCGCCGAAACCAGAAGCGCGGCCTTCCGCAATTCGGCGGGATCCAGCGTCATCGTGGCACCGGTGATGATCTCGGCCTGGCGGCGCGAGACCTTGGCGATGATCGCCGCGGCATCGTCCCCCGGCGCGATGCCCTCATAGACCTCGTGCTCGGCCGCCCTGCCCCGCGCGGCTTTGCGCGTCAGCCCTTCAGCCAGCATGATGCGGAATTCCTGGTAGGAGTCAGCGCCGACCAGGCGCACGAAACGGCTCACCGAGGACTGGGAGACGCCGGCTTCTTCAGCCAGCTCCTTGATGCTCATGGCCTTGGCATCGGCCGTTTTGTCGAGCACGAAATCGGCGATGCGCCTTAGGGTCGGATTGAGCCCGCCGCGCAGGGCGTTGATGCGTCGCGTAATCTCTGTTTGCGGTCCTTGCACGAGCCACTCCCAAAAACCGTTCGTCGGGCGCTCTGCTTAGCATCATTCCGGGCCCTCATTCGAGAAAGTAACTTTCTTTCTGTATGATCTGCAAGGAAATTTCTATCTAGACACCCGACGGTGCCGATGCTAGCGTTTCGGCCAATCGAACTTCCCCGCGAAGTGGGAAGCGACAAGAACTTGTGAGGGAGAAAGCTCGTGAAAAGACTATATTCCTGCCTGGCCGTGGCAGCCTTTGCCTTGTCAGCCGCCACTTTCAGTGGCCAGAGCGCCGCTCAGGAACAGAAGAGGACATATTACTACGCCTCCCAGCTGCAGGGGCACCCCTATCTTCTCGATTCTCTACTTGGCATGGACTACGCCGCCAAGAAATTCGGCGTGAACATCGTCACGCTCGGCCCGCAGAGCTGGGATCCCGTGGCCCATGCTGAGGCGGTGGAGCAAGCCATTGCCAAGAAGCCGGACGGCATCGTGACCACGCTGTGGGAGCCGGGCGCCGTGCCGGCGATCAAGCGCGCCATGAGCCAGGGCATCCCCGTGGTGGTGATCGAGGCGGTAACGCCCGACAGCGGCGCACTGACCTTCGTCGGCCTCGACAATTACGAGGCGGGCGTGGACACGGCCAAGGAACTGATCAAGCGGGCCGGCAAAACCGGCAAGCTGGTGGTCTCCGGCAATTGGGGCGCCTCCAACACGGACGCCAAGTTCAAGGGCCTGATGGACTACCTCAAAGCCAATTCGCAATGGGAACTGCTCGGACGCGTCGACGACAAGGCGACGACGGAGACCGCGATCGACGCCGCCAAGACCATGTTCAACACCTATAAGGACATGACCGGCGTCATCGGGCTGGATTCCTCGTCCGGGACCGGTATCTGCCTGGCGGCCGAGGAGCTCGACAAGGACATCAAGCCCCTCGCCGTCATCGTGCACGATCGCGAGGCGCCGGTGCTGGAATGCGTCCAGAGCGGCGACATCGATGCCACCATCGTCAATAAGACGGCGTTGCAGGCCTATATGGCGATCCAGTTGCTCGAAGCCTACAACGACGAGAAGGTCGGCCTCGCCACCGTGCCAATCTCCAGCGACAACAAGGCAGCCGGCGTCATCCCCTTCCCGCAATATATCTACATGGGAACGCAGGTGATCGATAAGGACAACATCCAGTACTTCCTGGCCGCCAACATGCCGAAGTTCAAATAGGCCGCCCTTCGCCAATCTCGCTCCCTCGCCTGCAGAGGCCGCCTCTGCCGGCGGGATCCTTCGCGAAGACCGCTTCGGATCATCCAGACAGGAATGCCAGCCATGGCCGACATCGTCCTTTCGCTGAAGGATGTCACCAAGTCGTTCGGCGCGGTGAAGGCCCTCGGCGGCATCAGCTTCTCCGTGCGGCGCGGCGAGATCCACACGCTCCTCGGCGAGAACGGGGCCGGCAAGAGCACCACGCTCAAGATCATCAAGGGCGACGTCGTCCCGACGACCGGCACGGTGGTCATCGACGGCGAGACCGTCACCGAGTTCCTGCCCTCGAATGCCTCCAGGCACGGCATTGCCATGGTGCACCAGGAACTCGCCGTCTTCGAGAACATGACGGTGGCCGAGAACGTCTTCGTCGATTGTCCGCCGCTGCGCGGCGGGCTCGTTGATGTTGCCGGAATGAACCGGCGCACGGCCGAACTCCTGGCGATGTTCGAGCTCGACCTCGATCCGCGCACCCGCGTGCTCGAGCTCACTCCGAGCCAGCGCCAGATCATCGAGATCCTGCGGGCCGTGAACGTCGAGCGCAAGATCATCATCCTCGACGAGCCGACCTCCGGCCTCAACGCCCATGATTCCGACATCCTCCTGAAACTGCTCGCCAGGCTCCGGGCCAAGGGACAGACGATCCTGTTCGTCTCCCACCGGCTCGGCGACGTCATGCGCATTTCCGACCGCATCACCGTCCTGCGCGACGGTACCGTGGTGGAGACCCTCGACAATCAGGGGCTGCAGGAAAGCGATCTCGTCGGCCGTATGGTGGGCCGCAAGCTGGCGCAAGTGCATCATCGCGACCGCCCGGCCAGGGCAAACGAAGAACCTGTCGTCTTCAAGGTCGAGGGGGCAAGGCGGCAGGACGGTTTCGAGGACGTCTCCCTGTCGCTGCGCCGCGGCGAGATCGTCGGCGTTTACGGGCTCGAAGGCTCCGGCACGGCCGAGCTTTCACGCTCCCTCTTCGGCCTCGACCCCCTCGAAGCAGGACAGATGGAAATTTCCGGCAAGGCCGTCGCTTCGCCGGAACCGCGCCGCATGATGGCAGCGGGAGTCTCCTATCTCAACGCCAACCGCAAGGATGCCGGGCTCTTCATGCAGCGCAGCGTTGCCGACAATGTTTCGGCACCGGTACTGCGTCGGTTCGCGCGTCTCGGCTTTCTGAATGAAAAAAGCCTGATGGCAAAAGCCGGCGAAGCAATCAAACGTTTCTCCATCCGCGTCGCCGGCACCAACGTGCCGCCTCGCGAACTCTCCGGCGGTAATCAGCAGAAGGTGATGCTGAGTGCGTGCCTCTCCTGCGATCCCACCGTCATGATCGTCAACGAGCCCACACGCGGCATCGATGTCGGCGCCAAGGTGGATGTGTATCGGGCGCTGACGGGTCTCGCCGACGAAGGGCGCAGCCTGCTGGTCTTCTCATCCGAACTGCCCGAGATCCTGCTTCTCGCAGACCGCATCCTGGTGATGCGCGCCCGCAAAGTCGCGGGATGGCTCACCGGCGCCGCGATGACGCAGGAGCAGGTCATGGCCCTGGCCGCCGGCAACAAGTGAGGATCGGATGAGCCAGCAAGACACAGCTCCGCTTACCGCCGCCGCGCCCGCGGCCCCTGCCCGCCGACGCGCCCGCCTCGGAACCATCCCTCTCCTGGTGATCACCATCGCGCTCTGCGCCTTTCTCGCCGTCACGCGGGAGAATTTCCTGACCGCGAGCAATCTCTATTCGCTCGCCTTCGCCGTCTCGATCGAGGCCTTTGTTGTCCTTGCCTTTACCTATGTCATGGTGCTGCGCGAGATCGATCTTTCCGTTGGCGCGGTCTACGCCCTTTCCGGCGTCCTTTCGGGTTATCTCCTGCTCCAGGGCCTCTCGCTGCCGCTCGCCATCGCGCTCGCCCTGGGCGCTGCCGTGATGGTCGGGTTTCTCAACGGTGTCCTGGTCGTGCGTTTCCACATCAATTCACTGATGCTGACCATCGGCACCATGCTGATCGTGCGCGGCATCGTCGGCGTGATGACCACGACGTTGCGCGGCAACATCTTCCCGCGTGAATTTCGCAGCCTGGCCAGGCAGGCCTTTCTCGGCGTCAATATCACCATCATCGCCATGGTCGTCCTGGTGATCGCCACCCTGCTCTTTCAATGGCGCAGCGTGCTGTTCCGGCAGATGTGCTACATCGGCGAAAACCTGCAATCGGCCACGATCTACGGCATCCGCACGGGTCGCATCAAGGTACTCGCCTTCGTGGCATCGAGCCTGATGGCCGGTATCGCCGGCATCTACACCGCCTCGCGCATCACCCATGCCGACTCCAACATGGGGGTCGGACTCGAATTCAGCATGATCACCGCCGCCGTCCTCGGCGGCGCCAGCCTCTATGGCGGACGCGGCAATGCCGCCGCATCGGTGCTCGGCCTTGTCCTGCTCGCGGTGATCATCAACGGCATGGCGATGTACGACATCGAACCCGTCTTCCAGCAATTCGTCGTGGGAGCCTTGCTGATCGCCACTGTCGCGATCGACACGCTCCTCAACCGTCGTCGCGTCTGAAGGAAACAGCCATGGCAGCCGGTTCCGCCACCCCCAAGACGATGCCCTTCCTGAAGCGCTGGCGACTGGAGCAGGAGGCGGTCACGCTCGGCGTCGTGGCCGCACTCGTGTTCCTATTGGCTTTCGGCGCACCAGCCTTCCTCAACGCCAACAATCTCGACTCGCTGCAGACCAGCCTGGCACCGAACATGATCATCGCCATCGGCATGATGGTGCTTTTCGTCACCGGCCTGTTCGATCTGTCTGTCGGCGCAATCATGGGTCTGTCCGGCATCGTCACCGCCTATGTGCTGTCGGCCGGCTACGGCATGGCCGGAGCAATCGTCTGCGGACTGGCAGTCGGCAGCGTAATCGGACTCGCCAACGGCATCCTCGTCGCGGTCTTCCGGATCAACCACCTCATCGCCACGCTTGGCATGATGTATATGGTCCGCGGGCTGGTCGAGGTCATGCTGATCGGCACCGGTCTCGGCGGTTTCACCGAATTTCCGGCTGCCTTCACTTTGCTCGGCAACGGCCAGGTCTTCGGGATCTATGGCATGTTCATCTTCGCGCTGGCCCTGGTCATTGCCGGCGAGTTCATCCTGCGCCGCACCGTGCTCGGGCGCCGGCTCTATTTTCTTGGCGGCAATCCCGAAGCGGCCGCCATGATCGGCATCAACGCCAACCGCCTGCGCATCGGCGTCTTCGTCTTTTCCGGCTTGATGGCGTCGCTGGCCGGCGTGTTGGTCACCGCGCGCATCGGCATGGCCAATCGCTATCTCGGCGTCGGACTGGAGATGAACATCATCATCGCCTGCCTCGTGGGTGGGGGCAGCATCGCCGGCGGGAAGGGCTCGCTGATCGGGGCCATGCTGGGTGTGGGCTTCATCAGCCTGATGACGAATGCCTTCAATCTCTTCGAAGTCCCCTCCGAATGGCAAAGTTCGATGATCGGGCTCGTCCTCGTGATCGTAGTGGTGATCGATGCCATCATGCTTCTGCGCAAGCAGCGGCTGTCATGGGCGACCATATTCGGCACGAGATCCCTCAAGACAGGGCGATAATGCCCGCAGCGACTGCGTCACCCGCTCTCGAACATTCTCTGCCTCCGGAAGTTAGGAGTACCCGGCCCTCGTCTTGCGAAAGTTTGGCTCATGGCTCCCCGGAATTGGCTGGTGACAATCTTCGTCCTGGCAATCGTCCTGATTGCCGGGTGGTACTTGCTCGTCTACCGCCAGAACTATCTCTTCCAGGGCCAGGCACCTCCACACGCACTCGATCAATCCCCGTAAAGTCGAGCGAGGTTTGACCTCGTTGTCGAGTGGTCTCGAAGCATGCGCAATTCAATCGGGACGCGGTTGCGCTCAGCCGACTTTCGTCGCGCGCCCTCTATTGTCTTTTCGATGCACGCAGGAGCTTCGTGGACGACACGATCTCGGGCCGGACCGGCCCCCCGGGGGGGGCCAGTCCGTCGGTCGGCATCGAAGCGGGCCGCTGGATTTGCACGCCAGAGGCCCGCTGCCTGAGTCATACGCGCCGAATAGCGATCGCCCCGGCACAAGCTGCGAAAGCTGCGTGACTGGGCAATCGCGGACGCCTTGCCGGACGAAGGCGCGGTTCCAGCCGGTGCATCAACCTAGGCACCCTTGGCTCCAGATGTTTGTCGGTTGATGAACGAGGCCATTTGCGACGGTCCCGTTAGAGGCAGCGAGATTTGGAGCCGGCTCGTATCCCAGGTCACGTTCAGCGAATGATGTGGCGCTTTTTCCTTGAATGTCGTCGGCTTGTGCAGTTCCACGACCGGAAAATCCGACAGCTTTTTGGGAAACTGCGGCTGCCATCCTGCCTGAAGGGTCGAGGGGACGCCCGCTGGAGACAACAGGTGAGCGTTCGCGGCCGTGAGTTGGATTGAAGGATGGCGGTCGGATGTCTCCTCGGCTGGCCTTTCGTCTCGGCGGACCGAGGAAGTCTGAGCGTTGAGGGGCTGCGACAATTTGGAGCCGTCCCTGTAGAGCGCGTTTGCCTTCAAGGACAGATGCCAGGATTTGACCAGAGCGGTCTTGCAGTCCTCGACTGTCGCCGTGCGGGGCATATTGACCGTCTTCGATATCGCTCCGGAGATGAACGGCTGTGCAGCGGCCATCATCCGCAGATGACCGTCGACCGAAAGATGGCGCTTGCCATAACGCCCGCATTGGTTGGCGCAATCGAACACCGGCAAATGTTCCGGCTTGAGGTGGGGTGCCCCCTCCAGTGTCATGGTGCCGCAAACATGAATATTGGCCCGCTCTATCGCAGCCTCGTCATAGTCCAGATAGGTCAGCAGGTCGAAAGCCGGGTCCGCGAGGCGGGCGGCGGGGATCTTCAACGTCTGGAGCAGAAAATCCCGCCCGATCGTCCACAGTGTGAACGCAGAGCGAATATCGAAAGCGCCGGCCAAAGCCCTTTCGACGGCATCGAGCCGCTCGTCGGTGAACCCCTTTGCCTTCAGCGTGAGGCGATTGATATCCGGCGCGCCCTCCAGCGATTGGCGCCCCGTTGCATAGGCCTCGATATCGCAGATCTGAGTTTCATCATAACCCAGCGATCGCAGCGCCACGGGGACCGCCCGATTGATGATTTTGAGATAGCCGCCACCGGTGAGTTTCTTCAACTTGACCAGAGCGAAGTCAGGCTCGATGCCGTTCGTATCGCAATCCATGACCAGCCCTGTCGTGCCGGTCGGCGCAAGTACCGTCGCCTGGGCATTGCGGTAGCCGAACTGCTCTCCCAGCGCCAAGGCCCGGTCCCAAGCCCTGATGGCATGTTCGAGCAGACGGCCCCCATCCGGAACCTTCCGCACCAGCGTAGCGTGATTCAAGGGCACGGGCGGGATGGACAAGCCCTCATAGTCGCCCGTCTGGCCGTGAGCTGCGCGCCGATGATTGCGTATAACCCGCAACATCGGATCGCGATTGGCTGCGAAGCCGGCAAATGCCCCCTTTTCCGCGGCGATCTGCGCGGAAGTGGCATAGCACACACCCGCCATAATCGCCGTCATCGCTCCGCCAAGGGCCCTGCCTTCGTCGGAGTCATAGGGAATGGCCGATGCCATGAGCAGTCCACCGAGATTGGCGAAACCAAGCCCGATCGGTCTATACTGATAAGTGCGCAAGGCGATGTTGCGGGAGGGATATTGGGCCATGGCTACGGTAATCTCGAGCATCAGCGTCGCCAAGCGGCATGTATGCTCGAAGCCATCGAGATCCAGTCGTCCATCGGCCCCGCGAAACTGCATCAGATTGATCGCAGCAAGGGTCGTTCCGGTGTCATCCAGGAACAGGAATTCGGAGCAGGAATTCGATCCCCGGATAGGCCCCGCCACCGGGCAGGTGTGCCACTCGTCGATGGTCGTCGAGAAGTGCACGCCCGGATCGCCTGCCGCCCAGGCCGAATAGGCGATCTGCTCCCACAATTTACGGGCCGGGACCGACTTCATGGCCTGGCGATCTTTGCGTGCCCGCAGCGTCCACGACGATCCCTGCTCGATCGAGCGGAGGAACTCGTTTGAGACGCGCACCGCGTTGTTGGCGTTCTGCCCAGCCACAGTGAAATAGGCTTCACCGTTCCAATCCGTATCGTAGATCGGAAGATCGTCCGGCGGGCACCCCTGCCGCACGAGTTCGATGACCCTGTCTATATAGTTTTCCGGGATCTGAGCTTCACGGGCGAGATGGATCTGCCTGTTGAGTTCGGTGTTGCGCAGAGGATCGCAATTGGCAGCGCCCTCCCCATCTCGACAAGCCTTGACGATGGCATTCAGATGCCTGGCCGACGATCTCGATCCGGCCACGAGGAAAGCCACCTTTTGCTCCTCCTTCACCTTCCAGTTGATGAATTCCTCGATGTCGGGGTGGTCGATGTCGACAATCACCATCTTTGAGGATTGGCGCGTCGATCCGTTGGCGGTGACCAGGCCCGCCGCACGATCGCTGGCGCGCAAGACGGCTATCAGCCCGCAAGCCTTGCCCCCCGCGGCCAAATCTTCGTCCGCACCACGGATGTCGGAATAGTTCGCCCCCGTTCCCGATCCGAGCTTTGCGATGCGCGCTTCATCGGCAATGTGCTGCAGGATGCCTCCCTCGCTCACGAGATCGTCCGCCACGGATTGAATGAAGCAGGAATGCGTTTGGGGCCGCTCATAGGCATTTGCCGACGAGATGACCTGCTGCGCGTCCTCGTCATAGAAGAAATGGCCCTGGGAAGAGCCCTCTATGCCATAGGCCCAATGCAGGCCTGTATTGAACCATTGGGGTGTGTTGGGCGCTATCTTTTGGGAAGCCAGCAGAAATCGATATTCGTCGAAAAAAGAACGGGCATCCGTTTCGGTCGTGAAATAATGATATTTCCATCCCCAATAGGTCGTCGCACCCGCTATTCGATCGAAGACCTTGCGCAGATCCGTTTCGCTCCCATACCGCTCACTTTCCGGCAGAAGCCGCAACGCCTCTTCATCCGGCATCGATCGCCAGAGCCAAGATGGAACGCCGTCCTCGGGCACCGTGCGCAAGCAGGCCGGCACATCTCCCTTGCGCAGATATCGCCTGGCGACGATGTCAATCGCGACCTGGCTCCAATTCCGAGGGCTTATGATACGGGGAAATTGGAAGATAACCGTTCCGTCCGTATTTCGGATTTCACTGGCGGCTTCCTTGAATGACAGCAGCATGTACGGGTCGTCGGCACCAGCAGTATGCAGCGGGTTTATTTGCATGACACGACTCCAATGGAAGTAAAAAAATACCAATGTGGCCCTAATTCGAGATTTCCACATTTTTAATATTATCACTTAATTTAAATTTGTAAGAATTTCTGAAATCACGGCACCGTTCGTGCACCTCTCGACTCGGCAGGTAAGAAGTTCTTCTTCTTTGAACTCCCGAGTTTAATTCAATCAGGACAAATCAAATTGGCAGCTATATCCATGTCGCGCGTTGCAAGCGCGACAGGCAACCGGCTGTAGTTTGGCCGTGGCGACGGCCAAATTGCCGTGTAATGACTGCAATGATCTGTTCGCCGCACTGCACTCTTCCATTCAGCCGTGCCCCGCTGGCGGCTAGTCAAATTCAAGTCGCGGGGTGGCCGGCACAAGATGGAACGAAAGGACTGCGGATAGCGGCCGAGACTCATACAAATTGCCGCAACGGTCCGGCGCTCGGAGTCCTGGCGTGTTCGCTCCCGCTTTCGCCGGGAAGCGGGAGTTTTCAGCAGGATGGTACCGCCGCTCGTGCTATCGGGCTGCCGGCTTGCCGGCGCTGGTCATTCGGGTCGAAACGACCGACGCTGAACGGATTGGCACCCTCCCTAGGAGCGCCCGGCTTTCACCGGCTGACAATCAGCCACTGGGATTGCCGTCTCCTTCGGCAGCGCATGCTGCAGCTCGAGTAGCCGCTCGAACTCGGCCGCCGGCACCGCGCTTCCAAAGTAGTGCCCCTGAAACTCCTGGCAACCTCTCGCTCTCAGCCAATTCAATTGCTCCAAAGTCTCGACGCCTTCGGCTACGACATGAATATCCATCAGCCTGCACATGGAAATAATGAATTCAGCAATGGCGTCGTTGCGGGTGAGCTCGGCAATGAACGACCGGTCTATTTTAAGGCAGCTTATCGGGAAATTTTGCAGATAGGCCAGATTCGAGTAGCCGGTCCCAAAGTCGTCGATGGCCAGCCTCACGCCCAGATTCTTCAGTTGAGAAATGATGCCGTCGGGGCCTTGGCCGCTCTCCATGATGGTGGATTCGGTAATTTCAAGTTCGATATCGCCCGGCGCGCAGCCCGTGCGCTCCATCACCGCCGCAAGCTTGGCAATCACGTCACGGCTGCGCAACTGGCGAGGAGACAAATTCGCCGAAATGGACAAGGGATATCCCTTGCGCCGCCAGGACACCTGGCGTTCGATCGCTACCTCCAATACCCAGTCGCCAAGCTGGTTGATCATGTTCGTCTCCTCGCACAGAGGGATGAACTCGGAGGGCATGATCAACCCCCTGCGGGGATGCCGCCAACGAATGAGGGCCTCCGCACCGACGATCTGCAGCGTCTTCGTCGAAACACGCGGCTGAAAGAACAGTTCGAACTCCTGGTTGTGCAGCGCGCGCCGAATGTCCGATTCCAAGTCGATCCTGACCTGCGCCCTCTCCTGGAGGGATTTGGTGAAGTAGCGAAAGCAATTGCGTCCATCTTCCTTGGCTTTGTACAAGGCAAGATCCGAGTGACGCATCAGCGCGTCGATGCTGCTTCCATCGTCCGGGAAGACGCTGATGCCGATGCTCGGAGAGATCGTCAATGTTCGCCCGGATATCTTCAGCGGCTTGGCGAAAGCCGACAGAAGGGCTTGTGCAGTTCGTTCAAATCGATCGGAACGCTTGCCGCTTCGCGCCATGATCAAGAATTCGTCTCCTCCCAGGCGCGCCACAGCCCCGCTGCGGCCGACGACCTTTTTGAGCCGATCGGCCACCTCGATCAGGACTTCATCACCCACCGAATGCCCGAGAGAATCGTTGATCGTCTTGAAGTAATCCAGGTCGAGGAACATTATCGCGACGCGCTCGGCAGCCAGGAGAGCAGCCTCCAGTCGCATGGGGAAATCCCTCATGGCCGAGGTCCGATTGGGCAGGCCGGTTAGCACGTCGTGATAGGCGAGGAATCGTGCCCTCTCCTCGGTTTCCTTGAGATCGGTGAGATCGACCTCGCTCACCAGACAAGCAGGTGATCCGGTAACGGCGTCCCGGCACCTGCGCGCCGTCACCTCGTGCCAACGGACGCCGTGGGTCGTACGTATGCGTACGATCCTCCGAGATTCACCCTCGCGGGACAGAGTTTTGCTCAACTGCACAAAGTCATTCTGGTCTGCATAGCGCGCCGACAATGATCGGTCGTTGGGCTCTCGCGTATGGCGTGCAGCCGGATTCTCATAGAGCAGCAATCCGTCTTCGGTATATAAAGAAATCATCATCTGCGTGTGCAGCAGAGCTTCGGCACTACGCAAAGTCTCCGGTGTCTCCGAAGGCTCCCCTAGAGCTTCGCACAGCATCGCCATGCGTCCGTTACGCAATCTCACGCCGCTATACCGAACATGCAACGTCGTTGGACGGCCGCCCGGATAGATTGTCCAAAGCTCCGTAAAGGAAATGTTCGTCCGCTCGAAATCCTCTTGATATTGGCGCAGGCGCTTGGCCACCGAGGCCGACATGTCGCTCTTCATGTCCCGCGCCCGAAGTTCACGCAGGGTCGCAGCCTGCCATACGTCGATGGCGGCCGCATTGGCCCAGAGAACGCAGCTATCGTCGATGTCGAACACCCATACGGGCGTCCTCAGACAGCCGAGAATGAACCAAACGCTTGACGAACCAAAAAGCGGTTCGGAAGCCGTGACCTCGACAGGTTCCTCTAGCACCCCAGCGTATCTCCGTGGGAGCCTGGTACTGTTGATGCATTCAACATATCATTCTCCAAATCGCGCTCAGTATATCAGCTAGTATAGTATAAAAATTCCGAATAAATATCTATATACACCCCTCCATTTCGTCAAAATTTGGTCTATATATTAAATCAGGTCAACTTCTATAGAATTAATTTAACTTATAGTTACTTTTACTTTCTTCTAAAATAGATTTCATAATACGCAACACATGCATCGAAATAATAGATCTATCTCGAACAATACCAGGACTAGCACAAAGCTTAAGATCGATGGATTCGGATCTGGTCGAGTGCCGAATGCATTTCTTTCCTGTAGAAGGGCTCCTTCGACAGGGGCCCTGGCAGCAGCATGGTGTTGGCTGTCGGGAATTATTCCTGAAGTGCATATCCGTGCGCTTTCATCAACAACACCGCGCAAAAATTTGGGCTGAGGATAGCCTTGCAAGCAGATAATCGATCGAACTGATAGTAGCTATTTGAGCCGCCAATGTCTTTGGCACGAAATCCTAAAACTATACCACGCATCCAGATTTAAGCCGACACTCTCGCTAGTCCGGCCGATCGATGCGCCTTGAAATTCATGCCCCAGTCGCGAACGATCTCTAGGGCATCCCTGCCACTCTTTGTCACTTCGCCGTCATAAATCGCAGCCAAGCCAGTACCGCTGAGCCTGCGGATGGTTTTTTCGGTCGCTTGGCGGCGGCGCGGTTCGTCTATGGGCCAGGCTCGACGCGAAGCAGGGGGCATGGCAAAGTCCTCGTCTGCCATGTCGAATGTTCATCGGCCTGATTGTATGGGCGGGCTGGACTTCCCCAGGCGTTGATTTAGGCGTCAACTGCGCTTGTGGCGCCCACCGAGTAGAGTTGAATATAATTGCCTCGCCGTATTGGTTAGAATATTGCCGCTTCGCGGATCACCCTTGAGCAGCATCTCGGAAAAATGCACCGCCTGCTCAAATGTAATATGTGGCGGCAGCGGGAATACTTCGGGATCGGTCTTGACTTCCAAAACAGTGGGCCTGTCGCTCGAAAGGGCCGCCTGCCAAGCCTGTCCGAGATCCTCGGGCCTGTCGACCAATAGACCTTTAAGTCCGATCAGCTCTGCGAAACGGTGATAGGGCACGTCAGGAATTTGTTGGGAGGCGTCGAATTTTGGATCGCCCTCCATCACGCGCTGCTCCCAGGTTACCTGATTCAGATCCTGATTGTTGAAAACGCAGGTGACCAGGCAGGGATTCGCCCATGTCCGCCAATATTTGGCAATGGTGATCAACTCCCCCATATTGTTCATCTGCATTGCGCCATCGCCGACCAGGGCAATGATAGGCCGGTCCGGATGAGCGAGCTTTGCGGCGATCGCATAGGGAACCGCCGCACCCATCGAGGCCAATCCGCCCGAGAGAGAAGCCATCATGCCGGATCTCAGTTTCAGATCGCGCGCAAACCAATTGGCGCATGAGCCTGAATCGCTCGTGATGATAGCCCGCTCGGGCAGGCGTGAGGACAATTCCCACACCACCCGTTGCGGATTGACCGGATTGGCAGGCCGCATGGCCCTCTCCTCCAGTATATTCCACCACTCCGCCACGTCCTCTTCGATGGAACGCCGCCAGTCCGCGTCGGCCTTTTCCTGGATCAACGGCAACAGCGCCCGGAGCGTGTGCCTGGCATCTCCGACGAGGTTGACCTCCATGGGATAGCGCAGCGAAAGCATCGCAGGCGAGATGTCGATCTGTACCCCCCTCGCCTGTCCCTCCTCGGGAAGGAACTCGGCATAGGGAAAGCCGGAGCCGATAACGAGGAGGGTGTCGCAGCTGTTCATCATGCGGTAGCTCGGTCCGGTCCCCAACAGGCCGATCGCGCCCGTGACATGAGGCTGATCGTCGGGAACGACAGCCTTGCCCAGGAGAGCCTTGGCAATGCCCGCCTGCAAAAGCCCGGCGATGGCCGAGACTTCCTCTTCCGCCCCGAGAGCCCCGGCTCCGACAAGGATCGCTACTTTCGAGCCGGCGTTGAGAACATCGGCCGCCTTTTGCAGATCTTCGTCCTCCGGCATCACCCTCGGGCCGGCATATCCTACGCCTGAATGCAGCGTGCCGTGCTTGCGAGGAGGATCCTCGTATTCAAGACGCTGCAGGTCGTTGGGAATGATCACGGCCGTCACCTTGCGCTCGCCGAGCGCAATGCGGATGGCGCGATCCATCAGATGGCGGACCTGCGGAACGGACGAAGCCTGCTGAACGAAGGCACCGGCCACGTCCTTGAACATGCTCGTCAGATCCAGTTCCTGCTGATAATGCCCGCCCAAGGCGTCACGAGATTGCTGGCCGACAAGGGCGAGAACCGGGACATGGTCGAGGTTGGCATCATACAATCCGGTCAGCAAATGCGAGGCACCCGGGCCGGAGGTCGCGATGCACACGCCGAGTTCGCCCGTAAATTTGGCATGGGCTGCAGCCATGAAGGCCGCCATTTCCTCGTGCCTTGCCTGGATGAACTCGATCTTGCCATCGGAGCGATTCAGAGCGCCAAACACGCCGTTGATGCCATCGCCGGGATAGCCGAAAATCCGGCGCACGCCCCACGCATACAGGCGATCCACGATGAAGTCGCCGACGGTTCCGGCCATGACCATCTCCTGCTACCGTTGTGGCGACCGAACCAGCAAGGCTCGTCCCTGTTCCGGAGCCGGAACAGGAGGGCGGTGATCACTTGGCTGCCCGTTATCGCCGCCCCCCTACTTCATCGATATGCTGCAGAAGATCGAGCGGATCATCGTAGACGCGGATTGCTCCCGCATCCTGAAGTTCATCGGTCCCGTAGCCGCCACTGAGCAGCCCGACACCCAGCGCCTTGCAGCGCACTGCAGCCAGCATGTCCCAGATGCTGTCCCCAACCACAATGGCGGTTTCGATCGCCACTCCCAGCCGCTCAGCCGCCGCCAGAAAGAGGTCGGGGTCAGGCTTGGCGTATTTGACCTGATCCCGCGTCACCACCGGGGAACGATCAGGATCGACGCCGAGCGCTGCGAGATTGACAGCCGCGGTCTCCATGCGTCCGCTGGTGGCGATGGCCCAGGGAATGCCGGCCTGTGTCAACCAATCGAGCAGTTCACGGGCGCCTGGCAGCGGATGGATGCTGCTGCCATAGCGACGGTAGGCGGCCGCATGATTTTTACGCAAGCGTTCGACTCGCTCTTCACTGATATCCAGTCCGGTCTCACGCAGGAGCTGGTTGGTGAATAGACCCCCGCTCATGCCGATCTTGCGATGAATGCGCCAGACAGAGAGCTTGATACCCTCGGCATCGAGGGCCTCCTTCCAAGCCAGCACGTGCTGATAAACGCTGTCGACAAGCGTGCCGTCGAGATCGAACAGGAATGCTGGCTGAATTCGTGTGCTGTTGGCCATTGCAGTCGTCCTCCTGGGTTGGCGTTCATCGTCCTGCCGGAACGCTCAAGGATGGTTTTCGGATAATCGGGAGCTTGTGATCTGCTCCGTCTCCGCCTTCGAGTCGGCCGACGCTTTTGCGCCGCTACGAACGAAGGTGATGTCAATTCGAGAGAAAACAACAGGGTCGCGTCGGCGCCGCCGTCATCCCGGGTGTTTGGGGCATGAGAATGCCGTATGGCACCTTCGGCCCTGGCACTGCGTTTCGGCATCGGCGGATAGTATATAAGGAGCTACGCCGGCCAGCGCGAATCTCGCATATTGCCCGTGGAGGATTCAGTCCGCTTTGGCAAGTAAATGGATCCGATCCGCCAGTTGAGCCTGATCATAGGGCTTGGACACGAAATGACTCCCGGCAGGAATTCTCTCTTTCTGAGGAGCTCCGGTCGTCACGAGAACGTGAACCCGAGGCCAACGGGTGCGCACTATTCGAGCAAGCTCGATACCATTCAGTTTCCCGGGCATATTTATGTCCGTAAAAATCACCTTCACATCCTGTCTCTGTTCCAGGATCTGGAGGGCCTTGTCCGCATTTTCGGCCTCGAGCACCTCGAGATGCCGGTCCGCGAGAAAATCGGCAATCACAATACGCGCGAAAACTTCGTCCTCGATCACAAGCACTGCAGGGCGCGGCTGATTTGACTGCATGGGAGCGGGGCCCTGTTTTCCGTGCCACCAAACGAATGATCACACCCCGCGTTCCCCCTGTCGGGTGCATTAAGACGCCGAGATGCGGATCGAAGGCGACGGGAGCGATGGCGCCGGCTCTCGCGAGGCTCCGTTCAGGGAAGGACCTCCACGCGGAACAGTTGCAGCATTGGCTCGTTGGGAAGGGGCGGTTCTATGGAAAGGCGACCATGAGGGAACCTGATCGGTCGTGCCGCCGCTTTCGAATCCAGCAAAGGAGGCTGCCATGCAGGTAAGCGATGCAATGACGCGCGATGTGCGCGTGGCTAATGCCGGCGAAACAATCGCCCAAGCCGCCCAGCTGATGGCCAAACTCGATGCCGGCGTTTTGCCCGTCGGTGAGAACAACCGGCTGGTTGGGATGATCACCGATCGAGACATTGCGGTGCGTGCCGTAGCCCACGGCAAGGGGCCTGATACGAGCGTCCGAGAGGTGATGACCAAGGACGTAAAATACTGTTTCGCCGATCAGGAAATCGAGGAAGTGACCCGCAATATGGGCGACATTCAGGTACGGCGCCTGCCGGTCGTCGATCACAATAAACAGCTGGTTGGGTATCCTTTCGCTGGGCGATGTCGCCGTCACGACCGGCGATGGAGCCGCCGGCGAGGCCCTTTGCGGCATCTCCCGTGCCGGTGGCGCACATAGTCAGACCGGATAGCAAGGAGAGCTTCCGCGCCTCGGCCGCAGCCGGAAAAGGGATACTCGAAGGCCCGTCATCCCTGAGTGAGCGCCTCGCGGCAGGCGGCGGATAAAGCTCAGCAGCATTGGATTTGAGATGATGGCCACCACCTTTTCAGATCGTGGGCAGGCAGGGCGTGCCCTGGCCGGAAAGCTCCGACATCATGCGGGGCGCAAGGATGTCACGGTCCTTGCGCTGCCTCGAGGCGGCGTGCCGGTTGCCTATCAGGTCGCCAAAACTTTGAAGGCGCCGCTCGACGTCTTCGTTGTGCGCAAACTCGGCGTGCCCGGCTATGAAGAGCTTGCCATGGGTGCGATCGCCCCCGCGAATGTACGCGTTTTGAATGACGAGATCGTCACCAGACTTGCCGTGCCGGCATCTGTCATCGATGAGGTCGCAGCCAAGGAGCAAAGAGAGCTCGACCGCCGCGAGCGGCTCTATCGCGGCGGCCGCTCACCTTTGCGGCTGCGCGGCCGAAATGTCATCCTGGTCGATGACGGGCTTGCCACCGGCTCGACGATGCGCGCGGCCATAAAGGCGCTGCGGCAAAGCCGGCCCGCTCATATCGTCGCAGCCGTACCTGTCGGCAGCCCGGAAACCTGCGAAGCGATGAGGGACGAGGCCGACGAGGTTCTTTGCGCAACGACGCCGCAGCCATTCGTCAGCGTCGGGAGTTGGTACGGTGATTTCTCCCAGACCAGCGATGAGGAAGTTCGAGATCTTCTTGCCAGGGCGGGAGCGCGAACCTCATCCGGGGATGATCCGGCCGACGCGGTCGTGGGCGCATTAAACAAGCATATCCTGCAGTTGTCCGGCGGACCGCAGGATTATGATCACCTTCTCGAGCAGATAGACGAGGCTCCCTTCGTCCTTCTCGGCGAAGCCTCGCACGGCACGCACGAGTTCTATGAAGAACGTGCACGGATTACGCAGCGCCTGATCGAAGAGAAGGGCTTTGTCGGCGTGGCCGTCGAGGCCGATTGGCCTGACGCTTACCGGGTCAACCGCTACGTTCAAGGGCCGGGCTGCGATCTCGACGCGGAGGAGGCGCTCGCCGACTTTCGTCGCTTTCCGACCTGGATGTGGCGCAATAAGGTTGTCGTCGACTTCATCGAGTGGCTGCGTCGGCATAACCGGACATCGGAAGGGACGAAGCCCAAGGCAGGCTTCTACGGTCTCGACCTCTACGCCCTGCATGATTCCATGAAGGCGGTACTGCATTACCTGGATCAGGTCGATCCGGCCGCGGCCGAGGTCGCACGGCACCGTTATTCCTGTTTCGACCATTTCGGCCCCGACCCGCAAGTCTATGGTTTCGTCGCCGGCACCGCGATCGAAAAATCCTGTCAGGAGGACGTCTTGGCGCAATTGGTCGACATGCTGAAGCGACGCCCCGCGCCCGCCGAGGTCCAGGCCGGTCTGCTCGACGACGAACTTTTTGCGGCGCAGCAAAATGCCCATCTGGTCAAGAACGCCGAAGCCTATTATCGCGCCATGTTTCTTGCTCCCGAGTCGACCTGGAATTTGCGGGATCGCCACATGGCCGAAACGTTCGAGGCCCTGGCCGCTCATCTCACCCGGCGGGTGCAGTTCCCCAAAATCGTCGTCTGGGCTCACAACTCGCATCTGGGAGATGCCCGGGCGACGGATAGAAGCAGCCATGGCGAGATCAATCTGGGACAGCTCATTCGCGAAAAGCACGGGCATAAAGCCTTTCTCGTGGGCTTCACGACCTATCGCGGCACCGTGACGGCTGCCTCCGACTGGGGTGGACCAGCCGAGCGCAAGAGTGTCCGGCCGGGCCTGGCAGACAGCTACGAGGCCTTGCTGCACGGTGTTTCTTTCGATCGCTTCCAGCTCGATCTGCGGGGGAACGGCGCAAGCCTGCCCCGGCGGCTGCTCGAGCGGGCGATAGGCGTGATCTATCGGCCTGAGACCGAACGGGCCAGCCATTATTTCCGAGCCGATCTCTCGGCACAATTCGATGCCGTGCTGCATTTCGACGAGACCCGCGCGGTCGAGCCGCTGGAGCGCAGTTCCGAATGGAATGGCGAACTGCCCGAGACCTATCCTTCCGGGGTGTAGAGGACGATCGGAGAACCATAGTGTGACTGGCCCCGCCAAGAGGGGCAGCATCAAGGGGCAATGCAGTTCACTTAGCGTCTTCAGGTCGGCCCGACCTTTGTCATTGCCGGGCTTGACCCGGCAAGCCAACCTGGATCTCCGTATTGCGCGGGCGGTTTCCGGATAGCCGGGTCGAGCGCGGCTATGACAATCCGGAGCGCTTCTTTCTTAAATGAACCGCACTAAGCATCAGGGGCAGCATGCGCCAGAGACCCTTCTCCTGACTGGGTCGCCGGAGGCTCAGGATTTCTGTCTCGGCTTTTTCTCTTCGGACAGCCGGTTGGCTGCATGGTCCTGCAATTGGTCCGTCTGGTTCCTCTTGCTGTCCATGCCTCTGTCCTTGGAGTGCTGAGACTTGTCGCGATTGGACAGAACCATGTTTTCCTCGATCTTGTCTTTCGCAAGATCGGACGTCCCGCCGGTTCCGGCGCCCTTGCCAGCGGTACCAGAGCCCATATGTTTCTTGCTCGCATGCGCCACAGCAATTCTCCTTGCGGTTTGCCCTCTCATTCCAATGCGGCCCGCGAGAGGCTATTGGCCGTCGCGGTCCTTTTGTTCGGCGGGCGAATGCCGTTGAGGCCGATGCCCCTCCTGCCCCGGACGGTTGTGTTTGTTATGGTCCCGGCTCTCCTGATTGAGGCCGCCGCGGCTCACCGGAAATTCCGCCTGACGCGCCTCCCGCTTGGGGAGAGGAAGAATGCTATCCGCCGGCCGGCTCAGCGACGCTTCCTCCTGACGGCGATCGGGGACGTCCGGCTTTCGCTCCAGAGTTCGAAGCTGTTGCTCATGGGTCTTTCTGCCCTGCAAGGGCTGGCGCTTGCTTACATTCTTGGCCATCGTCGACCTCTCAGCGGGCGGGGTGAGTGCCACCACCCTTCTTCTCGGGATCATGGGTGTGATGACTGTCTCTTTCGCCGCCTCCGCCGGATACGGCACTGCGCCGGCGCTGCCCCGTATCTGCGGCAGGTTTTTCGACCTGCGGACGGTCCTTTGCATTTTCATGGGAAGCACCGGGGCCGCCATGGCGAATGCTTCTCGGTGTCTTGGCCGAGGTAGACATATCCGTCTCCTGTCTCACCGGTCCTGCTGATAACCCTGATTTTTCGTGTTTTGCTTGATATTGGCTTGCTGGCCCTGCTGCTGAGGATTTTCGGGCCGCTGCTTGCCATGGGGCGCCTGGTCTCGGACCGGCGTCTTGGGATCACCGGTGCCCTTGTGGCTCTGGTTCTCCGGAGGAGTGGGCGGGAGCTTGGTCATGATGTCCCCTTCCTTGTATCCAGTGACCCAACTAGCGCCGCCCGCCCATGTTCCCGCTTGTTTTCGAGTGGTCGGCTTCATCTTGTCGGATGGCAAAGCCCTCCCTTGGCAAGCCAGGGCTTTCGAAATCGCGTTGCAGCGGCGTCATGATTTCAGGCGCGCTGGGGCTGCCGCCCGCAAGCGATCCCTGCAGGGCACATCTCGCGGATATGGCCGGTCCAATCCCGCCGAGGCGCAATGGCTGGTTCTGGATGGCGAATTCCGGAAGGAGCCAGAAATGTCCGATGCAGGCTCGCAGATTGGCCAACACTCGGCTCCCCGCCGGAACGCCGGAGTTTCACTGCAGGGATGGACTGCCCTCATCCGTCGAGTGCCGCCCATTCGTCGCACGGCGACGACGTGTCGCCCGATCATAGCGCGACATGCTGTTCATCCGGTCGCCATCCAGGGCACGCAACGCATCCATGATGTCATCGAAGGGAACGACGCGCCCCCTCCTGATTTCCCGAAGGCTGGGAGTTGCCTCCAACGCGCAGGCATCCGATGCCCAGGAGGCCAGGATCGCCCGCTTCTCATTCAATGTCAGATCCGGGTCGGCAACGACATCCCTTGGGTGATCGAAAGCCTGAGCGGGACGAAGAAGCCGGGAAATATCGAACTCGTTTCGTGTTGATCGCTTTTCCATGACAAGACCCTCTCCGATCTCGGGGAACGCCGATTGCGCTCCCCAAGCCATTGGAATCAAGCGGCCTTTGCTGGTTTATGATGGTCGGCAGCTTCTGCGGTGCGAATTTCGATGCGGCGGGGCTTCATCGCCTCGGGGAGGCGCCGAATAAGATTGATCTGCAAAAGGCCGTTCTCGAAACTGGCGCTCTCGACCTCGATATAGTCGGCCAGATTGAAGCGGCGTTCGAACGGCGCGGCCGAAATGCCATGATATATGTAGTCCATCTCGTTCTTCGCATCCGCCTTGCGGCCGGTGACGGTCAAGAGATTTTGCTGGGCAGTAATGCTTATATCGCTGGATTTGAATCCGGCGACCGCCAAGCTTATGCGGAAACCGTCTTCGCTCGTGCGTATGATGTCGTAGGGGGGATAGCCTTCGGCTGTTTCCTTCGAACCTGCGTTCAGAAGTTCGAAGAGACGGTCAAAGCCAATTGCCGAACGGGCAAAAGGGGTGAAGTCGTAGGTTCTCATAGCCACATCCTCATCAAAGCAACATGGTTACAAGCAGGACGCCAGACGCAGTCGGCGTCCGCATCGAGCCCCATCGGGCGCCCGACGCGCAAAGAAATGGTACAAACCAAGGCCGTTTCAAGGGCTTGGACGGTATTTTTACAACGGCCTCGGAGTCGTTCCGCATGCCCGGACCTTGCACGCTTTCCCGCTGGAACACCGCAAGAAGAGCGGACGGTCCGGCCCGCGCGCTCGGCTTTCCAAAGGCCTCGTAGCAACCGAGGTCGGCATGGAATAAAACACGCGCTCCTCCCCGGAATATCATCCCGCACGGCTGGCGCCCTGTGGGACGACACGGATTCCGACGCCGTTCGACCTGATCCTGCGTTCGGCCCGCTAGTGGGTGGGCCGGCGCACAGGAGCCTTTTCGAGCCGTGAAGCCGGAAACCATGGTTCGATCTTGCCGTCGGGCCTCATGAGATCGACGTTTCCTTCCGGATCATTGCCGGGACCGAAATGCAATGCGACGACTTCAAAGGTCGCATCGATGTCGAACATCACCGACAGCGATGTCACTATACCGAGCTTGATACGGACAACATCACCGATATTCACCATCTCGACCTCCTTATCTTGCTTTCGGAGCACGTCAGGCGCTTTGCCCCCCAACAACAAACTCATGGGTCGGACCGAACCTTGTAAGCGCAAACCGCGGGTCTCGCAGCGATGCCCGGTCCGGACCGTGGGCGTCTCGGGCTCTGCGCAGCCGTTCCTTGGACGAGCGAAGGTTTTTATTCTCCCACGCCCCGGACCTCGTAAAGGTCACGGGCGTTGATGTCCTATCCTCCGTCAGCGCGACGCCGGCGGCTTCAGTGGATTCATCCAGAACCGGCATTCCCGCTTCGTCCAACGCCCGAGCAAAAATTCGGCGGCATTCATCCGGGTTCATCCGCCCGAGGGCAGCCAGGTAACATGCCTCGCGCGCGGCGAAATACGCTGGACCTCTTTGCGGCGGCCAACGATGCAAGAGATAATATGAAGCCTCTGCTACGCTGGAGACCTGATGTAACAGGTTCGTCCGAGGCATAAATCGGGCCGGTTTTTCAAATGAAACTTTGCTCATCACAAATTGGAATCAAGCTTCAGGAACCTTATTGCCTAATATGCCCGGCGAGGCGGCCGCATATGTACATGCAACCGCCGCCATGAAGGTCAGCTTTTTACTTCGATCCGCCTAACCTGGGCTTTCGCCTTTTCGGTCTTGGGAAGCGTGACAGTCAGCACGCCATTTTTGAAACGGGCACTGATCTTCTCTTCTTCCACTTCGAAGCCGACCGGAATACGACGCTCGAAGCGACCATAAAAGCGTTCGGAAAATTGCTTTTCCTTGTCCTCAGTCTCCGAGCGCTTTTCGCCCTTCACCGTCAGCACCCCCTCGCTGAGGAATACTTCGATATCCCTCTCCGCCAGCCCCGGCACCTCGGCGGTCACCGTGATCTCCTTTTCATTGTCCGAGATTTCGACGCTAGGCCAGTTGGCACCGGAAGAGCCGATCCTGCCGACATTCGGCAGTCTGGTGTCGAACGATCGGAAGGCATCGTCGAACAGCCGATTCATCTCGCGGTGCAGCGACAGGAAGGGATCGCGGTCCCCCTCTCGAAAGAAGCTGGGAAGCTGGCCGGCGCTGTTGCGCCCCCAAGGAATTAGATCGCGCACACTCATCATCTGTCTCCTTCATGCTCAATCGGTTGACAAATGCTCTCGGCTGCGCCGGATCTTTCCGTCCGGCGCTTTGCCTTGCGTGGCCATTCGGCTATCAGGCCGCGTGCTTCTCGCTTTCGATCGCCCGCATGCCGGTCTTGGCTTGAGCATCGCCCCCCGCGATCTCGATCCGGCGCGGTTTCATCTCTTCGGGAAGATCACGCCTGAGATCGATCGTCAGCAGGCCCCTGTCGAGGTTCGCGCCCACGACCTTGATGTGGTCGGCAAGCTCAAAGCGTTGCGTAAAGGCGCGTCCGGCAATGCCCCGGTGCATATATTGCGCTGTATCTTCGCCTGTCTTCTGACCGGACACCATCAAGACGTTGCGCTCCTGGGTAATGCTCAGTTCGTCTTGAGAAAAGCCCGCTACCGCCATGTCAATGCGGTAGTCGTCGTCGCCTGTCTTGATGATGTCGTAGGGCGGCCAATTGCCGGCCGTTTCAATACGGCTCGTCGCCTCCAGGGCATTCAGCATCCGGTCAAAACCGATGCTCGAGCGGAACAGCGGTGTAAAGTCAAGAGTGGTTCTCATAGCCACATCCTCCTGTTGAAGCAACATGGATACAAGTTTGGTTTTCCCGCCGCGCACCTGGCCGCAGAGCGGGAATGCCGGTCCCCTTGAGGCGCCCGGCAAATACGAGTTAGGTCACGCCTCCGGCATTTCAAGAGGCCACCGAATGATTTTGAATGGGCATGCATGCGAGCGCCCTCAGACAGTCCCGCCTGAGCCCCGGCTCGACCGGCATGCACGAAAAGGACAAAAAACATCAACGCATTCAATGGATTATCACTCAATGCCCCGGACTGCTAAAAATTTCCATCGACGCTCTTGAAATCGAAAAAGCCCTCAACCACCTCATTTCGCGCGCGACGCCGCTTGGGTCGCGCGCCCCGCTCCGGTCCCAGGATCGGAGCGGTGGAACACTCAAAATTGTTTGTCCTTGAAGGAGAACGATATGACGTTCCGTCCATTGCATGATCGCGTCCTGGTCCGCCGCATCGAAGCCGACGAAAGGACGGCGGGCGGTATCATCATTCCCGATACGGCCAAGGAGAAGCCGCAGCAGGGTGAGGTCGTCGCGGTCGGTCCTGGTGCGCGGGATGAGGCCGGTAAGCTGGTCGAACTCGACGTGAAGGTCGGGGACCGCATTTTGTTCGGCAAATGGTCAGGCACCGAGATCAAGATCAATGGTGAAGATCTCCTCATCATGAAAGAAAGCGACGTGCTGGGCGTGGTCGAAAACGCCAGTGCCGTGAAGAAGGCCGCCTGACGGCTTCTTCATCCCCATTACAGTCTAGATAGCTGCCTATTGCAGGAGAGATCCAATGGCTGCCAAGGAAGTCAAATTCTCCACCGACGCGCGTGACAAGATGCTGCGCGGCGTCGACATTCTCGCCAATGCCGTCAAGGTCACGCTGGGCCCGAAGGGCCGCAACGTCGTGATCGAGAAGTCGTTCGGCGCGCCCCGCATCACCAAGGACGGCGTCACCGTCGCCAAGGAGATCGAGCTCTCGGACAAGTTCGAGAACATGGGCGCCCAGATGGTGCGCGAGGTTGCCTCCAAGACCAACGACTTGGCCGGCGACGGCACCACCACGGCGACCGTTCTCGCTCAAGCTATCGTAAAGGAAGGCGCCAAGGCGGTGGCCTCGGGTATCAATCCCATGGACCTCAAGCGCGGCATCGACAAGGCCGTTGAGGCGGTCGTCACCGAACTGAAGGCCAACGCACAGAAAATTACCAAGAACGACGAGATCGCCCAGGTCGGCACGATTTCGGCCAATGGCGACACCGAGATCGGGCGTTTCCTGGCGGAGGCCATGCAGAAGGTCGGCAATGAAGGCGTGATCACCGTCGAGGAGGCCAAGACGGCCGAGACCGAGCTCGAAGTCGTCGAGGGCATGCAATTCGACCGCGGCTACCTTTCGCCGTACTTCGTGACCAACCAGGAGAAGATGCGCGTCGAACTCGAGGATCCCTACATCCTCATCCACGAGAAGAAGCTGGGCAACCTCCAGGCCTTGCTGCCGATCCTGGAGGCGGTCGTGCAGTCGGGCAAGCCCCTCGCCATCATCGCGGAAGACGTGGAAGGGGAGGCTTTGGCGACGCTGGTGGTGAACAAGCTGCGCGGCGGCCTGAAGGTTGCGGCCGTCAAGGCACCGGGCTTCGGCGACCGGCGCAAGGCCATGCTCGAGGACATTGCCATCCTTACCGGTGGTACGGTGATCAGCGAGGATCTTGGCATCAAGCTGGAGAACGTGACGCTCGATATGCTCGGCCGGGCCAAGAAGGTGGTGATCGAGAAGGAAAACACCACCATCGTTGACGGTGCGGGCGGCAGGAACGACATTGACGGGCGCGTGGCCCAGATCAGGGCGCAGATCGAGGAGACGACCTCCGACTATGATCGCGAGAAGCTGCAGGAGCGGCTGGCGAAGCTCGCGGGCGGGGTCGCGGTGATCCGCGTTGGCGGGGCGACCGAAGTCGAGGTCAAGGAGCGCAAGGACAGGGTCGATGACGCCATGCACGCGACGCGCGCTGCAGTCGAAGAAGGCATTCTTCCGGGCGGCGGCGTAGCCCTGCTGCGGGCATCCAAAGCCCTGGACGCTCTGACGGCCGACAATGCCGACCAGAAATACGGCATCGACATCATTCGCCGCGCAATCGAGGCGCCGATACGCCAGATCGCCGAAAATGCCGGCTGGGAAGGCTCGCTCGTCGTCGGCAAGCTGCGGGAAAGCGCCGAATACGCCCATGGCTGGAACGCCCAGACCGGCGAATACGGCAATCTCTTCGAGCAGGGCGTGATCGATCCTGCCAAGGTCGTCCGTACAGCCCTGCAGGATGCGGCCTCGGTTGCCGGCCTGCTCGTGACCACCGAAGCCATGGTGGCCGAAAAGCCGAAGAAAGAAGCAGCTCCTGCCATGCCCCCCGGCGCCGGCATGGACTTCTGATCGATGACGGCCGTGCCACTCCCGAACGGGAGTGGCATCCGGCATCACATCGTCGAAGGCAACGGATTCTTACAAGCCATCTGAGCGCGAATATCTGTCTCGCTCCGCCCGAACTTGATCGCTCGTATAGATGGGCGCGTCCTCGACGAAGCCCGACCAGCCCTCATTCCGATAAGTTTGCTCGCGCGTGCGGACATCCACGGAACCGCGCTGCAAAATAGCCCTGGCAGTCTCGGCATTGTCATCGTCAACCGTAGCGGTCACCAGGCTGCCGCCTCTACGTATGCCCTCGGCGTAGACTTGAGCCTCATCCTTCTCGACGCCCCGATCGGTCAGAGCCCCCACGAGCCCGCCGGCCACGCCACCGACAACGGCTCCCGTAGCCGCGCCCGCGACCGTCGCGGCGAGCCAGCCAGCTGCAACGACCGGCCCAACCCCGGGAATGGCCATCACGCCAAGACCTGTCAGAAGGCCACCAATGCCGCCGACGGCCGCTCCAACTCCAGCCCCCGCTCCGGCGTCCGTGGTGGCGTCCGTCGCGGCATCTCCGTCCGGGTCAACGCCATCGACATTGTTGGACACCAACCCGATATCGGCCTCCGGAATGCGAGCAGCCCGAAGCTCTTTGACAGCCATCGAAGCCTGCTCTCGTGTATCGAACAAGCCACTAATCGTTCTTTTCATCTCGATCGCTCCATTTTACGTGAATAGATTCACTTAATTCTGAATTATTGCGCGACGATATTTCCTTTGTAGTCCAGGCCGACCGATACGGACTTGCCGTTCTTGGTCGCGTTTCCTCGCCAGATACCCTTGTCATCCTTCGCGAGCCCCTGAATGGAAGCGTAGCCAGCGGCCGAGAGCCGATCGCGGGCCTGGCCTTCGGTGAAGCTGTTGGCCCCTTCCTGCAAAGTGGGTTCCGCGCTGGTGGGCTGGCGCGAAGAAGAAGTTGTATCGGCGCTGGCGCCCAACTTCTGAGCGTGCTGTTGATGCATCTTGAGGACCGGCAATGTCTTGCCCGCAAAGCCCTTCAGTTGAGGATTGTCACCGCTGGTCGAGTACTCCGTGAACAGGGCGACGGCTTCGTCATGCGCCTTCTTCTGGTCGGCGACATAAGCGTCATCGAAAGCCGCGCCGGACTTGCCCGCCAGGCTGTCCAGGCTTGTTTTATGGGCGGCGTCCAGTGCCTGTGGCATTTGGATGTTGCCGGCGGCCGCAAGCGTGGACTTAAGTTCATCACCTGCCTTGGTATGATCGTCGATCATCTGCTGCGCGAACGCTTTCACATCGGCATTGCTCGCGTTTTTCAATGCCAGCTTGCTGGATTCGATTTCGAACATGTTCGAAACAGCCGCCTTGCTCACAAAGTCTTGCGCACTTGTCGCTGCAAGGGCGATCGTGGGGAACAGCACGCAGACGGTGGCTGCGCACATCAGTTTCTTGAGCATTGCTTCGCACCTTTCGGTTGGATCGGCAGCGCGCCGCCTATAGCGTTTTGCGATTAGACGGAGTCACCTAGAATCGCAAAGACGCGTCAGAACAATGAGTTAGAGCAAATTAGCGTTCACGCTTGAACGCGCTTTGCTCTAGAAGGCATTGGCATGCGGACGACGCGTCCCCTCTGACGGCCCGGCTACCGACTCCGAAGAGCAGGCTGACCGGACCGCCCCGCAGCGAAGCCGGAGTCGGGGGCGCTGGGCACAACGGCCTCGCGCGGTTCGAACCTCATAGGTCCGGCTTTGTTCCTGAAAATTGGAGTGGCTCGGCCTGGGTCGTGACTGGGAGCCAGGCCGGCCGTTTGCCAGCGAATATTCCTGTTTCAGAGGATGCAAAAAGAGCGTGATCCTCACTCGGCTCGAAGAGCCGAGGCCGCTTTCAGGATCTGCCCGCCGGCGATGGGGATCGAGAGCTTGGGCACAAAGACAAGCCGCGCCGATCAGGCCGCCTTCTTGTTGACGCCTGCCACTGCGAGCTTGGTGAGAAGCTCGTCGGTCTTGATCTCCTCCTGAAG
>NZ_JAGIPY010000132.1:0-230 GCF_017813775.1 Labrys sp. LIt4
TATATCCCGTTCACGCGGCAAATAACTGGTTAAAGTGCGTGCGTTCGGATGGTAACGTGGTACATCCGCGTGCCTGCAGCCGTGAGGCATATAGGACAGCATTGACGTACGAAGCGAGCAGCAGGAGAGATTGTTCATGCAGAAGCGTCATGTCTGCAGCAGTAGCAGTCATTCAGAGCAAATTTTCCGAGGTAGGAGGCAAAAGTAAGCAGCACAGTTGCCCAATCGCG
>NZ_JAGIPY010000133.1:0-229 GCF_017813775.1 Labrys sp. LIt4
ACCGAAACTGATTTCTGATCCCCTTGAATTGTCGACATTCGATTCATGCACCGCGATCAATGCACTACTATCCATCAGCGTGCGCGTTTTCAGTCCACCACTTCAGGTTCCAATGAATACCATATCCGATCGTGAGCGCCTGGCGAAACGAAGGAGGCTCTATTTGGTCTCCTCACATACTGGTCTTTCGCATGCAGATCTGGCAAGTGGGTTCATTGCGGATGGAATT
>NZ_JAGIPY010000134.1:0-229 GCF_017813775.1 Labrys sp. LIt4
TTGGGAAAGCTTCCAATTTTTTCCACAGCACGGGATTGAGATCTGGCGCCTGTCAAAAACACGCTAGCGCGGAAGAGAATTCCGGTACCGCGCGCGACCGCGTAATTCTTCGTCCAATATATTGGTTTCTTTTTTCATCCGAGCAGAATGTCCCGACGCGAACTGGATTAATCGGTATGGAGAGCGTGTTTCGGCGAATAAGCGTCGGGTTGGGCAGTAGGTCTAGACT